>NZ_JBHVYA010000003.1:0-296654 GCF_042881255.1 Streptomyces sp. NPDC058279 | reverse complement strand
CCCGCGCCCCCCCCCCCCCCCCCAACCCCCGGGTCCCAAACCCCCCCAAACAACCCCTAACACGGGGGGGGGGGGGGGGGCCCCCCCCGGGGGCCCCCCCCCCCCGACCGCTTTACCGACTGCATTTCCAGCCGGTGGCAGGACAAATTCAATGACCGAAATGATCTCCCCACCAGCGCGGAGTGGTTCTAGGCTCTTCCGTACCGCAGGTCGCGCAGTGCGGGGACGGACGCCGCACACGACGCATCGGAGCACCAGCGGTACTTGAGCGCCGCTCCCGAACAGGAGCGCCGCCGGGCAAGGAGGGCCGCATGACCGTACGGCGAGTAATGGGGATCGAGACGGAGTACGGGATCTCCGTCCCAGGACACCCGAACGCCAATGCCATGCTCACCTCGTCCCAGATCGTCAACGCCTACGCGGCGGCGATGCACCGGGCGCGCCGAGCCCGCTGGGACTTCGAGGAGGAGAACCCGCTGCGGGACGCCCGCGGCTTCGACCTCGCCCGCGAGGCCGCCGACAACAGCCAGCTCACCGACGAGGACATCGGCCTCGCCAACGTGATCCTCACCAACGGCGCCCGCCTCTACGTCGACCACGCGCACCCCGAATACAGCTCCCCCGAGATCACCAACCCGCTCGACGCCGTCCTCTGGGACAAAGCCGGCGAACGGATCATGGCCGAGGCCGCCGAACGCGCCGCCCGGCTCCCCGGCGCCCAGCCCATCCACCTCTACAAGAACAACACGGACAACAAGGGCGCCTCCTACGGCACGCACGAGAACTACCTGATGAAGCGGGAAACCCCCTTCTCCGACATCGTGCGCCACCTGACCCCCTTCTTCGTCTCCCGCCAGGTCGTCACCGGCGCAGGACGCGTCGGCATCGGCCAGGACGGCCGCGACCACGGCTTCCAGATCAGCCAGCGCGCCGACTACTTCGAAGTCGAGGTCGGCCTGGAGACCACCCTCAAGCGCCCCATCATCAACACCCGCGACGAACCCCACTCCGACGCGGAGAAATACCGCCGCCTCCACGTGATCATCGGCGACGCCAACCTCTCCGAGATCTCCACCTACCTGAAACTGGGCACGACCGCCCTGGTCCTGTCCATGATCGAAGACGGCTTCATCAACGTCGACCTCGCCGTCGACCAGCCCGTACGCACCCTCCACCAGGTCTCCCACGACCCCGACCTCCAGCACCTCATCACGCTGCGCAGCGGCCGCACACTCACCGCCGTGCAACTGCAGATGGAGTACTTCGAGCTGGCGCGCAAGTACGTCGACGAGCGGTTCGGGACGGACGCGGACGAGCAGACCAAGGACGTCCTCACTCGGTGGGAGGACGTCCTGGGCCGGCTGGAGACCGACCCCATGAGCCTGTCGGGGGAGCTGGACTGGATCGCGAAACGGGAACTGCTGGAGGGCTACCGCAGGCGCGACGGACTCGACTGGGACGCCGCGCGGCTGCACCTGGTGGACCTCCAGTACGCCGACGTACGCCCCGAGAAGGGCCTCTACAACCGCCTGGTGGCCCGCGGCAAGATGAAGCGGCTGCTGGAGGAGCCGGCGGTGGAGCGGGCCGAGGGCAAGCCCCCGGAGGACACCCGGGCCTACTTCCGGGGCCGGTGCCTGGAGCAGTACGCGGACGACGTCGCCGCGGCCTCCTGGGACTCGGTGATCTTCGACCTCCCGGGCCACGACTCCCTCCAGCGCGTGCCCACGCTGGAGCCCCTGCGGGGGACGCGGGCGCACGTGAAGGAGCTCCTGGACCGCTGCCGCACGGCGGAGGACCTGGTGCGGGTGCTGTCGGGCCGCTGATCCCGGCCCGCCCCCTTTCCGGGACCCGGGCGGGGCCTGAAAGGGGCCCGGTCTGGGAATCATGGGAACACCCGGACGTTATGAAAGTGCGGGGACGAATGTCGGACCCTCCTTGTAGGGTCCGACATAGGGTCTGATCTTGGGAGAGGTCCCGGTCCGGGATCTCTCGACGTGAGCGTGCGAACCGAGCGGGGTGAGGTAGACATGGCGACCAAGGACACCGGCGGCGGACAGCAGAAGGCGACGCGCTCGACCGAGGAGGTCGAGGAGGCGGCGGTCGAGGAATCGACCGACCTCAAGGAGCGCCAGGAGAAGCTCTCCGACGACGTCGACTCGGTACTGGACGAGATCGACGACGTCTTGGAGGAGAATGCCGAGGATTTCGTGAGGTCATTCGTGCAAAAGGGTGGCGAGTGAGGGCCTGTTCGGTCCTTTAGCCTTCGATTCGAAGGTTCCGCAGGGGGCGGGGGATGGACGGAATCGAGGGGACGAAGCGATGCTCGCGCTGCAAGACGTACAGGTCGCGGGCTGGGTTCGCGTCCAATCGGGCAATGAAGGATGGCCTTCAGGCGTATTGCCGGGCTTGTCAGGCAGAACAGCCTCGAGTACGCGAGCTCGCGAAGGGGCGGACGGTACGGCAAAAGGTGGCCGTGCCGTCCGGCCACAAGCGGTGCCCGCAGTGCGGGGAAATCAAACCCCATTCGGAATGGGAACCCAATAAGACTTCATCCGACGGCTGGAGCAGCTACTGCCGAATCTGTAGCGCTCAACGGAATCGCGCGAGCTACTTCAAGCGCAAGTACGGCATCACCGAGGCCGAACGCGACGACATGATCGCGGCTCAAGGTGGAACCTGCCTGCTCTGCCGGACAGCTCCCGCAGAGCATGTTGATCACGATCATCAGACGGGTAAGGTCCGAGGCGTACTGTGCTTCAGCTGTAACGCCGCACTGGGGCAGTTCAAGGATCGGCCGGACGTCATACGGCGTGCAGCCGCTTACGTGGAAGGAAACCTGTGGAAGCCAACAATCGCGGCACAGGGCGTCTACCGGCAGCCTTCCTGACGCCGGGGTCCTCGTCCTTCATGGACTTCCTGGGCGCGCAGGCGCCCGAGATGTTGCCCGGCAATCGCAGGTTGCCGGAGGGGATCGTCGAGGCGCCGCACGGGACGACCATCGTGGCCGTCACGTTCCCCGGCGGGGTGGTGCTGGCCGGTGACCGGCGGGCGACCATGGGGAACATGATCGCGCAGCGGGACATCGAGAAGGTGTTCCCGGCCGACGAGTACTCCGCCGTGGGCATCGCCGGTACGGCCGGTCTGGCCGTGGAGATGGTGAAGCTGTTCCAGTTGGAGTTGGAGCACTTCGAGAAGGTGGAGGGGGCGACCCTTTCGCTGGAGGGCAAGGCGAACCGGCTGTCCACCATGATCCGGAGCAATCTGGGGATGGCGATGCAGGGGCTGGCGGTCGTGCCGCTGTTCGCGGGGTACGACGAGGCCAAGGAGAAGGGTCGGATCTTCTCCTACGACGTGACCGGCGGCCGTTCCGAGGAGCACGGGTTCGCCGCGACCGGTTCGGGCTCGATCTTCGCCAAGGGTTCGATGAAGAAGCTCTACCGTCCCGACCTGACGGAGGAGCAGGCCACCACGCTGGTCGTGCAGGCGCTGTACGACGCCGCCGATGACGACTCGGCGACCGGTGGGCCGGATCTCTACCGTCACATCTATCCCATCGTCACCGTCATCACCGATGAGGGTTTCCGCAGGTTGAGCGACGACGAGTCGCAGGAAATCGCCCGTACGGTCACCAACCGTCGGCTGGAGCAGCCGGACGGCCCGCGCGCCGCCCTGCTCTGACCATCCGTCGCCCCCGTAGGAACCGGAAGAAAGGGACGGACAGCCGGTGTCGACTCCGTTCTATGTGTCACCCCAGCAGGCCATGGCCGACCGGGCGGAATACGCCCGGAAGGGCATCGCCCGCGGTCGCAGCCTTGTCGTGTTGCAGTATGCCGACGGCATCGTGTTCGTCGGGGAGAACCCGTCCCGTGCGCTGCACAAGTTCAGCGAGATCTATGACCGGATCGGCTTCGCGGCCGCCGGCAAGTACAACGAGTACGAGAACCTGCGGATCGGTGGTGTGCGGTACGCGGATCTGCGCGGGTACACCTATGACCGCGATGACGTGACGGCGCGTGGTTTGGCGAACGTGTACGCGCAGACGCTGGGCACCATCTTCTCCAGTGCGGGCGAGAAGCCGTACGAGGTGGAGTTGGTGGTGGCGGAGGTCGGTGCGACGGCCGCGGGGGACCAGATCTATCGGTTGCCGCATGACGGTTCGATCGTGGATGAGCACGGTTCGGTCGCGGTCGGTGGCAATGCCGAGCAGATCAGTACGTTCCTGGACCAGCGGCACCAGGACGGGATGACGTTGTCCGAGGCGTTGAAGCTGGCGGTGCAGGCGCTGTCCAGTCAGGCGAGCGGTGCGGACAAGTCGATTCCGGCGGAGCGGTTGGAGGTCGCGGTGTTGGACCGTACGCGGCCGCAGCAGCGGAAGTTCAAGCGGATCCGGGGTCGGCAGTTGGCGCGGTTGTTGGAGGCGGACGTGCCGGCGGCGGCGCAGGCCGACGCGGTGTCGAACGACGAGGGTCCGGAGGACGACGCGGAGTAGTGCGTTCGGGGGAGCCCCGGTCTGCCGTTGCGGCGGGCCGGGGCTTCGTCGTGTTCAGGCTCGGGGGGCGGGGCCGGAGGAGTCGCGGACGACGAGTTCGACGGGGATGTCGGGGGCGGACCAGTCGGTGCCGTCGAGGACGGCGAGGAGTGCGGTCATGCCTTGGCGGCCGACGTGTTCGGCGGGGAGGCGGACGGTGGTGAGTTCGGGTTCGACGGCGGTGGCGAGGGCGAGGTCGTCGAAGCCGGTGACGGAGAGGTCGTCGGGGACGCGCAGGCCGAGCCGGCGGGCGGCTTTGCAGGCGCCGGCGGCGAGGATGTCGTCGTCGCAGACGACGGCGGTGGGGCGGGTGCTGCCGGGGGTGGTGAGGGCGGCTTCGAGGGCGGTGCGGGCGCCGGTGACGGTGAGGGGGGCGCGTACGGTGCGCAGCTCGGTGGGGGCTTCGAGGAGGTCGGCGAGGGCGCGGGCGCGGATGTGGAAGGTCCAGGAGTCGACGGCGGAGGCGAGGTGGAGGAAGCGGCGGTGGCCGAGGGCGAGGAGGTGTCGGGCGGTTTGGCGCATGCCGTCAGCCATGTCGAGGTTGACGTGGGCGGCGGCGGTGTGGGCGGTGGGGTCGCTGTCGAGCATGACGAGGGGGAGACTGTTGCCGCCGATGGCGTCGAGGGCGTCGGCGGCCATGGAGGAGGCGATGACACCGTCGAGGGCGGCGCGGGCGGAGGCGAAGGGGTCGCGGGCGGGGCCGGTGCCGTCGGGGGAGGGGTAGAGGACGACGCCGAAGCCGTGTTCGGCGGCGACTTGGGCGGCGCCGGTGTAGACGCGGGCGAAGAATTCGTTGGTGAGGGCGGGGACGACGAGGAGGGCGGTGCGGGTGCTGCCGAGGCGGAGGTTGCGGGCGGCGAGGTTGGGGCGGTAGCCGATGTGGGTGGCGGTTTCGCGGACGAGGGCGGCGGTGCGTTCGGAGACGCGGCCGCGCCATTTGTCGCCGAGGACGAGGGAGACGGTGGCCTGGGAGACCCCGGCGGCGTTGGCGACGTCGCGGCTGGTGGGTCTCGTCACGCTGGGCTCCTGTTGTCCGAGGTCACGGGGGGTGTGGGGTGGGGTGGTGGTGGGCGTCGTCTGGACTGGCGGGTTGTGGCCATGGTACGTATGGCGGGTCACGTTATACGTATTACTCCGGCTTGATCCGGGCAGGAAGGGGCGGACATGGCCGCGGGTTATGCGGAGCTGCTCAAAACCCGGCATGCCGCGAGGCTGCTGGCGGGGACGCTGATAGGTCGGTTGCCGAACGCGACGGCGCCGATCGCGATCGTGTTGTTCACGCGGTCGGAGGGGGGCGGTTACAGCCTCGCGGGCGCGTTGGCGGCCGTGTACGGGGTGGCGAACGCGGTGGGGCAGCCGTTGCTGGGTCGGGCGGTGGACGTGTACGGGCAGCCGCGGGTGCAGTTGCCGGCGGCGGTGGTGTCGGCGCTGGGGATGGTGTGGCTGGCGTTCGTGGGGACGGGGTCGGTGGCGGCGGCGTACGCGGCGGTGGTGGTGGCGGGGTTGTTCACGCCGCCGCTGGAGGGGGGCCTGCGGGCGCTGTGGCCGTCGGTGCTGGGCGGCAAGGAGGAGCGGGTCCATGCGGCGTACGCGATGGACGCGGTGGCCCAGGAGGTGATGTTCACGGTCGGTCCGCTGCTGGTGACGTTGTTCGTGTCGCTGTGGGATCCGGCGGTGGCCTTGGTGCTGCTGAATGCGATCGGGGTGCTGGGCGCCCTGTCGGTGGTGGTGTCGGAGCCTTCGCGGGCGTGGCGTTCGGCTCCGCGCGAGGCGCATTGGCTCGGCGCGTTGCGGTCGCGGGGTCTGTTGGCGCTGCTGGGGGCGTTCTTCTTCGTGGGTACGGCGTTGGGGTCGATCACGGTGGCGGGTGTGGCGTACGCGGACGGTCATGGTGGTCAGGCGGTGTACGGCCGGTTGATGGCGGCTTTGGGGTTGGGGGCGCTGGTCGGCGGGGTGCTGTACGGGGCGCGGCAGTGGACGGGGGCGCCGGAGCGGCGGCTGCGGCTGTTGGTGGCGTTGCTGGCGGTGTGTTACCTGCCGTTGATGTGGGTGCCGGGGGCGGTGGCGATGACGGCGCTGACGGCGTTGGCGGGGGTGTTCCTGGCGCCGGCGATCGCGTGTGCGTTCATCGTGGTGGACCGGCACGCTCCGGAGGGGACGGTGACGGAGGCGTTCTCGTGGTTGGTGACCTTCTTCGGGGTGGGGGCGGCGATCGGGACGGCGGCCGCGGGGCCGGCGGTGGAACTGGGGGGTACGGCGGCGGGTTTCGCCGTGGCGAGCGTGGCGGGTGGCGCGGCGTTGCTGGTGCTGATGGCCACTCAGCGGGTGTTGGCTTCGGCGGGGCGGGGTCGGGCGGTGGCGGGGTCCGTCGTGGAGGGTGCGGGGCGGGTGCCGGGGCAGGCCGGCGCGGCTCGTGCGGACGGCGTGTCGGAGCCCTTCGCGGGAAACTGATCGGAACCCCGCTCTCGAACCCGGTTTCAGAAGAGGGCAGAAGGCGTAATGTTCAGTCATGGACCGCCGCATTTTCGGGCTGGAGAACGAGTACGGCGTCACGTGCACGTTCAGGGGACAGCGCCGACTGTCACCTGACGAAGTGGCGCGCTACCTCTTCCGCCGTGTTGTGTCATGGGGCCGCAGCAGCAATGTCTTCCTGCGGAACGGCGCCCGCCTGTACCTCGATGTGGGTTCGCATCCGGAATACGCAACTCCCGAATGCGACAACCTGACCGAGCTGGTCACCCACGACAAGGCCGGCGAGCGCATTCTCGAAGGTTTGCTCGTCGATGCCGAACGTCGCCTGCACGAGGAGGGGATCGCGGGCGACGTCTACCTCTTCAAGAACAACACCGACTCGGCGGGCAATTCGTACGGCTGCCACGAGAACTACCTGGTGGCCCGGCACGGTGAATTCTCCCGCCTGGCGGACATCCTGATCCCGTTCCTCGTCACGCGCCAGTTGATCTGTGGTGCGGGCAAGGTCCTGCAGACGCCTCGGGGCGCGGTCTACTGCGTGAGTCAGCGCGCGGAGCACATCTGGGAGGGCGTCAGCTCGGCCACGACCCGGTCGCGGCCGATCATCAACACGCGGGACGAGCCGCACGCGGACGCGGAGCGGTACCGCCGGCTGCACGTGATCGTCGGGGACTCGAACATGTCCGAGACGACCATGCTGCTCAAGGTGGGCGCCACGGACCTGGTGCTGCGGATGATCGAGGCGGGGACCGTGATGCGGGACCTGACCTTGGAGAACCCGATCCGGGCGATCCGGGAGGTCAGCCACGACATCACCGGTCAGCGCAAGGTGCGCCTGGCCAGTGGGCGTGAGGCGTCGGCGTTGGAGATCCAGCGCGAGTACTACGACAAGGCCCTGGACTTCGCCGAGCGGCGGGGGATCCGTACGGGTGTCGTGGAGCAGGTGCTGGAGCTGTGGGGTCGTACCCTCGACGCGATCGAGGCGGAGGACCTGGACCGGATCGGGACCGAGATCGACTGGGTCATGAAGTACCAGTTGATCGAGCGGTACCGGGGCAAGCACAACATGACGATGTCCAATCCGCGGGTGGCGCAGATAGACCTCGCGTATCACGACATCCACCGTCGGCGCGGGCTGTACTACCTGCTGGAGCGCAAGGGGCAGGCGGCTCGGATCTGCAACGACCTCAAGATCTTCGAGGGGAAGTCGGTGCCCCCGCAGACGACGAGGGCGCGCCTGCGCGGCGATTTCATCCGTCGGGCGCAGGAGCAGCGGCGGGATTTCACCGTCGACTGGGTGCACCTGAAGTTGAACGACCAGGCTCAGCGCACGGTGCTGTGCAAGGACCCGTTCCGTTCGGTGGACGATCGGGTGGAGAAGCTGATCGCCGGTATGTAGCCGACGGTGGGTGGCGGCAAAGCGTGACATCCCGCTGATCTTGGCCGGGGCCCCGTACGCGTCTCGTACGGGGCCCCGTCCACGCCTTAGAGTGGCGGGCGACCGTTGCCGTCTGAGATCTGAGGAACACGTGCGCCGACTTGCCGGCCTGCTGGTCGTACCCCTGCTGCTGCTGACGACGGCAGCCTGCGGTGACGACAGCGGCTCCGATTCCGCCCAGATGAAGAACGGGGTGCCCGCGATCACGAAGGGCGCCGCGTTCGGGGAGAAGCCGACCCTGTCGAAGGGGAAGGGCGACCCGCCGAAGCAGTTGAAGGTGGTGGTCGTCAGCGAGGGCAAGGGCCCGGTGTTGAAGGCCAAGGACGTCGCCCAGGTCAATTACTACGGCCAGGTGTGGGACGGCAAGGAGCCCTTCGACGAGAGCTTCAGCAAGGGCAAGACCTTCGATGTGACGCTCGGCGCGGGCCAGGTCATCAAGGGCTGGGACCAGGGTCTGCAGGGTCAGAAGGTCGGCAGCCGGGTCGAGCTGGTGATCCCGCCGGACCTGGGTTACGGCGCGCAGGGTTCGGGCGACAAGATCAAGGCGAACGCCACGCTCGTGTTCGTGGTGGACATCGTCAAGGGCGCGAGCGTCCCGGTGTCCGCGACGGGCAAGGAAGTGGCGCAGGACGACAAGGACCTGCCGAAGGTCGGTACGAACACGGACGGCAAGGAAGTCTCCGTGACCGTCCCGAAGGACAGTGCCGCGCCGACGAAGCTGGTGTCGAACTACGTCCTGGAAAGCGACGGCCCCGTCGTGAAGGACACCGACACGGTCATCGTGAAGTTCAACGGCAAGACCTGGAAGGACGACAAGACCTTCGAGAGCACCTACGCCACCGACACGGTGGTGACGTGGCCGCTGTCGGATCTGTCGGTCAAGGGTCTCAAGGACGGCATCCTGGGCAAGAAGGCGGGCAGCCGGATTCTGCTGGTGATCCCGCCGGACCAGGCGTTCGGTGACAAGGAGCAGGGGACGATCCCGGCCAATTCGACCCTGGTGTTCAGCCTCGACATCCTCTCGGTGATGTAACACTGGTTCCGGTTTCCCCCGGCCCAGGCCGGGAGGCGCCCCCTGTTGGTTCGTATGAGGAGCAGTTCCGTGAGCGACAAGCTCGAGAAGCCCGAGATCGACTTCCCCGAGGGCCCCGCCCCGACCGAGCTCGTGGTCGAGGACATCTGGGTGGGCGACGGCGCCGAGGCCAAGGCCGGCGCGTTCGTCAAGGTCCACTACGTGGGTGTGGCGTTCTCGACCGGCGAGGAGTTCGACGCCTCCTGGAACCGCGGCGCCCCGCTGGACTTCCAGCTGGGTGTCGGCCAGGTCATCAAGGGCTGGGACCAGGGTGTCCAGGGCATGAAGGTCGGTGGCCGTCGCAAGATCACGATCCCCTCGGACCTCGCGTACGGTGAGCGCGGCGCCGGCGGCGGCGTGATCGCCCCGGGCGAGACGCTGATCTTCGTCTGTGACCTGATGGCCGCCTGATCGACCTCGCGTCACAGCTGTGGGGCCCCCGCCGTGAGGCGGGGGCCCTCGCTTTTGCCGGGGCCCTTCGGGGCGGTACGGTCAACGGTCACGGGTCTGTACGCCGGCGGGTGTACGTGGGGAAGGGCGGAAGGGCGTCGATGGCGATTGCCAAGGCCGAGCGGCTGATGAACCTGGCGTTGTGTCTGCTGGGGACCCGTAGGCCGCTGAGCAAGCGTGAGCTGCGGGGTTCCATCGAGGCGTACCTGGAGGCGGGGAACGACGAGTCCTTCAACCGCATGTTCGAGCGGGACAAGGACGACCTGCGGGAACTCGGTCTGGTGATCGAGACGGTGGAGAACCTGGAGGGCGAGACCGGCTATCTGGCCCGCCGGGACAGCAACCGGCTGCCCCCCGTCTCGTTGGACGCCGAGGAGGCCGCCGCCCTGGGGCTGGCGGCCAAGGTGTGGCAGCAGGCCCGGCTGGCGGGCGCCGCCAGCGGGGCGCTGCAGAAGCTGCGCGCGGGCGGGATGCCGGAGGCCGGCGACCCGTACGAGGGCCAGCACAGCGCGATCGAGCCGCGCATCCCGGTCCACGAGGCGGCCTTCGAGCCGCTGATGCTGGCCTGTCGGGACCGGCGGCCGGTGGTCTTCGACTACCGCAAGTCCACCGCCGCCCACCCCGAGACCCGGCAGGTCGAGCCGTGGGCGCTGGAGTGCTGGCGGGGTCACTGGTACCTGGCCGGTTTCGACCGCGACCGGGAGGCGGAGCGGGTGTTCCGGCTGTCGCGGATCACCGGCAAGGTCCGCTCGCGGGCGGGCAGGTACACCGCGCCGGTGCCGGACGTGGTGACGGTGCGGGAGACCGTGGCGAGCTGGGCCGGGGAGAGCGCGGACCGCACCGCGAGGATCCGGCTGCGGTCCGGGTCCGGGTACCCGCTGCGGGCCAAGGCCGGCTCCGTCAAGGAGGGCGACGACGGTTGGGATGAGCTGGAGATCCCGTACGGGCACGGCCTGGACGCCTGGCTCGTGGAGTTCGGCCCGGACGTGGTGGTGGTGGAACCCGCCGATCTGCGGGCCGATGTGATGGACCGGCTGCGCGCCGTCGCGCTCGGCTGACCGGCCGCGGCGGGGAGCCACCGCGCCGGGAAATCCGTACCGCTCCGATGTCATGAACGCACGCCCTGAGGGGGAGACGTACCAGCATGGCTGCGAACGCCATTGACCAGACCCGCCGGATGCTGTCCTTGGTGACGTACCTGCGCGAACGCCCCGGGGCGCACGTCGCGGACGTCGCGCGCGCCTTCGGGATCACCGAGGACGAGCTGATCTCGGACCTCGACGTGCTGCCGATGTGCGGGACGAGCTTCCGGGGCGGGGACCTGCTCGACATCGACACCGACGGGGAGCGCATCTGGTGGCGCAACCCCGACGCGTCGGGGGAGTCGACGGCGGAGCCGTTGCGGTTGGCCGCCGACGAGGCGACCGCGCTGCTGGTCGCCGCCCGCGCGGTGGCGACGCTGCCCGGGCTGCGCGAGAGCGACCGCGACGCCCTGCTGCGGGCCACCGCGAAGCTGGAGGCGGCCGCCGGCGAGGCGGCGGGCGCCAGCTCCCGCCTGTCGGTGACGTTCGAGTCGGAGGGCGGGGTCTTCGCGGACGTCGACCGGGCCATCGCGGAGCGCCGCAGGCTGTGGCTGCGCTACTACTCGCCGGCGCGGGACGAGCTGACCGAGCGGAAGGTCGACCCGATCCGGCTGTTCGCGGTGGGCCACACGTACATGGAGGGCTGGTGCCACCTCTCCGAGGCCCGGCGCACCTTCCGGCTGGACCGGGTCGCGGAGATCCGGCTGCTGGACGAGCGGGCCGAGCCGCCCGCGATCGAGCCGCGCGACCTGTCCGAGGGGCTGGTGCAGCCGGCCGCCGAGGACCCGGAGGTCGTGGTCGAGGTCGGCCCCGGCGGCCGCTGGGTCGCCGAGTACTACCCGCACGACAGCGCCGAGGAGCTGGCCGGTGGCGGTCTGCGGATCACGCTGCGCAGCCCGGACCCGGCGTCGCTGCGCCGGCTCGCGCTCCGGCTGGGCCGGGAGGGGCGGATCGTGTCGCCTCCGGAGCTGGCGGAGAGCGCGCGCAGCGCCGCGCGAGCGGCACTCGCGGGATACGGGGAACAGGGCTAGGGGGAGCGATGCCGTCATCTTCGGGGGGCGCTCCGGTCACCTTCAAGGCGGGGTGTCCGCAGTGCCGGGGGCGTTTCGAGCTCGCGGCGGGCGCCCTGCGCCTGGCGATCGGCGGCAGCCGCCGCAGCACCTTCTACTCGTTCACCTGCCCCCAGTGCGGGGCGCAGGTGCGCAAGCCCGCCGGGGAACGGATAGTGGAGCTGCTGACGGGCGGCGGTGTGAGCACCCTGCGCAGTGTCTGAGGCGGCGTCGGCGCTAGGCTCCTCCCATGATGTGGCCGATGTTCGCGATTGCCCTGGGTTTCCTCGGTCTCGTGGTGCTGGCGGTGCCGGCCGTGCGGGTCTTCCTGGCGGTGCGGCGGCTGTCGGCGCAGGTGGCCGAGGCGAGCCGCCGGGTCACCGGGGCCGCGGGCGACCTGGAGCGGGCCGCCGGTGATCTGGAGCGGGCCGCGGCGGACCTGGCCCGGGCCGGCCGGGCCGCGAGCCGGTAGGCGTACCCTCGTAGAAACCTGGCGTACGGGGTCGTACCATCCCCCCTGACCGGACCCGGGCGCGTCCCGCCGAGGAAGCGGGGAAGAGCCCGGGTGATTGCCTGCCGTTAACCCCCGGGGGTTACGATCCATGCAGGAGCGGTGACGGGATCTTCGGCCCGCACCGCCCGCCACCCCAACCAGCCGTTTCGGTGAGAAGGAAGTCAGCCCATGATCGGCAACCTGAAGCCTCTTGAACTCCTCCTGATCATCGCCGTGGTCTTCCTGCTGTTCGGTGCCAAGAAGCTCCCCGACATGGCGCGCGCGCTCGGCAAGTCCGCCCGCATCCTCAAGAGCGAGGCCAAGGCGATGAAGCAGGACGGGCAGGCCGAGGACGTCGCCGCCCCCGTCGCCGACCAGGCCCCGCAGCAGCCGGTCGCCCCGCGCACGATCCAGGCGTCGCCCGGTGACGTGACCAGCGCCCGTCCGGTCGGCGAGCCGAACCGCACCACGCAGGGCTGATCGCCCGCGGCCTCACCGGTCACGCCAGTCATCTGCAACGAGACAAGGGACGTGGGTTGCTCAAGTCTGCCCGCAAGCAGGGTCAAGCGCACAAGGACGCCGAAGGGCGGATGCCCCTTGTCGAGCACCTGCGTGAGCTGAGAAACCGCTTGATGAAGTCGGTCCTGGCGATCCTCGTGATCACCGTGGTGGCGGCCTTCTTCTACAAGAACCTCATCGACTTCATGCTCAAGCCGATGTTGGACTCCGTCGGCTGCACCAACGGGGTGGTCTCGCAGCGCAACGGCCGTCCCTGCGCCGACATGACCGTGAACGGCCTCATCGCGCCGTTCTCGATCGCCCTGAAGGTCTCGCTCACCGCCGGCGTGGTGCTCTCCGCTCCGGTGTGGCTCTACCAGCTGTGGGCCTTCGTCGCCCCCGGTCTGCACAGCCACGAGAAGAAGTACGCCATCGGCTTCGTCGGGGCCGGAGCGCCGCTGTTCGCCGCCGGCGCCATCCTCGCGTACAAGATCCTCCCGCAGACCGCGATGATCCTGCTGGAGTTCACGCCGGAGAACGCGCGCAACCTGCTGCCGGTCGACGACTACCTCGACCTGGTCACGCGCATGGTCGTCGTGTTCGGTCTCGCCTTCGAGCTGCCGTTGCTGCTGATCCTGTTGAACTTCACCGGTGTGCTCACCGCGAAGCGGCTGGCGAGCTGGTGGCGGATCATGGTGCTCGGCATCACGATCTTCGCGGCGTTCGCGACGCCCACGGGTGACCCGCTCACGATGATGTCGCTGGCGGCCCCGATCATCGCCCTGTACTTCCTCGCACTCGGCCTGTGCCTGATCAACGACCGCAGGCGCAAGCGCCGCAACCCCGACGCCGACCTCGACGACGACGAGGCGTCCGCCCTGGACCTGACGCCCGTGCCGATCGGTGCGGTGGAGTCGGCCCCGGCACCCTCGGCCCTGCCGGCCCAGGACGACGGCGGGCGGGAACGGATCAACGGCTACGACGACGTGACCTGAGGGTCCCGGCCCGGCGGTCCCGGCCGCCGGTCCGGTCCGTCGCGCCGGTCCTCGCGCAGGTCATCAGGCTCCCGGTAAAGATCCGACTGTTGTCACAGGCGGCGGGTAGGCTCGAAGACAAGATGACCGAAGAACTCTCACCCGCGCAGCGGTACGCCGCTGCCCGGATCCGCGCCGCCGAAGAGGCCACCGCCCTGGCTCCCTTCCGCGAGATGTACGAATTCGGCCTGGATCCGTACCAGGTCGAGGCATGCCGGGCCCTGGAGGCGGGCAAGGGCGTCCTCGTCGCCGCCCCCACCGGCTCCGGCAAGACGATCGTCGGCGAGTTCGCCGTGCACCTCGCGCTGCGGCAGGGCCGCAAGTGCTTCTACACCACGCCGATCAAGGCGCTGTCGAACCAGAAGTACGCCGACCTCGTCAAGCGCTACGGCGCCGCGAAGGTCGGCCTGCTGACCGGCGACAACAGCGTCAACTCCGAGGCGCCGGTGGTCGTTATGACCACCGAGGTGCTCCGCAACATGCTCTACGCGGGCTCCCAGTCCCTCCTCGGCCTCGGCTACGTGGTCATGGACGAGGTGCACTACCTCTCCGACCGGTTCCGCGGCGCCGTCTGGGAAGAGGTGATCATCCACCTCCCGGAGTCCGTGACGCTGGTCTCGCTCTCCGCCACCGTCTCCAACGCCGAGGAGTTCGGCGACTGGCTCGACACCGTGCGCGGGGACACCCAGGTGATCGTCTCCGAGGAGCGGCCCGTACCGCTGTGGCAGCACGTCATGGCCGGCCGCAAGGTCTACGACCTCTTCGAGGAGGAGTCCGACCACGGCGGCCGCGGCTCCGCCCGCCGCGAGGTCAACCCCGACCTGCTGCGCATGGCGCGGGAGGAGAACAGCCGCACCTACAACCCGAAGGAGCGGCGGCGCGGCAAGATGGTCCGCGAGGCCGACCGCGAGCGCGAGCGGCGCTCCCGCGGCCGGATCTGGACCCCCAGCCGGCCCGAGGTCATCGCCCGCCTCGACAACGAGGACCTCCTCCCCGCCATCAACTTCATCTTCAGCCGCGCCGGCTGCGAGGCCGCCGTCCAGCAGTGCCTGTACGCCGGGCTGCGGCTCAACGACGACAGCGCCCGACTGCGGGTCCGGGAGATCGTCGAGGAACGGACCGCGTCCATCCCCACCGAGGACCTCCATGTCCTCGGGTACTACGAATGGCTCGAAGGGCTGGAGCGGGGCATCGCCGCGCACCACGCCGGGATGCTGCCGACGTTCAAGGAGGTCGTGGAGGAGCTGTTCGTCCGCGGCCTGGTCAAGGCCGTCTTCGCCACCGAGACCCTCGCGCTCGGCATCAACATGCCCGCGCGCACGGTGATCCTGGAGAAGCTCGTCAAGTGGAACGGCGAGCAGCACGCCGACATCACCCCCGGCGAGTACACGCAGCTCACCGGCCGGGCCGGGCGGCGCGGCATCGATGTCGAGGGCCACGCGGTGGTGCTGTGGCAGCGCGGCATGGACCCGGTGGCGCTCGCCGGGCTCGCGGGCACCCGGACGTATCCGCTGCGCTCCAGCTTCAAACCCTCCTACAACATGGCCGTGAACCTGGTGCAGCAGTTCGGGCGCCACCGTTCGCGCGAGTTGCTGGAGACCTCGTTCGCGCAGTTCCAGGCCGACCGCTCGGTCGTCGGGATCTCCCGGCAGGTGCAGCGCAACGAGGAGGGCCTGGACGGCTACCGGGAGGGCATGACCTGCCACCTCGGCGACTTCGAGGAGTACGCGCGGCTGCGCCGCGACCTCAAGGACCGCGAGACGGAGCTGGCCAAGCAGGGCGCGGCGCAGCGCCGCGTGCAGGCGGCCGACTCGCTGGAGAAGCTCAAGCCGGGCGATGTCATCCACGTGCCGACCGGCAAGTTCGCCGGGCTCGCACTCGTCCTGGACCCGGGCATGCCGGCCGGGCGCTCCAACGGGCACCGCGGATACGAGTACACCGAGGGGCCGCGCCCGCTGGTGCTCACCGTGGAACGGCAGGTCAAGCGGCTCGCGGCGATCGATTTCCCGGTCCCGGTGGAGGCGATCGACCGGATGCGGATCCCGAAGACCTTCAACCCGCGCTCCCCGCAGTCCCGTCGGGACCTGGCGTCGGCGCTGCGGGCCAAGGCCGGGCACATAGTCCCCGAACGGCGTGGGCGCGGCCGGGCCGCCGCGGCCGACGACCGCGAGATCGCCCGGCTGCGCGCCGAGCTGCGGGCGCACCCCTGCCACGGCTGTGACGAGCGCGAGGACCACGCCCGTTGGGCGGAGCGCTACCACCGGCTCAAGCGGGACACCGTGCAACTGGAGCGGCGCATCGAGGGGCGGACGAACACCATCGCCCGCACCTTCGACCGGATCCACGCCCTGCTGACCGAACTGGACTACCTGCGCGAGGACGAGGTCACCGTGCACGGCAAGCGGCTCGCCCGGCTGTACGGGGAGCTGGACCTGCTGGCGTCCGAGTGCCTGCGCGAGGGCGTCTGGGAGGGCCTGAGTCCGGCCGAACTGGCCGCCTGCGTCTCGGCTTTGGTGTTCGAGGCGCGCCAGTCCGACGACGCGGTGGCGCCCAAGGTGCCGGGCGGCGCGGCGAAGGCGGCGCTGGGCGAGATGGTCCGGATCTGGGGTCGGCTCGACGCGCTGGAGGAGGAGCACCGGATCAACCAGGCGGAGGGCGTGGGCCAGCGCGAGCCGGACCTCGGCTTCGCGTGGGCCGCCTACCAGTGGGCGTCCGACAAGAGCCTCGACGAGGTGCTGCGCGAAGCGGAGATGCCCGCGGGTGACTTCGTACGCTGGTGCAAGCAGGTCATCGACGTGCTCGGGCAGATCGCGGCGGCGGCGCCGTCGTCGTCCGCGCCGCCGTCGTCCCAGGGCGGCAGCACGGTGGCGCGAAATGCCCGGAAGGCCGTGGACGCCCTGTTGCGTGGTGTGGTGGCCTACAGCTCCGTCGGCTAAGTGGATTTGGGTCTTCCTCCGAGAGGCGGGGAGGCCGGATCTCATCTCTTGCCATGATCGATCCGACGTGTCCTGTGCGACGATCGGGCACATGAGTGGGGCAACGGACGAAGGGTCGAGACGGGTCGGTCGGCCACGCGCCGACCAGGCGAGACGGCATGACGACCGGCCGCCGCGCGAGGAACTCCTCTGCGCGGCGGCCGAGTTGTTCACGGTGCACGGGTACGCGGCGACCACCACGCGCAATGTCGCCGAACGGGCGGGAATGCGCCAGGCGACGATGTACCACTACTTCCGCGGCAAGGAGGAACTCCTCGCCGAACTGCTGGAGTCCACGGTCGCGCCCTCGCTGGCGCTGGCCCGCCGACTGGTGGCCGATACCGTACGGCCCGCCGCGCGGCGGCTGTGGGAGCTGTGCCGCTCCGATGTGCTGCTGTTGTGCGGCGGCCCGTACAACCTGGGCGCGCTCTACCTGTTGCCCGAAGTGGGCGGGGCCCGGTTCGCCCAGTTCCACCGGATGCGCCGGGAACTGCGCGACTCCTACCGGCAGTTGCTGTGCGCCACCTCGGTCGGGGAGGAACTGGCCGGTGACGAGGCCGGGTTGGCCCTGCGCAACGACCTCGTCTTCGGCCTCGTCGAGGGGGTCATGCTCATCCACCGTTCCGACCCGGCGCGACCGGTCGCGGCCTTCGCGGAGGCCGCCGCGGACGCGGCGTTGCGGGTCGCCGGGGTCACGGAGATGGCGTGAGCCCGGCGGGGCCCGTGGCGCCCGCGGGGCTCAGGGGCCGGCCTCCCAGCCGGGCAGGTCGTCCCAGGCCCGCAACGTCAGACCGCTCTCCAGGTGGTGGGCGATCCCGGTCACCGGATCGGTGAACGCGAGCGTGCGGGCCAGGAGTTGGAGCGGGCGCCGGTAGTCGGCCGGGTCCGCGGCGGCGGCGACCACGGGGTAGACGGGGTCGCCCAGGATCGGCAGGCCCAAACCGTTCATGTGCACCCGCAGCTGATGGGTGCGCCCCGTGCGCGGGGTCAGCCGGTAGCGGCCCAGCCCGCCGCTCGCGGCGATGAGCTCCACGACGCTCTCGGCGTTGGGCGCGGCGCCCGCCACCTCCACCGCGGCCATCTCGCCGCGGACCTTCACGATGTGGCTGCGCACCGTGCGCGGAAGGCGGACCCGCGGATCGTGCCGCGCGACGGCCTCGTACTCCTTGAACACCTTCCGCTGCTCGAACAGCGACTGGTAGGCGCCGCGGTCCTCGGGGCGGACGCTGAACATCACCAGTCCGGCGGTCATCCGGTCGAGGCGGTGCGCCGGGCTGAGGGCGGGCAGGTCCAGCTCGACGCGCAGCCGCGCCAGGGCGGTCTGGAAGACGTGGGTGCCGCGCGGGGTGGTGGCCAGGAAGTGCGGCTTGTCCACCACCAGGAGGTGCGCGTCGCGGTGGACGACCCGGATCGGGAACGGCACGACCGGCTCGGCGGGCATGTCCCGGTGGAACCACAGGAACGCGCCCGGTTCGTACGGGTCCCGCGGGCGCAGGACGCGCCCGCCGGGGCCGAGGACCCGGCCCGACTCCAGCAGCCGCGCCATCGACTCGGCGCCGCGGGTGCCGGCGTAGCGGGCGGTGAGGTAGGCGCCGAGGTCGGGCCACAGCCCGTCCGGGTCGGGGGGCAGCCGCAGGCGGACCGGGTCGATGCCGGCCCGCTGGGGCAGGGGTGCGGGCGGGATGGTGGATCTGCGTCTCATCGGGGTCCAGCGTAGGCCCTGCGGGCGCGGCTACTGTCGGGTGAAGGTGCCCAGGTGGGTGGCGTCCAGGTACTCGATGCGCAGCGTCCCGTCGGCGAAGAAGGCGCCCGTGCGGCCGACGGCGTTCTCGCCCCGGGTCTCGAAGCTGAACGTGTCGCCGTCGTAGTGGGCGAGCGGGTAGCGCTGGGGCTTCGGGCCGAGGGCGAGGGTGAGGCCGCTGCCGTCGGGGTTCGCGGTGACGGTGGCCTTGCCGTAGTAGGGGTTGTCGTACGTGCCGGTGTACGCGGAGGCCGCCTTGGCGGGTTTCGCGGTGGCGGGCGGGTGGGCGTAGTCGGTGGGGGACCGGGCCTCGTCCGCCTGCTTGGCGTAGACGGACGCGAGCAGAGGCAGCCAGTCGGTCGTGGCCTTGCCGTGCTGGGCGACGTCGAAGAAATCGAGGGCGACGGCGTCGGCCAGGCCGACGGGGGCGCCGTTGGTGAGGACGACGATGCCGAGCTTCTCCAGGGGGAGCATCGTGACGTTTGCGTTGGCACCGAGTTCGAAGGCGCCGGAGTGGCTCAGGCGCAGCCGGCCGGAGTCGTCGTAGGACACGTTCCAGCCGAGGCCGTAGAAGCCGGCGCGGCCGGTGGGGGAGGTGGGCGGCTGCGAGACGATCTCGGGAACGTGCGTGCGGGCGAGCGTGGCGGCGGGGATGATCCGCTTGCCGTCGAGGGTGCCGCCGGAGAGCTGGAGGCGCATCCAGCGGGCCAGGTCGCGGGTGGTGGAGCTGACGCCGCCGGCGGGGGCTTGGGCGTCGGCATCGCGGACGAAGCGCGGGCTCCAGGTGCCGTCGGCGTTCTTGACGTGGGTGGCGGCGCGGTCGGGGGCGTGCGCGTAGGCGGCGAACTCGGTGCTGGTGTGGGTCATCCCGGCGGGCTTGAAGAGGGTGTCGTCGGAGAGCTTCTGCCAGCTGACGCCGTGGGCCTCGGCGACGGCCTCGGCGGCGGCGGTGAGGCCGAAGTTGGTGTACGCGTAGCTCGCGCGGAAGGGGGTGAGGGGCTCCAGGCGCAGGTGGTCGAGGATGTACGTCCGGTCGTAGCCGAGGTCTTCGAGGAGGTCTCCGGCGTGGTCGGGGAGGCCGCTGCGGTGGGAGAAGAGGTCGGCCGTCGTGACGTGGTCGGTGACCCAGGGGTCGCGCAGCGCGAAGTCGGGGAGGGCGACGTGGTCGTCCCACTCGGCGGGGTCCTTGAGGACGCCGGCGACGACGGTGGACGAGACGGGTTTGGAGAGGGAGGCGATCTGGAAGACGGTGTCGGGGTCGACGGTCGCGCGCTCGCCGGTCTTGCGGACGCCGAAGCCCTTGACGTGGACGACCTTGTCGTTGTGGACGACGGCGACGGATACGCCGGGGACGCCGGTGCGGGACATCATGGCGGTGACGGTGGCGTCGAGGCGGGCGACGGCCTTGTCGACGGCGGCGTCGGTGAGGAGGGGGTGGGGGGCCGGGGGTGGCGTCGCCGCCGTCGTGGCGAGGAGGGCGGCCCCGGCGGTCGCGGCGGCGAGCGCGTGGAGGGTACGCATGGGGTCAGTGTCCCGCCGGACGGGTGACTCCGCCTGGGGGCTGCGCCGCGGGGTGGGTGGTTTGCGTGCGGCGCCGTTGCGCTTCGCGGCCCCGGCTGCGCCGGGTTTTCGGGGCCCCGCCCCGGACCCCGCGCCTCGATCGCCGGCGGGGCTGGATTGGGCCCGCGCCTCGATCGCCGGCGGGGCTGGATTGGGCCCGCGCCTCGATCGCCGGCGGGGCTGGATTGGGCCCGCGAGGCTGGGTCGGGCCCGCCTCAGTCGCCGGCGGGGTTGGGTTTGCCCGGCGGGGCCGGGTTGGGGCCGGTCAGGCCGCGGCGGGTTCTTGTTCGGCTTCGACCTTGGCGTTCCAGTCGCGCTTGATCGCGCGCCAGGCTTCGTCCGTCTGGCCCAGGCGCCAGTAGCCCGAGATGGAGAGGCGCTCGCGGGGGATGCCGCGGGTGACGCGGAGGTGGTGGCGGAGGTCCTTGACGAAGCCCGCCTCGCCGTGGACGAAGGCGTGGACGTCGCGGGAGGGGAACTCCAGCGCGGAGACCGCCTCCAGCAACGCCTCGCCGATCGGGCGGTCGCCGCGGTGGAGCCAGACCGGGACGACACCGTCGGGGGTGGCGATCTTCTGCTCGTCGGCGGGGCCGTCGATCTCCACGAAGGCGTGTACCACCGCACCCATCGGCATCCGCTCCATCGCCGCGCCGATCGCCGGCAGCGCGCTCTCGTCGCCCGCGAGCAGGTGCCAGCCCGCCGTCGGGGAGGGGGCGTAGGCACCGCCGGGGCCGAGGAAACGTACCTCCTCGCCCGGCTGGACGGCGGCGGCCCACGGCCCGGCCAGCCCCTCGTCGCCGTGTACCACGAAGTCGAGGGTCAGCTCCCGGTGCACCGGGTCCCAACCGCGCACGGTGTACGCCCGCTGGCGCGGCCACTCCTCGCGCGGGTGCTCGGCGCGGATCCGGTCCAGGTCCCAGGGCGAGGCGTAGCGGACACCCTCGGGGGCGAAGAGCAGCTTCACGTAGTGGTCGGTGAACCCGCCCGCGTCGAACCCGGCCAGGCCGGCACCGCCCAGCACCACGCGCACCATGTGCGGCGTCAGCCGCTCGGTGCGTACGACGACGGCGGTGCCGACTGTACGAGCGCGTCCCTCTGCCACGGCTTCTCCCCTGACTCCCCAGAAACTTAGGTTCCCCTAAGTTAGCACCTCAGTGGCGCAGCGCGCTGCTCAGCCGGGCCACGGCTCCGCCCAGACCCCACCGGCGCGCCAGCGCCTCGACCATTTCCGGGCTGGCCGGAGCCGCCGGAACAGCCGGGTCGAAGGGGGGCAGCGGGACGTCCGAGGCCACCTTGACCACCTTCGGCGCCACGGCCAGGTACGGCCGGGACTCGTCCAGCCGCTTGCGCTGGGTCGGCGTCAGCTTCGACCGGGGGTCGTCGATCGCCGCGATGATCCCGTCCAGGCCGCCGAAGGCGTCCAGCAGCTTCGCCGCCGTCTTCTCGCCGATCCCGGGGACCCCCGGCAGGCCGTCGCTCGGGTCCCCGCGCAGCAGCGCCAGGTCGGCGTAGCCGGGGCCGTCCACCCCGTACTTCTCCCGCAGCCAGGCCTCGTCCGTCACCTGGAGCGAGCCCACGCCCTTGAGCGGGTACAGGACCCGTCGTCGCCGTTCGTCGTCGATCAGCTGGTACAGGTCGCGGTCGCCGGTGACGATGTCCACCGGGCCCGTGGCCCGGGCGGTCAGGGTCCCGATGACGTCGTCGGCCTCGTACCCGGCGACGCCCACCCGGGCGATGCCGAACGCGTCCAGCGCCGCCTCGATGATCGGCACCTGCGGGGTCAGGGTGTCCGGCGTCTCCTCGACGTCGGGGCCGTTCTCCGTCTCCGCGGCCACCCGGTGCGCCTTGTAGGACGGGATGAGCTCCACTCGCCACCGGGGCCGCCAGTCGGCGTCCATGCAGGCCACGAGGTCGTCCGGGCGGTGGTCCTGGACCAGCCGCCCGATGAAGTCGAGCAGGCCGCGCACGGCGTTGACCGGCGTGCCGTCCGGGGCCTTCACGGAGTCCGGCACGCCGAAGTACGCGCGGAAGTAGAGGGAGGCGGTGTCCAGGAGCATCAGGCGTCGTGTCGTCACGCTGACGATGATGCCGCAGCCGCCCCGCCGGCCGTCGACGCCGGCCGCCGGCGGCGGCCGGTCCTGCCGTGAACGCGAATCCGGGGGCGGTTGCTGCGTAAGGTGCTTACAGCACACCGATGTGCGACGAGTGGATTAGGGGAGGGCAGCCCCGACATGAACGACAAGGACGGCAGGGACGGCAAGATCGGCACGGACGGCAGGGACGAGAAGGAGAAGGACGCCAAGGAGCAACCGCTTCGGGTGGGCGTGGCCGTGCGCAAGCGGCGCCGCGCGCTCCACCTCACCCTCGCCGTCGTCTCGGCGCGCAGCGGACTGTCCGTCCCCTTCCTGAGCCAGATAGAGAACGAGCGGGCCCGGCCCAGCATGCGGTCCCTGGAACGGGTCGCGGACGCGTTGGAGACCACGGCCGTCGAACTGCTGGCCGCCTCCGACACCGCGCGCACGGTGGACCTCGTGCGCGCCGGTGACGACTCCGGCCTGACGCCCGCCCCCGGCGTGCGCCCCCTCGTACGCGGACACCACCAACTGCACGCCTTGGAGTTCAGCGGCGACCAGGACGCCGGCCGCGAGTACCAGCACCGCAACGACGAGCTGATGTACGTGGTCGCGGGCGCCTGCCAGGTGGAGGCCGAGGGGCGGGCGTACCGGCTGGAGAACGGCGACGCGCTGTTCCTGTCCGGTGGGGTACGGCACCGCTGGCGGGCCGTGAGCGAGGACACCCGCATCCTGGTGGTCGCGGTCGGTGAGCACATCCACGCGACGTCCGAGCCGCCCTCCCCGGAGCACTGAGCGGCGTGCGGCGGATCGTCTCGCTGGTGCCGTCGCTGACCGAGGCCGTGGCGGTGAGCGCTCCGGGCCGGCTCGTCGGGGTCACCGACTGGTGCACGCATCCGGCGGACCTCGGCGGAGCGGTGCGCGTCGGCGGGACGAAGAACCCCGACGTGCCGGCGATCATCGGGTTGCGCCCGGACCTGGTCGTCGCCAACGAGGAGGAGAACCGGGCCCCGGACCTGGCGGCCCTACGGGCGGCCGGGGTGTCGCTGCTGGTCACCGAGGTCCGCTCGCTGCCGCAGGCGTTCGGGGAACTGGAACGGCTGTTGGTCGGGGCGCTCGGGCTGGCGCGGCCGGGCTGGCTCACGGACGCCCGCAAGGCGTGGGCGGCGGTGGCGCCCCTGGGTCCGCTGCGTGCGGTGATACCGGTGTGGCGGCGGCCGTGGATGGTGTTGGGCCGGGACACCTTCGCCGGGGACGTACTGGCCCGGCTGGGGGTCCGCAACGTCCTCGCGGAGCATGCCGAGCGCTATCCGCGGGTGTCCCCGGCCGAGGCGCGGGCGGCCGGCTGCGAGCTGGTGGTCCTGCCGGACGAGCCGTACCGGTTCACCGCCGAGGACGGCCCCGAGGCGTTCCCGGGGCTGCTGGCCGCGCTCGTCGACGGCCGGCACCTGACCTGGTACGGGCCTTCGCTGCGGGAGGCTCCGGCGGTGCTGACGCGGGCCCTGCGGGCCGCCCGTTAGCGGGGCGGCGTCAGCGGGGCGGCAGCCGACCGGCGAACAGGCCGCGCAGGGTGTGGCCGGCGGCCAGGAGCCAGGTGCCGAGCAGGATGAGGAACAGGGCGCGGGCCAGCCAGGAGAAGGCGGCGAGGCCGGTGTGGTGGGCCAGGCCGGTGGCTCCGGTGACACAGGTGCCGACGGGGAAGGTCAGCGCCCACCAGGTCATCGCGAACCCCATGCCGCCCCGGGCGGCCCGGACCAGCATCGCGGCGGCGAGGGCCAGCCACAGCAGGGCGAATCCCATCACGGGCACCCCGTACACCACGGCGAAGGCGCCGAACGCGTCCGCGTAGGGGGCGCCGATCGACCGGGGTGCCATGTCGGCGAGCTGGTTCACGGCGGTGGTCGACTGGCCGAGGGGGCCGAGGACCAGGAACAGGGTGGGGGTCAGTGCCAGGGGCAGCGGCCCGCTCACGATCAGGCGGCCGAAGACCAGGGGCAGCATCAGCAGGGTGGCCAGGAGGCTGACGCCGAACAGGGCGTAGCAGGCCAGCAGCATCGCCTCGCGGGCCTGGCCGGCGGGCAGGTGGGGGATGAGCAGGGGGCCGAGGGCGGCGGAGACCATGGGGGAGACCAGGGGCAGCAGCCATACGGGGGTGGCCTGCGCGGGTTCGATCTGGTGCCGCACCACCATCAGGTAGGGGATCAGTACGGCCATCAGCAGGCCGATCGCGGTCCCGGCGGTGTAGAGCGCGGCGTCGGCGGCGACGGCCGCGGGGGTGCCGATGACGTCCTTGCCGACGATCAGGGTGCCCCCGCCGACGGCGAGCAGGGCCATGGCCAGACAGCCGTAGAAGGGGGCGACGGCGGGGTCGAGGAGATGGGCGCGCGCCTGGTCGCGGTGGTGCAGCCAGTGCCCGGCGCGGGCGGTCAGCAGGACGGCGAGGGCCGCGGCGGACAGCGCCCAGACCAGCCGGCAGGCCACGAGCCGGCCGGGGAGCTGGAGGGGGAGGGTGGCGCCCGCGTTGGCGACGATCGCGGTGCCCATCACGCAGGCGTACCAGTTGGGGCCGAGGTTGCGGAGCGCGGGTGCCTTGTGGGCCCGGGGCGCGGGTGCGGTGGTGGTGCGGGGTCGCACGAGGGTGGTGGCCATGGACCCAGCCTCGCGTCCGGGCGCGACCGGCGGCAGAGGGAGGTTCCGTATGAGGGCATAAACTGGATTTATGGGTAACGAGGAGTGGGTGCCGCTGGCGCACCGCGTGCCGGACCTGGGCGCGCTGGAGCTGCTGCTCGCGGTCGCGCGGGTCGGCAGTCTGAGCGGAGCGGCCCGCCGGCTGGGCATCACCCAGCCGGCGGCGAGCAGCCGGATCCGGGCGATGGAGACCCGGCTGGGGGTGGCGCTGGTGGACCGTTCGCCCCGCGGGTCGACGCTGACGGCGGAGGGCGCCCTGGTGACGGACTGGGCCCGGCGGGTGGTGGAGGCGGCCGAGGCGTTCGACGTGGGCGCGCAGGCGCTGCGGGGGCGGCGGGACTCACGGCTGCGGGTCGCGGCCAGCATGACCATCGCGGAGTACCTGCTGCCGGGATGGCTGATCGCGCTGCGGGGGCAGCGGCCGGACACGGCGGTGTCCCTGCACGCGGGGAACTCGGCGCTGGTCGCCGAGCTGGTCCTCGCGCACGAGGCGGACCTGGGCTTCGTGGAGGGGCTCTCCGTACCGGACGGACTGGACTCGGTGGTGATCGCGCAGGACCGGCTCGTGGTGACGGTGGCGCCGGGACACCCGTGGGCGCGGCGCTCGCGCGGGGTGGCGGCCGCGGAGCTGGCGGCGACCCCGCTGATCCTGCGCGAGCGGGGGTCGGGGACCCGGCAGGTGCTGGACGCGGCGCTGGCCGCGTCCGGGGGGCTGGCGCAGCCGCTGCTGGAGCTGGCGTCCACCACCGCGGTGAAGTCGGCGGCGCTCAGCGGGGCCGGGCCGTGCGTGCTGTCGGAGCTGGCGGTGGGGGACGAGCTGGGGTCCCGGCGGCTGGTGGAGGTACCCGTCGTCGGGGCCGGGCTGGCGCGGGCGCTGCGGGCCGTCTGGCCGACGGGCGCCCGCCCGGCCGGTCCGGCCCGCGACCTGCTCTCCTTGACCCGCCGCCCGGCGTGACCGGGCCGGACACCCCCTCGTGCTCGCCACCGTGACGATACGGGCGGACAATGGAGGCAGTCGGATCCGAGGAGGCGCGTGATGCGCAAGATGATCGACTGCCGCGAATTCCCGAGTGAATCGAACTGCAGCCTCTTCATGTCGGGTGAGGAGGCGGAACTCGTCCGCGCCGCGGAGGAGCACGCCGTGTCCGTGCACGGGCACACGGCGAGCGCGGAGCTGCGCGAGCAGCTCAAGGCGGCCATGAAGGACGAGGTCCCGCAGCACGCCTGAGCCGTCGGCCAACGAGGGCCGGACGACGAGGGCCGGACGACGAGGGCCGGACGACGAGGGCCGGACGGCGGGCCCGGGTGGCAGCCCGGGTCGCCGCCCGGCCCCGCGCTACAGGGCGGCGGGGGCCAACGTCGCGCCGGGCGTCGTGAGGTTGAACTCCGCCGCCGCGTCCACCAGTGCCGCCATCACCCGGGTGTCCTTGTCTCGCTCCGGGTGCCACTGGACGCCCACCACCCAACGGTCCGGGTCGGTGAGTTCGACGGCCTCGATCGTGCCGTCCAGCGCGTGCGCCGAGACGACGAGCCCCTCGCCCAGCCGGTCCACCGCCTGGTGGTGGTAGGTCGGGACGTCCGCCTCCTCCGGGACCAGCGCCGCGTAGCGGGTGCCGTCGACCGGGCGGACCGGGTGCCAGGACGTGACGCCGGGGGTGTGCGCATGGCCGTCGATGTGCTGGATCAGCGTGCCGCCCAGGGCCACGTTCAGGGCCTGCATGCCCCGACAGATGCCGAGCAGTGGGGCGCCGGACTCCAGGGCGGCCCTGATCAGCGCGAGCTCCCAGATGTCGCGGACCGTCGCGGGTGCGCCCGTACGGGGGTCGCGCGCGGCGCCGTAGTGCACCGGGTCCACGTCGGGGCCGCCGGCGATGACCAGCCCGTCCACCCGGCTCAGTACCTCGCCCGCCCGGGACGGGTCGTCCGGGGGCAGCAGGACGGCCGCGCCGCCCGCCGCCCGGACGAGTTCGTGGTACCCGGAGGGGACGAGGGACGTGGCGAGGTCCCACACGCCGTAGCGGGTGGACTCCTCCACATAGGTGGTGATGCCGATGAGCGGCCTGGGCACGGTTCTACCTCCGGGTGGACGGGATCCGGGTCAGCGTCAGGATTTCAGTCGCGGGTCAATTCCGCCTCGGCTTCGGCCAGCGCCGCGAACTCCTCCTCGGGCGCGGAGGCGACCAGGCGGTGCCGGCTGTAGAAGGCGAAGTAGGCGAGGGCGACGGCGTAGACGGCCAGCGCGATGAACGCCGCGTCCTGGTCCACCAGGAAGGTGGCGACCAGCGCGGAGAGGGCCAGGACGAAGGCCACCGAGGAGGTGACGGCGCCGCCCGGCGTGCGGTACGGGCGCTCCAGGCCCGGCTCGCGGCGCCGCAGCACGATGTGGGACAGCGCCATCAGGGCGTACGAGATGGTCGCGCCGAACACCGCGATGTTCAGCATGCGCGGGCCGTTCCCGGTGGCGGCGGCCAGCGCGAAACCGATCGCGCCGGGTATCAGCAGGCCCAGGTACGGGGCCTTGCGCCGGGAGGTGAGGGACAGGAAGCGCGGCAGGTAGCCGGCCCGGGAGAGGGCGAAGAGTTGGCGGGAGCCCGCGTAGATGAGCGAGAAGAAGGAGGCCACGAGCCCGGCGAGACCGGCGTAGTTGACGAATGTCTTCAGCCAGGACAGCCCCGCGTCGCCCTCCAGGGCCACGACCAGCGGGTTGCCCGCGTCCTTCAGGGCGTCCGCGCCGCGGGCGCCGGTGGAGGCCAGGAACGTCATGAGGGCCAGCAGGACGAGGACGCCCATGGAGATCGACAGGGCGCGGGGCATCGAGCGCACCGGGTCCTTGGCCTCCTCGGCCGCCAGCGGTACGCCCTCCACCCCCAGGAAGAACCACATGCCGAAGGGGAACGCGGCCCAGATGCCGAGGAAACCGAGCGGCAGCCACGAACTCGCGCCGGCGGCCGTGGTGTCGACGGCGATGTCGTCGAGGCGGGACGGGTCGAACTCGGTGAAGGCGCCCAGCGCGAAGACGAGGAGCGCGAGCACGGCGATGGCGGTGACGACGAGCGAGAAGCGCAGGGCCTCGCCCACGCCCCACAGGTGGATGCCGATGAACACCGCGAAGCAGGCGAGGTAGACGGGCCACCCGGAGGTGAGGCCGAAGAGGTGCAGCGACTCGACGTAGTCGCCGATGAAGATGGAGATCGCGGCGGGCGCCAGGATGTATTCGATGAGGATGGCCGTGCCGGTGAGGAAGCCGCCCCAGGTGCCGAGCGCCCGGCGGGCGAAGCCGTAACCGCCGCCGGCGGTCGGCAGGATGGCGGACAGCTCGGCGAGCGAGAACACCAGGCAGGCGTACATCGCGCCCATCAGGGCGGTCGCGATGGCGAGACCGCCGAACCCGCCCTGGGCGAGGCCGACGTTCCAGCCGGAGAAGTCGCCCGAGACGACGTAGGCGACCCCGAGGCCGGTGAGCAGCAGCCAGCCGGCGCTGCCGCGGCGCAGCGTACGGCGCTCCAGGTACGTGTCGGCGGCCTCCGGGGCCTTGGTGGGTCCGGGCGCGGCGGTCAGCCGGGCCTCGATGTCGTCGGCCATGTGCGCTCCTGCCTGGGGCAAGGTGGTGCAACGGATGGGGATGGGGGAGTGACGCGGTCAATGGTTGTGAGGCGTACCTTTGCGTCATGCGGGTGGAGCGCGCAAGACCCCCGCGTTAAACGGGGGTTACGAAACGCTCTCGCCCGGCGCCGCCCGGAGGCGGTTCAGGCCGGGAAACCGCGCCGTCCGGGGCGGTTCACGCCAGGAAGCCGCGCAGCAACGCGGCAGTGCCGCAGCAGTGCTCGCGCATCGTCTCCCGGGCCGATTCCGCGTCCCGCTCCAGCACCGCCTCGACCAGCGCGGTGTGCTGCTGCTGGGAGTGCTCCAGGTTGCGCACCAGCAGCGGGATGCAGTCCAGCAGGTCGTTGACGGTCGCCCGGACGGCCGCGTATTGGGCCGTCAGGGTGGGGGAGCCGGCCAGTTCGCACAGCGTGAGGTGGAACAGGGTGTCCTGGCGGCGGTAGTCCTGGAGCGGGGCGTCGTGGGTGGCGGCGAGGGCGCCCAGCAGCCGTTCCGTGCCCTCCTCGGTGAGTCCGTGCGAGGCGCACAGGCCCGCCGCGCCCACCTCCAGGACCTCGCGGAACCGCAGCGCGTCCTCGATGTCCACCCCCGCGACCCGGCGCCGCAACTCCCGCTCGGCGCCGTCGGCCGGCGTGTCGGGACGGGCCAGCACAAACGTTCCGCCGTACCGGCCGCGCCGGGCCTCCACCAGGCCCTGGTCCTGGAGTACCTTCAGCACCTCGCGCAGCGTGACCCGGCTGATGCCCATCCGCTCCGCCAACTCCCGCTCGGGCGGCAGCCGTTCACCGCCCGGTACCAGTCCCAGCCGGACCACCTGGAGGATCTGCTCCAGCGCCTCCTCGAAACCGTTGCCCGCCCGCACCTGTCGCAGCACGGGATTCAGCCGCGCGATCGCGTCGCCCTCACTCGCCATGTCGGTCATCTGGCCTCCACCCCTTCCCAAGCAATGGTTCTGTTCAATACCTTAGGCCCACTCGGCTCACCGAAGGAGAGATTCCAGTGGTAGACCGCAAGCCCCCGCTCGGCCCCGAGGAGCTCCGCTCCCTGGTCGCCGGCGGCGAGATCGACACAGTCGTCCTGGCCTTCCCCGACATGCAAGGGCGCCTCCAGGGCAAGCGGTTCGCCGCACAGTTCTTCCTCGACGAAGTCCTCGCCCACGGCACCGAGGGCTGCAACTACCTGCTCGCCGTCGACACCGAGATGAACACCGTCGACGGCTACGAGATGTCCTCCTGGGACCGCGGCTACGGCGACTTCGCCATGCACCCCGACCTCGCCACCCTGCGCCGCATCCCGTGGAACCCCGGCAGCGCCTTCGTCCTCGCCGACCTCGCCTGGAACGACGGCACGCCCGTCGTCGCCGCGCCCCGACAGATCCTGCGCCGCCAACTGGAGCGCCTCGCCGAACACGGGTACACCGCGATGGTCGGCACCGAGCTGGAATTCATGGTGTTCAAGGACACCTACGAACAGGCGTGGAACTCCGGCTACCGCGACCTGACGCCCGCCAACCAGTACAACATCGACTACTCCGTCCTCGGCACCGGCCGCATCGAGCCCCTGCTGCGCCGCATCCGCAACGAGATGCAGGCGGCCGGCCTGGTCGTCGAGTCCGCCAAGGGCGAGTGCAACCTCGGCCAGCACGAGATCGTCTTCCGCTACGACGACGCGCTCACCACCTGCGACCAGCACTCCGTCTACAAGACGGGTGCCAAGGAGATCGCCGCCCAAGAGGGCGTCTCGCTCACCTTCATGGCCAAGTACGACGAGCGCGAGGGCAACTCCTGCCACATCCACCTCTCGCTCACCGACGCCGACGGCCACAACGCCATGGCCGGCGACGGCCCCGGCGGCATGTCCCCGGTGATGCGCCACTTCCTGGCCGGCCAACTCGCCGCGCTGCGCGACTTCTCCCTTCTCTACGCCCCGAACATCAACTCGTACAAGCGGTTCCGGCCCGGATCCTTCGCCCCGACCGCCGTCGCCTGGGGCGTGGACAACCGGACCTGCGCCCTGCGCGTGGTCGGCCACGGCCGCTCCACCCGGTTCGAGAACCGCCTCCCCGGCGGCGACGTCAACCCCTACCTCGCCGTCGCCGGACTCGTCGCCGCCGGGCTCTACGGCATCGAGAACCGCCTCGAACCACCGGAGCCCTGCACCGGCAACGCCTACACCGCCGACTTCGCCCACGTCCCGAGCACCCTGCGCGAGGCCGCGGAACTCTGGGAGAACAGCGAGATCGCCAAGGCCGCCTTCGGCCCCGAGGTCGTCGCCCACTACCGCAACATGGCCCGCGTCGAACTCGACGCCTACGACTCGGCGGTCACCGACTGGGAACTGCGCCGCTCCTTCGAACGCCTGTAACCCCCTTGGAGAAGTCTGTGAGGCACCACGTGTCCGATGTGTCGGCCCCCTCCACCCTGCGCGTCCTGAACCCGGCCACCGAGGAACTCGTCGCCACCGTCCCGACCGCCACACGGGACGACGTCGACGCCGCCGTCGGCAGAGCCGCCGCCGCGCAGCGCGGCTGGGCGGCCGCGGCCCCCGCCGACCGGGCCAGGCTGCTGCGCCGCTTCGCCGCGGTGGTGGACGGACACCTCGACGAACTCGCCCTGCTGGAGGTCCGCGAAGCCGGCCACACCATCGGCAACGCCCGCTGGGAGGCGGGCAACGTACGCGACCTCCTCGACTTCGCGGCCGGCGGAGTCGAACGGCTCTCCGGGCGGCAGATCCCCGTCGCCGGCGGCATCGACGTCACCTTCCTCGAACCCCTCGGCGTCATCGGCGTGATCGCGCCCTGGAACTTCCCCATGCCGATCGCCGCCTGGGCCTTGGCCCCGGCCCTCGCCGCCGGCAACGCGGTCCTGCTCAAGCCCGCCGAGACCACCCCGCTCACCGCCCTGCGCCTCGCCGAGCTCGCCCTCGAAGCCGGGATCCCCGAGCACCTGTTCCAGGTGCTCCCCGGACCGGGCGCCGTCACCGGTGACGCGCTGGTGGAACACCCCGGGGTCGCGAAGATCGTCTTCACGGGCTCCACCGCGGTCGGCAAGCGGATCATGGCCAAGTGCGCGGACCGGGTGAAGCGGGTCACCCTCGAACTCGGCGGCAAGAGTCCCAACATCGTCTTCGCCGACGCCGACATCGAGGCCGCGGCGGCCGCCGCCCCCATGGCCTTCCTCGACAACACCGGCCAGGACTGCTGCGCCCGCACCCGCATCCTCGTCCAGCGCTCCGCCTACGACAGGTTCCTGGACCTGCTCGCCCCCGCCCTCCAGGACGTGCGCGTCGGCGACCCGGCCGACGAGAAGACCCAGATGGGCCCGCTCATCTCGCGCGCCCAGCTGGAACGCGTCCGCGGCTACGTCACCGACGACCTCACCACCCTCCGCGGCACCGCCCCGGACGGGCCCGGCTTCTGGTACCCGCCCACCCTCGTCACGGACGTCGCCCCCACCGCGCCCGTGGCCGCGGAGGAGGTGTTCGGCCCGGTCGCCGTCGTCCTGCCCTTCGAGGACGAGGAGGACGCCGTACGCCTGGCCAACGCCACCGACTACGGCCTCTCCGGCTCCCTCTGGACCCGCGACATCGGCCGCGCCCTGCGCGTCTCGCGCGCCGTCGCCGCCGGGAACCTGTCCGTCAACTCCCACAGCAGCGTCCGCTACTGGACCCCCTTCGGCGGCTACAAGCAGTCCGGTCTCGGCCGGGAGCTCGGACCCGACGCCCTGACCGCATTCACCGAGACCAAGAACGTCTTCATCAGCACGGAGGTCTGAACCGCATGTCCCACGAAGAGAGCATCTGCCGCCGCCTGGTCGGCCGTACCGCCGTCATCACCGGCGCCGGCAGCGGCATCGGCCTCGCCACCGCCCGCCGGCTGGCCTCCGAAGGCGCCGACGTCGTCTGCGGCGACATCGACGAGATCGCCGGCAAGGCCGCGGCCGAGGAGGTCGGCGGCACCTTCGTCAAGGTCGACGTCACCAGCCCCGAGGAGGTCGAAGCCCTCTTCAAGACCGCCTTCGACACCTACGGCTCCGTCGACATCGCCTTCAACAACGCCGGCATCTCCCCGCCGGACGACGACTCGATCCTCACCACCGGCCTGGAGGCATGGAAGCGCGTCCAGGACGTCAACCTCACCTCCGTCTACCTCTGCTGCAAGGCCGCCCTGCCCTACATGCAGCGCCAGGGCCGCGGCTCCATCATCAACACCGCCTCCTTCGTGGCCGTCATGGGCGCCGCCACCTCCCAGATCTCCTACACCGCGTCCAAGGGCGGCGTCCTCGCCATGTCCCGCGAACTCGGCGTGCAGTTCGCCCGCGAGGGCATCCGCGTCAACGCCCTGTGCCCCGGGCCCGTCAACACCCCGCTGCTCCAGGAGCTGTTCGCCAAGGACCCCGAGCGGGCCGCCCGACGCCTGGTCCACATCCCGCTGGGCCGGTTCGCCGAACCCACCGAGATCGCCGCCGCCGTCGCGTTCCTCGCCAGCGACGACTCCTCCTTCATCAACGCCACCGACTTCCTCGTGGACGGCGGTATCTCCGGCGCGTACGTCACGCCCCTGTAGGACATCGCCCGACAGCCGGGCGTCGCACGACGCCCGGCTGTCGTGTTCCTCCGTCCGCGCCGCCCCACTGAACGGAGAGTCCACCCCGTGCCCCGCCCCCGCCCGCCGGCTCCAGGCCGTGGCCGCCGCCCTCGCGCTGGCCGCCGGCGCCCTCACCGCCACCGCCCCCGCCGCCCAGGCCGCCCCCGGCGCCCGCTGCACCTCCCCCCAGCTCGGGACCGGCTGGTACGGGGACAACCGGGCGCGGCTCCAGCGGTTGATCGACCGGTACGCGACCTGCGATCCGCACCGACCCGCCCGCGCCAAGCCCGTCGCCGTCTTCGACTGGGACAACACCGTCGTCAAGAACGACGTCGGGGACGCCTCGATGTACTGGCTGCTGCGCAACGGCAAGATCCGCCGGCCCGGCACCGGCGACTGGTCGTCCACCAGCCGCCACCTCACCCCGGACGCCGCCGGCGCCCTCGCCGCCGCCTGCGACCCCCTCGCCCCACCCGGCGCCCCGCTGCCCACCGGCACCCCCGCGGGCACCGCCTGCGCGGACGAGGTGCTGGCCGTCTACGGCACCGCGGCCACCCGGACCGGCGCCCCCGCCTTCGCCGGCTGGGACCACCGCACGGTCGAACCCGCCTACGCCTGGCTGTCGCAACTGACGCGGGGCTGGAGCGCCGCCGAGATCCGCGGCTTCGCGTCCGCCGCCCGCGCCGAGAACCTCGCCGCGCCCGTCGGCGCCACCCAGCGGGTCGGCAGCGCCACCGCCACCGGCTGGGTCCGCTACTACGACCAGCAGCGGGACCTGATCAACGCGCTCGGGAAGGCCGGCTTCGACGTGTGGATCAGCTCCGCCTCGCCCCAGCCGGTGGTGGAGGTCTGGGCGAAGGGCGTCGACGTCGCCGCCGACCACGTCATCGGCATCCGCAACACCACCACGCCCGACGGCAGGTTCACCGCCCACCTCAAGGGCTGCGGGTCGGTGCCGGACGGCGCGGACACGATGATCCCGTACGTCGACGGCAAGCGCTGCTGGATCAACCAGGAGGTCTTCGGAGTACGCGGAGCCGCCGCCGAGAAGGTCCGGCCGGCGGCCCGGCGCCAGGTCTTCGCGGCGGGCGACTCCGACACCGACGTATCGTTCCTGCGCGACGCGACCGCGCTGCGGCTCGTACTGAACCGGAACAAGAACGAACTCATGTGCCGCGCCTACGACGACAGCGACGGCGCCTGGATCGTGAACCCCATGTTCATCGAGCCGAAGAAGCCGAAGAGCGACCCCTACCCGTGCGCGACGACCGGGTACATCGGCCATGACGGCACGCCGGGCCCCGTCCGCCGGGCCGACGGCAGCGTCGTCCCCGACCAGACGGACTCGGTGTTCTGACCGGAGGTCTCAGCCGGTGACACCCGTGACGCCGGTGACCTTGGCGGCGAAGGCGTCCAGGTTCGCCTCGGCGCGCGCGACGCGCTCCTCCAGGGACAGCGTCTCCTCGTACCCGCGCGTGCGCAGCTTCGGCTGCCGCCTGCCCCGCATGTAGAGCGAACAGGCGAGGTCGGCGCAGAGGTAGGTGCCCACGCTGTTGCCCTCCCGGCCGCGCGCCCCCGCCAGGGGGGCGACGAGGAGGGCGACGCCGGAGGAGGCGTGCCCGGTCAGACAGATCTGGCAGATGCTGGACTTGAACGCGCCCGTCCGGTTCGCCCCCGGGACCCGCAGGGTGATGCCGACGGGAGGACCGCCGGCCGCCCCGGGCCGCACGATGTGGGCGCGCAGCGGCGCGCCCGGATCCACCCAGCCGAGGAAGTCCAGGTCGTCCCAGGGCAGTTCGGCGAAGTCCAGGGGCAGCTTCAGCCGGGCCGCCTCGCCCTTGCTGCAGTTCACGAAGGACGAACGGATCTGTTGTTCGGTGAGCGGGTCCATGGAAAGCACGTTACGTGCCGGTACGGACCGCGGTCATCCGATATTCACCCCGCCGCGATCAGCCCGACGCGATCATCCCGCCGCCTCAGCCGCCTCACAGGAAGGTGCGGCCCTCGCCCCGGTAGGTCGGGACGGTGGCCGTCACCCGGTCCCCCTCGACCAGGTGCAGCGCGTCGAAGCGTTCGCACAGCTCACCGGCCTTGGCGTGGCGGAACCAGACCCGGTCCCCGATCAGCAGGTCGTCGGCCGGCCCGCCCAGCAGCGGCGTCTGCACCTCGCCCGCGCCCTCCTGCGGGTCGTAGCGCAGTCCCGCCGGCAGGTACGGCTGCGGCAGCCGGTCCGGGCCGGCCGCGCCGGAGGCCGGGTAGCCGCCGCCCAGCACCGTCACCACCCCGACGCCGGGCCGGCGCACCACCGGCTGGGCGAAGAGGGCGGCCGGACGCCCCCGGAACGAGGTGTAGTTGTCGAACAGGCGCGGCACGTACAGCCCCGAACCGGCGGCGATCTCCGTGACGGCGTCCTCGGCGGCGGTCTGCCGCACGCTGCCGGTGCCGCCGCCGTTGACGAACTCCAGCTCCGGAACGACGGCCCGCACCGCCCGCACCGCCTCGGCCCGGCGGACGGCCAGCTCCTTGCGCGCCGCGGCCTGCATCAGCCGGATCGCCCGGGAGCGCAGGGGGCGCCCCGCGAGGAGGTCGCCGACCCCGGCGACGTGGCCCTCGTAGCCCATCAGACCCACCACCCGGAACCCCGGTCGGGCGCTCACCGCGCGGGCGAGCTCCGCGAGTTGGGCCGGCTCGCGCAGCGGCGAACGGCGGGCCCCGACGCGGATCCTGCCGCCGAGCAGACGCAGGGCGGTGTCCAACTCCAGGCAGACCCGGATCTCCTGGGCGCCGCCGTCCCGGGCACGGTCGATCAGCTCCAACTGCGCCGGGTCGTCGACCATCACGGTGACGGCCGAGGAGAGCTTCGGGTCGCCTGCGAGTTCGGCGAAACCGGCGCGGTCGGCGGAGGGATAGGCGAGGAGCACGTCCTCGAAACCGGAACGGACCAGCCAGATGCTCTCCGCGAGGGTGTACGACATGATCCCGGCGAACCCGGGCCGGGCCAGCACGCGTTCGAGGAGCGTCCGGCACCGCACGGACTTGCTGGCCACGCGGATCGGCTTGCCGCCGGCGCGGCGGACGAGGTCGTCGGCATTGGCGTCGAACGCCTCCAGGTCGACGATCGCCAGCGGCGCGTCGAGGTGGGCGGTGGCCGCGTCGTACCGGGCACGGTCGGAAGTCATAGCGGCAGCCTGCCACGCGGGTGTACCCGCGGGTAAGGGGTCCGCCGCGGTCCCTTGGACCGTCCCGCAGTCCGGGGGACGCCGCCGGCGGGCCCGTGCGACCTCGTAGAGTACGGACAAGGCCGCAGCGGACGAACGGGGGGCGGAGCCGCCGGATGACGACGTCTACACCGCTGCCCGCGGACCTCGCCGGACCCGGACCGGGAGCGGTCACCGGCCGCCGGGGCCCCGCCCGGATCACCGCCGCCGTGCTCTGCGCGCTCCTCGGCACCGGCCTCACCGCCGGGGCCGCCGTCACCGCCTGGAACGACCACCGCGCCGCCCACCGCCCCCTGCCGGCCGAAGCCGCCTACCGCGCGGCCGGGTCGCTCTGGCGCGACGCCCCCGTCGACCGCCTCCTCCCGCCCGTGCTCGACGGCCCCGGCGACGGTCCCGGCGGCGCCGACCGCACGTGGACCAGGATCGCCCTCGCCCCCGACGCCGACTGCGGCCCCGCCGTCCTCAACGCCGACTGGCGCAGCGCCCTGGCCGCCGCCGGCTGCGCCCACGTCCTGCGCGCCACCTACACCGACGCCACCCGCAGCTCCCTGGTCAGCGTCGGCCTGGTCTTCACCACCGCCGACTCCGCCACCATGGACGGGCTGCGGGGCCGCCTCCCCGCCCCCGCCGCCTACGGCTTCACCGACCCGCAGCGCGCCACCTGGGCCGCGGGCGTCGTCGCCGGGGCCCCGGCCGTCGTCTACGCCGTCTCCGCCTTCGCCGACGGCCGGGTCCAGGACGCGCCCCAGCCGGCCGAGGAGGCCGCGCGGCCCGCCGCCGTCGGTGCGCCGGCCCAGGCCGGCCTGGGCCACGAGGCCAAGGCCGTCACCGGGCGGCTCGAACGCGCCGTCGAGGACCTGGCCGCGCCGCCGGCGCCGCACCGCACGGAGCCGGAGTCCGCCCGATGAGCCGAACCCGTACGGCGGCGGCCCTGTCCGTCGCCGCCCTCGTCACCGCCGCCGGCGCCCACCCCGCGACCGCCGACACCGTCCGCGACCGCCAGTGGGGCCTGCTCACCCTGCGCGCCGAGGAGGCGTGGGGCACCACCCAGGGCGAGGGGGTCACGGTCGCCGTCGTGGACACCGGTGTCGACGGCACCCATCCCGACCTCGCCGGTCAGGTCCTCGACGGCGCCGACCTCGTCGGCATGGGCGCCGGCCGGGGCGACCGGGCCTGGGCCCGCCACGGCACCGCGATGGCCGCCCTCATCGCCGGGCGCGGCCACGGCCCCGACCGCGCCCAGGGCGTCCTCGGCGTCGCCCCCCGCGCCAAGATCCTGCCGGTCCGGGTGATCCTGGAGGAGAGCGATCCCGCCCGGGCCAAGGCCCGCGACAGCAAGTCGGGCGCCCTCGCCGAAGGCATCCGCTGGGCCGCCGACCACGGCGCCGACGTCATCAACCTCTCGCTGGGCGACGACAGCGAATCCGCCCACCACGAAGGCGCCGAGGACGAGGCGGTCCAGTACGCCCTGGGCAAGGGCGTGGTGGTCGTCGCCTCGGCGGGCAACGGCGGCGAACACGGCGACCCCATCTCCTACCCGGCCGCCTATCCCGGGGTGATCGCCGTCACCGCCGTCGACCGCGCGGGCCACAAGGCGGACTTCTCCACCCGCCACTGGTACGCCACCGTCAGCGCCCCCGGCGTCGACGTGGTCAGCGCCGACCCCGACCGCAGCTATTACGAGGGCTGGGGCACCAGCGCCGCCGCCGCCTTCGTCTCCGGAACGGTCGCCCTGGTCAAGGCCGCCCATCCCGGCCTGTCTCCGGCCCAGATCAAGAAGTTGCTCCGGGACACCGCCTCGGACGCCCCGGCGGGCGGCCGCGACGACTCCCGCGGGTACGGCACGGTGGACGCCGTCGCCGCGCTCCAAGGCGCGGACCGGCTCCGCCCCGAGGCCCCGCTGCCCACGCCCGTCGCGGCCGGCCGGCCCTACTTCGGCCCCGGCCCGGAGCCGGCCGCCCGCCCCGAGCGGCGGCCCCGGCTGGGCGCCCCGGCGGCGGCCGTCGCCGGTGTGGCGCTGCTGGTGCTGGCCGCCGTACTGGCCCGGCGTCCGCGCGGCCCGCGGCGGGATAGGGTCGGTTAACTGTGGCGAACAAGAACATCCCCGATCCCGGTTTCTCCGACGACGACGGCTCCGCCGATCCCGCGCTGAGCGCGGCCCTGGCCGCCTGGGCGCAGGACCGCTCGCGCGAACCGCAGGTGCTGGCCGCCCTCAAGGGCGCCCGCCTGCTGGTCCCCGTCGTCGCCCTGCTCGGCGAGGTCGAGACCGACCCCGAGACGGGCCTGAGGCGCGAGAAGACCAGCGACATGGCCGTCCCCACGCTGACCGCGGGCGACCGCCGGGCCCTGCCCGCCTTCACCTCGACGGAGTCCCTCGCGCTGTGGGACCCGGCGGCCCGCCCGGTGGCGGTCCCGCTGCACCAGGCCCTGGCGGCGGCCGCGCACGAGAAGGCCGACACCATCGTGGTCGACCTGGCCGGTCCCGTCCCGTACCAGCTCACCGGCCCGGCCCTGCTGGCCCTCGCGGAGGGCCGTACGGACCCCGACCCGCTGGCGGACCCCGCCGTGCGCGAGGCGGTACGGGCGGCGGTGGCCGGGGAGCCGGACGTACTGCGGGCCCACCTCGGCCCGGGCGGCGCCGGCTCCGACGGCACCCTCGCGCTCGTGCCGGCCACCGACGCGGGCGGCCCGGCCGCCGCCCGGCGGGTCGCCGAGGCGCTCGCGGCCGACGAGACCCTGCGCGGCCGGTTGGTGCGCGGGCTGGACCTGGCCCTGCTGCCGGCGACCGCCGCGGCGCCGCCGGGGGAGCCGCTCTTCACGCGCTGAGGCGGGGGCCGGGCCCGCCGCCCGGGTCCGTATACGCCGAAGGGCCGGAGAGCCGCCGTGCGGCGCTGCCGGCCCTTCGGGCGTCGGGGCGTGCGGTGTTACGCGTACACGGGGCCCGTGAACTTCTCGCCAGGGCCCTGGCCCGGCTCGTCCGGGACGATCGACGCCTCGCGGAAGGCGAGCTGGAGCGACTTGAGGCCGTCGCGCAGCGGGGCCGCGTGGAAGGAACTGATCTCGGTGGCGCTCGCGGTGACCAGACCGGCGAGGGCGGTGATCAGCTTGCGGGCCTCGTCGAGGTCCTTGTGCTCGGAGTCGGGCTTGTCCAGGCCCAGGTTGACCGCCGCGGCGCTCAGCAGGTGCACGGCCACCGTGGTGATCACCTCGACGGCGGGCACGTCCGCGATGTCGCGGGTCATGGCGTCGTAGTCGGGGGCCGTCTCGGCCTCGGTGGCGGGGGTGGGGGTCGCGTCAGTCATGCTTCACACGATAAGCCGGGTCGCGCCCGCCCCGGACCGCCCGCTCCGGGTGAGCGGCTCTGGCGCGGAATGCTATATTGGGCTACGACCGGCCGGAGACCTGTGTCCCCGGCCCACAAGTGGAGGCTCCGATTCTCCCACCTGACCGCCTTCCGGGGCGGCGGGTCACCGGTCAGGCGGTATCCATCGTTCCGTACGGACGATGGAAAGCCGCCCGAGTTTGCGCCCCGCGGTTCGCACGCGACGGTGCTCCGGTTGTTTTGGAGCCCCTGCCTGTGTCCCGGCGGGGCTTTTTTCATATCCCGCCGAGGCCGGTCTGACGACACCAACGTCAACGGCTGTCTGCCAGGCAGCCGTGTGGTGCTACCGAGGAGGATCCATCAGCACCGAGCCCCGCATCAACGACCGGATTCGCGTTCCCGAGGTACGACTCGTCGGTCCCAGCGGCGAGCAGGTCGGCATCGTGCCGCTTGCCAAGGCGCTTGAGCTCGCGCAGGAGTACGACCTCGACCTGGTCGAGGTCGCGGCGTCCGCACGCCCGCCGGTCTGCAAGCTCATGGACTACGGCAAGTTCAAGTACGAGTCGGCCATGAAGGCCCGTGAGGCGCGCAAGAACCAGGCGCACACGGTCATCAAGGAAATGAAGCTCCGGCCGAAGATCGACCCGCACGACTATGACACCAAGAAGGGTCACGTCGTTCGGTTCCTCAAGCAGGGCGACAAGGTCAAGATCACGATCATGTTCCGTGGTCGCGAGCAGTCCCGGCCGGAACTCGGCTACCGACTGCTGCAGCGCCTCGCCTCGGACGTCGAGGACCTCGGGTTCATCGAGTCGAACCCGAAGCAGGACGGCCGAAACATGATCATGGTTCTCGGTCCGCACAAGAAGAAGACCGAGGCAATGGCCGAAGCCCGCGAGGCGCAGGCCGCCCGCAAGGCCGAGCGCCAGGGTGTCGCCCCCGCCGGCGAGGAGGAGGCTTCCGAGGAGGCCGCCACCGCCGTCGAGGCCGACGCGAACGAGGCAGAGGTCTCCGCCGAGGCCGCCTCCGACGAGGCGGACACCTCTCACGAGGCATCTGCCGACGCCTGATCCCGAGGCAGCCCGTCTCGGAATCACCGACACAACATGACGCTCCCGGCAGCCGGTCCCCAGGACCGGCGGGAGCGCCACCGACGAGGAGATAACGGCGCTATGCCGAAGAACAAGACGCACAGCGGTTCCAAGAAGCGCTTCAAGATCACCGGCTCCGGCAAGGTGCTCCGTGAGCGCGCCGGCAAGCGCCACCTGCTCGAGCACAAGTCGTCCCGTGTCACCCGCCGCCTGACCGGCACCGCGGAGATGGCCCCCGGCGACGCCGCGAAGATCAAGAAGCTTCTCGGCAAGTGACGTCCTCCGCTCCCCTCGCCGGGAGCGGGACGTCGAGACCGGGACCCCATCTGAATTCGGGCCGTGTGAAGACACCCACGGCCCCGCTACAAGGAGTTAAAAAGTGGCACGCGTCAAGCGGGCAGTAAACGCCCACAAGAAGCGCCGGGCGATCCTCGAGGCGGCCTCCGGCTACCGCGGTCAGCGTTCGCGCCTGTACCGCAAGGCCAAGGAGCAGGTCACCCACTCGCTGGTCTACAACTTCAACGACCGCAAGAAGCGCAAGGGCGACTTCCGTCAGCTGTGGATCCAGCGCATCAACGCCGCTGCCCGCCAGAACGGCATGACGTACAACCGCCTCATCCAGGGTCTCAAGGCCGCCAACATCGAGGTGGACCGCAAGATCCTCGCGGAGCTGGCCGTCAACGACGCCAACGCGTTCGCCGCGCTCGTCGAGGTCGCGCAGAAGGCCCTCCCGGCCGACGTCAACGCCCCGAAGGCCGCTGCCTAAGGACTGGCCGGCCGCGTAACGCAGTCGGCACCCACGGACCCGCAGGCGACTCGCCTGCGGGTCCGTGTGCTTTCGCCCCGCCCGCCGGGGCCCCGCGACCCCGCCCGTCTCCGACCGGCCAGGCCCCGCGGCCGTCAGGCCCCGCCGGAGCCGGCCCCAGGACACCCGAGAAAGAACCGCTGACGCCATGGGCACCCCCGCCGAGCTGATCTCCCCCCGATCCCCGCGGGTGGCCGCCGCCAGGCGCCTGGCGCGGCGCAACTTCCGCACCAAGGAGCGCCGGTTCATCGCCGAGGGCCCGCAGGCGGTCCGCGAGGCCGTCGAGCACCGCGGCCCCGACGGCGCCTCGACCCTGATCGAGCTGTTCGCCACCGTCGAGGCCGCCGAGCGGTACGCCGATATCGTCGAGGCCGCGCTGCTGGCCGGGGCGCGGGTGCACTACGCCTGCGACGAGGTGCTCGCCGAGGTCTCGCAGACCGTCACCCCGCAGGGTCTCGTCGGCGTCTGCCGGTTCCTCGACTCGCCGTTCGAGGACATCCTGAAGGCCGGCCCCAAGTTGGTCGCCGTCCTCGCGCACGTACGGGACCCCGGCAACGCCGGTACGGTGCTGCGCTGCGCGGACGCCGCCGGCGCGGACGCGGTGGTGCTGACCGACGCCTCCGTGGACCTCTACAACCCGAAGTCCGTACGGGCCTCGGTGGGCTCCCTCTTCCACCTGCCCGTCGCGGTCGGGGTGCCGGTGGAACAGGCCGTGCAAGGGCTGCGGGCCGCCGGCGTACGCATCCTCGCCGCCGACGGGGCCGGCACCGACGACCTGGACGCCGAGCTGGACGCGGGCACCATGGGCGGCCCCACCGCCTGGGTCTTCGGCAACGAGGCCTGGGGCCTGCCCGAGGAGACCCGGGCGCTCGCCGACGCCGTCGTCCGCGTCCCGATCCACGGCAAGGCGGAGAGCCTGAACCTCGCCACGGCCGCCGCGGTGTGCCTCTACGCGTCCGCGCGTGCACAGCGGGCGTCCGGAGGGTGCCGCTCCGTGACCCCCAGCTAGTAATGTGGCGGCCCGGGGGGCCCACCGCGGCACTCGGAGATGTGGGGTAGACGGGGACATGAGCGTCGGTACGAACAGCTCGGCGGCGGCCACCGGAGCGGCCGGGCCGCCGCGCCCCACCGTCCCCGCGGCGGCCGCCCCGGCCGATCTCGGGGCCCTCGGCATAGACGCGGACGACCTCCCCGACGGGCTGGTCGTCGCCGACCACACCGGCCGGGTCATCTGCTTCAACTCCGCCGCCGCCCGGATCACCGCCCTCGCGCCCGGCGAGGCGCTCGGCGCCCGGATCGACCGGGCGCTGCCACTGGAAGACCTCGAAGGCCGCCGCTGGTGGACGCTGACCGACCCGTACGGCGGCCTGGCCACCCGACGCGGACAGCCCGAGCGGAACCTGCTGCTGCCGGGCGGCCGGGAGGTCCTGGTCTCCGCCCGCTACGTGCGCACCCACCCCACCGGCCCGCTGCGCCGCCTCGTGATCACCCTGCGCGGCACCGAGGCACGACGGCGCACCGAGCGCAGCCACGCCGAGCTGATCGCCACCGTCGCGCACGAGCTGCGTTCCCCGCTGACCTCCGTCAAGGGCTTCACCGCGACCCTGCTCGCCAAGTGGAACCGGTTTACCGACGATCAGAAGCGGCTGATGCTGGAGACCGTCGACGCGGACGCCAACCGCGTCACCCGGCTCATCACCGAACTGCTGGACATCTCCCGCATCGACTCCGGTCGGCTGGAGGTGCGCCGGCAGCCGGTGGACATCGCCACCGCCGTCGGCCGGCACGTCCAGGCGCTGACCGCGAACGGGCAGGCCCCCGAACGGTTCCTCGTACGGGTCAGCCGGCCGCTCCCCGACCTGTGGGCCGACCCGGACAAGATCGATCAGATCCTGGGCAACCTGCTGGAAAATGCGGTGCGGCACGGTGAGGGAACCGTCACCATCGACGTGTCGCCGACCACCTTCGCGAACGCAGCGGGGAAGACCGAGAAGGGAACCGCCGTCACCGTGACCGACGAGGGCCCCGGTATCCCGGAGGAGTCGATGGGCCGCGTGTTCACCCGCTTCTGGCGGGGCAGCAAACGCGGTGGCACCGGCCTCGGCCTCTACATCGTCAAGGGCATCGTCGAGGCCCACGGCGGCACCATCACGGTCGGCCGCGGCCCCGGCGGCGGCGCCGAGTTCCGATTCATCCTGCCCGTCGCCGCCCCGGCCTACCTCACGCAGTAACCCCGCGGAGCGTCTCGCCAGGCGGCCCACGGGCTCCTCCACCCCCGGCGACCTTTAGACTCGTGCTTTGGCACCTTTGTGTCTCTGCTTCGATCGGTCCGATCGAGTCGTACGGGGACCACCAGCCAGCCATCGGAAGTACGGGAAGAGATGTCGGCACCGAACAAGTCGTACGACCCTGTCGAGGTCGAGGCACTGAAACCGGAAGAGATCGAGCGCATGCGGGACGAGGCGCTCGCCGCCTTCGCGGCCGCCGGCGACCTCGACGAGCTCCGTGAGGCGAAGACCGCGCACATGGGCGACCGCTCGCCCCTGGCGCTCGCCAACCGCGAGATCGGCGCCCTGCCGCCCCAGGCCAAGGCCGAGGCCGGCAAGCGCGTCGGCCAGGCCCGCGGCGCCGTGAACAAGGCCTTCGGGGCCCGCACCGTCGAGCTCGAAGCCGAGCGCGACGAGCGGGTGCTGGTCGAGGAGGCCGTGGACGTCACGCTGCCCCACGACCGCGTCCCGGCCGGCGCCCGCCACCCCCTGACCACCCTGATGGACCGCATCGCGGACATCTTCGTGGCCATGGGGTACGAGGTCGCGGAAGGCCCCGAGGTCGAGGCGGAGTGGTTCAACTTCGACGCCCTCAACTTCACGCCCGACCACCCGGCACGCCAGATGCAGGACACCTTCTTCGTCCGGGGGCCGGAAGGCACCGAGGGCGACGAATCCGGCGTCGTGCTGCGCACCCACACCTCCCCGGTGCAGGCGCGCTCGCTGCTGGAGCGCAAGCCGCCCGTCTACATCGTCTGCCCGGGCCGGGTCTACCGCACCGACGAGCTCGACGCGACGCACACCCCGGTCTTCCACCAGGTCGAGCTGCTCGCCGTGGACGAGGGCCTGACCATGGCGGACCTCAAGGGCACCATGGACCACATGGTCCAGGAGCTGTTCGGCGAGGGCACCACCACGCGGCTGCGCCCGCACTTCTTCCCGTTCACCGAGCCGTCCGCCGAGATGGACATGCAGTGCTACGTGTGCCGCGGCGAGTCGGTGGGCAACCCCGACCGCCCGTGCCGTACCTGCTCCAGCGAGGGCTGGATCGAGCTGGGCGGCTGCGGCATGGTCAACCCCAAGGTGCTCGTCGCCTGCGGTGTGGACCCCGAGAAGTACAGCGGGTTCGCCTTCGGGTTCGGCATCGAACGGATGCTGATGTTCCGCCACAACGTCGAAGACATGCGAGACATGGTCGAGGGTGACGTCCGTTTCACCCGGCCGTTCGGGATGGAGATCTGATGCGGGTCCCGCTTTCTTGGCTGCGGGAGTACGTCGACCTCCCCGCGGGTGAAACCGGTCGCGACGTCGCGGCCAAGCTGGTCGACGCCGGCCTGGAGGTCGAGACCGTCGAGCAGCTCGGCGCCGGGCTCAAGGGCCCCCTCGTCGTCGGCCAGGTGCTGACCATCGAGGAGCTGGAGGGCTTCCGCAAGCCCATCCGCTTCTGCACGGTCGACGTCGGCCGGGCCAACGGCACCGGCGAGCCGCAGGAGATCGTCTGCGGCGCCCGCAACTTCTCCGTCGGCGACAAGGTCGTCGTGGTGCTGCCCGGCGCGGTGCTGCCCGGCGACTTCGCGATCGCCTCGCGCAAGACGTACGGCAAGACCTCGCACGGCATGATCTGCTCCGGCGAGGAGCTGGGCATGGGGGACGACGGTACGCACGGGATCATCGTGCTGCCGCCGGAGCACGAGGTCGGCACCGACGCGATCGAGCTGCTCCAGCTCGTCGACGAGGTCCTCGACATCGACATCACCCCGGACCGCGGCTACTGCATGTCGATGCGCGGTGTGGCCCGCGAGGCCGCCACCGCCTACGGCCTGCCGCTGCGCGACCCGGCGCTGCTGGACGTGCCCGCGCCGAACTCGTACGGCTACCTCGTCAAGATCGACGACCCGGCCGGCTGCGACCGCTTCACCGCCCGTACGGTGACCGGTCTCGACCCGGAGGCGCGCTCCCCGATCTGGCTCACCCGCCGCCTGCAGAAGGCGGGCATGCGCCCGATCTCGCTCGCCGTCGACATCACCAACTACGTGATGCTGGAGCTCGGCCAGCCGCTGCACGCGTACGACCGCTCGCGGCTGGACGGCGCCATCGGCGTCCGCCGGGCCGAGCAGGGCGAGACGTTCACCACCCTCGACGGGGTCAAGCGCACGCTCGACGCCGAGGACCTGGTGATCACCGACAACAACGGGCCGATCGGGCTCGCCGGTGTCATGGGCGGCGCCAACACCGAGATCGCCGACTCCGTGACCGACCCGGAGACCGGCCAGGTCACCGGAACCACGGACGTCGTCATCGAGGCCGCGCACTTCGACTCCGTGTCGATCTCGCGCACCGCCCGCCGCCTCAAGCTGTCCTCCGAGGCGTCCAAGCGCTTCGAGCGCGGCGTCGACCCGCAGGCCGCCGCCGCGGCCGCGCAGCGGACCGTCGACCTGCTCGTCCTGCTCGCCGGTGGCACCGCCGAGGCCGGCGTCACCGAACTCACCGCGCCGGGCGCCCCGCGCACCATCGCGATGAGCGCCGACCACCCGGACCGGGTGGCGGGCATGGAGTACGGCCGCGAGACTGTGGTGCGCCGCCTCCAGGAGATCGGCTGCGACGTGTACGGGCAGGACGAGCTCGTCGTCACCGTCCCGTCGTGGCGCCCCGACCTCGCCGAGCCCAACGACCTCGCCGAAGAGGTCATCCGGCTGGAGGGCTACGGGAACCTCCCCTCGACCCTGCCGCAGGTGCCCTCCGGCCGCGGCCTGACCGCCCGGCAGCAGCTGCACCGCCGGGTCGGCCGCGCGCTGGCCGGTGCGGGCTACGTCGAGGCGCTCAGCTACCCGTTCCTCGGCGAGGGCGTCTTCGACCAGCTCCAGCTGCCCGCGGACGACGCGGCCCGGCAGGTCGTGAAGCTGGTCAACCCGATCTCCGACGAGGAGCCGGCGCTGCGCACGACGCTGCTGCCGGGTCTGCTGGGCGCGCTGCGCCGCAACGACAGCCGGGGCAGCCACGACCTGGCGCTCTTCGAGACCGGTTCGGTCTTCCGGGCCACCGGGCAGCCGGGCGTCGCCGTACGCCTGCCCGTCGACCGGCGGCCCACGGACGAGGAGATCGCGACGCTGAACGCCGCCCTCCCCGAGCAGCCGCGGTACGCCGCGGTCGTGCTGGCCGGGGCGCGCGAGCAGGCCGGCTGGTGGGGCAAGGGCCGCCCGGCCGACTGGGCGGACGCCGTCCAGGCGGCGCGCTCGCTGGCCGTCGAGGCCGGTGCGCAGCTGGTGGTGCGTCAGGGCCAGTACGGTCCCTGGCACCCCGGCCGGTGCGCGGAGCTGGTCGTCACCCTGGACGGGGTGGAGACGGTCATCGGCCACGCCGGTGAACTGCACCCGCGGGTGGTCAAGGCGATGGGCCTGCCGGCGCGCACCAGCGCGATGGAACTCGACCTGGACCGTCTCGCGGCGGCCGGCGGCGAGGCCGTGCGGGCGCCGCGGATCTCCACCTTCCCGGTGGCGACCCAGGACGTCGCGCTGATCGTGGACGCGGGCGTGCCGGCTTCGGCGGTGGAGGACGCGCTGCGCGTCGGTGCGGGCGAACTGCTGGAGTCGCTGCGGCTGTTCGACGTGTTCACCGGTGAACAGGTCGGGGCCGGGAAGAAGTCGCTGGCGTACGCGCTGCGCTTCCGCGCGGCCGACCGGACGCTGACGGCGGAGGAGTCGACGGCGGCGCGGGACGCGGCCGTGGCGCTGGCCGCCGAGCGTACGGGGGCGGTGCTGCGCGGAGCGTAACCGCTGCCGCGGGCTTCGGTGAGGGGCGCGTCCGGGTTACCCCGGGCGCGCCCCTCACCCATTGCCGGGGTGTTCGCCCGCGCCGCCGCGCAAGCGCCCCCGGGCTGCGCCCGGTGCCCCGCGCCTCAAGCGCCGGCGAGGCTGGTTTTCCGCCCCGCGGCGTTCCCGCGGAGGGGCCGGGCGAAGCCCGGGAAGGGGGGGTCCCGGCCGGGTCCGGCTACGCGGTCAGGCCGGGGCCGCGCGGAGCAACCGACCTGTCGGGTGCGGCTGGCTGGTCCCCCTCCCGGTACGGAAGGCGCGCAACCCCGGTACGGGTGTGGCTGCGTGATTCGGGCCCGGCGGATTGGCTGCGCGGAGCGACCCCGCACGGGTGCGGCTGAGTGGGCCAGCCTTCGGCAGGTATGGCTTTGCGGGGTAACCCCCGCACGGGTGCGGCTGCGCGGCCCGGCCCTCGGCGGGTATGGCTTTGCGGGTAGCGCCGGTACGGGTACGGCTGTGCGGTCCAGTTCCCCGGCGGGTTGGCTGCGCGGAGCAACGCCCGCACGGGTGTGGCCGCGTGGTCCGGCCCAGGGGACGGGTGTGGCCGGTCGGGGGGAGGAATTCCGGCCGCCCCGGTCGGGTGTCGCCTCGGCGCCGGGGCAACCCCCGGACGGGGCAGCGCACCGGGTCCCGGTGGGAGGGCCCGGTGCGCGGTCGCCCCGGTTCCGGCGGGCCCGGCGACCAACCGGGCTGCGGCGGAACCGCGGCGCGCCGCCCGCCTGCCGTGGAGTGTCGGGCAGACAACAGGACGGGCGGCGCGGTGCCGGGTCGTCGCACTGTACGAGGGGGAGCCGACGACCCGAGCGGCCTCTTGGCGAGGCCCTTAAGTGAAGCGCCCCGGACCACCCGCGCGGCAGGGTGCGTATCGCATTTATGCGCGTACTCGGTTCACACCCCGTGTGAACCCCGCACCCACTAGCCTGAGCGGGACAAGCCGTTGGAGGGGCCCCATGCAGCCCAATGCCCTGCTCGACGCCCTCCTCGCCGAGGCGGGAATGTCCCACGCCGGCCTCGCCGCGCACGTCAACCAGGCGGGCCGGTCCCGCGGACTCGCGCTGCGCTACGAACACACCGCCGTCTCCCGTTGGTTGAAGGGGCAGCGACCGCGCGGCGCCGTGCCCGAGCTGATCTGCGAGGTGCTCGGCGGCCGGCTGCGGCGCACCGTGTCATTGGACGACGCGGGGCTCGGCCCCTCGGGGCGGTCCGCGCCCCACCCGACCCCGCTCAGCGGCTTCGTGGACCGCGCCGCCGCCCTGTGGCGGGCCGACGAACAGGGTCGGTCCCGGCCGACGGCGGTGGAGGCGCTGACGGGAACGCCCGCCGTCATCCCCGTGTGGGAGTGGGAGAACCCGCCCGAGGACGGCGACGTGTCCCGCGAGGGCCCCCACCGGGTCGGCCCCGAGCACATCGAGATCCTGCGGGCCGCCCGCTGCCACTACGAGCTGATGTACCGCCGCTCCGGCGGCCTCGCCGCCCGCGCCCGCATCGTGCGCTTCCTCGGCAGCGAGACCGCGCCCCTGCTGCGCGGGAGTTACCCCGACGCCCTCGGGCGGCAACTGCACCGGGCGACCGGCTCCCTGGTGGCCGTGGCGGGGATCTGTGCGTACGACTCGGACGCCCACGGCCTCGCGCAGCGGTACTTCCACCAGGCACTGCGGCTCGCGAAGGCCAGCGGCGACCGGGGTCTCGGGGCGTACGTGATCGCGCTGCTCGTCAACCAGTCGCTGCACCTGCGCGACCACCGGCAGGCCGTCGCCTTCGCCGAGGCCGCGCTGCGGGCCGCCGGCCGGCACACCACCCCGGCCCTGGCCGCCGACCTCTACGCGATGCAGGCCAAGGCGTACGCCCGACTCGGGGACGGGGCCGCCGCGTTGGGCTGCATCCGGCGTGCGGAGGGGGCCGCCGAGCGCATCCGACCCGGTACGGAGCCGGCCGAGACCGGCTACGTACAGCCCGGGCTGGTCAACGTACAGGTGGCGGAGGCGCTGCTCAGCCTGGGCGATCTGGCGGCCGCGCACGCCCAGGCGGCGGCCGCCGCCGACACCCCGGCCCACGACCGCGGCCGGGTCCACCGACTGGCCATGTTGTGCGAGGTCCAGCTGCGCCGAGGGGAGGCGGACCGGGCGGCGGCGTCCGCCGCCGAAATGGCCGAGCGGGCCAAGGGGATGGAGTCGCTGCGGCTGCGCGACCGCTTGCGCACCGTCCGGGAACAGCTGTTGACCAGCGGCTGCGCGGGCGCGGAGGAGACCGCCCGGCTCATCGACGGGGCGCTGCGCGTTCCCCTGTGACGCCCCCGACTGCTGCCATGTTGCCACCCGTTCGAAGAAAGGTGGCAATACCGTGCAGTGGACGAACCTGAGTGAGCAGACCGTGTACAAGAACCGCTGGTTCGATGTGAACCTCGCGGATGTGGAACTCCCCGACGGGCGGCACCTGGACCACTTCGTGATCCGGCTGCGGCCCGTCGCCGCGGCCACGGCCGTCAACGACGCCAACGAGGTGCTGCTGCTGTGGCGGCACCGTTTCATCACCGACAGCTGGGGCTGGGAGCTGCCCGCCGGGGTGGTGGAGGACGGCGAGGACATCGCGGTCGCCGCCGCCCGCGAGATGGAGGAGGAATCGGGCTGGCGCCCCGGCCCGCTGCACCACCTGATGACGGTCGAACCGTCCAACGGGCTGACCGACGCCCGCCACCACCTCTACTGGGCGGAGGGGGCCACCTACACCGGCCACCCCGAGGACGACTTCGAATCCTCGCGGCGCGCGTGGGTCCCGCTCAAACAGATCCCGGACATGATCGCCCGCGGCGAGATACCGGCCGCCAACATGGCGGCCGGTCTGCTCCTGCTGCGCCACCTGCGCCTGGGCTGAGCCCTGCTCCGCCCCTATCCTGCTCCGCCCCTGCCCTGCCCTGCCCGGGCCCTGCCTCTGCCCGGGCCCGGCGCCGGTCGGTGCGTCCCGGCCGGTTCAGCCGTACGGGTAGAAGCCCGCACCCGTCTTGCGGCCGAGCCGGCCGGCGTCGACCATCCGCTGGAGCAGCGGGGGAGCGGCGTACAGCGGCTCCTTGAACTCGGCGTACATGCTGTCCGCGACCGACGCGACGGTGTCCAGGCCGATCAGGTCCGCCAGCTTCAGCGGGCCCATCGGGTGGGCGCAGCCCAGCTCCATGCCGTTGTCGATGTCCTCGCGGCTGGCGATGCCGGACTCGAACATCCGGATCGCCGACAGCAGGTACGGGATGAGCAGCGCGTTGACCACGAAACCGGACCGGTCCTGGGCGCGGATCGCGTGCTTGCCGAGCACGTCCCGCACCAGGGCCTCGGCCCGCTTCACGGTCTCGTCGCTCGTGGTCAGCGCGGGGATCAGCTCGACCAACTGCTGCACGGGGGCCGGGTTGAAGAAGTGGATGCCGATCACCTGGTCGGGCCGCGAGGTCGAGACGGCCAGCTTGACCAGCGGGATCGAGGAGGTGTTGGAGGCGAGGATCGCGTCCGGGCGGGTGATCACCTGGTCCAGGACCTGGAAGATCTCCGTCTTGACCTGCTCGTTCTCGACGACGGCCTCGATGACGAGGTCGCGGTCGGCGAATTCGCCGAGGTCGGTGGTGAAGGTGAGGCGGGCCAGGGTGGCGTCCCGCTCCTCCTCGCTGATCTTGCCGCGTTCGGCGGCCTTGGTCAGGGAGTTGTACAGCCGGGTACGTCCGATCTCCAGGGCCTCGCCCGTGGTCTCGGCGACCTTGACCTCAAGGCCACTGCGGGCGCACACCTCGGCGATACCCGCGCCCATCTGGCCACAGCCCACTACGCCGACTCGAGTGATGTCGGAAGGGAGGTCAGTCACTTCGTGCCTTTCGCTGCTCATCCGTCGGCGGGTCCCCCGTCCTCGGCAGTGGTAACTGCTGTCCGGCGCCCGCCACGCCCCACGACGTTACCCCCGACCTTCCACCGGGTGACGGCCCGGGGCGGGCATGCTGGGCGGACTCGAGCGATGTCACAGAACGGAACGGAGCCGTCACATGCCGCACATCGGACGACGCAGGCTACTGGCCGGGGCGGCGGGCCTACTGGCCGCCGGAGCCACGGCGGGCCCCGCGCGGGCCGCCCGGGCGACCGGGGTCGAGCGCCGCCCGGGTGATCCCGCCGCCCCCGCCGCACCGGCCGCCCCCGCCGAGTTCCGCGGCATGTGGATCGCCTCCGTGGAGAACGTCGACTGGCCCTCGAAGACCGGGCTGTCCGCCGACCGGCAGCGCGCCGAGCTGCTGGGCCTGCTGGACACCGCCGTGGAACGCAGGTTGAACGCCGTCGTCCTCCAGGTGCGGCCGGCGGCCGACGCGCTGTGGCCCTCGCCGCTGGAGCCCTGGTCGCAGTGGCTGACCGGGACGCAGGGCCGCGATCCCGGCTGGGACCCGCTGGGTACGGCGGTCGCCGCCGCCCACGAGCGGGGGCTGGAGCTGCACGCCTGGTTCAACCCGTACCGGGTCGCCAACCACACCGATCCCGACCGGCTCGCCGACACGCACCCGGCCCGTCGGAACCCGGAATGGGTGGTCGCGTACGGCGGGAAGCTGTACTACAACCCCGGGCTGCCCGAGGTGCGGCGATTCGTCCAGGACGCCATGGCCGACGCAGTGGCCCGCTATCCCGTGGACGGGGTGCACTGGGACGACTACTTCTACCCGTACCCCGTCGAGGGCGAGGACTTCGACGACGACGCGGCGTTCGAGGAGTATGGCGGCGCCTTCGAATCCCGCGCGGACTGGCGCCGCGACAACACGGACACCCTGGTCCGGGAGATGTCCGAGCGGCTGCGCCGGATCAGGCCGGCGGCCCGGTTCGGCATCAGCCCGTTCGCCGTCTGGCGCAACGACGACGTGGACCCGCGGGGTTCGCGCACCCGTGCGGGGGTGGGCACGTACGACGACCTGTACGCGGACACCCGCAAATGGGTCAAGGAGCGCTGGATCGACTACATCGTGCCGCAGGCGTACTGGCAGCTCGGACACCCGAGCGCCGACTACGCCGAGATCGTCCCCTGGTGGGCCCGCACGGTCGCGGGGACGGGAGTGAGCCTGTACGTGGGGGAGGCGCTGTACCGCTGCGACGCCGACAGTACGACCGAAGCCTGGCGGGACCCCGCGGAACTGTCCCGGCACGTGCGCTTCGCCAAGGACTACCCCGAGGTCCGCGGCCATGTCTACTTCTCGGCGAAGCAGGTGGTCGCGGACCCCAACGGGGCGATGGCTCGGGTGGTCGCCGATCACTATCCGACGCCGGTGCCACCGCGCTGACCCCGGCTGCGGCCGTGCGCAGGCGGAGGAAGAGGAGGATTCACTGGGGGGATTCGGTCGGGTGCTTCACCACGCAGTCGGGGCCCGGGGACATCACGGCCTCGTGCCCGTCCTGGAAGCGGACCCGGTAGGGAGGGGTGCCGTTCTCTCCCAGGACCTGCATGATCTCTCCGACCTTGTCGTGCTGGCCCACGATCCTGCCGTGCTGTACCAGCTGGTCGCCCTCGGTCGCGCGCATAGCTGACCTCCTCGGTGGCGGTCCGATCCGTGCTAGCAGTTTAGGCCGGTAGGCACCTATTTGACCCGTTGGGTAACGGCGATGCAGATCAGGACCGCGCCGGCGGCCACCGGCGCGGCCGGCGACAACCGCTCGCCCAGCAGCGCGACCGACCAGACGAGCGTCAGCAGCGGTTGGGCGAGCTGGAGCTGACTGGCCCGGACGGCGCCGATCTCGGCCATGCCCCGGTACCAGACGTACAGGCCGAGGAAGGACGATCCCGCCGCCACCCAGACGAGGCCGGCCACCCCGTGCCAGGTCAGGTGCACCGGTTCGTGGGCGAGCCCGAGCGCCGAGCCGACCAGCCCGATGGGCAGGCACAGCACCAGCGCCCAACCGATCACCTGCCAGCCGGGCAGCACCCGTGCCAGCCGGCCGCCCTCCGTGTAGCCGGCCGCGCACACCAGCAGCGCGCCGAACAGGTACAGGTCGCCGGCCGAGAGGGAACCGCCGCTCTGCCCGAGGGTGAAGCCGAGGACGACCAGCGCCCCGGCGACCGCCGCGGCCCAGAAGCGGCCCGATGGCCGGGCCCCGGTGCGCAGCGAGGACACCACCGCCGTGGTCAGCGGCAGCAGCCCCACCACCACGGCGGCGTGCGAGGTCGTCGAGGTCCGCAGCGCGAGGGTGGTCAGCAGGGGGAAGCCGACGACGACGCCGGCCGCGACGACCAGCAGACCCGCCCAGTGCTCCCGCGCGGGCAGCGGGACCCGGAGGGCGAGCAGGAAGCCGCCCGCCACCAGGGCCGCGAGGACCCCGCGCAGGGCGACGAGCGACCACGGGCCGAAGCTCTCCAGGCCCCAGGCGGTCCCGGGGAAGGTCAGCGAGAACATGGTGACGCCGAGCGCCGCCAGAGCCGTTCCGCCCCTCGCCGATCCACGGACCGTCGATCCGCCGACCGCCGGTTCGCGGACCGCTATCGGGGCGGTCAGAGTAGCGCTATTCTGTGCTGTCATGTACGAGCGTAGCAGTGTGGCGTCCCTGGCAGAATCCCTCCGGACCGAGCTGAACCGCTACTCGGTAGGTGGAAAGCTGCCGTCGAGTCGGGCCCTGATCGAGCGCTACCGGGTCAGCCCCGTCACCGTCTCCCGGGCCCTCGCCCAGCTTGCCGCGGAGGGGCTCGTCGTCACCCGGCCCGGTGCCGGGGTATACCGCGCGCAGCCCCGTACGTCGGTCCCCGCGCCCGGGGACACCTCCTGGCAGGAGGTCGCCCTGACCGCCGAGGGCGCCGGCGACATCGTGCCGCGTTCCGTCGACGCCTCCGGGGTCCTGGTGACGCTGGCGGCGCCGCCGCCCGGGGTGATCGAGCTGCACAGCGGCTACCTGCACCCCTCGCTGCAACCCGAGCGGGCCATGGCGGCGGCCCTGGCCCGGGCCGGGCGGCGGCCCGGCGCGTGGGGGCGGACACCGGTGGAGGGACTGCCCGAGCTGCGCGACTGGTTCGCCCGCGAGATCGGCGGCGCGACCCGCGCGCTCACCGCGGCCGACGTCCTGATCACCGCCGGTGGCCAGAGCGCGCTGACCACCGCGCTGCGGGCGCTGGCGCCGCCCGGGGCACCGATCCTCGTGGAGTCGCCGACCTACCCCGGCATGCTGGCCATCGCGCGCGCCTCGGGGTGCCGGCCGGTACCGGTCCCGGTCGATTCCGACGGGGTCCGGCCGGAGTTGCTGGCCGCCGCCTTCGAAGCGACGGGCGCGCGGGTCTTCGTATGCCAGCCCCTGTTCCAGAACCCGACCGGCGCGGTGCTGGCGGGGGCGCGGCGCGCCGAGGTGCTCCGGATCGCGCGGGCCGCCGGGGCGTTCGTCGTCGAGGACGACTACGCCCGGGCGCTGGCCCACGAGGACGCCGGAGCGCTGCCGCCGACGCTCGCCGCCGAGGACGAGGACGGGGTGGTGGTCCACGTGCGGTCCCTGACCAAGGTGACCTCGCCCAGCATGCGGGTGGGGGCACTGGCCGCCCGGGGGCCGGTGCTGGACCGGCTGCGTGCCATCCAGGTCGTGGACAGCTTCTTCGTGCCGCGCCCGCTCCAGGAGGCGGCCCTGGAACTGGTCGGCGCGCCGGCCTGGCCGCGCCACCTGCGGGCCGTGGCGGCCGAGTTGCGCCACCGGCGGGAGGTGCTCGCGGGCGCGCTGCGCCGGGAGCTGCCCGCCCTGGAGGTGCCGCACCTGCCGCGCGGGGGCTACCAGTTGTGGGTCCGGCCCGGGGAGGGCACCGATGAGGCCGCCTTCGTCGCGGCCGCCCTGCGGGCCGGGGTGGCGGTCGCCCCCGGTCGGTCGTACTTCTGCGCGGAACCGCCGGGCCCGTACGTCCGGCTCAGCTTCGCCGGGGTCGCGGCCGCCGCGGAACTGACGGAGGCGGCCCGGCGGCTGCGCGGCGGCGGCCTGGGCGAACCGGCCTGAGCGCCGGGCGCGCGCGGTAAAGCGATTGAGGACGCCGCCGCCGCGTCCTAGCCTCCGGGCATGACCGGCATCCTGATCACCACGCTCGCCCGGCGGCCCGAACTCGCCGACCGGCTCTGGGACATGCAGAACCCCTGGCCGGCGTTTGCCGCCCACGACCCGGTCTCCGCGCTGCTGTACCCGTGGATGGTGGCCGAGTTGCCGGAGTACGTGTTCATCGCCACGGACGGCGAGGAGATGGTCGCCCGGGCGTTCAGCGTGCCCTTCGCCCTGCACGCGGCCGATCGCGCCGGGGCGCTGCCCGCGCGCGGCTGGGACCAGGTCCTGATGTGGGCCTTCGCGGACCGCCGGGCCGGGACGGAGCCCGACACGGTCAGCGCCATCGAGATCACGGTCGCCCCCCACCGGCAGGGCGAGGGCCTGGCCGGGCGGATGCTCGCGGCGATGCGGGAGGACGCCCGCGCGCACGGTTTCGCGGAGGTGGTGGCGCCCGTACGGCCGAACGGCAAGCCGGCGGAGCCGGACACCCCGATGGGGGAGTACGCGTTCCGCGTCCGCGAGGACGGGCTCCCGTACGACCCTTGGCTACGGGTCCACGTGCGGGCGGGGGCGGTCATCGACTCGGTGGCCCCGCTGTCCATGACGATCAGCGCCTCGTTGGCGCGGTGGCGCGAGTGGACGGGCCTGCCGTTCGACGCGCCCGGTCCGGTACGGGTACCCGGAGCACTGGTCCCCGTCCACTGCGCACCGGACCACGACCACGCGGTCTACGTCGAACCGAACGTCTGGGTCCGGCACCCGCTGGTCTAGGGGGTGGCGGTTCAGGGTTCGGGGGCCTGCTCGGCGGTCACCTCGACGGGTTCGGGCGCCGGACGGGAGACCAGATCCTCGAAGGCGCCCATCCCGACCAGGAACAGCATCATCAACACAGGTACGCACAGGGCTGCGAAGAGCACGAGAGCCTCCCCATGGGAACCCGAAGGAACTCCGCCTGGCTCGGCCGGACCGGCCACACCGGCGGGGGCCAAGCCCAGTGTGCGTCCGAACGGGGTGCCCTGCATCTCGGCGGCGGCCCCGCGGTCACCCCGAGAGGTCCGAGCCGATCCGTGCGGCCGTCCCGGCCACCGCGGGGCGGCCCCGGCCGCCACGGCCGACGAGCGGTCCGACCACGAGGAGTTGGGCGGCGGCGAGGGCGAGGCACAGGGCCGCCGTGCCGGCCCACAGGGCGGTGACCCCGGCATGGGCGAGGAGCTGGGTGGCGGTGACCGGGGCGACGGTCGTGGCGATGCCCCAACTGGTGCCGTACACCGCGAGGTAGCGGTCGGTGCCGCCCGGCGGTGCCAGGTCCGCCACGACGCCGAACGCCCGGCCGAGGACGAGTACGTCGCCCAGGCTCCACACGACGGTGGCCGCCAGGAGCGCGGGCAGGGTGTGCGCCACCGCGTAGCCGGCCAGGCCCGTCGCCAGCAGGGCGTAGCCCAGGGCGAGCGCCGCGGAGGCGGGCAGTGCGGTGAGGCGGCGCAGGCGCAGCGCCGGCTGGGCCGCCACGACGGTCACGGCCGAGGCGGTGAACAACAGCCCCGCGTCGGCCGGCTCGAAACCGACGCGGGCGAGGCCGAGCGGCAGCGCGACGACGATCTGCATGGACACCAGGGCGAAGGCGGTGCCGGCCAGGAACATGGCCCACAGCGCCCCGTCCCGCCACGGCCGGACCGGCGCCGGGCGCCCGCCGGACCCGGCGGTCGCCGGGCGGGGACGGTCGGCGGGCAGCGAAAAGCGCAGGAGCAGGGCACAGGCCAGGCAGGTGAGCGTGTCGGCGACGAACAGCAGGCGCAGGTCCCACCGCCCCAGGGCCGCCGCGATCAGTCCGGCGCCGGCGCCGCCCGCCGCGAGCGCGGCGTTGAGGAGGCCGTACGCGCGCACCCGCTCGCCGGGGGCGACCGCGTCGGCGATCATCGCCTGGCTCGGCGGCTCGTACAGCTCGAAGGCGAGGCCGAGCAGGATCGCGAAGGCCGCCACCTCGGTGAGGGAGCCGGCGGCGGCGATGCCCAGCTGGGAGACGGCGCAGCCGGTGAGTCCGAGCACGATCGTGCGCCGGCGCCCGAGGCGGGCCGCCAGCCGGCCGCCGGCCAGCCGGGAGGGGATCGTCGCGAGTCCGAAGGCGGCGGAGAGCAGGCCGGCGGTGGTGGCGCTCGCGCCGAAGTCCGTACTGATCAGAACGGTCAGGAAGGGCAGGGAGAAGGCGCCGAGCCGGTTGATCGCCCGCGCCGCCACCAGCAGCCACACGGCCCGCGGCATGCCACCCCCGTCTCGTAACTGTCGAATCGGATAATGTCAGTCACCAGAACGCTAGCCACGGAAGGAGTGACTGGTCAAGTGATGTTCGACAGTCACATCGCGCTGCTACTGGATCAGGCCGTCTCGCTCGTGAACGCCTTGACCGACGGGGAGGCGCGCGGCCGCCCCTACGCCGCGCCGCACGGAGCGGAGCTGCCGGGGGTGATCGACGCCGCCGTGGGGCGCACCGCCGCTTCGCTGCCGCGCGACATCGACGCCGGGCAGGCCGCGCACCTGGTCGGGACGGCGCGGCGGATGCGGGAGGTGTTCCTCGCCGTGCAGGAGGGGGACCTGGACGCCGCCGCTCGTGTCGTGAACGCCCTGCTGCGCGACACCGCCGCCCGGCCCCGGCTGAACCGCGCCGAGGGCGAGCCCTGGCAGGTGCACTTCCACGGCTCCGACGACTCCTTCGCGGCGGGGTGCGGCGCCAGTTGCGCGACCGCGCTCGCCCTGGCGGTGGGCGGCGGCCTCGCGGGCCGGCTCGGCGTCTGCCGGGCCGACCGCTGCGACCGCGTGTACGTCGACACCTCCCGCAACGCGGCCCGCCAGTTCTGTTCCACCGCGTGCCAGAACCGCAGCAAGGCCGCGGCCTTCCGTGCCCGCCAGGGCTGACCGTCGGGCGGGCGGGCCGGGCCGCGGCTCCCGGGGACACCCCGCCCGGTGCGGCGTACGCTCGTCGCGGGAGCCCGTGGTCGACATCGCCTGATGGTCGCCGTCGTCGCGGTCGACGCGCCCCGCCCCCGGCCCCCGCCCGACGACCCGCCGCCGGTCGCCCCGCGGTCATGAGCCGTGAGCCGTGAGTGTGAGCCACATAAGGAGCTTTGAATAAAACTGCGACGGACCGTATAGTCATGCCATCGAGGAGGAGGTCCGATGGTGGTACGTGTAGCAGTGGCCGGAGCGAGCGGATACGCGGGCGGGGAAGTGCTGCGCCTGCTCCTCGCGCACCCCGAGGTGGAGATCGGCGCGCTGACCGCCAACACCAGCGCCGGACAGCTCCTCGGCGCGCTCCAGCCGCACCTCGTACCCCTCGCCGGCCGGACGCTGGAGGCGACCACGCCCGAGGTGCTCGCCGGGCACGACGTCGTGTTCCTCGCGCTGCCGCACGGCCGGTCCGCCGCGGTCGCCGCGCAGCTCGGCGAGGAGGTGCTCGTCGTCGACATGGGCGCCGACCACCGGCTCAAGGACTCCGCCGACTGGGACGCCTTCTACGGTGCGCCGCACGCCGGCACCTGGCCCTACGGCCTGCCCGAACTCCCCGGCGCCCGGGCCGCGCTGGAGGGGACCAAGCGCATCGCCGTCCCCGGCTGCTTCCCCACCGCCGTCTCGCTCGCCCTGTTCCCGGCGTACGCGGCCGGCCTCGCCGAACCCGAAGCCGTGATCGTCGCCGCCACCGGCACCTCCGGCGCGGGCAAGGCCCTCAAGCCGCACCTGCTGGGCTCCGAGGTCATGGGCTCCGTCAGCCCCTACGGGGTGGGCGGCGGCCACCGGCACACGCCCGAGATGGTGCAGAACCTGAGCCCGCTCGCCGGGGAGCGGGTCTCGGTCTCCTTCACCCCGACCCTGGTGCCGATGGCCCGCGGCATCCTCGCCACCTGCTCCGCGAAGGCCCTCCCCGGCACCACCGCCGACGCGGTCCGTGCCGCGTACGAGAAGGCGTACGCCGACGAGCCCTTCGTCCACCTCCTCCCGGAGGGGCAGTGGCCGGCCACCCAGTCGGTCCAGGGCTCCAACGCCGCGCAGATCCAGGTCGCCTACGACGCCACCGCCCGGCGGATCATCGCGATCAGCGCCATCGACAACCTCACGAAGGGCACCGCCGGCGGCGCGGTGCAGAGCATGAACATCGCCCTCGGGCTGCCCGAACAGCTCGGGCTCTCCGCGGTCGGAGTCGCTCCGTGAGCGTCACCCCCGCAGCCACCACGAACAAGGAGATGCAGTGAGCGTCACGGCAGCACAGGGATTCACGGCCGCGGGCATCGCCGCCGGGATCAAGGCGAACGGCAACCCGGACCTGGCCCTCGTGGTCAACAACGGGCCGCGTCTGGCCGCCGCGGGCGTCTTCACCTCCAACCGGGTCAAGGCCGCGCCGGTCCACTGGTCCGAGCAGGTGCTGCGCGGCGGCACCATCAGCGCGGTGGTCCTCAACTCCGGCGGCGCCAACGCCTGCACCGGCCCCAAGGGCTTCCAGGACACCCACGCCACCGCCGAGAAGGTCGCGGCCACGCTGAACGGGCACGGTGTCGGCGGCGAGCACAACGCCGGCGAGATCGCCGTCGCCTCCACCGGGCTGATCGGCGTCCTGCTCCCCATGGACAAGCTGCTTCCCGGCGTCGAGACGGCCGTGGAGGCCCTCTCCGCCGATGGCGGCGAGGCCGCGGCCATCGCCATCAAGACCACCGACACCGTCCACAAGACGGCCGTGGCCGCCCGGGAGGGGTGGACGGTCGGCGGCATGGCCAAGGGCGCGGGCATGCTCGCCCCGGGGCTGGCCACCATGCTCGTCGTGCTCACCACCGACGCCGACGTGGACGGTGCCGACCTGGACAAGGCGCTGCGCGCCGCCACCCGCACCACCTTCGACCGGGTCGACTCCGACGGTTGCATGTCCACCAACGACACGGTGCTGCTGCTCGCCTCCGGGGCGTCGGGCCGGTCGCCGGCGTACGAGGAGTTCGCGGAGGCCGTCCGGACGGTGTGCGCCGACCTCGCCCGGCAGTTGATCGGGGACGCCGAGGGTGCGAGCAAGGACATCCGCATCGAGGTCGTCGGCGCGGCGAACGAGGACGACGCCGTCGAGGTCGGCCGGTCCATCGCCCGCAACAACCTCCTCAAGTGCGCGATCCACGGCGAGGACCCCAACTGGGGCCGGGTGCTCTCCGCCATCGGCACCACCAGGGCGTCCTTCGACCCGGACCGGCTGAACGTGGCCATCAACGGCGTGTGGGTCTGCAAGAACGGCAGCGTCGGCGAGGATCGCGACCTGGTCTCGATGAAGGACCGGGAGGTCCGCATCACCGCCGACCTCGCCACCGGTTCCGAGTCCGCGGTGATCTGGGCCAACGACCTCACCGCCGAGTACGTCCACGAGAACAGCGCGTACAGCTCATGAGCGGCGACAAGGCGGGACAGCCCGGACAGCCCGGCAGCGGAACCGCGCGCAAGCACACCGCGCTGCCCAAGGCGCAGATCCTCATCGAGGCACTGCCCTGGCTCACCCGACACAACGGCAAGGTCGTCGTCATCAAGTTCGGCGGCAACGCCATGATCGACGAGGACCTCAAGGCGGCCTTCGCGCAGGACGTCGTCTTCCTGCGCCAGGCCGGCCTCAAGCCCGTCGTGGTGCACGGCGGCGGCCCGCAGATCAACGCCCAGCTCGACAAGCAGGGCCTGGTCAGCGAGTTCAAGGCGGGCCTGCGCGTCACCACCCCCGAAGCCATGGACGTCGTGCGCATGGTCCTGGCGGGCCAGGTCCAGCGCGAGCTGGTGGGCCTGCTCAACCAGCACGGCCCGCTCGCCGTGGGCATGACGGGCGAGGACGCCCACACCATCACCGCGGTCAAGCACAGCCCGAGGATCGACGGGGAACGCGTCGACATCGGGCGGGTCGGTGAGATCACCGCCATCGACACCGGCGCGATCGAGGCCCTGCTGGCGGACGGCCGGATCCCGGTCATCTCGTCCATCGCGCGCAGCGCCGACGACCACCACGTCTACAACGTCAACGCGGATACGGCAGCCGCGGCGCTCGCCGCGGCGCTCGGCGCGGAGACGCTGATGGTCCTCACCGATGTCGAAGGTCTGTACGCGGACTGGCCCAACAGTGACGAGGTCATCAGCCGTTTGACCGTGAGTCAGCTGGAGAAGCTGCTGCCCGAGCTGTCCAGCGGGATGGTGCCCAAGATGGAGGGCTGCCTGCACGCCGTCCGCGGCGGCGTCGGCACCGCGCGCGTGATCGACGGGCGGGTCCCGCACTCGATCCTGCTGGAGATCTTCACGGACGAGGGCATCGGCACCATGGTCGTGCCCGACGCACAGGGAGGGGAACCCGAATGACCGGCACGACCGGTACGCCCGGCACCAGCGCGAACCAGGACTACGCGGCCCGCTGGCGGGGGGCGCTGACCGACAACTACGGCACCCCGGCGCTGGCCCTCGTACGCGGCCGGGGCGCGCAGGTCTGGGACGCCGACGGAAAGCAGTACACCGACTTCGTCGGCGGGATCGCCGTCAACGCCCTCGGACACGCCCACCCGGCGATCGTCGCGGCGGTGACCGGCCAGATCTCCACCCTCGGCCACGTCTCCAACCTGTACGCCTCCGAACCGGTGCTCGCGCTCGGTGAACGGCTGCTCCAGCTCTTCGGGCGCCCCGGCCGCGTTTTCTTCTGCAACTCCGGTGCCGAGGCCGTCGAGGCCGCCTTCAAGATCGGCCGGCTGACCGGGCGCACCCACATGGTCGCCACCGACGGGGGTTTCCACGGCCGGACCATGGGCGCGCTCGCGCTCACCGGCCAGCCCAAGAAGCAGGACCCCTTCCTGCCCCTGCCCGGTGACGTCACCCACGTCCCCTACGGCGACGTGGAGGCCCTGCGGGCCGCCGTCACCGAGGAGACGGCGCTGGTGGTCATCGAACCGATCCAGGGCGAGAACGGTGTGGTGGTTCCCCCGGCCGGTTACCTGACGGCCGCCCGCGAGATCACCCGGGCCACCGGGACCCTGCTCGTCCTCGACGAGGTGCAGACCGGCATCGGGCGCTGCGGCCAGTGGTTCGAGCACCAGGCACACGAAGGCGTGGAGCCCGACCTCGTCACACTCGCGAAGGGTCTGGGCGGCGGGCTGCCGATCGGCGCCGTGGCCGCCTTCGGCCCGGCCGCCGACCTGCTCCAGCCCGGACAGCACGGCACCACTTTCGGCGGGAACCCGGTCGCCTGCGCCGCCGGACTCGCCGTGATCGACACCATCGCCGCCGACGGACTGCTGGACCGGGTCAAGGCGCGCGGCGAGCGACTGCGCTCCGGAATCGAGGGCTCCGGGCACGGGCTCGTCGCCCATGTCCGTGGCGCGGGCCTTTTGCTGGGTATCGTGCTGACCGGGCCGCTCGCACCGCTGGTGCAGCAGGCGGCTCAGGACGCCGGCTTCCTGGTCAACGCGCCCGCCCCCGACGTCGTACGGCTCATGCCGCCGTTCGTACTGACCGAGGCCGAGGCGGACGCGTTCGTCCGGGCACTGCCCGGCGTCCTCGACGCGGCCCAGGCCGCGGCCGACGGGGCCAATGGGGACGGACGAACCGGGGAATGAGACGACGATGAGTCAGGCGCAGGAACACGAGCAGATCGGGCCGTCCGTCCCGCAGACCCGCACCGCCCGCCACCGCCGGATCGTGGACATCCTCAACCGGCAGCCGGTCCGCTCGCAGAGCCAACTGGCCAAGCTGCTCGCCGACGACGGGCTGAGCGTCACCCAGGCGACGCTCTCCCGCGACCTCGACGAGCTGGGCGCGGTCAAGATCCGCAACACGGGCGGCGAGCTGATCTACGCGGTGCCCAGCGAGGGCGGCTTCCGCACCCCGCAGGCCCCCCTCGGCGAGTCGGCGAAGGAGGAGCGCATGCGGCGCCTCTCCGGTGAACTGCTGATCTCGGCGGAGGCGTCCGCGAACCTCGTGGTCCTGCGCACCCCGCCGGGTGCCGCCCAGTTCCTCGCCTCGGCGATCGACCAGGCCGAACTCCAGTCGATCCTGGGCACGATCGCCGGGGACGACACCCTGATGCTGATCAGCCGCGACCCGGCGGGCGGCCAGGCCCTCGCCGACCACCTGCTCCGACTGGCGCAGAAGGAAAGCTGACCTCGCCGCGGCGCGCTAGTAGCGCGTCACGGCCAGGGGCCCGGACTCCGTACCGATCACGATGTGCGGGTGCCTGCGCGGGTTCGCCCAGCGCAGGACCGCCCGCACGGCCCGCTCCGGGACGGACACGCAACCGGCCGTCGCACCCTTGCCGTTGACGTGCAGGAAGATACCGGCGCCCCGGCCGCGCACCGGCCGGTCGTAATTGAAGCCGATGACCAGGGCGTGCGCGTACTGCTTCCCGTACGCGGCGAGGTGCTCCGCCTCGCCGGGTGCGCAGTCGGCGGGCAGCGGCTCCACCCAGCGGTTGTAGCTGCCCGAGGCGTTGTCCTGACACCACCACGAGCGGTCCGACGCCCGGCGGTAGGGGTACTCCGTGCCCGCGGGGGCGTGCGCGAGACCGAAGGCGTACGGCAGGTCGTACAGCCCGGCCGGGGTGGTGTTCGTCCCCTGGACCCGGCTCACCCCCTCGGTCAGCCCGTTCGCCCCGAACCGCGCGGGCGCCCGGCCCTCCTCGAACCACCGGCCTGCGCGCCGGTCCCACCAGCTCAGCCACCCGGTGTCGGACCCCGCCGACGGCGCGACGGCGACGAGGAGCTGACTTCCGCCGCCGGTGTCGGCGAGGCGGGCGGGCAACGGCGTCGAGCCGTGGGGCAGCAGGCAGGCGACCACCAGCGACCCGGCGAGAAGAGCGGTACGCAGCACACCCCAAACGCTACGTCCGCCCCCACCCCCACCCCCGCCCGACAGGCCGACCCCTCACCCACCGAGCCCCAGCCGCTTGCGCCGGCCTCCTCGCGCCGGGGCGCCCTCACACCCGGACGATTGACGAAACATACGGAGTAGTGCATAGTTATGCCTATTGCTTGCACCGTGAGGAGAAACCCGTGACCGAGCGCGTCGTACTCGCCTATTCGGGCGGCCTTGACACCTCCGTCGCCATCGGCTGGATCGCCGAGGAGACGGGCGCCGAGGTCATCGCCGTCGCGGTCGACGTCGGTCAGGGGGGCGAGGACCTGGACGTCATCCGCAAGCGGGCGCTCGCCTGCGGCGCGGTCGAGGCCGAGGTCGCGGACGCCAAGGACGAGTTCGCCGAGGAGTACTGTCTGCCGGCGATCAAGGCGAACGCCCTCTACATGGACCGCTACCCGCTGGTCTCGGCGCTCTCCCGGCCCACGATCGTCAAGCACCTCGTCGCCGCGGCCCGCAAGCACGGCGCGACGACCGTCGCCCACGGCTGCACCGGCAAGGGCAACGACCAGGTCCGCTTCGAGGCCGGCATCGCCGCGCTCGGGCCCGACCTCAAGTGCATCGCCCCGGTCCGCGACTACGCGATGACGCGCGACAAGGCCATCGCCTTCTGCGAGCAGAAGAACCTCCCGATCGCGACCACCAAGAAGTCCCCGTACTCCATCGATCAGAACGTCTTCGGGCGCGCCGTCGAGACGGGCTTCCTGGAGGACATCTGGAACGCCCCGATCGAGGACATCTACGAGTACACCGCGAACCCGGCGACCCCGCGCGAGGCCGACGAGGTCGTCATCTCCTTCAAGGAGGGCGTCCCCGTCGCCATCGACGGCCGGCCCGTCACGGTACTCCAGGCCATCCGGCAGCTGAACGAGCGCGCCGGCGCCCAGGGCGTCGGCCGGATCGACATGGTCGAGGACCGGCTCGTCGGCATCAAGTCCCGCGAGGTGTACGAGGCTCCCGGCGCGATCGCCCTGATCACCGCCCACCAGGAGCTGGAGAACGTCACCGTCGAGCGCGAGCTGGCCCGCTACAAGCGGCAGGTCGAGCAGCGCTGGGGCGAGCTGGTCTACGACGGCCTGTGGTTCTCCCCGCTCAAGCGGGCCCTGGACGGCTTCGTCAACGAGGCCAACCAGCACGTCACCGGTGACATCCGGATGACCCTGCACGGCGGCCGGGCCGTCGTCACCGGCCGTAAGTCTGACGTGTCGCTGTACGACTTCAATCTGGCCACCTACGACTCGGGCGACACCTTCGACCAGTCGAAGGCCCAGGGCTTCATCGAGATCTTCGGCCTGTCCTCGAAGATCGCCGCGCGCCGCGACCTCGCCTGAGCCGACTCGTTTCCCGCAGTACGAAGGCCGGCTCCCTGTTCCTCCGCGACAGGGAGCCGGCCGTACATCCACCCTCTTGAGGAGCAGTAGCTGTGAGCAGCAACAACGGTGACGTCCGGCTCTGGGGCGGCCGGTTCGCCGACGGCCCGGCCGAGGCCCTGGCCAAGCTGTCCGCGTCCGTCCACTTCGACTGGCGCCTCGCGCCGTACGACATCGCCGGCTCCCGCGCCCACGCGCGCGTGCTCGCCCAAGCGGGCCTGCTCACGGCCGACGAGCTGGACCGCATGATCGCCGGCCTGGACCGGCTCGAAGCCGACGTGGCGGACGGTTCCTTCACCGGCACCATCGCCGACGAGGACGTGCACACCGCCCTGGAACGCGGCCTGCTGGAGCGGCTCGGCGCCGACCTCGGCGGCAAGCTGCGCGCCGGCCGGTCCCGCAACGACCAGGTGGCCACCCTCTTCCGGATGTACCTGCGCGACCACGCCCGGATCGTCGGCGGCCTGCTCGCCGACCTCCAGGACGCGCTCGTCGGGCTCGCCGAGGCGCACGCCGACGTGGCCATGCCGGGCCGCACCCACCTCCAGCACGCGCAGCCGGTGCTGTTCGCCCACCACATGCTGGCCCACGTGCAGTCCCTGTCCCGGGACGCGGAGCGGCTGCGCCAGTGGGACACCCGCACCGCGGTCTCCCCGTACGGCTCCGGCGCCCTCGCCGGCTCCTCGCTGGGCCTGGACCCGGAGGCGGTCGCCGCGGACCTCGGCTTCGAGCGCGGGTCGGTCGGCAACTCCATCGACGGCACGGCCTCCCGTGACTTCGTCGCCGAGTTCGCCTTCATCACCGCGATGATCGGGATCAACCTGTCCCGGATCGCCGAGGAGATCATCATCTGGAACACGAAGGAGTTCTCCTTCGTGACGCTGCACGACGCCTTCTCCACCGGGTCGTCGATCATGCCGCAGAAGAAGAACCCGGACATCGCGGAGCTGGCGCGCGGCAAGTCCGGCCGCCTCATCGGCAACCTGACCGGCCTGCTCGCCACCCTCAAGGCCCTCCCGCTCGCGTACAACCGCGACCTTCAGGAGGACAAGGAGCCGGTCTTCGACTCCTGCGACACCCTTGAGGTCCTGCTGCCCGCCTTCACCGGCATGATGGCGACGCTCACGGTCAACCGCGAGCGGATGGAGGAGCTGGCCCCGGCCGGCTTCTCGCTCGCGACGGACATCGCGGAGTGGCTGGTCAAGCAGGGTGTGCCGTTCCGCGTCGCGCACGAGGTGGCCGGCGAGTGCGTCAAGGAGTGCGAGGCGCTCGGCATCGAGCTGGACGAGCTCACGGACGCGCAGTTCGCGAAGATCTCGGAGCACCTGACGCCTGAGGTCCGTACGGTCCTCAACGTCAAGGGCGCCCTCGCCTCGCGCAACGGCCGCGGCGGCACCGCGCCCTCGGCGGTGGCGACCCAGCTGACCGAACTCAAGGCCGACCTGGTCATCCAGCACGCCTGGGCCGCCCACAAGCAGTAACCGCGTCACCCCCCGTGAGGGCGGCCGGAGCACCCGCTCCGGCCGCCCTCACGTCGTCCACGCCGCCCAGGCCGCGAGCGCGTCGAAGTCCGCCCGGACCAGCCCGACCTGCTCGTCGATCCGCATCAGCAGCGCCCGCGCGGGGTGGCGCTGGTCGACGTACTCCCGGTCCATGGCCGTGACGTCGTCGTCGACCCACGCGAAGGGCCGGTGCCCCGCGTACTCCAGGACGTACTGGGTCTTCCAGAAGGTGCCGCGCGGCGCCCGCCCGTGCATCCGCGGCCAGTCGACGAACGGCAGCCGGGGCAGCCCCAGGCGCGGCCCTATCCAGTCGTTGGCCTCGTCCTTCCACGTCGTCGCCCAGACCAGTTCGTACGCGCCCGCCGGCGCGAGCAGCTCCGCGCCGTGCCCGGGGTTCAGCCACACCCGCAGCGGTTTGCGGCTCTCGGCCTCCGTCCAACCGGTCGGGCGCATCCGGTGGGTGGTGTAGCCATCGGGGCGGCGTTGGGGCTTGGCCGCGTAGGGATTCAGCGGCCCGTCGACATCGATCAACAACAACGGCTTCAGCGGTTTCATCTGGGCAGGATTCCTTCCGGCTGCCGCCACGGCAGCCCATTTAGCGCGGGGAATGAGACATTCACGTCTCATTTGGGGTAGGCTTGTCTCATGGCAATGGATCGTGACCAGGTGCTCCGCGACGCGGCGGCCCTGCTCTCCCGGAAATCGACCGCGACGATGGACGAGGTCGCCCGCGCCGCCGGTATCGGCCGGGCGACCCTCCACCGGCACTTCGCCGGACGCGACGCCCTCGTACGGGCCCTTGAGGAAATGGGCATCCGCGAGTTCGAGGTGGCGTTCGACAACGCCCGCCTCGGCGAGGGCACGGCCGTCGAGGCGCTGCGGCGCCTCGTCGCCGAGACGGAGCCCAACGCCCAACTGCTGGCCTTCCTCGTCACCGAGAACCAGCTCTTCGAGGGCGACCGGATCCACGAGGGATGGGCCCGGCTCGACGCCCGCGTCAGCGCCCTGTTCCGACGCGGTCAGGACGAGGGCACGATCCGGATCGACCTGAGCCCCGCCTGGCTCACCGAGGCCCTCTACGGCCTCATCGGCACCTGCGCCTGGGCCGTCATGGACGGCCGGGTCGCGGCCAAGGACTTCCAGTACATGATCATCGAGCTGCTGCTCGGTGGCGCACGACGGAGTGTGGAGAAATGACCCGTACCGAACAGCTCACACGGCAGAAGGGGGCGGAGGAAAGGAGCAGCGGGCGCTGGCTCGCGCTCTCCGTACTCGTCCTGGCCGTCCTGCTGGTCGCGGTCGACGCCACGGTCCTCGGTCTCGCCACCCCCTCCCTCAGCGAGGACCTCAAGCCGTCCGGCACCCAGCTGCTGTGGATCGGCGACATCTACTCCTTCGTCATCGCCGGCCTGCTCGTCTCCATGGGCTCGCTCGGCGACCGGATCGGCCGCAAGAAGCTGCTCCTCATAGGCGCCACCGCCTTCGGCGCCGTCTCCGTGCTGAACGCCTGCGCGACCAGCCCCGAGATGATGATCGTCGCCCGGGCGCTGCTCGGCGTGGCCGGCGCGACCCTCATGCCGTCCACCCTCGCGCTGATCCGCAACATCTTCCACGACCCGCGCGAGCGCAGCCTCGCCATCGGCATCTGGGGCGCCACCGCCTCCGCCGGCGCGGCGGTCGGCCCCGTCGTCGGCGGGGCGCTGCTCCAGCACTTCTACTGGGGCTCGGTCTTCCTCATCAACCTGCCCGTGATGGCCGTCCTGGTCATCGTCGGCGTCAAGCTGCTGCCGGAGTCGAAGAACCCCGTCGCCGGACCCTGGGACCTGCTCAGCGTCGGCCTCTCGCTCGTCGGCGTCATCGGCGTGGTCTACGCCGTCAAGGAAGCCGCCACCCACGGCGTCACCTGGCAGGTCGCGGTCGCCGCCCTGCTCGGCGCCGGCGCCCTGTACGCCTTCGTCCGCCGCCAGTTCACGCTGGGCGCGCCCCTGCTCGACATGCGGCTGTTCAAGCACCGCGGCTTCTCCGGCGCGGTCCTCGCCGACCTGCTCACCGTCTTCGGGTTGTCCGGACTCGTCTTCTTCCTCTCCCAGTTCCTCCAGCTCGTCCAAGGGCGCGACCCGCTGGAGGCGGGCCTGGCCGAACTGCCCGCCGCGATCGGCGCGGTGGCCACCGGACTGCTCGCCGGCCGCTACGCCCGCAGGTACTCGGTCCGAGTGATCGTCAGCGGTGGCCTCGCCGCCATCGGCCTGGCCCTGGGCGCGCTCACCCTGCTCCACAAGGAGAGCGGCTACCCGCTGCTCGGCGCGGCCCTGCTCGGCGTCGGCCTCGGCGCCGGCTTCTCGTTCACCGTCACCGCCGACGTGATCCTCTCCAGCGTGCCCAAGGAGCAGGCCGGTTCGGCCTCGGCCGTGTCCGAGACCGCGTACGAACTGGGCGCCGCCCTCGGCATCGCCCTGCTCGGCTCCATCGTCACCGGTGTCTACCAGGGCTTCACCGCCCCGGCCTCGGTCCCCGCGCCGGTCGCCGACGCGGCGCACGAATCGCTGGGCGGCGCCGTCGAGGCGGGCCGGATGCTGGACCCGCAGACCGCGCAGACGATGGTCGGAGCGGCCCAGGACGCCTTCGTGGACGGCCTGCGCCTCGCCTCGGGCGTCGGCGCGGCCGTCCTCCTGGCCACCGCCGTGGCCGCCTGGTTCCTGCTGCGCGGCCAGGAACTCCAGGGCGGCGTCGAGCACTGAGCCACCCCAAGGGGCGCTGTTCCGGCCAAAGTTGACACCCCGTCGACGCGCCGGACACCATCCCGCGATGGAGATCAACGATCTGACGCCCGCCGAGCGCCGCGTGTGGGACGCCTTCCCGCGCGGCGAGGCCGTCGACTTCCGCGAACAGCCCGAGGACAGTTCCGTCGACGGGGCCGGGTGGGGACCGGACCGCACCGTCCGCGCCGAGGTGCTCCGGGCCCTCCTGCTCGGCGCCGGGGCGGTCGAGGAGGGCCAGGTCGCCGGACTCAAGGTCAAGGGCGCCCGGATCACCGGCCCGCTCGACCTCAGGTACGCCGTCGTCGACCATCCGATCCGGCTGCGGGACTGCTTCTTCGAGCGCAAGCCGCTCCTGTACGGGGCCCAGTTGAAGGCGCTCGTCCTCGGCTACTCGACGCTGCCCGGCCTGACCGCCGCCACTGTGCGGGTCGAGGTGGTCCTGCGGCTCTCCTGCTGCCGGATCACCGGGCCGGTCCGCCTCCAGGGCGCGCGGATCGCCGGTGGTCTCTTCCTCCAGGGAGCCGTGATCGAACCGGCCCCCGGCGAGGAGGGGGGCGAGGCCGCGCTCCAGCTCAACCACGCCGAGATCGGCACCGACATCATCGCCAACGATCTCACCGTCCACGGCCAACTGCGCTTGAACGGGGCCATCGTGGGCGGACAGGTCCAGCTCGACGACGCCCGCCTCCTCGCCCCCGGCGCGATAGCCCTGCACGCCGAGACGCTGACCGTCGGCACCGACCTGCGTGCCGCCCGGCTACACACCCGCGGCATGGTCAACCTCACCGGATCGCGCATCCCGGGGCAGGCCATGTTCACCCGCGGCGACCTCGCCAACCCCGGCGGCACCGCCCTGCGGGCCTCCAGCTGCTCCATCGGCGAGCTGTGGCTGCGCCGGTGCCCGCCGATCCGGGGCGCTGTGAACCTGCGCCGGTCAACCCTCGACATGCTCCACATCGAGCCGCAGACCTGGCCCGAGCGGATCGCCGTAGACGGCCTGACCTACCGCACCCTGGCCCCCCACCTGCCCGCCGAAGACCGGCTGCCCGCGCTGGAGCGGGAGGAGGCCGGTTACCTCCCGTACGCCTACGAGCAGCTCGCCGCGGCCTACCGGACGGCCGGCGACGAGGAGGCGGCCCGGACCGTCCACCTCGCCAAGCTGCGCCGGCACCGCGGCACCCTGCCCCGGGCCGCCCGGCTCTGGGGGCTGCTCCAGGACGGCACGGTCGGCTACGGCTTCCGGCCGCTGCGCGCGGCGGGCTGGTTGCTGGCCCTGCTGGTGACGGGCTCGCTCGCGTACGCCCTGCACCACCCCCGGCCGCTCAAGCCGGGGGAGGCGCCGGACTTCAACGCCGTGTTCTACACGATCGACCTGATGCTGCCGATCATCGGCTTCGGCCAAGAGGAGGCGTTCGCGCCGAGCGGCTGGTACCAGTGGCTGTCGTACCTGCTGATCGTGACCGGCTGGGTCCTCGCCACGACGACCGCGGCGGGCGTCAGCCGGTCACTGCGACGGCAGTAGTGAGCACGACGTCAGCAGCCGCGGGACGGCGGGAGCGGTCGCCGGACCGGCGCTACGCGGCTTCCTTCACCTTCGTGGCGTACATGTCCACGTACTCCTGGCCCGACAGGCGCATGACCTCGGCCATCACCGAGTCGGTGACGGCGCGCAGCACGTAGCGGTCGCGGTCCATCCCCTCGTAGCGGGAGAACTCCATCGGCTCGCCGAAGCGGATGGTCACCCGGCCCGGGCGGGGCATGCCCTTGCCGCCGGGCTGGAGCTTGTCCGTGCCGATCACGGCGAAGGGCACCACGGGCGCGCCGGTCATCAGGGTGAGGCGGGCGATGCCGGTGCGGCCGCGGTAGAGCCGACCGTCGGGGGAGCGGGTGCCCTCGGGGTAGATGCCGAAGATCCTGCCCTCTTCGAGGATGCGGCGGCCCGTCATCAGGGCCGCGACTCCGCCGTTCGCGCCGTCGCGGTCGACGGGGATCATCCCCGAGCCGGTGAAGAACCACGCCATGAGGCGGCCCTTGAGGCCCTTGCCCGTGACGTACTCGTCCTTGCCGATGAAGTGGACCGTACGGTCACAGACGAGCGGCAGGATCATCGAGTCGATGAAGGTGAGGTGATTGCCCGCGAGAATCACCGGACCGGTGCCCGGGATGTTCTCGATGCCCTCCACCCGGGTGCGGAACATGAGCCGCATGACCGGTCCTACGGTGGCCTTGATGAGCGCGGTACGGAACAACGTGAGCCCTCCGGCATCGAAAAGCGGCTTCGCACGACACGGTGGTAGTGCAGGTGAGGACGATACTCGCGGGTCATCGCTGATCGCACATCGGGTTCACGTGTCGGATACGCGTTGTTGACGCGTGTTCGCGCCATGTTCCGCCCGGCACCCCCTGTGGGCCACCGTCCGGCGCCTACCATCGGCGGGCCGGTCCGGCCGTCTGACCTGGCGATCCCGGGACGGGCGGCCCTCAGACACAGGGAGTGACGCGCATGACGCAGGGCGGGGCAGCACGGCGTACGGTCCTGGGGGCCGCGGTGCTCGCGGCGGGGGCCGGTATCACCGGAACGGCGGCGGGCACGGCCGCGGCGACGGGTTCGGCCGCGGTGGGTTCGGGGGCGGCAGGTTCGGTCGCCGCGGGTTCTGGGGCGGCGGGTTCGGGCGGCGGCCACGAGGGCGGCTACCGGGACCTGCCCGTGCCGCTGATCATCGGTCACCGAGGCTCCAGCGGGTACCGGCCCGAGCACACCCTGGGCTCGTACCGACTGGCCCTCGACCTCGGTGCCGACGTCATCGAGCAGGACCTGGTCCCCACCAAGGACGGCCATCTGGTCTGCCGTCACGAGAACGAGATCGGGGGCACCACCGACGTCGCCGACCACCCCGCGTTCGCCTCCCGGCGGACCACCAAGTCCGTCGACGGCGTGTCCGTCACCGGTTGGTTCACCGAGGACTTCACCCTCGCCGAGCTGAAGACCCTGCGCGCGAAGGAACGTATCCCCGCCGTCCGCCAGCGCAACACGCTCTACGACGGCCGCTGGGACGTGCCGACCTTCGAGGAGGTGCTGCGCTGGGCCGACCAGGAGGGCCGCAGGCGCGGCAAGCGGATCTGGCTGCACGTCGAGACCAAGCACCCCAGCTACTTCCGGGCGCTGGGCCTCGGCCTGGAGGAGCCCCTCGCGAAGCTGCTGCGCCGCTACGGCCGCGACGGGAAGAACGCGCCGCTGTTCCTCCAGTCCTTCGAGCCGTCCAGCATCCAGCGCCTCTCGCGGCTGGTCTCCGCGCCCCGCGTGGTGCTGCTCGGCGCGGCGAACACCCGCCCCTGGGACTTCGAACTGGCCAAGGACCCCCGCACCGTCGCCGACCTCGTCACGCCCGAGGGCCTCGCGTGGATCGCGGGCTTCGCCCAGGGCATCGGCCCCACCCTCGACCTGATCGTGCCGCGCGACGCCGACGGCAAGCTGGGCACCCCGACCACCCTGGTGCCCGACGCGCACGCGCGGCGGCTGGTCCTGCACCCCTACACCGCGCGCAACGAGAACACCTTCCTGCCGGCCGAATACCGCAAGGGCGCCGATCCGGCCGCCTACGGGGACGCCTTCGGCGCCTTCCGCCGCTACTTCGAACTGGGCGTCGACGGCATCTTCACCGACAACCCGGACACCGGGCTGCTCGCCGCCGAGACCTTCCGGCCGGGCCGGGCGCCGCGCCCGTAGGCCCCGGCCCGCAGACCCGCCGGCAGCGGCGGGCGCGGCGCGGTGCACGGCGAACGGCCGGTGTCAACGGCCGAGCGGATTTTCTCGTACGAGTGTGCTGTGCCCGGTGGGGAAACCGTCGGCACCGGCCCTCGCGTCCCGCCCGGCATGGACTCGATGAAGGACACCGACCTCCTGGACGAACTGGGCCCGCTGCTCTCCGCCGAGGCCGCCGCGGAGGCGCCGGCCGCCGGGGTGGACGCCGCCGACCTGGAGCAGGCCGTCTGGGTCAGGCTGCTGGAACGCGGCCCGGCCGCCCCCGGTCCGACCGGCGGCGGGGCCGAAGCCTCCGCCGAGCGCGCCCGCTGGCTGCGCCGGGCGGTGCGCGCGGAAGCCCGCCGCGCCCGCCGCCGGGCCCTGCGCGAGGTGCCCTACGGCGGCGCCCGGCCCGGCTGCGCCGGCGCGGACCCGGAGGACGCGGTGCTGCACGGGGAGCAGCGGCGGGTCCTTCGATCGGCCGTCGCCCGGTTGCCCGGACGGTGTCCGGAACTGATAGGGGCACTTCTTTCGCCCAGAGACCTCACCTACCGTGAAATCGCAGGAGAGTTGGGTATCTCACAAGGAAGTTTGGGGCCCGTGCGTTCCCGTTGCCTGGGATGTCTGCGCAGAATGCTGGCTGCAGAGGTTGCGGCTCCTCACCTGCGGGGAAAGGAGCGGTAGACCAACGGGCTACCAGGTGAGCTGGAGGCATGCGCACATGGGTATGAGCGTGACCATTTCGGCGGCGGCCGCCGAGGACGTCGAGCAGATCTTCAAGCTCCAGTACCTGGCGTTCCAGCGCGAGGCCGAGCTGTACGGCAACTACCGCATCCAGCCGCTCACCCAGACCCTCGACTCCCTCAAGGCGGAGCTCGCGACCGACACCGTGCTCGTGGCCCGGCTCGGCGACGAGGTCGTCGGCACCGTCCGCGGCAACGTCGACGCGGACGGCACCGGCAAGATCGCCAAGCTGTGCGTCCACCCCCGGCTCCAGGGCCACGGGCTCGGTGCCCGGCTGCTGCGCGCGGTGGAGGTGGCCCTCGCGGGCGCCGGCGGCACCAGCCGGTTCCGGCTGCACACCGGCCACAAGAGCGAGTCGAACCTGCGGCTCTACCGGAAGGCGGGCTATGTGCGGGTCGGCGACCGGACCGCCTCCGACGGGGTCCACCTCGTCATCCTGGAGAAGGAGACCAAGGACGCGGCCGACTTCGCGGTCAGCGCCTGAGCCGGTCCGCCTGATCCGGTCCGCCTGAGCGGGCCCGTCCGCTTGAGCCGGTCGGTCTGAGGCCGCGTCAGCGCTTCGCGCGCAGCCAGAGCATCCCGGTGATCGGCAGGATCACCGGGATGAACAGGTAGCCCATCCCGAACTGCGACCACACCGTGGAGTCGGGGAACGCCTCGGGCCGCACCAGCGTCCAGGTCCCCACGACGAGCACACCGGTCAGCTCGGCGGCGCAGCACAGCCGCGCCGCCTTGCGGGCCGTCTCCCCGCCCCGCACCAGCGAGTACGTGATGAAGACGTACACGAGGGCGGCCAGCGCCGACAGCGAGTACGGCAGCGGGGCCCGGTCGAACTCGGTGGAGATCTGGTAGGCCGAGCGCGACACCGCGCCCACCGTGATCACCCCGTACAGCCACACCAGCAGCAGCCCCGGGCCGGAGACCAGCCGCTCGCGTCCCACGGGCGCCCCGGCGGTGTCGGCCGCGGCGGATTCGGTGTCGGGCAGATCAGGCACCGGCGGTTCCCCAGATGTCGTAGAGGCGTACTTCGAGGACGGCGAGGACGACCGCGCCCGCCGCCACCGTCACCGATCCCCACTTCGTGCGTTCGCTGAGCGAGAGCAGCCCGGCCGCCGGGACCGCCGCGAAGGCGCCGAGCAGGTAGGCCACGAACAGCACCGTGCCCTGCTCCGGCCGCTCGCCCGAGCCCAGCTTGACCACGCCGACCACCAGCTGGGCCAGGACCAGCACGGTCACGACGGCCATGCCGATGAAGTGCCAGTCCTTGGTCGGCTGGTTCCGCAGCGCGGCGAAACCGCACCAGGCGGCGAGGGCGAGTGCGGCCGCGCCGAGGGCGACCGTCAGGGCGTCGAGCATGCTGCGAGGGTATTACGGGGCGGAAGATCCGCTGCGCGCACCCCTGGAGGGCCCCCTGCCGGCCGGGCGTCGGGCCGCGCCCCCACCCCGCCGCCCGCCCCGCCACCTGTCCGGCCATCCGTCCGGCATACGAACCGATTGCGTCCGCTATCCGGACAGCGTTGAACGCTGAGCCGAGAGGTCTGCTTTACTGAGCCCATGACCACGACGAGCAGCCGCACCCTTGCGACCGAGGCGACGATGACGCCCGGTGCTCGTTGTATGTGTCGAATGTGCGCCTTCTGAGGGCCCCTTCCCCGCAGTCTCGCGCCCCGAAGCGAGACCGGCCGAGCCCCGTGGCCACCACCGTGTGACACCCGGAAACGCTCCCGCCCCGCGCATGCGTCCGCCTCACCCCTTTGTGACGGTGTGTCCCGTATCGCGTGCCACATGTTTGCCCCGTGCCCGGCACCCCGCTGCGCCGTGCACTCGACAGCGACGGAAATCCTGTGATCACCACATCGGGCCTCACGAAGGTCTACACATCCCGTGGCCGCGAGGTCACCGCCCTGGACGGCGTCGACCTCCACGTACGGGAGGGCGAGGTCTTCGGAGTCATCGGCCAGAGCGGCGCCGGCAAGTCCTCCCTCATCCGCTGCGTGAACCTGCTGGAACGCCCCACCAGCGGCACCGTGACCGTCGACGGCGTCGACCTCACCGCGCTCGCCGGCCGGGGCCGCCGCGCCGGCAGGGAGCTCCGCGAGGCCCGCGGGCGCATCGGCATGGTCTTCCAGCACTTCAACCTGCTGTCCTCGCGCACCGTCCAGGGCAACATCGAGCTGCCCTTGGAGATCCTCGGCGTCTCCGGCCGCGAGCGCTCCCGCAAGGCCGCCGAACTCCTCGACCTCGTCGGCCTGTCCGACAAGGCCAAGGCGTACCCCGGCCAGCTCTCCGGCGGCCAGAAGCAGCGCGTCGGCATCGCCCGCGCCCTGGCCGGCGACCCCAAGGTGCTCCTCTCCGACGAGGCCACCAGCGCCCTCGACCCCGAGACCACGCGCTCCATCCTCCAACTGCTGCGCGACCTCAACCGCCGGCTCGGCCTGACCGTGCTGCTCATCACGCACGAGATGGACGTGGTCAAGGCCGTCTGCGACTCCGCCGCGCTGATGAAGGGCGGCCGGGTCATCGAATCCGGCACCGTCTCCGAACTGCTGGCCACCCCCGGCTCCGAACTCGCCGGGGAACTCTTCCCCGTCAGCGGCGCCCCCACCGGCCCCGACCGCACGGTCATCGACGTCACCTTCCACGGTGATGCGGCGACCCGGCCGGTCATCTCCCAGCTCGCCCGGACGTACAACATCGACCTCTCGATCCTGGGCGCGGCCATGGACACCGTCGCCGGCAGGCAGATCGGCCGGATGCGCATCGAACTGCCCGGGCGCTACGAGGAGAACGTGGTCCCCGTCGGCTTCCTGCGCGAGCAGGGGCTCCAGGTCGACGTGGTCGAAGACGAGCCGGACGAGCCGGACGCAGACGTGATCGCTGACGCGGAGCTCGCCGAGCTCGTCAAGGACGGTGCCAAGTGACCTGGTCGGAAATGCAGCCCCTGCTCACCCAGGGCACCTACGACACCCTCTACATGGTGTTGTGGGCGACGCTGGTCACCGTCGCCGGCGGACTGCCCATCGGCATCCTCCTCGTCCTCACCGACCGCGGCGGCCTGCTCGCGAACCAGCCGCTCAACAAGGTGCTCGGCGTGATCGTGAACATCGGCCGCTCGCTGCCGTTCATCATCCTGCTGATCGCCCTGATCCCGGTCACCACCGCCGTCGTCGGCACCTTCATCGGCCCCACCGCCATGATCGTCCCGCTCGCCATCGGCGCCGTCCCCTTCTTCGCCCGGCTCGTCGAGACGGCCGTCCGCGAGGTGGACCCCGGGCTCGTCGAAGCCGTCGAGTCCATGGGCGGCGGTGTCCCGACCCTGGTCGGCAAGGTGCTGCTGCCGCAGGCCCTGCCCTCCCTGATCGCCGGGGTCACCACCACCGTCATCACCCTGGTCGGCTACTCGGCCATGGCCGGCGCGGTCGGCGGCGAAGGGCTCGGCTCCAAGGCCATCACGTACGGCTTCCAGCGCTTCGAGACCGGCTTCATGGTCGCCACCGTGATCGTCCTGATCGCCCTCGTCACCGTCATCCAGCTGATCGGCGACGGCGTCGTACGCCTCCTGTCCCGCCGCGGCCGCACCGCCTGACCGGCGGGCCGCCCCGACTTCCCCACCCCCAGAAAGCCCGCACTTGTCGTGCCTGGGCCACCACCCGCGAGAACCGCGCGAGACCCCGCGTACTCGCACCGCAATGAAAGGCACTCTTCGTGCGTAAGAACATCAAGCTCACCGCCTTCGCCGCCGCCTCCGCCGCGCTCGCCCTCGGCCTCACCGCCTGCGGCAGCTCCTCGGACCCGTCCTCCGCCAAGGCCGACGGCGGCAAGGCCGACGAGAGCAAGCCGCTCGTCATCGCGGCCTCCCCGAGCCCCCACGCCGACATCCTGAACTTCGTCAAGGACAAGCTGGCGGCCAAGGAAGGGCTCAAGCTGGAGGTGAAGGAGTTCACCGACTACGTCCTGCCCAACACCGCCACCGAGCAGGGGCAGGTCGACGGCAACTACTTCCAGCACAAGCCGTACCTCGACGACTTCAACAAGAAGAACGGCACCCACATCGTGCCCGTCGTCAACGTGCACCTGGAGCCCCTCGGCCTGTACTCCAAGAAGGTCAAGGCCGTCGGTGACATCAAGGCCGGCCAGACCATCGCCGTCCCCAACGACACCACCAACGAGGGTCGCGCGCTCCAACTGCTCGCCGCGAACAACCTGATCACCCTCAAGGAGGGTGTCGGCACCGGCGCCAAGCTGTCCGACATCACCGACAAGAAGGGCCTGGAGTTCAAGGAGCTGGAGGCCGCCACGGTCCCGCGCGCCCTGAACGACGTGGACGCCGCCGTCATCAACGGCAACTACGCCCTGGAGGCCAAGCTCGCGCCCGCCAAGGACGCGCTGATCCTGGAGAAGGCCGAGGGCAACCCCTACGCCAACTTCCTCGCGGTCAAGGACGGCAACCAGAACGACCCGCGCGTGCGGAAGCTGGCCAAGCTCCTGAACTCCGACGAGGTCAAGAAGTTCATCGAGGACAAGTACCAGGGCTCGGTCACCCCGGCCTTCGGCACTCCCGCGGTCTGACCCCGCCCCGGCTCTCGGCCCCGCGCGCCCACCCGGGCGGGCGGGGCCGACGGCTGCCCGCACCCGCGCGGGCCGACCCTGCACATCACCACTCCGATGCTGCATGCTGTGGCCTACGACCCGCACGAACGGTCCTCCCGCACCACGGTCGCACCACGGTCTCAGGCATGGAGCTGCGCATGACTACCACCTTCCCGGACGTCACCATCAGCACGGACCGGCTGGTGCTGCGCCCCTTCGAGGAAGAGGACGTCACCGCGCTCACCGAGATGATGAACGACGAGCAGGTCATCGCCTGGACCTCCGCCCCCCACCCCTACACCCGGGCCGACGCCCACGACTGGGCCACCCGGCGCTCGCACGCGGAACGCACCGAGGGCCGGGGCCTCGTCCTCGCCGTCACCGAGTTCCTCACCCACCGCCTCGTCGGCGCCGTGCACCTGCGCAACACCGACTGGCGCACCCGCACCGCCGAAATCGGCTACCTCACCGCCCCCTGGGGGCGGGGCGAGGGCTACGCCGGCGAGTCCGTCCTCGCGGTCGCCCAGTGGCTCTTCAACGATTGCCACTTCGAACGCCTCGAACTGCGCACCGCCGCCGACAACACCGCGTCCCAGCAAGTGGCCCAGAAGATCGGCTGCATCAGCGAGGGCGTCCTGCGCAACGCGTGCATAGTGCGCACCCAGACGGCGGACGGCGCCTGGACCGAGACCCGCAGCGACCTCATCGTGTGGGGCCTGGTCCCCGAAGACCTCGACGACGGCGGCTACGACGAGTACCCCGGCCACGGCGAGCGGTACGAGTTCCGGGAGCGGGCCGACGTGAGCGGCCACACCGTCGGCGCCGACCGGAACTGACCCGATGACCAGGTAGTCTCACCGTGCGCGCCCCGCCCGACGAAGCTTGGCCTGCCCCCACCCCAGGAGACTGACGACGATGGCCGACCGGGTCACGGTGATCGGCTGGGACGGCTCCGCGCTGACCGCGGCCGCCCGGTCCGCGCTCTCGGCCGCCACCCTGGTGGCCGGCGCCGCCCACCACCTGGCATTGCCCGAGGTACCGCCCACCGCCGAACGCGTCCGGCTCGGCAGCCTCGGCCTCGCCGCCCGCCGGATCGCCGGCCACCGCGGCACCGCCGTCGTGTTCGCCGACGGCGACCCCGGCTTCTTCGGAGTCGTACGCACCCTGCGCGCCCCCGAGTACGGCCTCGAAGTCGAGGTGGTCCCCGCCGTCTCGTCCGTCGCCGCGGCCTTCGCCCGCGCCGGCATGCCCTGGGACGACGCCCAGGTCGTCGTCGCCCACCCGCGCACCCTGCGCCGCGCCGTCAACGTCTGCCGCGCCCACCCCAAGGTCGCCGTCCTCACCGCACCCGGCGCAGGTCCCGCCGAACTCGCCCTGCTGCTCGGCCCGGTCCACCGCACCTTCGTCATCTGCGAGGAACTGGGCACCACCGGCGAACGGGTCACCGTCCTCACCTCCGACAAGGCCGCCGACCACAGCTGGCGCGATCCCAACGTCGTCATCGTCATCGGCGGCCAGGCCCCCACCCCCGCCCCGGTCCCGGCCGAACCGGCGTGGCTGCTCGGCCAGAACGTCGCCCGCACCGCCGAACGCGGCTGGGCGCGACCCCGGGCCGGAACCGGCGAAGGCGAATCGGCCACGCTGCGCGCCGCCCAACTCGCCCGCCTCGGCCCGCGCCCCGGAGACCTCGTCTGGGACATCGGCGCCGGCTCCGGCGCTCTCGCCGTGGACGCCGCCGCGTTCGGCGCCGCCGTCATCGCCGTCGACGCCGACCCGCGCGCGTGCGAACGCGTAACCGCCCTCGCCCGCGCCCGCGGTGTGCAGATCCAGGTCGTCGCCGGACGCGCCCCCGTCGTACTCGAAGACCTGCCCGAACCCGACGTCGTGCGCGTGGGCGCCGGCGGGGCCGCGGTGGTCTCGGCCGTCGCCGACCGCCGGCCCGAACGGATCGTCAGCCACGCCTCCACCCGCGACGAGGCGGAGGCCATCGGCAGGGCGCTCACCGAACACGGGTACGCCGTCGAGTGCGCCCTGCTCCAATCCGTCGGGCTCGACCCCCACACCTGGGACGAACAGGACCGTTCCGTGGTGTTCCTGCTGGCAGCCGAACGGCCCCGAACCGCCCGGACAGGACCCGACGCGGCCCCCGGGGTAGGCTGACCGATCGTCGTACCGCCACGGCAGTACGCGCGACGTGGCGCAGTCCACAGCGGACCGTGCCGGTTTATGGCCCACACGGCGGCTGACGAGCGCGACAATGCTCAGTAGTTGTCGTGCGGGCGCCCCCGGGGCGCACGCGGCCCACGGCAACCCGCACGGCAACTCCGCGCGGCGGCCCTGTGGGCGACCGGGCGATCGAAGAGGCAACACCGATGGGCGAGGGGTACGCATGACTGACACCGGCCAGGTCCCGGGCGAGGGTCACCCGGACAACGCGGGCATGGTGGATCAGCAGGGCATCCCCGCGCAGGGCGCGCCCCTTCCCCCCGTCCCACCGCAGGCTCCGGCGGGCTACGCCTTCCAGGACCTCGTGGACGACTCCGCCGAGGCGGAGGACGAGGAACTCCTGCTCATGCCGAGCGGCCAGGGCGCGTGGAGCGACCCGCAGCCCGTCCCGCCGGCCCCCGCCTTCCCCGTCGAGCAGGCGCCGGCGTACCCCGACTACCCGCAGCCGCTCTACACCGAGCAGACCGGCGGGGTCTACGCCGAGCCCCAGTACGTCGACCCCCAGTACGCCGCCGCGCAGGCTCCGGCCGCGCAGAACGGCGCCGTGGACAACGGCTACGCGGGCTTCCCCGACGCCGGTTACCCCGCGCCCGGGCAGCCAGGCTTCCCCGACGCCGGCGGCCCCGAGGCCGCGTACAGCGCCGGCGCCCACGAGACGGGCGGCCGGGACTCCGGGGCGCTCGACCTCGGCGGTCTCGTGGTCCCGCAGCCGGCCGCCGCGCCGCAGGCCCCCGCCGCCGCGGCCCGCCGCCCGCTGCACATGGGCCCGGCCGTGCCCGAGGCCGGGGGAGTCGTACGGTCCCTCGCGGACCGGGGGCCGGCCACCGCCCCGGTGGCGCCCGCGCCGGTGACACCGATGCCCGTACGCCACCCCGGTCCGCCCACCACGGGCCCGGAGTACCTGGACGTGCCCCAGCCGGAGGAGGCCGCCCAGGCAGCCGTCGCCCCGGCCGCGCCGCAGCCGACCGAGATCCCGCCGCAGGCCGGGACGCCGTGGCCGGTGGAACCGCCGGCCGAGGCCACCGCCCCGGTGCAGGCGGCCGTCGCCGAGCCGGAGCCGCAGCCGGAGCCGCAGTCCGCTCCCGAGCCCGCCGCCGAGGCCGCCCCGCAGCCCGTTGTGGACCCCGCCGCGGAGCCGGTCGCGGAGCCCGCGCCCCAGGCCGCCGCCGAGCCGGAGCCGGTCGCCGTGACCGAGCCCGTCGCCGCGGTCGTGGCGCCCGCGCCGGAGCCGGTGGCAGCCGAGCCCGTGGCGGCCGAGCCGGTGGCGGCCGAGGCGGAGCCCGCCGCAGCCGTGGAGTCCGCCCCGGCGGAAACCGCTCCTGAGGCCGCCCCGCAGCCCGAGCAGCAGCCCGAGGCCGTCCCCGTCGCCGTGGCCGCCGAGGCCGCCCCGCAGCCCGTCGAGGCCCCGGCCGTGCCCGAGGCAGCCGAGCCCCCCGTGGCCGAGGAGATCACCCCGGCCGAGCCGGAGTCGCTCGCCGCCGCGACCGAACCCGTCGCCGAGCCCGCGGAGCCCGACGCCGACCCCGAGCCGGAGGGCCCCGTAGCGGAGGCCGCCGAGGCCGCCCCGGCCGCCGAGTCGGCCCCCGCACCCGCCGAGGCGCCCGAGCCGGCGCAGGCTCCCGAGCCGCCCCGGGCGTCCGAGACCGCCGAGGTGCTCGCGCCGGCCGTCGCCCCCGGCGAACCGGCCCCCGCCTACGCCGAGGCCGACCGCGACGCCATCCAGCGCGTCATGCGCGAGCGCCGCGACATCCGCAAGGGCTTCCGCCCCGACCCGATCCCGCACGACGTCCTGCTGCGGGTCCTCGAAGCCGCGCACACCGCGCCCAGCGTCGGCCACTCCCAGCCCTGGGACTTCGTGGTCATCCGTTCGGCCGAGACCCGCCGCACGATGCACGAACTCGCCCAGCGCCAGCGCGAGGCGTACGCCAAGTCGCTGCCCAAGGGCCGGGCGAAGCAGTTCAAGGAACTCAAGATCGAGGCCATCCTCGACACCCCGGTCAACATCGTCGTCACCGCCGACCCCACCCGCGGCGGCCGGCACACGCTCGGCCGGCACACCCAGCCGCAGATGGCCCCGTACTCCTCGGCCCTCGCCGTCGAGAACCTCTGGCTCGCCGCCCGCGCCGAAGGCATCGGCGTCGGTTGGGTCAGCTTCTTCGACGAGCGCGAGATGGTCCGCGAACTCGGCCTGCCCGAGCACCTCGAAGTCGTCGCCTACCTGTGCGTCGGATACGTCGACGAGTTCCCCGAGGAGCCCGAGCTGGCGCAGGCCGGCTGGTCCCGGCGTCGGCCGCTGGCCTGGGTCGTGCACGAGGAGACGTACGGGCGCCGCGCGCTGCCCGGCGAGGAGCCGCACGACCTGCTCTCCGAGACGGTCGCCGGCATCCGCCCGCTGGACGCGAAGGCGCTCGGCGAGGCGTGGGAGCGGCAGAAGCGGATGACCAAGCCGGCCGGCGCGCTCGGCATGCTGGAGATCATCTCCGCCCAGCTCGCGGGCCTGTCCCGGGTCTGCCCGCCGCCGATCCCGGAGCCGGCCGCCGTCGCGATCTTCGCCGGTGACCACGGGGTGCACGCCCAGGGCGTCACCCCGTGGCCCCAGGAGGTCACCACGCAGATGGTGGCCAACTTCCTGGGCGGCGGAGCCGTCTGCAACGCGTTCGCCAACCAGGTGGGCGCCGAGGTGTGCGTGATCGACGTCGGCGTCGCCGGGGACCTCCCGGCCACGCCGGGTCTGCTTCCGCGCAAGGTCCGCCCCGGCACGGCCGACCTCTCCACCGGCCCGGCGATGACCCGCGAGGAAGCCGTCCAGGCCATCGAAGTGGGCATCGAGACCGCCCGCGACCTGGTCGCGGCCGGCAACAAGGCCCTGCTCACGGGCGAGATGGGGATCGCGAACACCACGGTCTCGGCCGCGCTGATCTCGGTGTTCACCGGAGTCGACCCCGCCGAGGTCACCGGCCGCGGCACGGGCATCAACGACGAGACGCACGCCCGCAAGGTCGAGGTCGTCCGCCGCGCCCTGGAACTCCACCAGCCCGACCCGGCCGACCCGATCGGCGTCCTCGCGGCCATCGGCGGCCTGGAACACGCGGCGATCGTCGGCCTCCTCCTCGGCGGCGCCTCGCTGCGCACCCCGGTGATCCTCGACGGCGTCAGCGCCGGCGCGGCCGCCCTCGTCGCCCGGGCCATCGCCCCCGAGTCCCTCTCGGCGTGCATCGCGGGCCACCGCAGCGCCGAGCCCGGCCACGTCGCGGCCCTGAACAAGCTCGGCCTGCGCCCCCTGGTCGACCTGGACCTCCGCCTCGGCGAGGGCACGGGCGCCCTGCTGGCCCTCCCGCTGGTACAGAGCGCGGCCCGCGCCATGCACGAGGTCGCCACCTTCGACTCCGCCGGAGTCACGGAGAAGTAGCCGCGGACCGCCGCCGCGAGGGCAGGCGCGGGCAGCAGAGCGCCCGCCCTCGCGGTGGCGGGAGCGCCGGGTCGTATCGTGGACCCGCGCACCCGAAACCCCACGTCACACCGGACAAGCCGCTCCAGCGCAGCAGCGGCCGAGAGACCCACCGCCGTATCAGGAGCCGCACCGCCATGGCCGAACACCCCGCGTACCCCGTCGGTCTGCGCCTCGCCGGCCGCCGCGTCGTCGTCATCGGCGGCGGACAGGTCGCCCAGCGCCGCCTGCCCGCGCTGATCGCGGCCGGGGCCGACGTCCTGCTCGTCTCGCCCTCGGCCACCCCCTCGGTGGACGCCATGGCCGAGACCGGGGAGATCCGCTGGGAGCGCCGGCGTTACGAGGACGGCGACCTGGCCGGGGCCTGGTACGCGCTGATCGCCACCCAGAACCGCGAGGCCAACGACCGTGCCTCCGCAGAGGCCGAGCGCGAGCGGGTCTGGTGCGTCCGCGCCGACGACGCCTCCGCCGCCACCGCCTGGACCCCCGCCACCGGCCGTGTCGACGGCGTCACCGTCGCCGTGCTGACCGGCAACGACCCCCGCCGCTCCGCCGCGGTCCGCGACGCAGTGGTGGAGGGACTGCGGGACGGCTCCCTCGTCTCCACCCGCCGGCGCGGTCACGCCCCGGGCGTGGCCCTGGTCGGCGGCGGCCCCGGCGACCCCGACCTGATCACGGTGCGCGGCCGGCGGCTGCTCGCCGAGGCGGACGTCGTCATCGCCGACCGGCTCGGCCCGCGCGACCTCCTCGACGAACTCCCGCCGCACGTCGAGGTCATCGACGCGGCCAAGATCCCGTACGGCCGATTCATGGCCCAGGAGGCCATCAACAACGCCCTGATCGAGCACGCCAAGGCCGGCAAGGCCGTGGTCCGGCTCAAGGGCGGCGACCCGTACGTCTTCGGCCGCGGCATGGAGGAGCTCCAGGCCCTCGCGGAGGCCGGCATCCCCTGCACGGTCGTCCCGGGCATCTCCAGCTCCATCTCGGTGCCCGGCGCGGCCGGCATCCCCGTCACCCACCGGGGCGTCGCCCACGAGTTCACCGTGGTCAGCGGCCACGTCGGCCCCGATGACCCGCGCTCCCTCGTGGACTGGGCCTCCCTCGCCAAGCTCACCGGCACCCTCGTCATCCTGATGGGCGTCGACAAGATCGGCCTGATCGCCGAGGCCCTCATCCGCCACGGCCGCCCCGCCGACACCCCGGTCGCCGTCGTCCAGGAAGGCACCACCGCGACCCAGCGCCGGGTGGACGCCACCTTGGCCACGGTGGGCGAGACCGTGCGCGCGCGGGAGGTCCGCCCGCCGGCCGTCATCGTCATCGGCGCGGTCGTCACCGTCAACGCCCCGACGGCCTGAACACCTCCGCCGGGGCCGCACCCGGCCGTTGGCACCACACCCAGGACAAGGCAGTATCACCCTGTGGCTGATCTCATCACCGTCGACGACCCCGACGACCCGCGCCTGCGCGACTACACGGGCCTGACCGACGTCGAACTGCGGCGCCGGCGCGAGCCCGCCGAAGGGCTCTTCATCGCCGAGGGCGAGAAGGTCATCAGACGCGCCAAGGACGCCGGCTACGAGATGCGCTCGATGCTGCTCTCCGCCAAGTGGGTCGACGTCATGCGTGACGTCATCGACGAACTCCCCGCCCCGGTCTACGCCGTCACCCCCGAGCTCGCTGAACGGGTCACCGGCTACCACGTGCACCGCGGCGCGCTCGCGTCGATGCAGCGCAAGCCGCTCCCGGCGCCGGGCGACCTGCTGGCCGACGAGTCCGCCGGTCGCCGGATCGGCGTCTTCGAGGGCTTCGTCGACCACGCCAACCTGGGCGCCGCCTTCCGCAGCGCCGCGGCGCTCGGCATCAGCGCGATACTGCTCTCCCCGGACTGCGCGGACCCCCTGTACCGGCGCGCCATCAAGGTCTCGATGGGGTCGGTGTTCTCCGTCCCCTACGCGCGGCTCGACCAGTGGCCGGCCGATCTGGAGAAGGTCCGCGAGGCCGGCTACCGGATCCTCGCCATGACGCCCAGCCCGAAGGCGACCCCGCTGGACCAGGTCCCGCCGGAGCGCTTCGAACGTTCGGCGATCATGCTGGGGTCCGAGGGCCACGGCCTGTCGACCTACGCCCTGCGGGCCGCCGACGAATGGGTACGCATCCCCATGGCGGAGGGCATCGACTCCCTCAACGTGGCCGCCGCCTCGGCGGTCGCCTTCTACGCCACCCGACCGCCGGCGGCCTGACCGGTCCGCGGGCGGTGTCCGGCTAGAGCTTCTGCGCGGCGGCGATGCCCAGCGCGACGATCAGCGTCACCACGACGAACACGATCAGCCGCTGCCGCATCAGCCTCGGGTCCGGCCGCGCGGGGCGGCGGCCCGTCCCCGTCGTGCGCGGCGCCGGGCGGCCTCCCCCGCGCCCGGCGGTGGAGCCGGGGTTGCGGGGCGACGAGGGGCGCGAGTGCGGGCCGCTGTGCGGGCCCTGCGGCCGCGGGGTGGCGCCGCTTGCGGCCGCTCCCCCTCCGGTACGCCGCTCCGTGCGCTGGTCGGTGTACTGGTCGGTGTACTGCTCCGTCAGTCGCCCCGTGGGCCGCTCGGTACGGACGCGCTGCGCCGGCGGCCGTACCTCGCCCAGCCCCTGCGCCTCGCGGGCCGCGATCTCCTTGAGCCGCATCGACAGCTGCAGCGTGCTCGGCCGGTCCTCGGGATCCTTGGCCAGACAGGCCCGTACGAGGGGCGCGAGGGCGTCCGGGACCCCCTGCAAGTGGGCTTCCTCGTGCACCACGCGGTACAGCATGACCTCCGAACTGCCGTGCCCGAAGGGGGAGTCGGCGGTCGCGGCGTAGGCGAGGGTGGCGCCGAGGGCGAACACGTCGGTCGCGGGGGTCACGGCGGCGCCGCGCACCTGTTCGGGCGCGAGGAAGCCGGGGGAGCCGACCGCGGTCCCCACATGGGTGAGGGTGCTCGCCCCGGTGGCCCACGCGATGCCGAAGTCGATGATCCGCGGCCCCTTGGGCGACAGCAGGATGTTCGAGGGCTTGAGGTCGCGGTGGACGACGCCCGCCTCGTGCACGGCCACCAGTCCCTCCGACAGCGCGGCGCCGATCGCGGCGATCTGCGCGGCGGTCAGCGGGCCCTCCTCGGCCACCTTGTCGTGCAGGGAGGGGCCGGGCACGTACTGGGTCGCGAACCACGGCCGCTCGGCCTCCAGGTCGGCCGCCACCAGCCGCGCCGTGCAGCCCCCGCGGATCCGCCGCGCGGCGGACACCTCACGGGCGAAACGGGAGCGGAACTCCTGGTCCTCCGCCAGGTCCGGGCGGATCACCTTCAGCGCGACCCGCTGCCCGCGCCGGTCGGACCCCAGGTAGACGACGCCCATGCCGCCCGCCCCGAGCCGCCGGTGCAGCCTGAACGAGCCGACGACACGCGGGTCCTCGCGCCGGAGCCGCATCATCGCCATGTCCACCCCGCTGCCCGGTCGTCCTGTTGACGTGCCCCAGCTTACGGACCATCCGGCACGAGCGCTCAGAGGCCGCGCCCTCGCCGGGACAATCGATCGTCTGTACGGAGCAGGCCACTTGAGGGTGGCTCAGATGGTTCGCGGGCCGCTCGGAGCCTGTCGTCGCGTACCGCCAAACAGCCCCCGGGCCAAGGGGATTGGCCCCACGGGCGGCCGCCACGGCCGTTCCCCCGCAGGCGGCGAGGCCGGCGGCGGTCACACCGCGCGCGGACAGTTCGTCGGAAGACGCGCGTGTGCGGGGAGTGACGGAAGTGAGCGAAGTCACTACTGTCCGGTCATCCCTTCCGGGGAGACCCTCACTCCTGGGGAGTGATCTCCACCCAGGGGAGTACACGGGAGGGTGGTCCCTCATCCTCCCGGAGGCCCGCCAATGGGTACGAGGGCATGAGGCCAGGGCCCTTGCGCCCGCCTAGTGTTGAAGACAAGCGGCGGGCGGCACACTCGTCCCCCGAGGTCACGAGCCCGCCGCTGCCAGACGACAGGGAGAGGACCATGGCGGACTCCGCACGGCAGGGGCGCAAGGCATTCGCGTTCAACAGCCACGAGTCCGGTACGCGCCACCCGCTGGTGGCCGCGGCCATGGTGCTCCCCCTGGCCGTCCTCCTGCTCTTCCTCTTCGGAGGCTTCGAACAGGTGGCGGCGCAGGCGTCGTCCGTGGGCGCGATGCTGGGGCGCTGAGCGGCGCTCCGGGCCCGGAAGAGCGGTCCGGGTCGGGACATCGTCATGTCGCACCCCGTGGGGACGGGGGCGCGACGGCGGACGGCAGGTGAAGGGTGCTGCCCGTACGACTGGGGAGTCGGACGGGCAGCACCCTTTTTCACGTGTTTCCCATCCCGGCCCCGGCCCCTGGTCACGGTCGCCGGTCACGGCGGCGGAGGACGGAACGCGAAAGCCCCGGCCGTGGAGACGGTCGGGGCTTTCCGATGGTGCGCGATACTGGGATTGAACCAGTGACCTCTTCCGTGTCAGGGAAGCGCTCTCCCGCTGAGCTAATCGCGCGGGATCACGGCTCGAAAGCCGCAGGTGGAGCAGGTGTTGCCGGTGCTGCGTGCGCGATACTGGGATTGAACCAGTGACCTCTTCCGTGTCAGGGAAGCGCTCTCCCGCTGAGCTAATCGCGCGGGTGGTCCTCGCGGACCAGTGGACGATACTGGGATTGAACCAGTGACCTCTTCCGTGTCAGGGAAGCGCTCTCCCGCTGAGCTAATCGTCCTTGGAGGTGGAGACGGGATTTGAACCCGTGTAGACGGCTTTGCAGGCCGTTGCCTCGCCTCTCGGCCACTCCACCAGGAGCTGCGGGGATTCTCGGGAAGACCCCCCACTTCGAGCGGACGACGAGACTCGAACTCGCGACATCCACCTTGGCAAGGTGGTGCTCTACCAACTGAGCTACGTCCGCAGGTCACCGTGTTCGCTCCGGGGTGTTCCCCTTCGCTCCCTGGCGACGTGTTGAACTCTAGCGGATTCCCGGGCCAGCTCAAAAACGCGTTTCCGCAGCGTGCTGCCGCTCGATCACCGCCGGTCACCCCGCTGTCACCACCCCGGCGCCGGCGCGTCACCGGTCATAGACTCGCAGCCGTGCACGACCTGCCTCCTCTGGCCCGCTTCGGCGGCCGCCTCGCGACCGACCTCCGCGACGTCACCAGCGACCCCTCCGCCCTCGACTCCACCGGCTTCTGGGCGGTGGCCGCGGACTTCGAGGGGCGTCTGGTGTGCGCGCGCTTCGGGGACGTCCGCCCCGACCCCGTCCCCCTGCCGGTCCCGGGCGCCTGGCGCGGACCCGCCGCCGACCAGTGGACCTCCTCGCTCGACCGGGCCGCCTACGTGGCCGGCGTACGCCGCGTCCGCGAGCACATCGCCCGCGGCGAGGTCTACCAGGCCAACCTCTGCCGGGTGCTGTCCGCCCCGCTGCCCGACCCGGCCGGGGCGGACGTCGACGCCCTCACCGCCCTGCTCGCGCGCGGCAACCCCGCGCCCTACGCAGGAACGATTCGGCTGCCGGCCCACGGCGTCGAGATCGCCACCGCCTCCCCCGAACTGTTCCTGCGCCGCGCCGGCCGGCACGTGGAGTCCGGGCCCATCAAGGGAACCGGCCGCACCGCCGCCGACCTGCTTCCCAAGGACCACGCCGAGAACGTGATGATCGTGGACCTCGTGCGCAACGACCTCGGCCGGGTCTGTTCCCCGGGCTCGGTCACCGTCCCCGAGCTGTGTGCCGTCGAGGAGCACCCGGGCCTGGTCCACCTCGTCTCCACCGTCAGCGGCGAGCTGGCCGAGTTCGCGGGCTGGCCGGAGCTGCTGGAGGCGGCCTTCCCGCCCGGCTCCGTCACGGGCGCGCCGAAGTCCTCGGCCCTACGGATCATCGAGGCGCTGGAGACCGCCCCGCGCGGCCCCTACTGCGGGGGCATCGGCTGGGTCGACGCCGACCGGGGCACCGCGGAGCTCGCCGTCGGCATCCGCACCTTCTGGATCGACCGCGAGCTGCCCGGCGGCCCCCGCCTGCTCTTCGGCACCGGGGCCGGGATCACCTGGGGCTCCGACCCGGACCGGGAGTGGGCCGAGACCGAACTGAAGGCGGCCCGGCTCCTCGCGGTAGCGTCGGGCACGCACGAGATGCACGAGCCGCATGAAGCACACGGTGCGCATGGGCTGAGCGAAGGGACCGTACGGTGAGGATCTGGCTCAACGGGGCGCTGCGGGACGCGGACGCGGCGAAGGTGTCCGTACTGGACCACGGGCTGACCGTGGGCGACGGGCTCTTCGAGACGCTCAAGGCCAAGGACGGGACGGTGTTCGCGCTCACCCGCCATCTGGACCGGCTGACCCGCTCGGCCCGCGGCCTGGGGCTGCCCGATCCCGACCTCGACGAAGTGCGCCGGGCCTGCGCCGCCGTGCTGGAGGCCAACCCGGTGGCCCTCGGCCGGCTCCGCATCACCTACACCGGCGGCGAGTCCCCGCTGGGCTCCGAGCGCGGCAAGACCGGCCCCACCCTGGTCGTGGCCGTCGGCGAGACCACCCGGCGTCCCGACACCACCGCCGTGATCACCGTCCCCTGGGTCCGCAACGAACGCTCCCCGCTGACCGGCCTGAAGACCACCTCGTACGCCGAGAACGTGGTCGCGCTCGCCCGAGCGCACGCGGCGGGCGCCTCCGAGGCCCTCTTCGCCAACACGGTCGGACAGCTCTGCGAGGGCACCGGATCCAACGTGTTCGTCGTCCTCGACGGGGAACTGCACACCCCGCCCCTGGCCTCCGGCTGCCTCGCGGGCATCACCCGCGCCCTGGTGGTGGAGTGGGCCGGCGCCAAGGAGACCGACCTGCCCCTCGACGTGCTGGAACGCGCGGACGAGGTCTTCCTCACCTCCACCCTGCGCGACGTCCAGGCGGTCCACCGCGTCGACGACCGCCGGCCGGCCGCGCCGGGGCCCGTCACGGCCGAGGCGATGCGGATCTTCGACGAGCGCGCGGGCTCCGACCTCGACCCGTAGACCGCCGTCGCACGCCCTGTCGCGGCGGGCGTCCGGAGGGTAGAACTCGACGATGACCACCACACTGCGGCCGAGCGGGCCGCTCCGGGAAGGCGAGGACGGCGCGCGATCGCGCCCCTACGAGGTCCGCGTCAACAGCAGGCTCGTCGGGCGGTTGCTGATCCGCGCCGGAACCGCGTTCGGGCCGGCGGTCGGGGAGATCGACGATCTCGCCATCGACCCGCCCGACCGCCGCCGGGGCCGTGCCACCGTCGCCGCGCTCGCCGCCGAGGAGGTACTGCGGGGGTGGGGCTGCCGCCGCGTCCGGATCTCCGTCCCCGCCGGGTCCGCCGGCGGACTGCGGCTGGCCGAGGCCCTCGGGTACGCCGAGTACAGCCGCCACCTGGGCAAAGAACTCCCGGTCGCACCGCCCGCCCTGCCCGAAGGGATCACGGCCCGCCGCATGACGGAGATCGAGTACGCGGCCTGGGCCGCCGAGGCGCCGGCCGGCTACGCCGCCGAACTGGCCGCGCGCGGGATGCCGGAGCGCGACGCGTACGCGCGGGCGGTGACCGACCACGCGGCCCGTTTCCCGGACGGCCGGGACACCGCGGGTGTCACGCTCGCCGTCCTGGAGGCGGCCGGCGACCCCGTGGGCCACCTGTGGCTCGCCGCGCACGGCGACGGCGCGTACGTCTTCCACGTCGAGGTCGCCGAAGGACACCGAGGCCGCGGCCACGGGCGCGCGCTGATGCTGCTCGCGGAACGCGAGGCCGTCGCGGCGGGCCACCGGACGGTCGCCCTCCAGGTCTTCACCACGAACACCACCGCGCGGCGCCTGTACGCGTCCCTCGGCTACCGGCCCACGCACCTGAACTACGCCAAGGACCTGTTGTAGGCGCTCATCCCGCCAGCAGCCGGTCGGCGATCTCCTCGATGCGGGCGCGCAGGCCCTGCTGGCTCTTGCCGCCGTCGAGGCGCTCGCCGCCGATCACGTACGTGGGGGTGCCGGTCACGCCGATGGCCTTGCCCTCGGCCTGGTCGGCGTCGACGATCAGGATGTGCCGCCCGTCGACCAGGGCGGTGTCGAACTCCTCGACATCCAGGCCGAGTTCACGGGCCACATCGAGCAGGACCGCTTCCCCGCGCTCGCCCAACTCGGCGGTGCGGGCCAGCACGGCCTCCGCGTACGGCCAGCCCTGCCCCTGCTCCGCGGCCTCCTCGGCGGCCTGGGCCGCGGCGAAGGCGTGCTTGTGCTTCTCCAGCGGGAAGTGCCGCAGCACGATGTCCAGCCGGTCGCCGTAGCGGGCCCGCAGGGCGCGCACGTCGTCCAGGGCGCCGTGGCAGTCCGGGCACTGGAGCTCGCACCACACCTCCAGGACGACGCGGCCGGCGGGCGCCGAGGGGGAGGCGGAGACGGAGTCGGGGGAGTGGGAATCGGTCATGCGCACAGTCTCCCAGCTCGCCCGGCGCCGCACCGACCGGCACCTGGGGAGGAGGCCCGACCCCGAGATGTCCCGGAGATCGGTCCGGGAGCCGTCCGCGGCGTGGCCCCCGCGCCCCGGGCCGGTGCACGATGGACGGGGACGGACCGCCGATCCCGGCCCGACCGCCCGACCCGTCGGCTCCTGGAGGACAGCATGCTCGCCGAGACCATTTGTGCCGCGGTGTCCGCGGCGGGCCTGGGAATCGCCGCGGTGACCGCGTACCGCAGGCGTTTCCTCGCCGCGGCGCGCATCGCCGCGTACGCGCTGGTGCCGGTCGCGCTGGTGCTGACCGGCGTCGTCGAGTGGGTGTCGGGGATGGTGTTCAAGCCGTCCGTCTGGATCGGTTTCGGTCTGCTGGGCCTGGCCTGGGCGCTGTTCCTGGCCACCCGGGCCGTCGAACGCCGTGCGCTCGGCCGGCCCGCGAAGGCCAAGGAGCCCAAGGCGGCCAGGGGTCGCCCCGCCCGGGGCGCCGTCGCACCCGACGCCTCCGCGCCCTCCCTCGCCGCGGGCTCCGGGCCCGGGCCGACGCGGGAGCGGCCCGCCGCCCCGGCGGACGACTTCTCCGACATCGAGGCGATCCTCAAGAAGCACGGGATCTGACCGGGCGGCGGACCCGGCTCCGCCCCACCGCCGCGCCTCCCGTCACGGGAAAGGGCGAACTCCCGCCACGCCATTGGCGTGTTGAGGGGCGATCAGGGGAGGGGTGGGCCATCATCGGCCCGACATGCCGGACACATCACCTGGTGAGCCGTCGGCTCACGCCCCCGCCGAAGAAGCCCGCGGCTGTCTCTTCGCGCTGTCCCAGCCGCCCCTGATGATCTTCCTAGCGGTGATCGGAAGCCTGCTGCTGTTCGCCGCCGTGCACGACCTCTTCCTGCTCTGAACCGTGCGCGTCCGAACCGTGCGCGTCCGCCTCCTTGCGGCGCGCCCGGTACGCGGCCACGTGCAGCCGGTTCCCGCAGGTCCGGCTGTCGCAGTAGCGCCGCGAACGGTTTCGGGAGAGGTCCACGAAGGCCCGTCGGCAGTCGGGGGCCTCGCAGCGCCGCAGCCGCTCCTGCTCTCCCGAGACCACGATGAACGCGAGCGCCATGCCGCCGTCCGCCGCCAGATGGTCGCCCACGGAGGCGCCCGGCGCGAAGTAGTGCACGTGCCAGTCGTAACCGTCGTGGTCGGTCAGCCGCGGCGTGGTGCCCGCCGTCGCGACCAGCTCGTTGATCAGTGTGGCCGCCGCCCGGGGGTTCGGGGCGGCGAAGGTCTGCGCGAACTTGTCCCGCACGGTGCGCACGCCGGCGAGATCACGGGCGCCCAGCTCGCCCACGTCGCTGATCGCGTACTCCTGGACGAAACCGCGCAGCGCGCCCACATCGGACAGCCCGTCGGGCCTGCCGGGTTCGGCCGCGGTGTTCACCAGCGCGACGACGACGTCGAGCGCGCGACGGGTGTCGTGGGGGATCTGCACGGGGTCTCCCTGGGGGCCGGGCCTGCGGCGATCGGTCTCTGCCGCGTGGGGGGCCGACTCTAGCCGCCCCCGACCGCGACCGGGAGGTGCGACCGTCCCCGGAACGCACGGCGGCGCCGCCCCCGCGGTTGGCTTCCGCGAGAACAGCGCCGGCACTGCCGCATGTGGTTGTCCCTCCCGCACCGTCGCCCCGAGTCGGACGGTGTCGGGTGGTCCCCCGGCCGCGGCCGGGGGAGTCGCCCGCGTCCTGGGTCAGCTTTCGGCCAGGATGTGGGACAGCTCCTTGTCGAGGTCGAAGTGCCGGTGTTCGGTTCCGGGTGGGACCGCGGCGTCCGTCCGCTTGAGGAAGGACTCAAGGGCTCGGGCGGGTGCTTCGAGCAGTGCTTCTCCTTCCGGAGAGCTCAGGGCGATGCAGACGACTCCCTGACCGTGGCTGCGGGACGGCCAGACGCGGACGTCGCCGGTGCCGGTGGGCCGGTGGAGACCCTCTGCGAGGAGGTCGCGGGCGAATACCCATTCGACCGTCTCCTCGGCGCCGGTGTGGAAGGTGGCGTGCACGGCGTAGGGATCGGCCGTGTCATACCGCAGGCCCGCGGGAACAGGCAGTGAGGACTCGCTCGACACAACGAGGCGCAGGTGCAGCTCGCAGCTGACCGTGGTGTTCATAAGCGCCAGGGCCTTTCGCTCAGTGTGCGCTCGGGGATTCGCACGTCGGCGAAATCGACATGCCACCTACGGTGGCGTTGTAAACCCCTCTGACCGTTTTGCGGACCTCTGGGTCCCTCGGACGGCGGATCCAAACGGCCGATCACGTGTGCTTCCGGGCCACGATTCGACTCCGGTAGATTCGACCCATGAATACGGGGAGTGACCGCGAGACCGACGAGTCCGCGCACAAGGGAACCGAACCGGAAGCCGAGCCGCACGTCTCGAAGGCGCCCGCCTTCGTCAAGGCCAACCGCACCCTGCACCTGAGCTGGCAGGTCGGCGTGTTCATCGTCGGCCTGGCCGTCATCGCCGCCGGCATCGCGATGCTGGTCCTGCCCGGGCCCGGGTGGGTGGCGATCTTCGCCGGCCTGTTCATCTGGGGGACCGAGTTCGCCTGGGCGCAGGTGGTGCTGCGCTGGACGAAGCGGAAGGTGTCCGAGGCGGCACAGAAGGCGATGGACCCGAGGGTCCGCCGCCGCAACCTCATCCTGACCGCTGTGGGCGTGACCGTCGCGGCCGTGCTCATCGGGTTCTACCTGTGGAAGTACGGCCTCATGCTGCCGTGGAACATCAACGACCAGTGATCCGTACCGATGGCGTGGAGCACCGCTGACATGCGGTAATGTTTGCGGTGCGTCCGGGCGATTAGCTCAGTGGGAGAGCACTTCGTTCACACCGAAGGGGTCACTGGTTCGAACCCAGTATCGCCCACCGGACCGAAGGCCCGGAGACTCGAAACGAGTCTCCGGGCCTTCGTCGTACCCGGGCGCTGCGAACGGCCTGGAGGGTTCCTGACGGCCCCGCGCCACGGGGGCCGGCCCGAACGGTCGGGGGAGCGCCGCGGGACTCACACGGGGCCGCACGGGGCCGTCGCGGGGGCATCGCGGGAACCCCGGCCGAGCGGGATAGGCGGCGCGGCGGGCCGGGCAGGCTGGAGGCATGGACCACAGCAGCACGGATCACGGCGGCACGGACCCCGGCGGCACGGATCACGACAGCATGGGCACCGGCGGCACGGATCACCGGCCCCGGCGCGGTGGGAGCCACTTCCGCTTCCGCAGCGTGTGGGACCTCGACGCCCCGCCCGCCCTCGTCTACCGCACCCTGGAACGAGCCGGGGAGTACCCCCGCTGGTGGCCCCAGGTCCGCCGCTTCACCTCCGCGGACGGACGCACCGGCACCGCCGTCATCCGCTCCGCACTGCCGTACGCGCTCCGCGTCACCGCCACCGAACTGCTCCGCGACCCCGCCGGCGGAGTGCTGGAGGTCGCGCTGAGCGGGGACCTCGAAGGCTGGGCGCGGTGGACCGTCCGCCCGCGCGGGACCCGGACGCGCGCCCTGTACGAGCAGGAGGTCGAGGTGAGCCGGCCGCTGTTGCGCCGCCTCGCGGTGCCCGGACGCCCCCTGTTCCGGCTCAACCACACCCTCATGATGCGCGCCGGGCAGCGGGCCCTCGCGGCGCGGCTGGCGGCCCGGCCGGAAGCGGTTTGAACAGAACCCCGGGGCTCTTGTATTGTTCAACCCGTTCCGGGCGATTAGCTCAGCGGGAGAGCACTTCGTTCACACCGAAGGGGTCACTGGTTCGATCCCAGTATCGCCCACCGGGACAGGCCGGTCCGTCAGCTGACGGACCGGCCTTCCGCGTTTTCGACGACCCTTCCGTGCGGTCCCCGGCGGGGTGCCGGCCCGCGCCTACGCCGCCGCCGGGACTTCCGGGCGGAGCGGCCAGTGCGGGTCCACCGGTTCCGGCGTGCCCTGACGGGCGAACCACGCCTGGAGCCCCCGGGCCTGCGCCGCGTGCCACACCGCCTGGAGCGCGTGCAGTTCGGCCGGTGTCAACCGCTCCAGCCGGCCAGCGAACCGGCGCCCGAGCGCCCGTACGAGTTCCAGTGAGGCCAGCGCGTCGGCCGCCGCGTCGTGCGCGCCCTCCAGCTCTATCCCGTAGTGCGCGCACAGGTCGCCCAGCGTCCGGCGGCCCTTGCGGTAGCGGTCCAAGTGCTTGTCCAGTACCCGCGGGTCCAACACCGTGAGCGGCCGGTCGTCCAGGTAGCGGGCCAGCGACGACGCCCGGTGCCGGCGCAACTCCCGGTCCAGCAACGTCAGGTCGAACGGCGCGTTCATCACCACCACCGGCCGACCCGCCAGTTGCTGCTCGGCGAGCGAGCGGGCTATCTCCTCCACCACCGGCGCCGGCCAACGGCCGTTGCGCTGGAGGTGTTCGTCGGTCAGGCCGTGCACTTCCGTGGCGCCCCGGGGCACCGGGATACCCGGATTGACCAGCCAGCGCGTGGTGCGGACCCGGCCGCCCGCACACTCCTGCACGACGAGCGCGGCGGACACGATCCGGTCCTGCTCGACGTCCACCCCGGTCGTCTCCGTGTCGAATGCGGCCAGCGGTCCCTCGTACCAGCGTGTCATGGCGAACTCCTCGTCCCCGATCGGCAGATGGGGCGCGACGGGAACTCGCCACCCCCTTGCCCGAATCGGTGATACCCGGGCTGTTTGCCCCGTACGCCGTTTGCCACGCGTCTGCTGCGGAGACAACCTCCTTGGGGGACCGGACGCCTGAGCGGTCGTCACCCCGCCAACACCTGACGAGGCAGAGCCCACAAGGCATGGGGAGCCGGCCATGGCGCTCGCGCAGCCCGAACCGGGTGGGGTGCTGCAGGGGCGGATCGGACCGCGGGCGGACGCGGGGACCGGACCGCTGCGCGGCTCACTCGCCACCACCGCCTGCATGGAGACACTCCAGGTGGGATACCTGCACGCGGTCGCCGCGGCGGCCGGCTGTTCGCTGTCCCAGCCCTTTCCCGACAACGGCATCGACTGGCACGTGAGCCACGGCGCGTCCGAGCACGTCGTCGACGACGAGGTCACCATCAAGGTGCAGTTGAAGGCGACCTACCAGATACCCCCACGGCCGGCCGGGGCCACCTTCGGCTTCACCCTCGACAACGAACACCTCGTGAAACTGGCCCGCACCCCGGTCGCCGTCCACAAGATCCTCGTGGTGATGCTCGTCCCCCGGGAGCGCGAGGAGTGGCTGAGCGCCGAGCACGACCGGCTCGACCTGCGGCACTGCTGCTACTGGACCAATCTCGCCGGGCACCCCGTGACCGGCCGGCGCCGGACCACCGTACGGATCCCCACCACACGGATCTTCGACGACCGGGCGCTCTGCGAGATCATGACCCGGGTCGGGTCGGGAGGGACACCCTGATGAACCGGAACACACCACGCCTCGAACCCCTGTCGTCCCCGTCGCCGTACGCCGGCCCCTCGCCGTACGCGGACCCGACCTCCCCCGGGACGCCCGACCCCGCGCACGTCGACCCGGCCGTACTCGGCGCGCTCCTGCACCGGCACGGCTGGCTGCGACGGGGCGGCGCCGCCGGGCGGTACGGGCGGTGGACCCCGCCGGGGCAGGCGGGCGTCGGCCTGCTCGTCCCGGAGAGCCGGGCCTTCCCCGACTGCGCCGACCTCCTGGAGGAGGCGCTGACCGCCCTCGCGCGCGGCGGGCTGCCCTCGGCGCGGGAGGTGCTCTTCGGGCTGAGCGTGCCGAGCGACGAGATCCGCTGGGAGCGGGAGTTCCCGGAGGGGGCGTACGCGGCGCAGCGGGCGGAGGCGTGGCCCGTCCAGGAACAGCTTCGCTCGGCCGCCCGGCAGTTGCTGTTGGCCGGGGCCCTCGCCGCCCGCGCCCGGGCCGGGTACTACGGCGCACGGCACCGGGCGCAGGCGGAGCGGTGCCTGGACGGGGTGCTGGTGGGGCCTGCTCCGGGCGGTCGCCGACTGACCGCGTACCTCCCGGTGGACGGAGGGCGGGGGGTCGTGACCCGGCTGCACCACGCCCTGCACGCGGCGCGCGAGGCGGTGGACTACCGCCGGGCCACCGGAGGCATGGAGGCGTTCGACGCGGCGGTGGAGGCCGGGGTCAGCCGCGAGCTCGCGGACGCGCTGATCGCACTGGTACGGGGTTCCGAGGGGGCCCGGATCTCGCTGGCGTGGGCACCGGCGGCCGGGGTGCCCGCGGGGTGCGCGGCGCGGCCCGAACCGGTGGAGTTCTCCCCGGGGGACCTTCCGGTGCTGCGGGAGGCGGCGGCCCGCTACACGCGGGACGAGCCGTCGCTCCCGGTCCGCCTCGCCGGGGCGGTGGTGCGGATGCGGCGCTCGGTGCCGGGGGGTGGCGGGACGGTACGGCTGCGGGTGCTGGCGGGCGCGGAGGTGCCGTACGTACGGGCGAGGCTCGACGAGGAGGCGTACCGCGTCGCCGGGCACGCGCACCTGGTGGGGCTGCCGGTGCGGGTCAGCGGCCGGCTCCAGCGCCGGGGCGGGTTCCGCCGGCTGACCGACGCCACCGACGTCACTCCCGTCCCGCTGGACGAGGTGGAGCGGGACCGGCTGATGAAGTCGCTGGACGAGTCCTTCGACCCGTCCGACGTCCTGCCGTCCGACGACTAGTGCGGCACGCCCCGTGCTTCCGGGCGAACGCGCGGAGCCTGCCCGGCGCGCCGGGGGCCGGGTGGGGGAGGGCGCGGTGACGATGCGGAGAGCCGCCCGCCCACCCGCTCGCACCGGCAGAGAGGTCCCCGTGTCCACCGAGGAGAACAAGCAGCTGGTCCGCCGCTTCTACCGGGAGATCGACGCGGGCAACCTCGACGCCATGGACGAACTCGTGGCCGAGGACTACGTCGACCACTCGCCGCCGCCGTTCCCCGGGCTCGGGACCGGGCGCGAGGGCCTGAAGCGGGCGTTCCGGCTGTTCTGGAAGGCCACCCCGGGGACCCACGAGATCGAGGACCAGGTCGCGGAGGGCGACAGGGTCGTGACCCGGCTGACGGCCCGCGGGGTGCACCGGGGGGACCTCCCGGGCGCTCCCGCCACCGGCAGGCCGCTCACGATGACCGGGACGGTGATCCACCGGATCGAGAACGGCAGGCTCGCGGAGAAGTGGTCCGACAAGGACCTCCTCGCCTTCCTCCAGCAGCTCGGAGTGATCCCGCACCTGCGCTAGACGTCCCGTCCCGGGGTGCGGGTGAAGGAGGCCATCACGAGGCCGGGGGCGGGGGAGAAGTCGTCGCCGCGGCGGAAGCCGAGGCGGTCGTAGAGGGCCACCGCGGGGGCGTTCGCGGCGCCCGTCGTGACCGTGACCGGGCGGCCCGGGGCGGTGTCGGTCAGCAGGTGGCGCAGCAGCAGCGAGGCGATGCCCCGGCGGAACGCGGCCGGGGCCACGCAGAGGCGGTCGACGCAGACGGCGCCGTCGGGCTCCTCCTCCCAGGCCAGGAAGCCCGCGATCTCCCCGTCCGGGCCGCTCGCGCCCAGCCAGCGCAGGGGCCGCTCCCGCAGTTGCGCGAGGCTCTCGCGGAGCGCCGGTATCCCGTCGAAACCGATCAGTTCCGCCTCCACCGCGTACGCCTCGCGCCCGATGCGATGGACGGCGGCAGCGGTGGCGTCGTCGTTCAGGTCCAGGGGCCGCACCGGCCCGGTCGTCTTCGGCATGGGCCCACCGTAGGCGGCGGGCGGGCCCGGCCGCGTAACCGTTTAGCGGCACGGCCACTCCGCTCGGTACGATTCAGGCGCGCAGTGTTCGCTCGCGCACCCCCAGAGTTCAGGAGAGACCGGTGTCAGACGTCCGTGTGATCATCCAACGCGATTCCGAGCGGGACGAGCGCGTGGTGGCCACGGGCACTACGGCGGCCGAGCTCTTCGCCGGCGAGCGCACCGTCGTGGCCGCGCGCGTCGCGGGCGAACTCAAGGACCTCGCGTACGAGGTGCGGGACGGCGAGACCGTCGAGCCGGTGGAGATCTCCTCCGAGGACGGCCTGAACATCCTGCGCCACTCGACCGCGCACGTCATGGCGCAGGCCGTGCAGGAACTCTTCCCCGAGGCCAAGCTGGGCATCGGCCCGCCGGTCCGCGACGGCTTCTACTACGACTTCGACGTCGCCAAGCCCTTCACCCCCGATGACCTCAAGGCCATCGAGAAGAAGATGCAGGAGATCCAGAAGCGCGGTCAGCGGTTCGCCCGCCGCGTCGTCACCGACGAGGCCGCCCGCGCGGAGCTCGCCGACGAGCCGTACAAGCTGGAGCTCATCGGCATCAAGGGCTCCGCCTCCAGCGACGACGGCGCGGACGTCGAGGTGGGCGCCGGCGAGCTGACCATCTACGACAACCTGGACGCCAAGACCGGCGAGCTGTGCTGGAAGGACCTCTGCCGCGGTCCCCACCTGCCCACCACCCGCAACATCCCGGCGTTCAAGCTGATGCGCAACGCCGCCGCCTACTGGCGCGGCAGCGAGAAGAACCCGATGCTCCAGCGCATCTACGGCACCGCCTGGCCCTCGAAGGACGAACTCAAGGCGCACCTCGACTTCCTCGCCGAGGCCGAGAAGCGCGACCACCGCAAGCTCGGCACCGAACTCGACCTGTTCTCCGTACAGGACGAGATCGGCTCCGGCCTCGCCGTCTTCCACCCCCGCGGCGGCGTCATCCGCCGCACCATGGAGGACTACTCGCGCAAGCGCCACGAGGAAGAGGGCTACGAGTTCGTCTACACCCCGCACGCCACCAAGGGCACCCTCTTCGAGAAGAGCGGCCACCTGGACTGGTACGCGGAGGGCATGTACCCCCCCATGCAGCTCGACGGTGGTACCGACTACTACCTCAAGCCCATGAACTGCCCGATGCACAACCTGATCTTCGACGCGCGCGGCCGCTCCTACCGTGAGCTGCCCCTGCGTCTGTTCGAGTTCGGCACCGTGTACCGGTACGAGAAGTCGGGCGTCGTGCACGGCCTGACCCGCTCGCGCGGCTTCACCCAGGACGACGCGCACATCTACTGCACCAAGGAGCAGATGGCGGAGGAGCTCGACCGCACGCTGACCTTCGTGCTGAACCTGCTGCGCGACTACGGTCTGACCGACTTCTACCTGGAGCTGTCGACCAAGGACCCGGAGAAGTTCGTCGGCTCGGACGAGATCTGGGAAGAGGCCACCGAGACCCTGCGCCAGGTCGCGGAGAAGCAGGGTCTGCCGCTGGTGCCGGACCCGGGCGGCGCCGCGTTCTACGGCCCGAAGATCTCGGTCCAGTGCCGGGACGCGATCGGCCGCACCTGGCAGATGTCGACGGTCCAGCTGGACTTCAACCTGCCGGAGCGGTTCAACCTGGAGTACACCGGCCCGGACGGTTCGCGGCAGCGCCCGGTCATGATCCACCGCGCGCTGTTCGGCTCGATCGAGCGGTTCTTCGCCGTACTGCTGGAGCACTACGCGGGCGCCATGCCGCCGTGGCTGGCCCCGGTCCAGGCGGTCGGCATCCCGATCGGCGACGGGCACGTGGAGTACCTGCGGGCGTTCGCCGCCGAGGCGAAGAAGCAGGGCCTGCGCGTCGAGGTGGACGCCTCCTCCGACCGCATGCAGAAGAAGATCAGGAACCACCAGAAGCTCAAGGTGCCATTCATGATCATCGTCGGTGACGAGGACATGGCCGCCGGCACCGTCTCCTTCCGCTACCGCGACGGTTCGCAGGAGAACGGCATCGCCAAGGACGAGGCACTGGCCAAGCTGGCCAAGGTCGTCGAGGACCGCGTCCAGGTCTGAGCCGACCGGTCCGGTCGTCAGGGAGCCCCCGGGGAACTTCGGTTCTCCGGGGGCTCCTCGTCGTCCTCCTGGCGGAATACCTGGAGCAGCCAGGAGGAGAACGAGCCGGTGACCGCGCCCAGCAGCGCCAGCCCGCAGAGCATCAGCACCACCGCGATCAGCCGGCCCATCGTCGTCACCGGCACCACATCGCCGTAGCCGACCGTCGTCAGGGTCTCGGACACCCACCACACCGCGTCGCCGAAGGTCCGGATCGAGGCGCCGGGGGTGTCGTGCTCGTACTGGTACACGGCGAGCGCCCCGGAGAAGCCGAGCAGGAGACCCGCCAGGCCGGCGTATGTGATCACGCGCAGGTGCAGCTCACGGCGCGGGCGGTCCCTCCTGGCCTGCACGGCGTCGTGGAGCTTGACCACCCGCAGCGGCCGCAACTGCGGCAGGAGCACCACCACCGTGTCCAACCAGTGTCTGCGGACGAACGCCAGCGGTCGCCGGCGGCTCAGCACCATGCGCGCCAGGTAGTCGGTGAGGAAGCACGCCCACATCAGGCCGGTCACCGCCAGGGCCGTGTCGCGCAGGACGGGGCCCGCCCCGGTGGCGAGCACGCGGACCGCGTAGCTCGCGATGAACACCAGGGAGGCGTAGAACAACGGCAGCTCGGTGCGGCGCTCCCAGGCGGCCTCGCGGGTCGTCCGATTCTCGGGCATCCGCCCAGCATCGCCGGTACCCGGCCGGTGTCCGCCCCGGCGACACGCCCGGCGGGGGCAAGGTCATATGCTGCATCCCATGACGAGTGAGCCGGAGCAGCAGATCGGTGTGGGCACGCAGGACGCGTTCCAGCGTCTGTGGACACCCCACCGGATGGCCTACATCCAGGGCGAGAACAAGCCGACCGGCCCGGATGCCGGGGACGGCTGTCCCTTCTGCGGGATTCCGGAGATGTCCGACGAGGACGGCCTGATCGTGGCCCGCGGCAAGCACGTGTATGCCGTGCTGAACCTCTACCCGTACAACGGCGGGCACCTGATGGTCGTCCCGTACCGGCACGTCGCCGACTACACCGAACTGGACGGCCCCGAGACGGCCGAGCTGGGCGAGCTGACCAAGCGGGCCATGACCGCGCTCCGCAAGGCGTCGGGGGCGCACGGCTTCAACATCGGCATGAACCAGGGCGCGGCGGCCGGAGCCGGCATCGCCGCGCACCTGCACCAGCACATCGTGCCCCGCTGGGGCGGGGACACGAACTTCATGCCGGTGGTCGGCCACACCAAGGTGTTGCCCCAACTCCTCGCGGACACCCGCCGGATGCTCGCGGAGGCGTGGCCGACCGACTGACCGACTGACCGGGCGCCGGCCACCGGGCGGCCGGCCGATCGCGCGGGGCGGGCGCTGCTTCGACGACAGGACCTACGCGTCGTAGACGTCCGCCTTGCGCGGGGCGGGCTCCTGGATGAGCCCGCTCATGATGGACGAGCGGTTCAGGAAGCGGTCGGTGTCCACGCCGTTCTCCTCCAGCACCCGGAACGCGGCGTTGTGCACCGCCCGCAGGACCGGGGTCACCGTGCGCAGGGCGTCGTCCGCCATGAACCGGTGGCGCCACATGGAACCCGCCCACACGTGACGGACGCCGAAGGGCTCGGGGAGGATCAGCTTGCCGCCCAGGTAGTCCAGGATCGGCGGGTACCAGCTCAGCGGGGCGCGCACGGCCAGCCGCACCACCTCGTTCGCGTCCACCAGGGGCAGCGCGCGCTCCACCGTCTCCCAGAACCGGACGGACTTGGGGACCTCGACCGTCTTGGGCGCGGACTTCGTGGTGAACAGGCCGTGTACCGGACCGAGCGCGTGCGCGGTGACGTCCACCCGCAGGGTCTTGTAGAGCACGGTGACGGTCACCATCATGGTGATCACCAGCTGACCGTCCCAGAGCGGGTACTGGATGCCCAGGTAGTGCCGGTTGCCGGCGCTGAACTGCTGTTCGTTGCAGATCCGGGTGATCTCGTGCGGCTTCACCAGGTAGCTGTCGACGTCCTCGCCCGTGGGGCGCGCCACCTCGACGGCGCCCTCCCCGATCGGGGTGACGATCCAGTGCTGGATCGAGGCGGTCGGGAAGCCGCCCGTGTGCAGGGGGCCGCGCTCCAGCTTGCGCAGCTCGGCGTCGACCGCGCGTATGACGTCCCAGCTGCGGAACGGGTGGATCTCGGCGCCCTCGGTCTTGGGGACCAGCTCCTCGGCCATCTGCCAGCTGCCCCAGCGGGTGCCCATGCCGAGGATGCCCTTGGGGCCGGCGTAGAAGACGGAGTTGCTGCGGTCCTCGGCGGTCAGCCTCGCCAGCTGCCGGCGCAGGTCCTCGCGGGCCTTCTCGTCGGGGTTGCCGGGCACCGCCTCGGGGATCTTCGCGGCCACCCCGCCGCCGCCGAGCAGCCCGTCCCAGCGCGCGCGCATGTCGACCGCGGTCGTCTCGCACAGCCGGCGGGCCAGGAACCAGCCCACGGCCGGGGCGATGACCATCGCGCGCAGGTAGAGGCCGAAGAACCCGGTGAACGGCAGTCTGAACATGAGTACGGCGATGACCAGGGCGACGCCGACCAGGAGCGCGGTGCCCACCCAGGACCCCCGCTTGCCCTTGCCGAGCGACTTGCGGAGCTGGAAGAGGCCGAGCCAGAGCAGCAGCCCGGGAAGGAACAGCACCCCGCACCCGAGGGTGATCAGGCGTAGTTTGCGGTCGCGCTCCTTGCGGAGCCGGGACGCGGCGAGGCAGTGCTCGACGACGGTCTGCGGGTCGGCGCCGAAGGACTGGATCAGCGGCTTGCGCCCGGCGCCCAGGGTCCGGGCCTCCACGGCGCGGCAGAACGCCTCGCCGAGGTTGGGTTCCAGGAGGGAGATCTTGCCCGGCTTGATCTTCGACTCGTGGTACTCGTTGTTGGCCTTGAGGAGCTCGTCGAGCTTGCCGTCGCGGTACGCGGCGGACGCCAGCGCGTTGGTCGCCGCGGTCTGCCCGCCGCCCCCCTGGAGCGGGATCTGCGCCCCGGGCCTGAAGTCGAAACCGTCGTCCGCCACCGTTGCCCCCATCGACGTGCCGTCATGCGTTGTGCCCCGCCCGCGTCCTGCCCCGGCGAAGAGCCTATCGGCGGAGCCCACCCCGTGGTCATGGGACAGGGAAATACCGCCCATCGCAACACGGTTGAATGGACGGCATCCCATGTGCTATGTCGATTAACTTCCCTTCTCGACCTGTTCGCGAACCTTGTCCGCCAACTGCGGGGGCATCGGCTCGTGCCGGGCGTAGGTACGGCTGAACCCGCCCGTGCCGTGTGACACCGAGCGCAACTCCACCGCGTACCGGCCGATCTCGATCTCGGGGATCTCGGCCCGCACCCGGGTCCGCCCCGGGCCGGCCTGGTCGGTGCCGACCACGCGGCCGCGGCGGCCCGCCAGGTCGCTCATGACGGGGCCGACGTATTCGTCCGGGACCAGGACGTCGAGTTCCGCGACGGGTTCCAGTAGGTGGATCGGCGCTTCGGCGGCGGCTTCGCGCAGGGCGAGGGCGCCCGCGGTCTGGAACGCGGCGTCGGAGGAGTCCACCGAGTGCGCCTTGCCGTCGAGCAGGGTCACCCGTACGTCGACCAGCGGATAGCCGGCCGCCACGCCGCGGGCGGCCTGGGCCCGTACGCCCTTCTCCACGGACGGGATGAACTGCCGGGGCACGGACCCGCCGACGACCTTGTCGACGAACTCGATGCCGCTGCCCGGCGGCAGGGGCTCGACCTCGATCTCACAGATGGCGAACTGGCCGTGCCCGCCGGACTGTTTGACGTGCCGACCGCGTCCGGCGGCCTTGGCGCCGAACGTCTCGCGCAGGCTCACCCTGTGCGGGACGGGGTCGACCTGGACGCCGAAGCGGGTGCGCAGCCGCTCCAGGGCGACGTCCTGGTGGGCTTCGCCCAGGCACCACAGGACGAGCTGGCCGGTGTGCGGGTTCTGTTCCAGGCGCATGGTCGGGTCCTCGGCGACGAGCCGGGCCAGGCCCTGGGAGAGCTTGTCCTCGTCGGCCTTGCTGTGGGCCTCGATGGCGAGCGGCAGCAGTGGTTCCGGCATCGGCCAGGGCTCCATGAGGAGCGGGCGGTCCTTGGCGGAGAGGGTGTCGCCGGTCTCGGCGCGGCCCAGTTTCGCGACGCAGGCGAGATCGCCCGCGATGACGTGGGTGAGGGTGCGCTGCTGTTTGCCGAAGGGGGAGGTCAGGGCGCCGATCCGCTCGTCCACGTCATGGTCTTCGTGGCCTCGGTCGGCCAGGCCGTGTCCGCTGACGTGCACGGTTTCCTCGGGGCGCAGGGTGCCGGAGAAGACGCGGACGAGGGAGACACGGCCCACGTAGGGGTCGGAGGAGGTCTTGACCACCTCGGCGAGGAGCGGCCCGTCCGGGTCGCAGGTGACCTCGGGGCGGGCGGAGCCGTCGGGGGCCGTGACCGTGAGGGGGGCGCGTTCCAGCGGGGTGGGGAAACCGCCGGTGATCAGTTCGAGGAGTTCGACGGTGCCGAGGCCCTGGCGGGCTCCCTCGGCGGCGGGCGCCGCCATCAGGACGGGGTGGAAGGTGCCGCGCGCGACCGCTCGCTCCAGGTCGTCGACGAGGGTCTTGAGGTCGATGTCCTCGCCGCCGAGGTAGCGGTCCATGAGGGTCTCGTCCTCGCTCTCCGCGATGATCCCCTCGATCAGTCGGGAGCGGGCCTCGGAGATCAGCGCGAGCTCGGCGGGGTCCGGGTCGCGTTCGACGCGCTCGCCGGAGGCGTAGTCGTAGACCCGCTGGGAGAGCAGCCCGAGCAGGCCGGTGACGGGCGCGTGCCCGTCGGGTCCGGCCGGGCCGTGCAGGGGCAGGTAGAGCGGGATGACGGCGTCCGGGTCGTCCCCGCCGAAGCTCTCACCGCAGACCGAGGTCATCTGCGTGTAGTCCGCCCGGGCTGCCTCCAAATGGGTGATGACGATCGCCCGGGGCATGCCCACGGCCGCGCACTCGTCCCACACCATGCGGGTGGCCCCGTCGATGCCGTCGGCGGCCGAGACGACGAAGAGGGCCGCGTCCGCGGCGCGCAGACCGGCCCTGAGTTCCCCGACGAAGTCGGCGTATCCGGGGGTGTCCAACAGGTTGATCTTGATTCCGCCCCACTCGACCGGGACGAGGGAGAGCTGGATGGAGCGCCGGCGGCGTTGTTCGATCTCGTCGTAGTCGGAGACCGTGCCGCCGTCCTCGACGCTCGCGGCCCTGTTCACGGCCCCTGAGGTCAGGGCCAGGGCTTCGACCAGCGTGGTCTTTCCGGCGCCGCTGTGGCCGACCAGCACGACGTTCCGTACGGATGCGGGGCGGTCGGCCGTCAGTGCCCTGCCGGCGGCCCCGGCTTGGTGTGATGTGGCTCCCATGGTGATCGTGCCTCCCGGTGTCGCGGTGAGGAGGGTGACAGGGGTTCTTCGAGCTTTGCACCGGCGTCACACCGCGTCCATACGTCGTACCGGGCGCTGTCCGGAGCGTGAGGCACGGTCGGCGCGCGGATTGTGCGGCGGGAACCGGTGGGTGGGGGGCGGTGGGGGGTCGGGGCGCCGGCTACGATGGGCCAGCCGGTGGCCGATGGGGCCGTGCGGCCCAGCGACCCTCCGGGAAGGCCATGCTGAACAAGTACGCGCGTGCATTCTTCACGCGTGTTCTCACGCCATTCGCCGCTTTTCTCCTCCGTCGGGGGGTGAGCCCGGACGCCGTCACGCTGATCGGCACGGCCGGAGTGGTGGCGGGAGCGCTGGTCTTCTTCCCCAGGGGCGAGTTCTTCTGGGGCACGATCACCATCACCCTGTTCGTGTTCTCCGACCTGGTGGACGGGAACATGGCCCGCCAGGCCGGGGTCTCCAGCCGCTGGGGCGCGTTCCTCGACTCCACGCTCGACCGGGTGGCCGACGCGGCCATCTTCGGCGGGCTCGCGCTCTGGTACGCGGGCTCGGGTCACGACAACGTGCTGTGCGCGGTGGCGATCTTCTGCCTGGCCAGCGGGCAGGTGGTCTCGTACACCAAGGCCCGCGGCGAGGCGATCGGACTGCCGGTCGCCGTCAATGGGCTGGTCGAACGCGCCGAGCGGCTGGTGATCTCGCTGGTCGCGGCCGGTCTGTCCGGGCTCCAGACCTTCGGCGTGCCGTCCTGGATCGGCGTGCTGCTGCCGATCGCTCTGTGGGCGGTGGCGGCGGGCTCCCTCGTCACCCTGATCCAGCGCGTGGTCACGGTACGGCGCGAGGCGGCGGAAGCCGACGCCGAGGCGCGCCTGTCCGAAGGCGGTGCGGCCTGATGGGCACGGCGCAGGACAAGGTCGTGGACGGCCTGTACGGGCTCGGCTGGGCGGCCGTCAAGAAGCTGCCGGAGCCGGCCGCGGTGGGCCTGGGCCGGCGGATAGCCGACACCACCTGGAAGCGGCGCGGCAAGAGCGTGCTCAGGCTGGAGTCGAACCTGGCCCGGGTGGTGCCCGACGCCGGTCCCGAGCGACTGCGGGAGCTGTCCCGGGCGGGCATGCGCTCGTACATGCGGTACTGGATGGAGTCCTTCCGGCTGCCGGCGATGGACCCGCGACGGTTCTCCACCGACGTGGAGATGGCCGGCGAGCACATCCTGCGCGAGGCGATCGCCTCGGGGCGCGGGGTCATCGTGGCGCTCCCGCACCTGGCGAACTGGGACCTGGCCGGCGCCTGGGCCACCAGCCACCTCGGCATCCCGTTCACCACGGTCGCCGAGCGACTCAAGCCGGAGTCCCTCTACGACCGGTTCGTGGCCTACCGCGAGAGCCTGGGCATGGAGGTGCTGCCGCACAGCGGCGGCGCCGCCTTCGGCACCCTCGCCCGCCGGCTCCGCTCCGGCGGCCTGGTCTGTCTGGTCGCCGACCGGGACCTGTCCGCTTCCGGGGTCGAGGTGGACTTCTTCGGCGCGGCCGCGCGGATGCCGGCCGGGCCCGCGCTGCTGGCGCAACAGACCGGGGCGGCGCTGCTGCCGGCCACCCTGTACTACGGCGAGACCCCGCGGATGTACGGGCGCATCCACCCCGAGGTGGCGGTGCCCGCGACCGGGACCCGGACCGAGAAGACCGCCGTGATGACGCAGGCGGTCGCCGACGCGTTCGCCGCGGGCATCGCGGCACACCCCGAGGACTGGCACATGTTGCAGCGCTTGTGGCTGGACGATCTGGAGGAGCGCTCCCAGTGAAGATCGGCATCGTGTGCCCGTACTCGTGGGACGTGCCGGGCGGCGTCCAGTTCCACATCCGGGACCTGGCGGAACACCTGATCCGCCGCGGCCACGAGGTGTCGGTGCTCGCCCCCGCGGACGACGAGACCCCGCTGCCGCCGTACGTGGTCTCGGCGGGACGGGCGGTGCCGGTGCCCTACAACGGGTCCGTCGCCCGACTGAACTTCGGCTTCCTGTCGGCCGCGCGGGTACGGCGCTGGCTCCACGACGGGGTCTTCGACGTGATCCACATCCACGAGCCCGCCTCCCCGTCCCTGGGGTTGCTGTCCTGCTGGGCCGCGCAGGGCCCGATCGTGGCCACCTTCCACACCTCCAACCCGCGTTCGCGGGCGATGATCGCCGCCTACCCGATCCTGCAGCCGGCCCTGGAGAAGATCAGCGCCCGGATCGCGGTGAGCGAGTACGCGCGGCGCACTCTGGTGGAGCACCTGGGCGGGGACGCCGTCGTCATCCCCAACGGGGTGGACGTGGACTTCTTCGCCTCCGCCTCGCCCAAGGCGGAGTGGGGCGGCACCACCCTGGGCTTCATCGGCCGCATCGACGAACCGCGCAAGGGCCTGCCCGTGCTGATGGCGGCGTTCCCGCGGATCGTCGAGGAGTGCCCGGACGTACGGCTCCTGGTGGCGGGCCGCGGCGACGAGGAGGAGGCGGTCGCCTCCCTGCCGCCCGAGCTGCGCGCGCGGGTGGAGTTCCTCGGCATGGTCTCGGACGAGGACAAGGCCCGGCTGCTGCGCAGCGTCGACGTGTACGTCGCCCCGAACACGGGCGGCGAGAGCTTCGGGATCATCCTGGTCGAGGCGCTGTCGGCGGGGGCGGCGGTGCTGGCCTCCGACCTGGACGCGTTCGCGCAGGTCCTGGACCAGGGCCGGGCGGGCGACCTGTTCGCGAACGAGGACCCCGAAGCGCTGGCCGCCGCCGCGGTCCGGCTGCTGCACGACCCGGCCCGCCGGGCGGAACTGAGCACCCGCGGGTCCGCGCACGTCCGCCGCTTCGACTGGTCGACGGTCGGCGCGGACATCCTGGCCGTCTACGAAACCGTCACCGACGGCGCGGCGGCGGTCGCCGCGGACGAACGGGTCCCGCTCCGCACCCGCCTGGGGCTGACCCGGGACTGACGGGACTCCGTCGCGGACCGGTCACGGACGATCACCTACTGATCGGGCACCCCGCCGAGACCTCCCGGCGTGGACGGTAGGCTCGCCGTCCGTGATCGAAACCCTTGTCTGGATCGCCCTCGCGCTCGGTGTCGTCGGCGTGTACCTGAGTTGGACCGCCGGGCGGCTCGACCGGCTGCATTCGCGGATGGACGCCGCGCGGGCCGCGCTCGACGCGCAGTTGGTGCGGCGTGCCTCCGTGGTGCTCGAAGTGGCCACCTCCGGGGTGCTCGACCCCGCTTCCTCGCTCGTGCTGTACGAGGCGGCGCACGCGGCCCGGCAGGCCGAGGAGGAGCAGCGCGAGGTCGCCGAGAGCGAGCTGAGCCAGGCGCTGCGCGCCGTGTTCGCCGACGTGGACCAGGTCGACGCGGTGAAGGCGGCGCCCGGCGGGGTCGAGGCCGCGGAGGAGCTGGCGGCGGCCGTGCGCCGGGTGCCGATGGCCCGGCGCTTCCACAACGACGCCGTACGGGCCGCGCGCGCCCTGCGCCGGCACCGCAAGGTGCGCTGGTTCCGGCTGGCGGGCCACGCGCCCTTCCCGCTCGCCTTCGAGATGGACGACGAGCCCCCGGCGGACCTCGCCGACCGGCCCTAGCAGGTCCGCGGCGCGTCCGGGCGGGCGTATTTGTACCCGGTGGCCAAATCGGAAGGAGCCACCGGCTCCTCATTGGCCCTTGCAGTGGACTGCACGCGGGAGGTTTGCTCAGTGCTGTAGTACCGCAGCACCCTTCTTCCTTCGAGTGAGGTCAATCCGTGAGCACGCTTCCCTCCACCCCGCAGTCCGCTGAGTCGGCTATCGGCACCTCCCGCGTCAAGCGCGGCATGGCCGAGCAGCTCAAGGGCGGCGTGATCATGGACGTGGTCAACGCCGAGCAGGCGAAGATCGCCGAGGACGCCGGCGCCGTGGCCGTCATGGCCCTGGAGCGGGTCCCGGCCGACATCCGCAAGGACGGCGGGGTCGCCCGCATGTCGGACCCGAACATGATCGAAGAGATCATCGAGGCCGTCTCGATCCCGGTCATGGCCAAGTCCCGCATCGGCCACTTCGTCGAGGCCCAGGTCCTGCAGTCCCTCGGCGTCGACTACATCGACGAGTCCGAGGTCCTGACCCCGGCCGACGAGGTCAACCACTCCGACAAGTGGGCGTTCACCACCCCCTTCGTCTGTGGCGCCACCAACCTCGGTGAGGCCCTGCGCCGCATCGCCGAGGGCGCGGCCATGATCCGCTCCAAGGGCGAGGCCGGCACCGGCAACGTGGTCGAGGCCGTCCGTCACCTGCGCCAGATCAAGAACGAGATCGCCAAGCTGCGCGGCTTCGACAACAACGAGCTGTACGCCGCCGCCAAGGAGCTGCGCGCCCCGTACGAGCTGGTCAAGGAAGTCGCCGAGCTCGGCAAGCTGCCCGTCGTGCTGTTCTCCGCCGGTGGCGTGGCCACCCCGGCCGACGCCGCCCTGATGCGTCAGCTCGGCGCCGAGGGCGTCTTCGTCGGCTCCGGCATCTTCAAGTCGGGCGACCCGGCCAAGCGCGCCGCCGCGATCGTGAAGGCCACCACCTTCTACGACGACCCGAAGATCATCGCGGACGCCTCCCGCAACCTGGGCGAGGCCATGGTCGGCATCAACTGCGACACCCTGCCCGAGGCCGAGCGTTACGCCAACCGGGGCTGGTAATGACGACTCCCACCATCGGTGTCCTGGCTCTCCAGGGCGATGTACGGGAGCACCTGATCGCCCTGGCCGCGGCGGACGCCGTGGCCAGGCCGGTCCGGCGTCCCGAGGAGCTCACCGAGGTCGACGCCCTGGTGATCCCCGGCGGCGAGTCCACGACCATGTCGAAGCTCGCCGTGCTGTTCGGCATGCTGGAGCCGCTGCGCGAGCGCGTACGGGCCGGCATGCCGGTCTACGGCACCTGCGCCGGCATGATCATGCTCGCGGACAAGCTGCTGGACGGCCGTGAGGACCAGGAGACGCTCGGCGGCATCGACATGATCGTGCGCCGCAACGCCTTCGGCCGGCAGAACGAGTCCTTCGAGGCGCAGGTCGACTTCGCGGGCATCGACGGCGGCCCCGTCGAGGGCGTCTTCATCCGCGCCCCGTGGGTCGAGTCCGTCGGCGCCGCCGCCGAGGTGCTCGCCACGTACGACGGCCACACCGTCGCCGTACGACAGGGCAACGTGCTGGCCACCTCGTTCCACCCGGAACTCACCGGCGACGACCGCGTTCACGCGTACTTCGTCGACATGGTGCGCGCGGGGCTGTAATCAGGTCCCGGTAGGATCGGGTACGAACACTGTTGGTGACGCGAAGGAGACAGGCGGATGTCCGGCCACTCTAAATGGGCTACGACGAAGCACAAGAAGGCCGTGATCGATGCCAAGCGCGGCAAGCTCTTCGCGAAGCTGATCAAGAACATCGAGGTCGCGGCCCGGATGGGCGGCGCCGACATCGACGGCAACCCGACGCTCTTCGACGCCATTCAGAAGGCCAAGAAGAGCTCGGTCCCGAACAAGAACATCGACTCCGCGGTCAAGCGCGGCGGCGGCCTGGAGGCCGGCGGCGCCGACTACGAGACGATCATGTACGAAGGCTACGGCCCGAACGGTGTCGCGGTACTCATCGAGTGCCTCACCGACAACCGCAACCGCGCCGCCTCCGACGTCCGCGTCGCCATGACCCGCAACGGCGGCTCGATGGCCGACCCGGGCTCGGTCTCGTACCTGTTCAACCGCAAGGGCGTCGTCGTCCTGCCGAAGGCCGAGCTCACCGAGGACGACGTCCTGGAGACGGTGCTGGAAGCCGGTGCCGAAGAGGTCAACGACAACGGTGACACCTTCGAGATCATCAGCGAGCCCACCGACATGGTCGCGGTCCGCACCGCGCTCCAGGAGGCGGGCATCGACTACGACTCGGCCGACTCCAGCTTCGTCCCGACCATGCAGGTCGAGCTGGACGAAGAGGGCGCGCGCAAGATCTTCAAGCTGATCGACGCGCTGGAGGACAGCGACGACGTGCAGAACGTCTTCGCCAACTTCGACGTCTCGGACGAGGTCATGGAGAAGGTCGACGCCTGAGGGGCGCCCCCACTTCGCGTGATCGCGACGGGCCGACAGGACACGTCCTGTCGGCCCGTCGTCTTGTCAGTGGGGCGGGATAGCCTGCAAGTGCACACGGACAGGCGATCGAAGAAGGGGGGGCGAAGTGCGCGTACTCGGTGTGGACCCGGGGCTGACGCGGTGTGGTGTCGGCGTGGTCGAGGGGGTCGCCGGCCGTCCCCTGACGATGCTCGGGGTGGGGGTCGTACGGACGCCCGTGGACGCCGAGTTGGGGCTGCGGCTCGTCGCCGTCGAGCGCGGCATCGAGGAGTGGCTCGACGAGCACCGACCCGAAGTCGTCGCCGTGGAGCGGGTCTTCAGCCAGCACAACGTCAGCACGGTGATGGGCACCGCCCAGGCCAGTGCCGTCGCCATGCTGTGCGCGGCCCGGCGTGGCCTGCCGGTCGCCCTGCACACCCCGAGCGAGGTCAAGGCCGCCGTCACCGGCGCCGGCCGGGCCGACAAGGCACAGGTCGCGGCGATGGTGACCCGGTTGCTGCGACTGTCGGCCCCACCGAAACCCGCCGACGCCGCCGACGCCCTCGCGCTCGCCATCTGCCACATCTGGCGGGCGCCCGCACAAAACCGCCTCCAGCAGGCGCTCGCCCAGCATGCCTCCGCCGTGAAAGGCCGCCCCTCATGATCGCGTTCGTCAGCGGCCCGGTCGCCGCCCTCGCCCCCACCCTGGCCGTGATCGAGGTCGGCGGTGTGGGCATGGCCGTGCACTGCACCCCGAACACCATCGCCGGGCTGCGCGTGGGGGAGACGGCCCGGCTGGCCACCTCCCTGGTCGTGCGGCAGGACTCGCTCACCCTGTACGGCTTCGCCGACGACGACGAACGGCAGGTCTTCGAGCTGCTCCAGGGTGCCAGCGGGGTCGGCCCGCGGCTGGCGCAGGCCATGCTCGGGATCCACAGCCCGGACGCGCTGCGCGTGGCCGTCTCGACGGGGGACGAGAAGGCCCTGACGGCGGTGCCCGGCATCGGCAAGAGGGGCGCGCAGAAGCTGTTGCTGGAGCTCAAGGACAAGCTGGGCGCGCCGCTCGGCGCCGTCGTGGGGGCGCAGCGGGCCGCGGCGGCCGGTCCCGCGCCGTGGACCGAGCAGCTCGCCGCCGCGCTGATCGGCCTCGGGTACGCCGCCCGTGAGGCGGAGGAGGCCGTCACGGCCGTGACCCCGCAGGCGGAGGCCGCCCTCGCCGCCGGTGGCTCGGCCCCCGTCCCGCAGCTGCTGCGCGCCGCCCTCCAGTCGCTGAACCGGGCCCGCTGAGCCGGGCCCGCCCGCGACCGGCCCCGTAGGACCGGCGCCCTGGAACCGGCGCCGCCCGCGAGGAGCCCGGGGCGCCGCGGGGGCCGCCGCGCGGACACCGCCGCGGGCGCCACGATGATCACCGTACGAACCGAGAAGGCAGACTGAGACCGTGAACTGGGACGACGAGAGCGACCGCATTGTCGCGGCGGCGGCGGACGGCGAGGACACCGCCGTCGAGGCCGCCCTGCGCCCCAAGGACCTCGGCGAGTTCGTCGGCCAGGAGAAGGTCCGCCAACAGCTCGACCTCGTGCTCAAGGCGGCCCGCCAACGCGGCGCCACCGCCGACCACGTCCTGCTCTCCGGCGCGCCCGGCCTCGGCAAGACCACCCTCTCCATGATCATCGCGGCGGAGATGGGCGCGCCCATCCGGATCACTTCCGGCCCCGCCATCCAGCACGCCGGAGACCTCGCCGCGATCCTCTCCTCGCTCCAGGAGGGCGAGGTGCTCTTCCTGGACGAGATCCACCGCATGTCCCGGCCCGCCGAGGAGATGCTGTACATGGCCATGGAGGACTTCCGCGTCGACGTGATCGTCGGCAAGGGGCCCGGCGCCACCGCGATCCCGCTGGAGCTGCCGCCCTTCACCCTGGTCGGCGCGACCACCCGCGCCGGACTGCTGCCGCCGCCGCTGCGCGACCGGTTCGGCTTCACCGGGCACATGGAGTTCTACGCCCCCGAGGAGCTGGAACGCGTCATCCACCGCTCCGCCCGCCTCCTCGACGTGGAGATCGACACCGCCGGCGCCGCCGAGATCGCCGGGCGCTCGCGCGGCACCCCCCGGATCGCCAACCGCCTGCTGCGCCGGGTCCGGGACTACGCCCAGGTGCGGGCCGACGGAGTGATCACGCGGGAGATCGCCGGTACCGCCCTCCAGGTCTACGAGGTGGACGCGCGCGGCCTCGACCGGCTGGACCGGGCCGTGCTGGAGGCGCTGCTGAAGCTCTTCGGCGGCGGCCCCGTCGGCCTGTCCACCCTCGCGGTCGCCGTCGGCGAGGAACGCGAGACGGTCGAGGAGGTCGCCGAGCCCTTCCTGGTCCGGGAGGGGCTGCTGGCCCGTACCCCGCGCGGGCGGGTCGCGACCCCCGCCGCATGGGTTCACCTGGGCCTTGTCCCGCCTGGGCACGGGGCGAGTGGATCAAGCGGACAACAGGGCTTGTTCGGGGCGTGACGGCGCGGAGGTTCGACCGTCCAGGAACCGCGGTGCCATGCTGGGCGTTGTTCCATCGGTGCGGACTCGCCTAGACTCCGCCGATGCCGACCCTTCGGGTCGGTATGCCCACCCCCGTAGAAAAGGCCGCCTCCCGAGCGGTCGTGCGAAGGATCTTCGTCCCGTGAATATCGGCATGCTCCTCCCATTCATCGTGCTCATCGGGGCGATGTTCCTGATGACCCGCTCCGCCAAGAAGAAGCAGCAGGCCGCCGCGCAGATGCGCGAGCACCTGATGCCCGGCACCGGCGTCCGCACCATCGGCGGCATGTACGCCACGGTGAAGGAGATCGGCGACGACACCCTCACCCTTGAGGTGGCCCCCGGTGTCCACGCGATCTACGCCAAGAACTCCATCGGCGCGGTCCTGGAGGACGCGGAGTACAACCGCATCGTCCACGGCATCACCGACGAGCCCGTCGACGACGCCCCGGTCGTGCCGGACGACGCCTCCTCGCTCACCGCGGGCGAGACGGACGAGCCGGCCAAGACCGACCTCTCCAAGGACCGGGACGAGGCTCCCAAGCTCGACCTGGGCAAGAAGGACGAGCCCAAGGGCGACGAGCCGCAGGACGGCAAGACCGACGGCGAGGCCGGCGCCAAGTAGCGACCGGCCGGGGACCGCGACGGCGCCTGACCGGCGGCCGGCGCGGCCCCCGTCAGTGACACTTCTGCGGGGGGCAGGGGTCCCCACCACACATTTCGTGGCCGTCCGCGCGCTGACCCGGCGCGGGGCGGTTGGACAGGGAGATACGACAAGGTGGCAGCACCGAAGAAGGGCCGGCGGCCCACGGGGGCTCAGGGGAGGCCGGGGCGCGCCCTGGCCATCATCCTGATCGCGATGGTGGCGCTCACCGCGGGGATGTTCCTCACGAAGCAGACGACGCCCCGGCTGGGCATCGACCTCGCGGGCGGCACGAGCATCACGCTCAAGGCCAAGAGCGAGCCCGGCAAGCCGGACGCGGTCAACGAGACCAACATGAACACGGCGGTCGGCATCATCGAGCGCCGCGTCAACGGTCTCGGCGTCTCGGAGGCCGAGGTCCAGACGCAGGGCCGCGACCACATCATCGTGAACATCCCCCGCGGGATGAACGAGCAGCAGGCGCGCCAGCAGGTCGGTACCACCGCCCAGCTGTACTTCCGCCCCGTCCTGGCCTTCGCCGACGGCGCCCCGGTCACCCCGCAGACGACGCCGAGCCCCTCCACGAGCGGTGCCCCGAGCCCGTCCGCGAGCGGCTCCGGCGCCCCCAAGGCGGAGAGCGGCAAGCCCGGCTCCTCGGCCACCCCGTCGTCCAGCGCCACTTCCCAGGGACGTGTGCTCAGCGAGGCCCTCAAGGCCCCGGGCGCCCCCAGTCCCTCTCCCTCGCCCTCGGCGAGCGAGTCGAAGAAGGCAGACGACAAGGCGCCGACCCCGGTCCCGACCCCGTCGGGCGCCGACGCCGCCGTCGCGGACCTCCAGGCGAAGTTCGCCGCGCTGGACTGCAACGACGAGAAGCAGCGCGCCACGGTGGGCAAGGACGTCAAGCCCGAGGACCCGACGCTCGCCTGTGGCAAGCGCGGCAACACCTGGGGCAAGTGGGTGCTGGGCCCGGCCGCCGTCAACGGCCAGGACGTGGACAACGCCAAGGGCGCGATCAACCCGCAGTCCGCCCAGTGGATCGTCACGATGCAGTTCACCGACAAGGGCGCCGACAAGTTCGCCAAGGTCACCGGTGAGCTCGCCACCAAGCAGCCCCCGCAGAACCAGTTCGCCATCGTGCTCGACGGCCAGGTCATCTCCGACCCGTCCGTGAGCCAGGCGCTGACCGGCGGAAACGCCGAGATCTCGGGCGGTTTCACCCAGCAGTCCGCGCAGGACCTGGGCAACATGCTGTCGTACGGTGCGCTGCCGCTCTCCTTCCAGGAGGACAGCGTCACCACCGTCACCCCCGCGCTCGGCAGCGAGCAGCTCAAGGCCGGCCTCATCGCGGGCGCCATCGGCCTCGCGCTCGTCGTGATCTACCTGCTCGTGTACTACCGGGGCCTGGCGTTCATCGCCATCATCAGCCTCCTGGTGTCCGCCGTCCTCACCTACACGATCATGGCGCTGCTCGGGAAGGGCATCGGGTTCGCGCTGAACCTGCCCGCCGTCTGCGGTGCCATCGTCGCGATCGGCATCACCGCGGACTCGTTCATCGTGTACTTCGAACGCATCCGGGACGAGATCCGCGAGGGCCGCACCCTGCGTCCGGCGGTCGAGCGCGCGTGGCCGAGGGCCCGGCGGACCATCCTGGTCTCCGACTTCGTGTCCTTCCTCGCCGCCGCGGTGCTGTTCATCGTCACCGTCGGCAAGGTGCAGGGCTTCGCCTTCACGTTGGGTCTCACCACCCTGCTCGACGTGGTCGTGGTGTTCCTCTTCACCAAGCCGGTCATGACCCTGCTGGCGCGCACGAAGTTCTTCTCCAGCGGCCACCCGTGGTCCGGGCTGGACCCCAAGCGCCTGGGCGCCAAGCCGCCGCTGCGCCGGTCCCGTCGTACCGGCGGCGGAGCGACCGCCGCCGCCGTGCCCGCCCCCGTCGACGCAAAGGAGGCGTGAGATGTCGAAGCTGGGAGATCTCGGCGCCAGGCTGTACCGCGGTGATGTCGGCTACGACTTCGTCGGCAAGCGTTTCCTCTGGTACGGCGTTTCCATCCTGATCACCATCACGGCGATCGTGGCCCTGGCCGTACAGGGCCTCAACATGGGCATCGAGTTCAAGGGCGGTGCCGTCTTCACCACCCCGAAGACGGCCGTCTCGGTGGCGAAGGTGACGGAGGACGCCAAGACGGCGTCCGGTCACGAGGCGATCGTCCAGGCGCTCGGCACCGGCGGCATGCGGATCCAGATCTCGGGTCTCAACACCGCCGACGCGGCCGGCGTGAAGAAGCAGCTCGCCACCGACCTCAAGGTCGACGCGAACCAGATCAACGCCGACCTGGTCGGCCCCAGCTGGGGCGAGCAGATCGCGAACAAGGCGTGGACCGGCCTCGGCATCTTCATGGTCCTCGTGGTGCTCTACCTCGCGATCGCCTTCGAATGGCGGATGGCGGTGGCGGCGCTCGTCGCGCTGATCCACGACCTCACCATCACCGTCGGCGTGTACGCGCTCGTCGGCTTCGAGGTCACGCCGGGCACCGTGATCGGTCTGCTGACGATCCTCGGTTACTCCCTCTACGACACCGTCGTCGTCTTCGACGGTCTCAAGGAGGGCTCGAAGGACATCACGAAGCAGACCCGGTACACCTTCAGCGAGATCGCCAACCGGAGCATCAACGGCACCCTGGTCCGCTCGATCAACACCACGGTCGTGGCGCTGCTCCCGGTCGGCGCGCTGCTGTTCATCGGCGGCGGCTTCCTGGGCGCGGGCATGCTCAACGACATCTCGCTGTCGCTGTTCGTGGGTCTCGCGGCCGGTGCGTACTCCTCGATCTTCATCGCGACCCCGCTGGTCGTCGACCTGAAGGAGCGCGAGCCGGCGATGAAGGCGCTGCGCAAGCGGGTCCTCGCGAAGCGGGCGGCCGCCGCGGCCAAGGGCGAGTCCCCGGACGACGGATACGACGCGGAGGACGGCCCGCAGGTCGTCGCGCAGGGCCACGGCCCGGGACGGCGGCGCCGGTGACCGCCTGCACGCCCGAGGTGCGCGAGCTGCTCCTCTCCCGGATCAAGGACGTACCGGACTACCCCAAGCCGGGCGTGACGTTCAAGGACATCACCCCGCTGCTGGCCGACCCGAAGGCGTTCGCGGCGCTGACGGACGCGCTGGCGGCCCTGGCGGTGCGGTACGGCGCGACGAAGATCGTCGGGCTGGAGGCGCGCGGGTTCATCCTGGCGGCGCCGGTGGCCGTGCAGTCCGGGATCGGCTTCGTGCCGGTGCGCAAGGCCGGCAAGCTGCCGGGCGCGACGCTGGGACAGGCGTACGACCTGGAGTACGGGACCGCGGAGATCGAAGTCCACGCGGAGGACCTGGCCATCGGTGACCGGGTCATGGTCATCGACGACGTCCTGGCCACCGGTGGCACCGCGGAGGCTTCGCTGTCGCTGATCCGGCGGGCGGGGGCCGAGGTCGCCGGAGTGGCGGTCCTGATGGAGCTGTCGTTCCTGCCCGGCCGCGCCAAGCTGGAACCCGCCCTGGGCGGGGCCCCGCTGGACGCGCTGATCGTGGTCTGACGGCCCTGCCAACGGCCCATCGACGGCCTTCACCCGCCGTGGCGGCGGGCACCCGGGACGCCCCGGGTGCCCGCCGCTTTCGCGTACGGGACCGATCCCCGAGCCGGGAGGAGGCTCGGAGAACGAGCGGACGCAACCCTCGCTACCATGGGTTATCCGGACCTGACCGGGGCCCCGGATCCTCCCCCGGACGGAATCCGGGGGGACCCCCAGAGGAGCGCTCTTGCCAGACGAGGCCCAGCCACTCTCCGCCGCGCAACCCGACCCGCAGGCCGAGCACGCCGAGCAGGCCGAGCAGGCCGCGGCGCCCGCCGCCACGCCCCCGGCCGCCCCGTCGGTCAAGCCCGTCCCGCCGGCGCCGGTCAAGCCCGCCCCGGCGGTCAAGCCCGCGCCCGCGAAGCAGGCCGGGTCCTCCAACCGGGTGCGCGCCCGCCTCGCCCGCCTCGGGGTCCAGCGCTCCAACCCGTACAACCCGGTACTGGAGCCGTTGCTGCGCATAGTCCGCAGCAACGACCCGAAGATCGAGACGGCCACCCTGCGCCAGATCGAGCAGGCATACCAGGTCGCCGAGCGGTGGCACCGCGGGCAGAAGCGCAAGAGCGGCGACCCGTACATCACCCACCCGCTCGCGGTGACGACCATCCTGGCCGAGCTCGGCATGGACCCGGCCACCCTGATGGCGGGTCTGCTGCACGACACCGTCGAGGACACGGAGTACGGCCTCGAACAGCTCAGACGCGACTTCGGCGACGCCGTCGCGCTGCTCGTCGACGGCGTCACCAAGCTGGACCGGGTCAAGTTCGGCGAGGCCGCGCAGGCCGAGACCGTGCGCAAGATGGTCGTGGCCATGGCCAAGGACCCCCGGGTCCTGGTCATCAAGCTCGCCGACCGCCTGCACAACATGCGCACCATGCGCTACCTCAAGAGGGAGAAGCAGGAGAAGAAGGCCCGCGAGACCCTGGAGATCTACGCCCCGCTGGCCCACCGGCTGGGCATGAACACGATCAAGTGGGAACTCGAAGACCTGTCCTTCGCGATCCTGTACCCGAAGATGTACGACGAGATCGTGCGCCTGGTCGCCGAGCGCGCCCCCAAGCGCGACGAGTACCTCGCGATCGTCACCGACGAGGTCCAGGCCGACCTCCGGGCGGCTCGGATCAAGGCCACCGTCACCGGCCGACCCAAGCACTACTACAGCGTCTACCAGAAGATGATCGTGCGGGGCCGCGACTTCGCCGAGATCTACGACCTGGTCGGCATCCGCGTCCTGGTCGACACCGTCCGGGACTGCTACGCGGCCCTCGGCACCGTGCACGCGCGCTGGAACCCGGTCCCCGGCCGGTTCAAGGACTACATCGCGATGCCGAAGTTCAACATGTACCAGTCGCTGCACACGACGGTCATCGGCCCCAGCGGCAAGCCGGTCGAACTCCAGATCCGCACCTTCGACATGCACCGCCGGGCCGAATACGGCATCGCCGCGCACTGGAAGTACAAGCAGCAGACCGTCGCGGGCACCTCCAAGGTCCGCACCGACGTCCCGCAGGCCGCCAAGGGCAGCGCCGGCCAGGACACCGTCAACGACATGGCGTGGCTGCGCCAGTTGCTGGACTGGCAGAAGGAGACCGAGGACCCGGGCGAGTTCCTCGACTCGCTGCGGTTCGACCTCTCCCGCAACGAGGTCTTCGTCTTCACGCCCAAGGGCGACGTCATCGCCCTGCCCGCCGGCGCCACCTCGGTGGACTTCGCGTACGCCGTCCACACCGAGGTCGGCCACCGCACCATAGGGGCGCGGGTCAACGGGCGGCTGGTGCCGCTCGAATCGACCCTGGACAACGGCGACCTGGTCGAGGTGTTCACCTCCAAGGCCGAAGGCGCCGGACCGTCCCGCGACTGGCTGGGCTTCGTCAAGTCCCCGCGCGCCCGCAACAAGATCCGCGCCTGGTTCTCCAAGGAACGCCGCGACGAGGCCATCGAGCACGGCAAGGACGCCATCGCCCGGGCCATGCGCAAGCAGAACCTGCCGATCCAGCGCATCCTGACGGGCGACTCCCTCGTCACCCTCGCGCACGAGATGCGCTACCCCGACATCTCGTCCCTGTACGCGGCCATCGGCGAGGGCCACGTGGCCGCGCAGGGCGTCGTACAGAAGCTGGTGCAGGCCCTCGGCGGCGAGGACGCGGCCAACGAGGACATTGAGGAGAGCGTCCCGCCCTCGCGCGGCCGCAAGCGCCGCGGCAGCGCCGACCCGGGCGTGGTCGTCAAGGGCGTCGACGACGTGTGGGTCAAGCTGGCCCGCTGCTGCACCCCGGTCCCGGGCGACCCGATCATCGGATTCGTCACGCGGGGCAGCGGCGTTTCGGTTCACCGCGCCGACTGCGTCAACGTGGACTCGCTGTCCCAGCAGCCGGAGCGGATGCTGGAGGTCGAGTGGGCACCCACCCAGTCCTCCGTGTTCCTGGTCGCCATCCAGGTCGAGGCGCTGGACCGGTCCCGGCTGCTGTCCGACGTCACCCGCGTCCTGTCGGACCAGCACGTCAACATCCTCTCGGCGGCCGTGCAGACCTCCCGCGACCGGGTGGCCACCTCCCGATTCACCTTCGAGATGGGCGACCCGAAGCACCTGGGACACGTCCTCAAGGCCGTCCGGGGCGTCGAGGGCGTCTACCCGGTGTCCGGGGCCAGCCGGGCCGGCTGGGCTTTGGCCACCCCTGGGGCCCCACGGGGCCGGGTTCGTCGGCGGGGCCCCACCCCCGGGGGGTGGCGCCCGTCGTCGTACCGGCCGGGCGTCAGCCGCCGAACTCCTCCAGGCCCTTGAGCGCCTGGTCCAGCAGGGCCTGGCGGCCCTCCAGCTCACGGGACAGCTTGTCGGCCTTCGCGTTGTTGCCCGCGGCGCGGGCCGCGTCGATCTGCTGACGCAGCTTGTCGACCGCCGCCTGCAGCTGACCCGTCAGACCGGCCGCACGCGCCCGCGCCTCCGGGTTCGTACGACGCCACTCGCCTTCCTCGGCCTCCTGGATGGCCCGCTCCACGGCGTGCATCCGGCCCTCGACCTTGGGACGCGCGTCCCGCGGCACGTGCCCGATGGCCTCCCAGCGCTCGTTCAGGGAGCGGAACGCGGCCCGGGCCGCCTTCAGGTCCGTCACCGGGACGAGCTTCTCGGCCTCCTCGGCCAGCTCCTCCTTCAGCTTCAGGTTCTCCACCTGCTCGGCGTCACGCTCCGCGAAGACCTCGCCGCGGGCCGCGAAGAACACGTCCTGCGCACCGCGGAAACGGTTCCACAGGTCGTCCTCCGCCTCCCGCTGCGCCCGGCCCGCGGCCTTCCAGCTCTCCATCAGCTCGCGGTAGCGGGCGGCCGTCGGACCCCAGTCCGTCGACTTCGACAGCGACTCGGCCTCCGCGACCAGCTTCTCCTTTGCCTTGCGGGCCTCCTCGCGCTGCGCGTCCAGCGAGGCGAAGTGCGCCTTGCGGCGCTTGGAGAACGCCGAGCGGGCGTGCGAGAAGCGGTGCCACAGCTCGTCGTCCGACTTGCGGTCGAGCCGGGGCAGCCCCTTCCAGATGTCCACCAGGGCGCGCAGCCGCTCGCCCGCGCTGCGCCACTGGTCGCTCTGCGCCAGCTGCTCGGCCTCGGTGACCAGCGCGTCCTTGGCCGCCCGAGCCTCGTCCGCCTGCTTGGCCTTCTGGACCTTGCGCTCCTCGCGCCGCGACTCCACCGTCGCGACCAGCTTGTCCAGCCGCACGCGCAGCGCGTCGAGGTCGCCCACGGCGTGGTGCTCGTCCACCTGCGTGCGCAGGTGGTCGATCGCCGTCTGCGCGTCCTTGGCGGACAGATCGGTGGTCCGCACCCGCCGTTCGAGGAGGCCGATCTCGACCACCAGGCCCTCGTACTTGCGCTCGAAGTAGGCCAGGGCCTCCTCAGGGGTGCCCGCCTGCCAAGAGCCGACGACCTGCTCGCCCTCGGCAGTACGCACGTACACGGTGCCGGTCTCGTCGACTCGGCCCCACGGGTCGCTGCTCACAGCGCCTCCTCCACCTGATGCCTCGCGAGGGGTTCACCCCCGGGCATCGTCCACAGTTTCCTGGGGCGGGCCGCGCCCGCCCTGCACAACGCCAACATAGGCGACCGCCGGGCCGGCTGTCCGCATCCCGCACGACGCAATATCGACGCACGGGCGGAGGCCGGCCGTGACCGGCCCCCGCTACCCGATCCCGGTCAGTTCTTGGTGACGGTGCCCTTCTCGATGGTCACCGGGTTCTTGGGGGCGCCGTCCTGCGCCCCGTCGGCCGTCCCCGCCTTCGCGATGTCCTCCACGACCTTGAGACCGGCCGCGTCGATCTTGCCGAAGGGCGTGTACGAGGGAGCCAGCGGGCTGTCCTTGTAGACCAGGAAGAACTGGCTGCCACCGGTCCCGGGCTGCCCCGTGTTCGCCATCGCCACCGTGCCCGCCGGGTAGATCACCTGACCCTGGTCGTTCGGCTTGCCCAGGGCGTCCAGGTTCTCGTCCGGGATGGTGTAGCCGGGGCCGCCCATGCCGGTGCCCTGCGGGTCACCGCACTGGAGCACGAAGATGCCGCCGGTCACCAGGCGGTGACACTTGGTGTTGTCGAAGAAGCCCTTGTCGGCGAGCGACTTGAACGAGTTGACCGTCTGCGGCGTCTTCGCCGCGTCCATCTCGAACGTCACGTCGCCCGCGCTCGTCTTGAGCGCGAAGGTGTACTTCGCCTTGTCGTCGATCGCCATCGCCGGGGGCGACTGCTTGGGGGTCGGGGAGGCGGCCGGCGAGGGGGTGGCCGACGCCTCGGGCTTCTTGTCCTTCGAGTCGAAGACACCGCCCGCCACGAGACCGACCAGCGTCGCGACCACGACGGCCACGACCGCGCCGACCACCGCCGCGCGGCGGCGCGCCTTCTGCCGGGCCTCCGCCCGCCGCTTCTGCTGGCGTTCGTACTTCTCCCTGGCGAGCTGTCGCCGACGCTGATCGCTGCTGACCACCGGTCGTCTCCTTGTACGTCTCTGGTACCGCTGTCCGGGCTGGGTTAGGCCGTACCGTATATGGGTTCGCTGTGTCACGAGCCGCGCCGGTAGGCTCTGAGCAGCGGCATCGCGCTCCGTGCGCGCCGCCCGAGCTCCCGCCGGACGACGATTGAGGACGAACGTGCTGATTGCCGGGTTCCCCGCAGGTGCCTGGGGGACCAACTGCTATGTGGTCGCCCCCGCCGCCGGTGAGGAGTGCGTCGTCATCGACCCGGGCCACCAGGCCACCCAGGGCGTCGAGGAGACGTTGCGCAAGCACCGGCTCAAGCCCGTCGCGGTCGTCCTCACCCACGGCCACATCGATCATGTGGCCTCGGTGGTCCCGGTGTGCGGAGCACACGACGTTCCGGCCTGGATCCACCCCCAGGACCGCTACATGATGAGCGACCCGGAGAAGGCGCTCGGCCGCTCCATCGGGATGCCGCTCATGGGCGAGCTGACGATCGGCGAACCGGACGACGTCCGCGAGCTGACCGACGGGGCGGACCTGAAGCTGGCCGGGATGGACTTCTCGGTGGCCCACGCGCCCGGGCATACCAAGGGGTCGGTGACCTTCCGGATGCCCGAGGCGGCCGACATCCCGTCGGTGTTCTTCTCGGGCGACCTGCTCTTCGCCGGCTCCATCGGACGCACCGACCTGCCCGGCGGCTCCCACGCCGAGATGCTCCGCTCGCTGGCCCGCGTGTGCCTGCCGCTGGACGACTCGACGGTGGTGCTGTCCGGCCACGGTCCCCAGACCACCATCGGCCGTGAGCGCGCGACCAACCCGTACCTGCGGGACGTCGCCGCCGGCCTGGGGGACGGCGCAGCCGCCCCACGACGAGGAATGTGACGAGACTTCCGTGAGCACCTTCAAGGCCCCCAAGGGCACCTACGACCTGATCCCGCCGTACTCGGCGAAGTACCTGGCCGTCCGGGACGCCATCTCCGGCCCCCTGCGCACCTCCGGCTACGGGTACGTCGAGACGCCGGGCTTCGAGGACGTCGACCTGTTCGCCCGCGGTGTCGGTGAGTCCACCGACATCGTCACCAAGGAGATGTACACCCTCACCACGAAGGGCGGCGCGAACCTCGCGCTGCGCCCGGAGGGAACGGCGTCCGTGCTGCGCGCGGCCCTGGAGGCCAACCTGCACAAGGCCGGCGGCCTGCCGGTCAAGCTCTGGTACTCGGGCTCGTACTACCGCTACGAGCGTCCGCAGAAGGGCCGCTACCGCCACTTCTCGCAGGTCGGCGCCGAGGCCATCGGCGCCGAGGACCCGGCGCTGGACGCCGAGCTGATCATCCTGGCCGACCAGGCGTACCGCACGCTCGGGCTGCGTGACTTCCGGATCCTGCTGAACTCGCTGGGCGACAAGGAGTGCCGCCCGGTGTACCGGGAGGCGCTCCAGTCCTTCCTGCGCGGGCTGGACCTGGACGAGGAGACCGTGCGCCGGGCCGAGATCAACCCGCTGCGCGTCCTGGACGACAAGCGGCCCGAGGTGCAGAAGCAGCTCACCGGGGCGCCGCTGCTCCGCGATTACCTGTGCGACGCCTGCAAGGCGTACCACGAGGAGGTGCGGACGCTGGTCACGGCGGCCGGCGTCGCCTTCGAGGACGACGAGAAGCTGGTGCGCGGGCTGGACTACTACACGCGCACCACCTTCGAGTTCGTGCACGACGGTCTCGGCTCGCAGTCCGCGGTCGGCGGCGGCGGACGCTACGACGGACTGTCCGAGATGATCGGCGGACCGGCGCTGCCGTCGGTGGGCTGGGCGCTCGGTGTGGACCGCACGGTGCTCGCGCTGGAGGCCGAGGGCATCGAGCTGGACATCCCGCCCGCCACGTCGGTGTTCGCGGTGGCCCTCGGCGAGGCGAAGCCGGTGCTCTTCGGGCTGGTCACCGAGTTGCGCCGGGCGGGGGTCGCGGCCGACATCTCGTACGGGGGCAAGGGCCTCAAGGGCGCCATGAAGGACGCCAACCGCTCGGGCGCCCGCTTCGCGATCGTCGCGGGCGACCGGGACCTGGCCGAGGGCGTGGTGCAGCTCAAGGACATGGAGTCCGGGGAACAGAGCCCGGTGGCCGTGGCCGAGGTGGTCGAGGTGCTGCGGGCCAAGCTGGCCTGACCGCTGCCGTCCCGAGGGGGCGGGCCGGGGGAGCGTCCCCGGCCCCGCCCCCTCGTCGTCGGCGGCCCGTGGATCGGTCCTTATCCGCAACGAACGGCCCGGGAGCGGCCCCGTACGGCACAATGGCCGGTGCTTGATGACCTTGCAGATGTGGAGCGGGCGGGATGACGACAACAGGCGCTGAAGCGGACACCGCCCGGACCTTCGGCGGCAGCCGGGCCCTGGCGCTGCTCTTGGTGATCACCGGCGCGGCGGGGCTGCTGGCCGCCTGGGTGATCACCATCGACAAGTTCAAGCTGCTGGAGGACCCGAACTTCACGCCGGGCTGCAGCCTGAACCCGATCGTCTCCTGCGGCAACATCATGAAGAGCGAACAGGCCGCCGTCTTCGGGTTCCCGAACCCGATGCTCGGCCTCGTCGCCTACGGGATCGTGATCTGCGTCGGCATGAGCATGCTGGCCGGGGCGCGCTTTCGCCGCTGGTACTGGCTCACCCTCAACGCGGGCATGCTGTTCGGCGTCGGCTTCTGCACCTGGCTGATGTACCAGTCGCTCTACCACATCAACTCGCTGTGCCTGTGGTGCTGCCTCGCCTGGGTCGCCACGATCTTCATGTTCTGGTACGTCACGGCCCACAACGTGCGCACCCGGATGCTGCCGGCCCCGGGATGGCTGCGCGGCTTCCTCGACGAGTTCCCCTGGGTGCTGCCCGTCCTGCACGTCGGGATCATCGGGATGCTGATCCTGACCCGCTGGTGGGACTTCTGGACCTCCTGACGGCCCCCTCGGCTGTCGGTGGCCTCGCATAGGCTTCCCGTGTGGAACCAGATCTCTTCACCGCCGCCGCCGAGGACCGCCAGGAGAAGGACCCGTCCGCCTCGCCCCTCGCCGTCCGGATGCGCCCGCGCACCCTGGACGAAGTCGTGGGCCAGCAGCACCTGCTCAAACCCGGGGCCCCGCTGCGGCGGTTGGTCGGGGAAGGCGCCGGCGGACCGGCGGGCGCCTCCTCGGTGATCCTGTGGGGTCCGCCCGGCACCGGGAAGACCACCCTCGCCTACGTGGTCAGCCAGGCGACGCAGAAGCGGTTCGTGGAACTGTCGGCGATCACCGCGGGCGTCAAGGAGGTGCGCGCCGTCATCGAGGGCGCCCGGCGGGCGGCCGGCGGTTACGGCAAGGAGACCGTCCTCTTCCTGGACGAGATCCACCGGTTCAGCAAGGCGCAGCAGGACTCGCTGCTCCCGGCCGTCGAGAACCGCTGGGTGACCCTCATCGCGGCGACCACCGAGAACCCGTACTTCTCGATCATCTCGCCGCTGCTCTCGCGCTCCCTGCTGCTGACGCTGGAGCCGCTGACGGACGACGACCTGCGCGCGCTGCTGCGGCGGGCGCTCACCGAGGAGCGGGGACTGGGCGGGGCGGTGACCCTGCCGGCCGACGCCGAGGCGCACCTGCTGCGCATCGCCGGCGGTGACGCCCGCCGGGCGCTGACCGCGCTGGAGGCGGGGGCCGGGTCGGCGATCGCCAAGGGCGAGCCCGAGATCACCCTGCAGACGATGGAGGAGGCAGTCGACCGCGCCGCCGTCACCTACGACCGGGACGGCGACCAGCACTACGACGTGGCGAGTGCGCTGATCAAGTCGATCCGGGGCTCGGACGTGGACGCGGCGCTGCACTACCTGGCCCGGATGATCGAGGCGGGGGAGGACCCCCGGTTCATCGCGCGGCGCCTGATGATCTCCGCGAGCGAGGACATCGGGCTGGCGGACCCCACGGCCCTGCCGCTAGCGGTCGCGGCGGCGCAGGCGGTGGCCATGATCGGCTTCCCGGAGGCGGCGCTGACCCTGTCGCACGTGACGATCGCCCTGGCGCTGGCCCCCAAGTCGAACACCGCGACGACGGCGATCGGCGCGGCCCTGGCGGACGTACGGGCGGGACTGGCCGGCGCGGTCCCGGCGCACCTGCGGGACGGCCACTACAAGGGCGCGGCCAAGCTCGGCCACGCGGTGGGGTACGTCTACCCGCACGACGTGCCGGGCGCGATCGCCGCCCAGCAGTACGCGCCGGACGCGGTCAAGGACAAGCGGTACTACGAGCCGACGCGCTACGGGGCGGAGGCGCGGTACGCGGACGTGGTGGAGAAGGTCCGCGAACGCCTGCGCGGCGAGCGCGGCTGACCCCGGAGGGTGGATCCGCGCCCACCGCGGCCTCGGATACGATGGTCCACGGACACCGGCGCCGTACCCGTGATCTCGATCACTGTGAGGCAGCCGGGATCCTGGGCGTGTGCGGCTGCCCCGGCAGCCGCGGAGTCCTTGGGAACAAGGAGGATCGCGCCCCCGTCCGGGGTGACGGCCAAGCGGCCGGCTCTCCTGTCCCGCGCTGCGCCGGCTCCTGGATGTCAGGAGCATCCGGCGACGTGGGGGATACTGAGGCGTTGGACTCTACGAGGGTTCGTACGCGTTCGGCTCCGGTGAGCTGCCGAACGCCTTCCCTGGGACGCGGCTGACCTTGCTTAACGTCGTCGAAAGCGGATTCCGTTTCGTTGGAACCCGAACTTCGATGCGCACTGGGCAGGGGGATCCCATGTGGTCGAGACATTACGTCCTCCTCGTTACGGTAAGCCTCACCTGAACTACATGGAGGTAGGTTCCACGTGAACCAGAAGCGACCCAAGGTCAAGAAGTCGCGTGCCCTCGGCATTGCGCTGACCCCGAAGGCCGTCAAGTACTTCGAGGCCCGCCCCTACCCGCCGGGCGAGCACGGCCGTGGCCGCAAGCAGAACTCGGACTACAAGGTTCGTCTGCTCGAGAAGCAGCGTCTGCGCGCCCAGTACGACATCTCTGAGCGTCAGATGGCTCGCGCCTACGACCGCGCCAAGAAGGCCGAAGGCAAGACGGGCGAGGCGCTGGTCGTCGAGCTCGAGCGTCGCCTCGACGCCCTGGTCCTGCGTTCGGGCATCGCCCGCACCATCTACCAGGCCCGCCAGATGGTCGTTCACGGCCACATCGAGGTCAACGGTGCCAAGGTCGACAAGCCGTCGTTCCGCGTCCGCCCGGACGACGTGATCACGGTGCGCGAGCGCAGCCGCGAGAAGGTTCCGTTCCAGGTTGCCCGTGAGGGTGGCTACGCGGGTGAGGGCGAGACCCCTCGTTACCTGCAGGTCAACCTGAAGGCCCTGGCCTTCCGCCTGGACCGCGACCCGAACCGCAAGGAAATCCCGGTCATCTGCGACGAGCAGCTCGTCGTCGAGTACTACGCCCGCTGATCTTCCGGCGGTCGTAGCCTCACAGGCTGGTCAGCCCGCCGGTTCCCCCTCGGGGGAGCCGGCGGGCTTCCTGCTTTCCCGGCCGGGGCCGGTATTCCGGTACGGCCGGGGATCTCCGGCGCGATAGGGTCGGAGAAGACTTTTCATACGCAGTGATCAACGTGCAGAGAGCGGTGCGAACGTGTCCGGTGGAGAGGTGGCCGGGATTCTCGTGGCCGTCTTCTGGGCCATCCTGGTCTCCTTCCTCGCCGTGGCCCTGGCGAGACTGGCCCAGGTGCTCAAGGCGACCACCAAGCTCGTGGCGGACGTGACCGAACAGGCCGTCCCGCTGCTGGCCGACGCCTCCACGACCGTGCGCTCCGCCCGCACCCAGCTCGACCGGGTCGACGCGATCGCGAGCGACGTCCAGGAGGTCACCTCCAACGCCTCCGCCCTGTCCTCGACCGTGGCCTCCACCTTCGGCGGCCCGCTGGTCAAGGTCGCCGCCTTCGGCTACGGCGTGCGCAAGGCCCTGGGCCGGACCGACGCCGGGCCCACCAAGACCCCCCGACGCACTGTGATCGTCGGCCGTACGGTGCCGGGCGCCCGGCGCCGGAAGCAGAAGGGCTGAGACCTCCGATGTTCCGCCGAGCCTTCTGGTTCACCGCCGGCGCGGCCGCCGGCGTATGGGCCACCACCAAGGTCAACCGGCAGCTCAAGAAGCTGACCCCGGAGAGCCTCGCCGCGCAAGCCGCCGACAAGGCCGTCGAGGCGGGCCACCGCCTCAAGGACTTCGCCCTGGACGTCAAGGCGGGAATGACGCAGCGCGAGGAAGAGCTGAACGACGCACTGGGACTGCACCAGGACGTCGACACGCCGGCCCTGACCGGCAACGTCACCGCCTTGCCCGGGCCGCGGCGGACGCGGGCCGTCGCGCTCGACCCGCACGACCAGACCACCCACCGCCCGAAACTCTCGTACAACCGGAATGAGGACCACTGATGGAGTCGGCTGAAATCCGCCGCCGCTGGCTGAGCTTCTTCGAGGAGCGCGGTCACACCGTTGTCCCTTCGGCGTCGCTCATCGCGGACGACCCGACTCTGCTGCTGGTCAACGCCGGCATGGTCCCCTTCAAGCCGTACTTCCTCGGCGAGACCAAGCCCCCGGCCCCCCGGGCCACCAGCGTGCAGAAGTGCGTCCGTACGCCGGACATCGAAGAGGTCGGCAAGACCACCCGCCACGGCACGTTCTTCCAGATGTGCGGCAACTTCTCCTTCGGCGACTACTTCAAGGAAGGCGCCATCACGTACGCCTGGGAGCTGCTGACCAGCTCCGTGGCGGACGGCGGCTACGGCCTGGAGCCCGAGAAGCTGTGGATCACCGTCTACCTCGACGACGACGAGGCCGAGCAGATCTGGCGCGAGAAGATCGGCGTCCCCGCCGAGCGGATCCAGCGCCTGGGCAAGAAGGACAACTTCTGGTCCATGGGCGTCCCCGGACCCTGCGGCCCGTGCTCCGAGATCAACTACGACCGCGGCCCCGAGTTCGGTGTCGAGGGCGGCCCGGCCGTCAACGACGAGCGGTACGTGGAGATCTGGAACCTGGTCTTCATGCAGTACGAGCGCGGCGCCGGCGACGGGAAGGAAGACTTCCCCATCCTCGGCGACCTGCCGTCGAAGAACATCGACACCGGCCTCGGCCTCGAACGTCTCGCCATGATCCTGCAGGACGTGCGGAACATGTACGAGACCGACACCCTGCGCGTGGTCATGGACAAGGCCACCGAACTGACCGGCGTCCGGTACGGCGCCGCGCACGACACCGACGTCTCGATGCGCGTGGTCGCCGACCACATCCGCACCTCCGTGATGCTCATCGGCGACGGTGTCACCCCGGGCAACGAGGGCCGCGGCTACGTGCTGCGCCGCATCATGCGCCGCGCCATCCGCAACATGCGCCTCATGGGCGCCACCGGCCCGGTCGTCCACGACCTCGTGGACGTCGTGATCAACACGATGGGGCAGCAGTACCCGGAGCTCGTCACCGACCGCAAGCGCATCGAGACCGTCGCCCTCGCCGAAGAGGCCGCCTTCCTCAAGGCGATCAAGGGCGGCACGAACATCCTCGACACCGCGGTCGGCGAGACCAAGGCCGCCGGCGGCACCGTCCTCCCCGGTGACAAGGCGTTCCTGCTCCACGACACCTGGGGCTTCCCGATCGACCTCACCCTGGAGATGGCCGCCGAACAGGGCCTCTCCGTAGACGAGAGCGGCTTCCGCCGCCTCATGCAGGAGCAGCGCGACCGGGCCAAGGCCGACGCCAAGGCCAAGAAGACCGGCCACGCGGACATGTCCGCCTACCGGGAGATCGCCGACGGCTCCGGCGCCACCGAGTTCACCGGCTACGCCACCACCCAGGGCGAGTCCACCATCGTCGGCCTGCTGGTCAACGGCGTCTCCGCGCCCGCCGCCTCTGAGGGCGACGAGGTCGAGGTCGTCCTGGACCGCACCCCCTTCTACGCCGAGGGCGGCGGCCAGCTCGCCGACCAGGGTCGGATCAAGCTCGACTCCGGCGCCGTCATCGAGGTCCGCGACGTCCAGCAGCCCGTCCCCGGTGTCTCCGTGCACAAGGGATCGGTGCAGGTCGGCGAGGTGACCGTGGGCGCCTCCGCCTACGCCGCCATCGACGTCCGACGCCGCCGGGCCATCGCCCGCGCCCACTCCGCCACGCACCTGACCCACCAGGCCCTGCGCGACGCCCTCGGCCCGACGGCCGCCCAGGCCGGCTCGGAGAACTCGCCCGGCCGCTTCCGCTTCGACTTCGGTTCGCCGAACGCCGTCCCCGGCTCGGTCCTCACCGACGTCGAGCAGAAGATCAACGACGTGCTCTCCCGCGAGCTCGACGTCACCGCCGAGATCATGAGCATCGACGAGGCGAAGAAGCAGGGCGCCATCGCCGAGTTCGGCGAGAAATACGGCGAGCGCGTGCGCGTCGTGACCATCGGCGACTTCTCCAAGGAGCTGTGCGGCGGTACGCACGTCGGCAACACCAGCCAGCTCGGTCTGGTCAAGCTGCTCGGCGAGTCCTCCATCGGCTCCGGCGTGCGCCGCGTCGAGGCCCTCGTGGGCGTGGACGCGTACAACTTCCTCGCCAAGGAGCACACGGTCGTCGCCCAGCTCCAGGAGCTGGTCAAGGGCCGCCCCGAGGAGCTGCCGGAGAAGATCGCTTCCATGCTCGGCAAGCTGAAGGACGCCGAGAAGGAGATCGAGAAGTTCCGCGCGGAGAAGGTCCTCCAGGCCGCCGCGGGTCTCGCCGAGAACGCCCAGGACATCCGCGGTGTGGCGCTCGTCGTCGGTCAGGTACCGGACGGCACCGGCGCCGACGACCTGCGCAAGCTGGTCCTCGACGTGCGGGGACGGCTCGGACAGGTCTCGGGACAGGGTGGCCGGCCGGCCGTCGTGGCCCTGTTCGCCGTGGCGAACGACCGGCCGCTGACCGTCATCGCCACCAACGAGGCCGCCCGCGAGCGCGGTCTCAAGGCCGGTGACCTGGTCCGCACCGCCGCCAAGACCCTCGGCGGCGGCGGTGGCGGCAAGCCCGACGTGGCCCAGGGCGGCGGCCAGAACCCGGCCGCCGTGCCGGAGGCCATCGCCGCGGTCGAGCGCCTCGTGGCCGAGACGGCCTGACGATGACGCTGCGCCGCGGCCGCCGACTGGCCATCGACGTCGGGGACGCCCGGATCGGGGTCGCTTCCTGCGACCCCGACGGGGTGCTGGCCACACCGGTGGAAACCGTGCCCGGCCGGGACATCCCGTTCGCCCACCGGCGGCTGCGGCAGCTCGTGCAGGAGTACGAGCCGCTCGAAGTCGTGGTCGGCCTTCCCCGCTCGCTCAGCGGGCGGGAGGGGCCGGCCGCGGCCAAGGTGCGGGTCTTCGCCAACGAACTCGCCAAGGGCATCAAGCCGGTGACGGTCCGTCTGGTGGACGAGCGGATGACGACGGTCACCGCCGCCCAGGGGTTGCGGGCCTCCGGGAAGAACGCGAAGAAGGGACGGGCGGTCATCGATCAGGCGGCCGCCGTGGTGATCCTTCAGAACGCTCTTGAGACCGAACGGGTATCAGGTAATCCGCCCGGTGAGTGCGTCGAAGTGGTTGTCTGATCGCGATACGGTAACGTTCCGCGCGATGTGACGGCATTCGAACAGCCGTCGCCCACCACTTCAGAGGCGGAACCGGGTGCCGTGGCGTCGAGCCGCTGCCTCCGTCTCGCGGCTCTAGGGGATCGATGACTGAGTATGGCCGGGGCCGCGCCCCCGAACCGTGGCACCCCGAGGACCCCTTGTACGGGGACCAGGGGTGGAACGGGCATCCGGCCCAGCAGGGTCAGATGCCTTACGCCGGTGACCCGCAGGAGCAGTACGCGCAGGCGCCGCAGCACCAGGACCCCCAGTTCCAGGACCCGCAGCAGTACCAGCAGCACCCGGAGCAGTTCCAGCAGCAACAGCAGTACCAGCAGGAGGGCTACCTCCCGCACCAGCAGTACCAGCCGAACGACCAGCCGCAGCCGCAGCCGCAGCCGGCGTACGGGGGCCGGCCGTGGGACACCGGCCAGGACGAGTACGCCGGCGCGCCCGCGCCGGTGGACCCGTACGCGGGGGCGGACCCCTACGCCCAACAGACCGGCGGCGGCTTCCCCGGCGAGGCCCCCGACCTGTACGGCACCCCGGAGGCGTTCCCGCCGCCGGTGCCCCCGAGCCGGCGCCACCTGGAACCGGAGCCGGGGAGCCGGGACACCGACGTCCTCACCGACGACCCCGATGAGGAGTCGGCGCTCCCCGAGGGCGACGACGGCCGCACCGGCGGCGGTGGCCGCCGCGCGGGCCGTTCGAAGAAGGCCAAACCCAGACGCCGCGGCATGTCCTGTCTGGTCGCGGCCGTAGTGGCCACCGCCGTCCTCGGCGGTGGCGGGTACTACGGCTACACCTTCATCAAGGAGCGGTACGGCCCGGGCGAGGACTACGCGGGCCCCGGCCTCGAAGAGACGGTCGACGTCGAGATCCCCAAGGGCGCCACCCTCGGCCAGATGGGCAGCATCCTGCAGAAGGCCGGCGTCGTCGCGAGCGCCAAGGCGTTCGTCACCGCCGCGAACACCCCCAAGGGCAAGGGCATCCAGCCGGGCACCTACCCGCTGAAGAAGAAGATGTCCGCCGCCGCCGCCGTCGCGCTGATGACGGACCCCTCGAAGCTGAACGTCCTGACCGTCGCGGAGGGCTGGCGCAACGTCCAGATCTACGACGCCATCGACAAGAAGCTCGGCCTCCAGGAAGGCACCACGAAGAGCGTCGCCGGCAAGGAGTTCAAGAACCTCGGTCTGCCGGAATGGGCGAATTCCAACAAGGACATCAAGGACCCGCTGGAAGGGTTCCTCTACCCGGCGCGCTACGACCTCACCAAGGACACGAAGCCGGACGCGCTGCTCAAGCAGATGGTGGCGCGAGCGAACGACGAGTACACGAAGGCCGACGTCAAGGGCCAGGCCGCCAAGCTGGGTCTCAAGAGCCCGCTGGAACTGGTCACCGTCGCGAGCCTCGTCCAGGCCGAGGGCAAGTACCCGCACGACTTCGTCAAGATCGCCCGGGTCGTCTACAACCGCCTCAAGCCCGGCAACACGGAGACGTACGGTCTGCTGGACTTCGACTCCACGGTCAACTACATGAAGGGCCAGAGCACCCTGGATATCGGGTCCGTCAACGACCTGCGCAAGATCGACGACCCGTACAACACGTACAAGGTCCACGGGCTGCCGGCCGGTCCGATCGGCAACCCGGGCGCCGAGTCGCTCAGGGCCGCGATCAACCCCGAGCCGGGCCCCTGGTACTACTTCGTCTCCGTCAACGAGGAGAAGACCCTGTACGCGGTGACCAACGAGGAACAGAACCGCAACCGCGCGGAGTACGAGAAGGAGCGGCAGAAGACCGGGCAGTAGGCCCGCGTCCGCGGCCCCGCCCGCACCCCGCCCGCGCCGCCCCAGGACCCCGCGTCCGGGGGCGGCGCGGGCGGTCGTTCGCGCGGTACGGCGGCTGGGGTACTGTTTTGCGCGCCCGGGGCAGGCCCGGCCGGCCGCGCGGAAACGCGGGGCCCACGCGAGAGGGGCGACGCAATTGCAGCCGACAGTGCGGCGGGCCGCGGTGCTGGGTTCGCCCATCGAGCACTCCCTCTCACCGGTGCTGCACCGCGCCGCGTACCGGGAGCTCGGCCTCGCCGACTGGTCCTACGACCGGTTCGAGATCGACGAGGCTGCGCTGCCCGGCTTCATGGCCGACCTCGGGCCGGAGTGGGCCGGGCTGTCGCTGACCATGCCGCTCAAGCGGGCGGTCATCCCGCTGCTCGACGACGTCAGTGACACTGCGGCCTCCGTCGAGGCCGTCAACACCGTCGTCTGCACCGAGGACGGCCGCCGGCTCGGCGACAACACCGACATCCCCGGCATCGTGGCCGCGCTGCACGAACGCGGCGTCGAGAAGGTCCCGGCCGCCGCCATCCTCGGCGCCGGCGCCACCGCCTCCTCGGCGCTGGCCGCGCTCGCGCGGATCTGTACCGGCGAGGTCACCGCGTACGTCCGCTCCCGCGCCCGGGCCGACGAGATGCGGCAGTGGGGCGAGCGACTCGGCGTCGACGTCCGCACCGCCGACTGGTCGCGCGCGGCCGAGGCGCTGGCGGCGCCGCTGGTCGTCGCCACCACCCCGGCCGGCGCCACGGACGAGCTGGCCCCCGCCGTACCCACCGCCCCCGGCACCCTGTTCGACGTCCTGTACGACCCCTGGCCCACCGCGCTGGCCGCCGCCTGGTCCGGCCGCGGCGGCGCCCTGGTCGGCGGCCTCGACCTGCTCGTCCACCAGGCGGTGCTCCAGGTCGAGCAGATGACCGGCCGCACCCCGGGCCCCCTCGCCGCCATGCGCACTGCCGGCGAACGCGCCCTCGCCGCCCGCTGAGGGGGTTCGCGTGGACGTGATCGGGACCGGTCAGGTACTGGCATCCAAATGGGACGCGGCGTACGGCGTCGTGGTGTTCGCCAAGGTCATGCTCGGTACGCTTCCGGCCTGGGCGAAGTGGACCATTGGCTCCCTCTCGGCCGCCGCGGCCCTCTGGGAGGGTTTCCAGTGGTGGCGCCGGCGTGGGACGGCCGTCCGATAGCTGGACCGGAGCGCGGTGTACGGGTGCGGACGTGGGAGGATCGGGTACGGCGGGTCCGGGCCGCGCACCCAGATCGCGCCGTGGCTGTACCAGGCGCGAGCATGAGGAGCATCGTTGAGCAGGTTGCGTTGGCTGACCGCGGGAGAGTCGCACGGACCGGCCCTGGTGGCGACGCTGGAGGGCCTTCCCGCCGGCGTCCCCGTCACCACCGAGCTGGTGGCCGACCACCTGGCCAGGCGCCGACTCGGCTATGGCCGCGGTGCCCGGATGAAGTTCGAGCAGGACGAGATCACCTTCCTCGGCGGCGTCCGCCACGGGCTCTCCCTCGGATCCCCGATCGCGGTGATGGTGGGCAACACCGAGTGGCCCAAGTGGGAGACGGTCATGTCGGCCGACCCGGTGGACCCCTCCCTCCTCAAGGACACCGGCCGTAACGCGCCGCTGACCCGCCCGCGCCCCGGCCACGCCGACCTCGCCGGCATGCAGAAGTACGGCTTCGACGAGGCCCGCCCGATCCTGGAGCGCGCCAGCGCCCGGGAGACGGCGGCCCGCGTGGCCCTCGGCGCGATCGCCCGGTCCTTCATCAAGGAGACCGCCGGCATCGAGATCGTCTCCCACGTGGTCGAACTGGCCTCCGCCAAGGCCCCGTACGGGGTCTACCCCACCCCCGCCGACGTCGAGAAGCTCGACGCCGACCCGGTGCGCTGCCTCGACGCGGACGCCTCGAAGGCGATGGTGGCCGAGATCGACCAGGCCCACAAGGACGGCGACACCCTCGGCGGCGTCGTGGAGGTGCTCGCGTACGGGGTGCCCGTCGGCCTCGGCTCGCACGTGCACTGGGACCGCCGCCTCGACGCGCGCCTCGCGGCCGCGCTCATGGGCATCCAGGCCATCAAGGGCGTCGAGGTAGGCGACGGCTTCGAGCTGGCCCGCGTGCCCGGCTCGCAGGCCCACGACGAGATCGTCGGCACCCCCGAGGGACTCAAGCGCACCACCGGCCGCTCCGGCGGCACCGAGGGCGGCCTGACCACCGGCGAGCTGCTGCGCGTGCGCGCCGCCATGAAGCCCATCGCGACGGTGCCGCGCGCGCTCGCCACCGTCGACGTCGCCACCGGCGAGGCGACCGTCGCCCACCACCAGCGCTCCGACGTCTGCGCCGTCCCGGCCGCCGGCATCGTCGCCGAGGCCATGGTCGCGCTCGTGCTCGCGGACGCGGTCGTGGAGAAGTTCGGCGGCGACTCCGTCCCGGAGACCCGTCGCAACGTCCGTTCGTACCTCGACAACCTGCAGATCCGGTGACCGGCGGGCCCCTGATCGTCCTCGTCGGGCCCATGGGGTCCGGCAAGTCCACGGTGGGTGGACTCCTCGCCGAGCGGCTCGGCGTCCCCTACCGGGACACGGACGCCGACATCGTCGCGGCCCAGGGCCGCGAGATCGCCGACATCTTCGTCGACGAGGGCGAGCCGTACTTCCGTGAGCTGGAGCGGCGGGCGGTCGCGGCCGCCGTCGCCGAGCACGACGGAGTCCTCGCGCTCGGCGGCGGGGCGATCCTCGACGCCGGTACCCGAGAACTGCTCGCCGGCCTGCCCGTGGCGTACCTGTCGATGGACGTCGAGGAAGCGGTACGGCGCGTCGGCCTGGGCGCCGCGCGCCCGCTGCTCGCCGTCAACCCGCGCCGCCAGTGGCGCGAGCTGATGGACGCCCGCCGCCACCTGTACACCGAAGTCGCGCGTGTCGTGGTGACCACCGACGACCGCACCCCCGAAGAGGTCGCCCAGGCGGTCCTCGACGCTCTGGAGTTGAAGGACGTATGACAGACCAGGTGACGCGGATCAACGTCGGCGGCAGCGCGGGACACGCGCCGTACGACGTGCTGGTCGGCCGGCAACTGCTCGGCGAGCTCGGCGCGCTGATCGGTACGAAGGCCCGGCGCGTGGCCGTCATCCACCCCGAGGCGCTGGCCTCGACGGGTGAGGCGCTGCGGGACGACCTGGCGGCGCAGGGCTACGAGGCCGTCGCCATCCAGGTGCCGAACGCGGAGGAGGCCAAGACCGTAGAGGTCGCGGCGTACTGCTGGAAGGCGCTCGGGCAGTCCGGGTTCACCCGCACCGACGTGATCGTGGGCGTGGGCGGCGGTGCCACCACCGACCTCGCGGGCTTCGTCGCGGCGAGCTGGCTGCGCGGCGTGCGCTGGATCGCGGTGCCGACCACCGTGCTGGCCATGGTGGACGCGGCCGTCGGCGGCAAGACCGGCATCAACACCGCCGAGGGCAAGAACCTCGTCGGCGCCTTCCACCCGCCGGCCGGTGTGCTCTGCGACCTCGCGGCCCTGGACTCGCTGCCGGTCCACGACTACGTCAGCGGCCTCGCGGAGATCATCAAGGCCGGTTTCATCTCGGACCCGGTGATCCTCGACCTGATCGAGGCGGACCCCGAGGCGGCCCGCACGCCCGCCGGCCCGCACACCGCCGAGCTGATCCGCCGCTCCATCCAGGTCAAGGCCGACGTGGTCTCCAGCGACCTCAAGGAAGCCGGGCTGCGGGAGATCCTCAACTACGGCCACACGCTGGCGCACGCCATCGAGAAGAACGAGCGCTACAAGTGGCGCCACGGCGCCGCCGTCTCCGTCGGCATGGTGTTCGCCGCCGAACTCGGCCGGCTCGCGGGCCGGCTGGACGACGCGACCGCGGACCGGCACAAGGCGGTGCTCGCGTCCGTCGGGCTGCCGCTGACCTACCGGGGCGACCAGTGGCCCAAGCTGCTGGAGACGATGAAGCTCGACAAGAAGTCCCGCGGTGACCTGCTGCGCTTCATCGTGCTCGACGGACTGGCCAAGCCGACGGTGCTGGAGGGCCCGGACCCGGCGGTGCTGTTCGCCGCCTTCGGCGAGGTCGCCGCGTGAGCCGGCGCGTCCTGGTCCTGAACGGCCCGAACCTGGGCCGGCTCGGCTCGCGCGAGCCCGACGTGTACGGGGCCACCTCGTACGCCGGGCTGGTGGAGAGCTGCCGGACGGTGGGCGCGGAACTCGGCTTCGACGTCGAGGTCCGCGAGACCAACGACGAGGGCGAGCTGGTGCGCTGGCTGCACGAGGCGGCCGACGGCAAGGTCCCGGTCGTGATCAACCCGGGTGCCTTCACGCACTACTCGTACGCCATGCGGGACGCGGCCGCGCAGCGCACCGCCCCGCTGATCGAGGTGCACATCTCCAACCCGTACGCCCGCGAGGAGTTCCGGCACACGTCGGTCATCGCCTCGGTGGCCACGGGGACGGTGGCGGGCTTCGGCCTGGGCTCGTACCGGCTGGCGCTGCGGGCGCTGGCGGACGAGGTCGACGCCTGATCCTCCCGGCCGCCCGGCGCGCTTTCGGCGCGCGGGGGTGGCCGGGAGGCCGTCCGCGGTCAGATAACGTTCTCGCATCAGTGCCGGAACGAGACGGAGTGGCAGCGGATGCAGCAAGGAGTGGGGGGCGGCGGCTGGGGGCAGTCGGGACAGCATCCGCAGGCGCCCCCGCAGCCGCCCATACCCCCGGCGCAGGGCTGGCCCGGAACCGGGCAGCCGCCGGCCGCCCGGCTCCCGGCGCCGGAGCCCGGCGGATACGTTCCGCCGCCGCCCGCGCAGGCGCCCGGGCAGGACGCCACCGGGCACATCCCGCTGCCACCCGCCGTCGCCCCCGGGACCGGCGCGGCCACCCTCGCGGTGCTGTTGATCGGCCCGGCCGGCGCGGGCAAGACGACCGTCGCCCGGCACTGGGCCGCCACCCGGCCGGTGCCGACCGCCCACGTCAGCCTCGACGACGTCCGGGAATGGGTCTGCTCGGGCTTCGCGGACCCCCAGGCGGGCTGGAACGACCACTCCGAGGCCCAGTACCGCCTCGCCCGCCGCACCTGCGGCTTCGCCGCCCGCAACTTCCTGGCGAACGGCATCTCCTGCATCCTGGACGACGCCGTCTTCCCGGACCGGCCCGTGGTGGGGCTCGGCGGCTGGAAGCGGCACGTGGGCCCCGCCCTGCTGCCGGTCGTCCTGCTGCCCGGCCTGGAGGTCGTCCTGGAGCGCAACGCGGCCCGGTCCGGGAACCGCAGGCTCTCCGACGAGGAGGTCGCCCGGATCCACGGGCGGATGGCCGGCTGGTACGGGTCGGGCCTGCCGATCATCGACAACTCCCAGCTGGACGTGGAGGGCACGGCGCGCGCGCTGGACGAGACCCTGGCCCGCGTCATCGGTCCGCCCGCCCACTGACGGCCCGGTGCGTGCCCACGGCCACCGGACGGTCCACGGCCCCCGGACGGCGGCTCTCGCCAGGCCGGATCGGCGGTGCGCTCGTACGCTCGAATACATGTCAGACGTGTACGCGGCCCGTCGGGCCCTGCTTCGCGACCGCTGCGCCGCCGCGGGCAACGCCGCCGCGCTGATCACGCGTCCGGCGAACGTCCGCTACCTCACCGGCGCCTCCCCGCCGGGAGCCGTCCTGCTGGTCGGTCCGACCGAGGACGCGCTGTTCTGCGGCGGTGCGCCGACCGGCGAGAACGACGAGGGCCGCCTCGACGAGCGGCTGCGCGTCACGGTCCTCGGCGTCCCCGGAGGGGACCCCGCGGTGGCCGCCGCCGACCTGGCCGCCTCCGTACGGGCCGACTCCCTCGCCGTCGAGGAGCACCACCTCACCGTCGGCCGCCACCGGGCCCTGCACTCCGTCGCGCCGAAGCTGCGCCTGGTGGACCTCGGGCTCGCCGTCGAACAGCTGCGTCTCGTCAAGGACGAGGAGGAGATCGCCTGCCTGCGGATCGCCGCCGAGATCGCCGACCAGGCCCTCGGCGAGCTCTTGGAGTCGATCCTCGTCGGCCGCACCGAACGCCACCTCGCACTGGAGCTGGAACGGCGCCTGGTCGACCACGGGGCGGACGGCCCCGCCTTCCCCACCTCCGTCGGCACGGGCCCCCACTCCGGCCGTTCCCGCCACCGGCCCTCCGACCGCCGGGTCGAGGAGGGCGACTTCCTCTCGGTGTGCCTGGGCGCGAACTACCGGGGTTACCGCTGCGAGATCGGCCGTACGTTCGTGATCGGCACCACCCCGGCCGCCTGGCAGATCGAGCTGTACGACCTCGTCTTCGCCGCCCAGCGGGCCGGCCGGGAGGCCCTCGTGCCGGGCGCCGCCTACCGCGACGTCGACCACGCGGCGCGCTCCGTGGTGGACTCCGGGGGCCACGGCGAGGCGCTGGCCGCGTCCACCGGACACGGTGTGGGCCTCGAAATCGACGAGGACCCGCAGCTTGCACCTACGGCCATGGGTAAACTGGACGCTTGCGTGCCGGTCACCGTCGAACCGGGGGTTCACCTCCCGGGCCGGGGAGGTGTCCGGATCGATGACACGCTCGTCGTACGCCCCGAGGCGGACGGCGGTCCAGAGCTACTCACCATTACGACCAAGGAACTGCTCGCGCTGTAGCCCGCTCGACCGGGCTGTGCGCGCACCCGTGGTCTTCCAGTGCAGGAGATTCCGCAACCGTGGCTTCCACGAACGACCTCAAGAACGGCATGGTGCTGAAGCTCGACGGGGGCCAGCTCTGGTCCGTCGTCGAGTTCCAGCACGTCAAGCCCGGCAAGGGCCCGGCCTTCGTGCGTACCAAGCTCAAGCACGTGCTCTCCGGCAAGGTCGTCGACAAGACCTTCAACGCCGGCACCAAGGTCGAGACGGCCACCATCGACCGCCGTGACATGCAGTTCTCGTACATGGACGGCGAGTACTTCGTCTTCATGGACATGGAGACCTACGACCAGCTGATGGTCGACCGCAAGGTCGTCGGCGACGCCGCCAACTTCCTCATCGAGGGCTTCACCGCCTCCGTGGCCCGCCACGAGGGCGAGGTGCTCTACGTCGAGCTCCCGGCCGCCGTCGAGCTGGTCATCCAGCACACGGACCCGGGCGTCCAGGGCGACCGCTCCACCGGTGGCACCAAGCCGGCGACGCTGGAGACGGGTCACGAGATCCAGGTCCCGCTCTTCGTCAGCACCGGTGAGAAGATCAAGGTCGACACCCGCACCAGCGACTACCTCGGCCGGGTGAACAGCTAACCGTGGCTGCCCGGAGCAACGCGCGAAAGCGCGCTTTCCAGATCCTCTTCGAGGCCGATCAGCGCGGCGTGCCCGTGCGCGAGGTCCTCGCGGACTGGATCCGCCACGCGCGGTCGGACGACCGGCAGCCGCCGGTCAACGCCTTCACGATGGATCTTGTCGAGGGGTACGCCGACAAGGTGAACCGCATCGACGACCTGATCGTCACCTACGCCGTGGACTGGGACCTCGACCGCATGCCGGTCGTGGACCGGAACATCGTGCGACTCGGCGCGTACGAGCTGATCTGGGTGGACGACACCCCGGACGCCGTGGCGATCGACGAGGCCGTCCAGCTGGCCAAGGAGTTCTCCACGGACGAGTCGCCCTCGTTCGTGAATGGGCTCTTGGGCCGGTTCAAGGACCTCAAGCCGAGTCTGCGCCGCGAGTAGTTCGCGGCGGACCGGTCGAAACGGAGGGCCCGCGACGCTTCACGGCGTCGCGGGCCCTCCGTTCGTGCGCGGGCGTACACCGGCGCACCACGCACGACGGCGGGTGCCGGACCCCTGGGGGTCCGGCACCCGCCGGTAACGTTTCTGCTGGGCCTGGGCCCGGTGGGACGCGTACGTCCGGGTGGGGCTAGATGTCCTCGTGGGCCACGGCGCGCCGGGCGTCCGCGTCGAGCACGCCCCAGCTGATGAGCTGCTCGGTCAGGACCGAGGGGGACTGGTCGTAGATGACCGCGAGGGTGCGCAGGTCGTCCTGGCGGATCGAGAGCACCTTGCCGTTGTAGTCGCCGCGCTGGCTCTGGATCGTCGCGGCGTAACGCTGGAGCGGGCCGGCCTTCTCGGCGGGCACGCCCGCCAGCCGCTCCAGGTCCAGGCGCAGCTTCGGCGGCGGCTCGGCCGCTCCGCCCGGGGTGGTGCCCGGCAGGAGTTCCTGCACCGGCACGCCGTAGAAGTCCGCCAGCTCGGCGAGGCGCTGGACGGTCACGGCGCGGTCCCCGCGCTCGTACGAACCGACCACCACGGCCTTCCACCGGCCCTGGGACTTCTCCTCGACACCGTGGAGGGAGAGGCCCTGCTGGGTGCGGATGGCGCGGAGCTTGGCCCCGAGCTGTTTGGCGTATTCGCTGGACATAACGCTCCCGGACGCTGTGACGCTGTGACGACATGGACGGCATGACCACGAGCGGCTCCGCCGCGCGGCTGGTAACTCACTGTGAGGTTACGCAGCGTTACTTGGATGCGTCAAGCCGAATGCTCTTCAACCCCCACTTACGAGGGGTCCCGGCCGGTGCCCGGTGGACGGATCCGGGCCGGCTCCCTGCTACGGTGGAACGCGAACATCAGACGTCCTTTAAGGTCCGTCCCGTGAGGCGGAGAAGGAGGTCCTTCCCATGGACACCCAGCAGAGCTCCGATGTCATGCGTCCGGTGCTGGACACCCAGGACATCGCGCGGGTACTGACCCGCATCGCCCACGAGATCGTCGAACGCGCCAAGGGCGCCGACGACGTGGTGCTCCTCGGCATCCCCACCCGCGGCGTCCACCTCGCCCGCCGGCTGGCCGCCAAGCTCGAAGAGATCACCGGTACGAAGATCCCGGTCGGTTCCCTCGACATCACCATGTACCGCGACGACCTGCGGCTGAAGCCGGCCCGCGCGATCGGCCGCACCGAGATCCCCGGCGACGACATCGAGGGCCGCCTGGTCATCCTCGTCGACGACGTGCTCTTCTCCGGCCGCACCATCCGCGCGGCCCTGGACGCCCTCGGCGACCTCGGCCGCCCCCGCGCCGTCCAGCTCGCGGTCCTCGTCGACAGAGGCCACCGCGAACTGCCGATCCGCGCCGACTACGTCGGCAAGAACCTCCCGACGTCGCTGCGGGAGACCGTCAAGGTCCAGCTCCAGGAGGAGGACGGCCGCGACGCCGTACTGCTCGGCCAGCGGACCGACCGGGCAGCCGGGCAGCAGTAGCCCCCCCGGTCGGGTCCCGCCACGGGTGCCCGGCCGCAGCCTGCCCTGCCCACGACACCCGCCAGAGCGCCCGCCCGCCTGCCGCCCGCCCCGCCGCCTGCCCTCCCGACCCACGGAGCACCCAGATGAAGCGCCACCTCATCTCGGCCGCCGATCTCACCCGCGACGACGCCGTCCTCATCCTCGACACCGCCGAGGAGATGGCCCGCGTCGCGGACCGGCCGATCAAGAAGCTGCCCACCCTGCGCGGCCTCACGGTCGTGAACCTCTTCTTCGAGGACTCGACCCGCACCCGGATCTCCTTCGAGGCGGCCGCCAAGCGGCTCTCCGCCGACGTCATCAACTTCTCCGCCAAGGGCTCCTCGGTTTCCAAGGGCGAATCCCTCAAGGACACCGCCCTGACCCTGGAGGCGATGGGCGCCGACGCCGTCGTCATCCGCCACCACGCCTCCGGCGCCCCCTACCGCCTCGCCACCTCCGGCTGGATCGACTCCGCCGTCGTCAACGCCGGCGACGGCACCCACGAGCACCCCACCCAGGCCCTGCTCGACGCCTTCACCATGCGCCGCCGCCTCGTCGGACGCGACGCGGGCCTCGGCAAGGACCTGAACGGCCGCCGGATCACGATCGTCGGCGACGTCCTGCACAGCCGGGTCGCCCGCTCCAACGTCCAGCTGCTGCACACGCTGGGCGCGCACGTCACCGTCGTCGCCCCGCCCACGCTGGTCCCGATCGGTGTCGAGAGCTGGCCGTGCGAGGTCTCGTACAACCTGGACGAGGTGCTGCCGAAGTCGGACGCGGTGATGATGCTGCGTGTGCAGCGCGAACGCATGAACGCCGCCTTCTTCCCGACCGAGCGCGAATACTCGCGTCGGTACGGGCTCGACGGCGACCGCATGGCCAAGATGCCCGAGCACGCCATCGTGATGCACCCCGGCCCGATGAACCGCGGCATGGAGATCACCGCCGAGGTCGCCGACTCCGACCGCTGCACGGCCGTCGAGCAGGTCGCCAACGGCGTCTCCACCCGGATGGCCGTCCTGTACCTGCTGCTCGGCGGCTCCGAGCCCGCCGTCACCACCACCCCCGCCGCGCGCACCGAGGAGAGCAAGTAACCATGAGCAAGATCCTTATCCGCGGGGCGAAGGTACTCGGTGGCGAGGCGCAGGACGTCCTGATCGACGGCGAGACCATCGCCGAGGTCGGGCAGGACCTGTCCGCCGAGGGCGCCCGGGTCATCGAGGCCGCCGGCCAGGTGCTCCTGCCGGGCCTGGTCGACCTGCACACCCACCTGCGCGAACCCGGCCGGGAGGACTCCGAGACCGTCCTGACCGGCACCCGCGCCGCCGCCTCCGGCGGTTACACCGCAGTCTTCGCCATGGCGAACACCTTCCCGGTCGCCGACACCGCCGGTGTCGTCGAGCAGGTCTGGCGCCTGGGCAAGGAATCCGGCTACTGCGACGTCCAGCCCATCGGCGCCGTCACCGTCGGCCTGGAGGGCAAGCAGCTCGCCGAGCTGGGCGCCATGCACGACTCCGCCGCGCACGTCACCGTCTTCTCCGACGACGGCAAGTGCGTGGACGACGCCGTGATCATGCGGCGCGCCCTGGAGTACGTGAAGGCGTTCGGCGGCGTCGTCGCCCAGCACGCCCAGGAGCCCCGCCTCACCGAAGGCGCCCAGATGAACGAGGGCGTCGTCTCCGCCGAGCTGGGGCTGGGCGGCTGGCCGGCCGTCGCCGAGGAGTCGATCATCGCCCGTGACGTGCTCCTCGCCGAACACGTCGGCTCCCGCGTCCACATCTGCCACCTGTCCACCGCCGGCTCCGTGGAGATCGTCCGCTGGGCGAAGGCCCGCGGCATCGACGTCACCGCCGAGGTCACCCCGCACCACCTGCTCCTCACCGACGAGCTGGTGCGCTCGTACAACGCGGTCTACAAGGTCAACCCGCCGCTGCGCACCGAGCGCGACGTCACGGCCCTGCGCGAGGCCCTGGCCGACGGCACGATCGACATCGTCGCCACCGACCACGCCCCGCACCCGCACGAGGACAAGGACTGCGAGTGGGCCGCCGCCGCCATGGGCATGGTCGGCCTGGAGACCGCGCTGTCCGTCGTCCAGCAGACGATGGTGGAGACCGGGCTGCTCGACTGGGCGGGCGTGGCCGAGCGCATGTCCTTCGCCCCGGCGCGCATCGGCGGCCTGGAGAACCACGGCCGGCCCGTCTCGGCAGGTGAACCCGCGAACCTGACCTTGGTCGATACCTCGTACCGTGGTGTCGTGGACCCCGCACACTTCGCCTCCCGCAGCCGCAACACGCCTTACGAGGGCCGTGAGCTGCCGGGGCGCGTCACTCACACCTTCCTGCGGGGCCGGGCAACGGTCGTGGACGGGACGCTGGCGTGACACCTGCAGTAATCCGACTGGCCGCCGAGGCCGCCGAACGACAGTCGGCGGAGGTGACGGACTGGGGCGCGCGCATCGCGTGGGTGATCGGTCTGCTCGTCTTCGTGGCGTTCGTCTACTGGCTGATGCGGCAAGGCTGGAAATGGCGCGGCACCCTGCAGAGCGATCTGCCGGAGCTGCCCGCCGCCCCGAGCGGTCTGCCCGCCCACCGGCTGGCGTTGACCGGCCGGTACCACGGGTCCACCACCGCCGGGCAGTGGCTCGACCGGATCGTCGCCCACGGTCTGGGAGTGCGCAGCCGGGTCGAGCTCACGCTCACCGACGCGGGCCTCGACGTGGTCCGTCCGGGGGCCACCGACTTCTTCGTACCGGCCGCGCGGCTGCGCGGCGCCCGCCTCGACAAGGGAATCGCGGGCAAGGTACTCACCGAGGGCGGTCTGCTCGTCGTCACCTGGGCGCACGGCGACAAGCTGATCGACTCCGGATTCCGCTCCGACCGGGCGGCCGAACACGCCGCCTGGGTCGAAGCCATCAACCTCATGAACCCAACCATCACGACGGAAGGCGCCGAACGATGACGACCTCCACCAGGGGAGCAGCAAAAACTCCCGCCGTACTCGTCCTGGAGGACGGTCGGATCTTCCGGGGCCGTGCCTACGGCGCCGTGGGGGAGACCTTCGGCGAGGCCGTGTTCTCCACCGGCATGACCGGCTACCAGGAGACCCTCACCGACCCGTCGTACCACCGGCAGGTCGTCGTGATGACCGCCCCGCACGTGGGCAACACCGGCGTCAACGACGAGGACCCCGAGTCCTCCCGCATCTGGGTCTCCGGCTACGTCGTGCGCGACCCCGCCCGCGTCCCGTCCAACTGGCGCTCCCGGCGCTCGCTGGACGAGGAACTCGTCGCACAGGGCGTCGTCGGCATCAGCGGCGTGGACACCCGCGCCCTGACCCGTCACCTGCGCGAGCGCGGCGCCATGCGCGTCGGCATCTTCTCCGGCGAGGCGGTGATGGACGACGCCGTACTGCTGGCGAAGGTCCAGGACGCCCCGCAGATGAAGGGCGCGAACCTCTCCGCCGAGGTCGCCACGAAGGACGCCTACGTGGTCCCCGCCATCGGTGAGAAGAAGTTCACCGTGGCCGCCATCGACCTCGGCATCAAGGGCATGACCCCGCACCGGATGGCCGAGCGCGGCATCGAGGTGCACGTGCTGCCCGCCACCGCCACCGTCGAGGACGTGTACGCGGTCGAGCCCGACGGCGTGTTCTTCTCCAACGGCCCCGGCGACCCGGCCACCGCCGACCACGCGGTCTCCGTCATGCAGGGCGTCCTCGCCCGCAAGACGCCGCTGTTCGGCATCTGCTTCGGCAACCAGATCCTCGGCCGCGCCCTGGGCTTCGGCACCTACAAGCTGAAGTACGGCCACCGCGGCATCAACCAGCCGGTGCAGGACCGCACCACCGGCAAGGTCGAGGTCACCGCGCACAACCACGGCTTCGCCGTCGACGCGCCCCTCGACAAGGTGTCCGAGACCCCCTTCGGCCGCGCCGAGGTCTCCCACGTCTGCCTCAACGACAACGTGGTGGAGGGACTGCGGCTGCTCGACCAGCCGGCCTTCTCCGTCCAGTACCACCCCGAGGCGGCGGCCGGCCCGCACGACGCCGCGTACCTCTTCGACCGCTTCACGTCTTTGATGAACACCGTCCCGATGGAGGCCGAGCGTGCCTAAGCGCACCGATATCCAGTCCGTCCTGGTCATCGGCTCCGGCCCGATCGTCATCGGCCAGGCCGCCGAGTTCGACTACTCCGGCACCCAGGCGTGCCGCGTCCTCAAGGCCGAGGGCCTGCGGGTCATCCTGGTGAACTCCAACCCGGCGACGATCATGACCGACCCGGAGATCGCCGACGCCACGTACGTCGAGCCGATCACCCCCGAGTTCGTCGAGAAGATCATCGCCAAGGAGCGCCCCGACGCGCTGCTCCCCACCCTCGGCGGCCAGACCGCGCTGAACACCGCCATCTCCATGCACGAGCAGGGGGTACTGGAGAAGTACGGCGTCGAGCTGATCGGCGCCAACGTCGAGGCCATCAACAAGGGCGAGGACCGCGACCTCTTCAAGGGCGTCGTCGAGGCCGTCAAGGCCAAGATCGGTTACGGCGAGTCCGCCCGCTCGGTCATCTGCCACTCGATGGACGACGTCATCAAGGGCGTCGAGACGCTCGGCGGCTACCCCGTCGTCGTCCGCCCCTCCTTCACCATGGGCGGCGCCGGCTCCGGCTTCGCCCACGACGAGGAGGAGCTGCGCCGCATCGCCGGCCAGGGCCTGACGCTCTCCCCGACCACCGAGGTGCTCCTGGAGGAGTCCATCCTCGGCTGGAAGGAGTACGAGCTGGAGCTGATGCGCGACACCAAGGACAACGTGGTCGTCGTCTGCTCCATCGAGAACTTCGACCCGATGGGCGTCCACACCGGCGACTCGATCACCGTCGCCCCGGCGATGACGCTGACCGACCGCGAGTACCAGCGGCTGCGCGACATCGGCATCGCGATCATCCGCGAGGTCGGCGTCGACACCGGCGGCTGCAACATCCAGTTCGCGATCGACCCGGTCGACGGCCGGGTCATCGTCATCGAGATGAACCCGCGCGTCTCGCGCTCCTCGGCCCTCGCCTCCAAGGCCACCGGCTTCCCGATCGCCAAGATCGCCGCCAAGCTGGCCATCGGCTACACGCTCGACGAGGTCCCCAACGACATCACCGAGAAGACGCCGGCCTCCTTCGAGCCGTCCCTCGACTACGTCGTCGTCAAGGCCCCGCGCTTCGCCTTCGAGAAGTTCCCCGCCGCCGACGCCACCCTCACCACCACCATGAAGTCGGTGGGCGAGGCCATGGCCATCGGCCGCAACTTCACCGAGGCGCTCCAGAAGGCCCTGCGCTCGCTGGAGAAGAAGGGCTCGCAGTTCACCTTCGTCGGCGAGCCCGGCGACAAGGACGAGCTCCTCGCCACCGCCGTCCGCCCGACCGACGGCCGCATCAACACCGTCATGCAGGCCATCCGGGCCGGAGCCACCCAGGAGGAGGTCTTCGAGTCCACGAGGATCGACCCCTGGTTCGTCGACCAGCTCTTCCTCATCAAGGAGGTCGCCGACGACCTGGCCGCCGCCGAGAAGCTCCACCCCGAGCTGCTCGCCGACGCCAAGCGGCACGGCTTCTCCGACGCCCAGATCGCCGAGATCCGCGGCCTGCGCGAGGACGTCGTCCGCGAGGTGCGCCACGCCCTCGGCGTCCGCCCGGTCTACAAGACGGTCGACACCTGCGCCGCCGAGTTCGCCGCGAAGACCCCGTACTTCTACTCCTCCTACGACGAGGAGACCGAGGTCGCGCCCCGCACCAAGCCCGCGGTCATCATCCTGGGCTCCGGTCCGAACCGCATCGGTCAGGGCATCGAGTTCGACTACTCCTGCGTCCACGCCTCGTTCGCGCTCAGCGACGCCGGTTACGAGACCGTGATGGTCAACTGCAACCCGGAGACCGTCTCCACGGACTACGACACCTCCGACCGCCTGTACTTCGAGCCGCTGACGCTCGAAGACGTGCTGGAGATCGTCCACGCCGAATCGCTCGCCGGCCCGATCGCCGGCGTCGTCGTCCAGCTCGGCGGCCAGACCCCGCTCGGTCTCGCCCAGGCGCTCAAGGACAACGGCGTCCCCGTCGTCGGCACCTCCCCGGAGGCCATCCACGCCGCCGAGGACCGCGGCGCCTTCGGCCGGGTCCTCGCCGAGGCCGGTCTGCCCGCGCCCAAGCACGGCACCGCCACCACCTTCTCGGGCGCCAAGGCCATCGCCGACGAGATCGGCTACCCGGTCCTGGTCCGCCCGTCGTACGTGCTCGGCGGCCGCGGCATGGAGATCGTCTACGACGAGGCCCGGCTGGAGTCGTACATCGCCGAGTCCACCGAGATCTCCCCGACCCGCCCCGTGCTGGTCGACCGCTTCCTCGACGACGCCATCGAGATCGACGTCGACGCCCTCTACGACGGCACCGAGCTGTACCTCGGCGGCGTCATGGAGCACATCGAGGAAGCCGGCATCCACTCCGGCGACTCGGCCTGCGCCCTGCCCCCGATCACCCTCGGCGGCTACGACATCAAGCGCCTGCGCGCATCCACCGAGGCCATCGCCAAGGGCGTCGGCGTCCGCGGCCTGATCAACATCCAGTTCGCGATGGCGGGTGACATCCTCTACGTCCTGGAGGCCAACCCCCGCGCGTCCCGCACGGTCCCCTTCACCTCGAAGGCCACCGCGGTCCCGCTCGCGAAGGCCGCCGCCCGCATCTCGCTCGGCTCGACCATCGCCGAGCTGCGCGCCGAGGGCATGCTCCCGAAGAACGGCGACGGCGGCACCCTGCCGCTGGACGCGCCGATCTCCGTCAAGGAGGCCGTGATGCCGTGGTCGCGCTTCCGCGACATCCACGGTCGCGGCGTCGACACGGTCCTCGGCCCGGAGATGCGCTCCACCGGCGAGGTCATGGGCATCGACACCGTCTTCGGCACCGCCTACGCCAAGTCGCAGGCCGGCGCCTACGGCCCGCTGCCCACCAAGGGCCGGGCGTTCATCTCCGTCGCCAACCGCGACAAGCGCTCGATGATCTTCCCGGCGCGCGAGCTGGTCGCCCACGGCTTCGAGCTGATGGCGACCTCCGGCACCGCGGAGGTGCTGCGCCGCAACGGCATCAACGCCACCATCGTGCGCAAGCTCAGCGAGGGCGAGGGCCCGGACGGCGAGAAGACCGTCGTCCAGCTGATCCACGACGGCCAGGTCGACCTGATCGTCAACACCCCGTACGGCACGGGTGGCCGCCTGGACGGCTACGAGATCCGTACCGCGGCCGTGGCGCGCGGCGTCCCGTGCCTCACGACGGTCCAGGCGCTCGCCGCCGCCGTCCAGGGCATCGACGCGCTCAACCGCGGCGACGTGGGCGTCCGCTCCCTCCAGGAGCACGCCGAGCACCTGATCGCGGCCCGAGACCAGTAGCCGTACGAGGAGGGGGACACCGGATTCGCGACAGCGACGGGTGTCCCCCTCTTCATGAGCGCAGGAGGACCACCACGCCGATGTACAAACTCTTCTTCGACCTCGTCTTCAAGCGGATGGACCCCGAGCGGGCGCACCACACTGCCTTCCGCTGGATCCGCCTCGCGGCCCGCACCCCCGTGCTGCGCACCTTCGTCGCCGCCGCCCTCGCCCCCCGGTACCGGGAACTGCGCACGGAGGCCCTCGGCCTGCGCATGCACGGCCCGTTCGGCCTCGCCGCCGGCTTCGACAAGAACGCCGTCGCCATCGACGGCATGGCGATGCTCGGCTTCGACCACGTCGAGATCGGCACGGTCACGGCCCAGGCCCAGCCGGGCAACCCCAAGAAGCGGCTCTTCCGCCTCGTCCCCGACCGGGCGCTGATCAACCGGATGGGCTTCAACAACGAGGGCTCGGAGGCCGTCGCCCGGCGCCTGGCGGCCCGCGAGGCGGTCTTCCGGACCGTGGTCGGCGTCAACATCGGCAAGACGAAGGTCGTGCCCGAGGAAGAGGCGGTGGCGGACTACGTCGCCTCCACCGAGCGGCTGGCCCGCCACGCCGACTACCTCGTCGTGAACGTCTCCTCGCCGAACACCCCGGGGCTGCGCAACCTCCAGGCCACCGAGTCGCTGCGCCCCCTGCTGACCGCCGTGCGGGAGGCCGCCGACCGCGTGGTGCCCGACCGCCGGGTCCCGCTGCTGGTCAAGATCGCGCCCGACCTCGCCGACGAGGACGTGGACGCCGTCGCCGACCTCGCCCTGGAACTGGGCCTGGACGGCATCATCGCGACGAACACCACCATCGCCCGCGAGGGCCTGGGCCTGAAGTCCGAGCCCGCGCTGGTCAAGGAGACCGGCGGCCTGTCCGGGGCCCCGGTCAAGGCGCGCTCCCTTGAGGTCCTGCGCCGCCTGTACGCCCGTGTGGGGGACCGGCTGGTCCTGGTCGGCGTCGGGGGCATCGAGAACGCCGAGGACGCCTGGCAGCGCATCCTGGCGGGCGCCACCCTGATCCAGGGCTACAGCGCCTTCATCTACGAGGGCCCCGGCTACGCCCGCGCCATCCACAAGGGCCTGGCCGAGCGGCTGGCCGACAGCCCCTACGAGACGCTCGCCGAAGCGGTGGGCGCCGAGACCCGGAAGGCATCCCAGTGACCTCTGCGACCACCGTGACCCCGTTCGGCGCCCGGCTGCGGGCGGCGATGGACTCCCGCGGCCCGCTGTGCGTCGGGATCGACCCGCACGCCGCCCTGCTGGAGTCGTGGGGCCTGGCGGACGACATCGCCGGGCTGGAGACGTTCTCCCGCACGGTCGTCGAGGCCCTCGCGGACTCGGTCGCCGTCTTCAAGCCGCAGGCCGCCTTCTTCGAGCGGTTCGGCTCCCGGGGCATCGCGGTCCTGGAGCGGACCGTGGCCGACGCCCGGGCGGCCGGCACGCTGGTCGTCATGGACGCCAAGCGCGGGGACATCGGCTCGACGATGGCCGCCTACGCCGAGACGTTCCTCTCGCCGGACTCCCCGCTGTTCTCGGACGCCCTGACGGTCTCCCCGTACCTGGGCTACGGCTCGCTCGCCCCGGCGGTCGACCTGGCCCGCCGCTCGGGCGCCGGCCTCTTCGTCCTGGCCCTCACCTCGAACCCCGAGGGGGCCGAGGTCCAGCGCGCGGTGCGCTCCGACGGCCGGTCGATCGGCGCGACGATGCTGGCCCACCTCGCCGCGGAGAACGCGGGAGCCGAGCCGATGGGCTCCTTCGGTGCCGTCGTCGGCGCCACCCTCGGCGACCTCTCCTCCTTCGACCTGGACATCAACGGGCCGCTCCTCGCGCCCGGCATCGGTGCGCAGGGTGCCACCGCCGCCGACCTCCCGGCGGTCTTCGGCAAGGCCGTCGGCAACGTGGTCCCGAACGTCTCGCGGGGCGTGCTCAAGCACGGCCCGGACACCGCGGCCCTGCGGACGGCGGCGGCCGGCTTCGCCGCCGAGATCCGCGCGGCGGTCCCCTCCGCCTGAGCGGGCGCGGTGAGCGGCGACGGACTCCGCGCGGGGGGGTCCGTCGCACCGCTTGACGAAAACCGAACGTCCACGACCGGACAAAACCGGGGTAGTTTGTCCGTGATGTACGGTTCAACAGAGGCTGACCAGGACTTTTCGTCCGTTCTCGCTGACTGGAGCGGTCCGGGCCGCTAGTCTCCGAGCAGAGTCAACGAACAGCGGAGCAGGATCGCCGCTGTTCGGGCGCTCGCCTGGTGTGGTGCCTCCTGGCTCCATGCCGGTCCGTATCCGACAGTTCGACATCCGAGGTGACGTAGGCGTGGCTCTTCCGCCCCTTACCCCTGAACAGCGCGCAGCAGCGCTCGAAAAGGCCGCCGCGGCTCGCCGGGAGCGGGCCGAGGTGAAGAATCGACTCAAGCATTCCGGCGCCTCCCTCCACGACGTGATCAAGACGGGACAGGAGAACGACGTCATCGGCAAGATGAAGGTCTCCGCCCTTCTCGAGTCGCTGCCCGGCGTGGGCAAGGTCCGCGCCAAGCAGATCATGGAGCGCCTCGGCATCTCCGAATCCCGGCGTGTCCGAGGTCTCGGCTCCAACCAGATCGCCTCTCTGGAGCGTGAGTTCGGCGGTAGCGGCGCCTGAGGCGTCGCCCGAAGTTCTCCCGGCGTTCTCAGGCAGTCCCTGGAACCTGGATAATCGCTCTATGGCAGCAGAGGTTCGTCCGCGGCTGACCGTGCTCTCCGGCCCCTCGGGGGTCGGCAAGAGCACGGTCGTCGCGCATATGCGCAAGGTCCACCCCGAGGTATGGCTCTCGGTGTCGGCCACCACCCGCAAGCCGCGGCCCGGTGAGCGACACGGTGTCCACTACTTCTTCGTCGGCGACGACGAGTTCGACAAGCTGATCGCCAACGGCGAGCTGCTGGAGTGGGCCGAGTTCGCGGGCAACCGCTACGGCACCCCGCGCGGCGCGGTGCTGGAACGCCTGGAGAACGGCGAGCCGGTCCTGCTGGAGATCGACCTGCAGGGCGCACGGCTCGTCCGCCAGTCGATGCCGGAGGCCCAACTGGTCTTCCTGGCGCCCCCGAGCTGGGACGAGCTGGTCCGCCGCCTCACCGGGCGCGGTACCGAGTCGGCCGAGGTCATCGAGCGCAGGCTGGGCGCGGCCAAGATCGAACTTGCTGCCGAAACCGAGTTCGACACCACCCTGGTCAACACCTCCGTCGAGGACGTGGCGCGCGAGCTGCTAGCCTTGATGGACGTTGTCTGATCGTTGTTCGGTATTTGTCCGAACGACGCAAGATCTTTCACCCATCTTCGGAAGGTAGAGCGTGTCCTCTTCCATGACTGCGCCCGAGGGCATCATCAACCCGCCGATCGACGAGCTGCTCGAGGCCACGGACTCGAAGTACAGCCTCGTGATCTACGCGGCCAAGCGCGCGCGTCAGATCAACGCGTACTACTCGCAGCTCGGTGAGGGCCTGCTCGAGTACGTCGGCCCGCTGGTGGACACCCACGTCCACGAGAAGCCGCTTTCGATCGCGCTGCGCGAGATCAACGCGGGTCTGCTGACCTCCGAGGCCATCGAGGCCCCGGCCCAGTAAGGCACCAGGAATTCCTTTCACCACAGGCCCGGCAGAACATCTGCCGGGCCTGTGGTGTGTCATAGGTGCAGAGATGTCGCTCGAAGGCTCGAAGGGGAGTGCGTGGTGGGTAAGCCGAAGGTCGTGCTGGGGGTCAGCGGCGGGATCGCCGCCTACAAGGCGTGTGAGCTGCTCCGCCGGCTGACCGAGTCCGGCCACGACGTACGGGTGGTGCCGACGGCCGCGTCGCTGAACTTCGTCGGAGAGGCCACCTGGGCCGCGCTCTCCGGCAACCCGGCCTCCACCGAGGTCTGGGAGAGCGTCCACGACGTGCCGCACGTGCGCATCGGGCAGAACGCCGACCTGGTCGTCGTCGCCCCGGCCACCGCCGACATGCTGGCCAAGGCCGCCCACGGACTGGCCGACGACCTGCTCACCAACACGCTGCTCACCGCCCGCTGCCCGGTGGTCTTCGCCCCCGCGATGCACACCGAGATGTGGGAGCACCCCGCCACCCGGGAGAACGTGGCCACCCTGCGCCGGCGCGGCGCCGTCGTGATCGAGCCCGCCGTCGGCCGACTCACCGGCAAGGACACCGGCAAGGGGCGGCTGCCCGACCCCGACGAGATCTTCGAGGTGTGTCGCGGGGTGCTCGCCCGGGGCGTCGGTGAGCCGGACCTGGCCGGGCGGCACGTGGTGATCAGCGCCGGGGGCACCCGGGAACCGCTGGACCCGGTCCGCTTCCTCGGCAACCGCTCCTCGGGCAAGCAGGGCTACGCCCTCGCCCGCACCGCCGTCGCGCGCGGCGCCCGGGTCACGCTCGTCGCGGCCAACACCGCGTTGGCCGACCCCGCCGGTGCCGACGTCGTACGGGTCGGGACGGCCCTCCAGTTGCGGGAGGCGGTCCTCAAGGCCGCCGCCGATGCCGACGCCGTGGTGATGGCGGCGGCCGTGGCCGACTTCCGGCCCGCCACCTACGCGGGTGGCAAGATCAAGAAGCAGGACGGGCGGGATCCCGAGCCGGTGGCGCTCGTACGCAACCCCGACGTACTGGCGGAGGTCTCCGCGGAGCGGGCCCGTGAGGGCCAAGTGGTGGTCGGTTTCGCCGCCGAGACCGACGACGTCCTGGCCAACGGACGGGCCAAGCTCCGCCGCAAGGGATGTGATCTGCTCGTCGTCAACGAGGTCGGCGAGGACAAGACCTTCGGTTCGGAGGAGAACGAGGCGGTCATCCTGTCCTCCGATGGCGGCGAGGCCGTCGTCCCCCATGGACCGAAGGAAGTCCTCGCGGACGCCATTTGGGATCAGGTCGCCCCGCGACTCGCGCCCCGACGCGCCTGAGCGGATCGCCTTCCGGACGGCGAGTCCGTACGCCAGAATGTAGTGCCGCAGGTCACACGGCTCCCATAAGGCGAGACGGGTGGTCCGGCAAACGGTGGCGACCGATAAACTGCATGTGGAACACGGACCGGGCGCAGCCCCCGGTACTGTTCCGCCAAATGATCAGCCAGCAGCCGCTGCAACCCCAGGGAGCGTTGTGTCCCGTCGCCTTTTCACCTCGGAGTCAGTGACCGAGGGTCACCCCGACAAGATCGCTGACCAGATCAGCGACACGATCCTCGACGCGCTCCTCACCGAGGACCCGACCTCGCGTGTGGCCGTGGAGACCCTCATCACCACCGGTCTCGTGCACATCGCGGGCGAGGTGACGACGAAGGCGTACGCGCCGATCGCGCAGCTCGTCCGCGACAAGATCCTGGAGATCGGCTACGACTCCTCGAAGAAGGGCTTCGACGGCGCCTCCTGCGGCGTGTCGGTGTCCATCGGCGCCCAGTCGCCCGACATCGCCCAGGGCGTCGACACCGCCTACGAGCAGCGCGTCGAAGGCGACGAGGACGAGCTGGACAAGCAGGGCGCCGGCGACCAGGGCCTGATGTTCGGCTACGCCTGCGACGAGACGCCCGAGCTGATGCCGCTCCCGATCCACATCGCGCACCGGCTGTCCCGCCGGCTGTCCGAGGTCCGCAAGAACGGGACCATCCCGTACCTGCGCCCGGACGGCAAGACCCAGGTCACCATCGAGTACGACGGTGACAAGGCCGTCCGCCTCGACACCGTCGTCGTGTCCTCGCAGCACGCCGCCGACATCGACCTGGACTCGCTGCTCGCCCCGGACATCCGCGAGTTCGTCGTCGAGCACGTGCTCGCGCAGCTCATCGAGGACGGCATCAAGCTCGACACCGAGGGCTACCGGCTGCTGGTGAACCCGACGGGCCGGTTCGAGATCGGTGGTCCGATGGGTGACGCGGGCCTGACCGGCCGCAAGATCATCATCGACACCTACGGCGGCATGGCCCGGCACGGTGGCGGCGCGTTCTCCGGCAAGGACCCGTCCAAGGTCGACCGCTCGGCCGCCTACGCGATGCGCTGGGTCGCCAAGAACGTGGTCGCCGCCGGTCTCGCCGCGCGCTGCGAGGTGCAGGTCGCGTACGCCATCGGCAAGGCCGAGCCCGTCGGCCTGTTCGTGGAGACCTTCGGCACCGCCAAGGTCGACACCGCGAAGATCGAGGAGGCCATCGGCCAGGTCTTCGACCTGCGTCCGGCCGCGATCATCCGCGACCTGGACCTGCTGCGGCCCATCTACGCGCAGACCGCCGCCTACGGCCACTTCGGCCGTGAGCTGCCGGACTTCACCTGGGAGCGCACCGACCGCGTCGACGCCCTGCGCGCCGCCGCCGGCCTGTAGTCACCTCCCGCGCGAGGCCCCGGACCCCGATGGGTCCGGGGCCTCGCGCATGCCCGGGTGTCGGTGCCGTTTGGTAAGAATGCGGGTGTGAGCAGCGCGAACGAGTCGGAGCAGCGGGGCGGGGAGCGGGATCCCGGCGGCCCGCCGGAGCAGCTCGCGCTCATCCGGGACATCGTGGCCGAGGCGAAGGCCAAAGCACCCAAGGCCAAGCCCCGCACCTGGCGCGGCGCCGCCCTCGCCGAGGAACTGCCGGTTGCCCGCGTCCTGGTCAACAAGGGCGTGCTCCACCTCGACCAGCTCTGGGACTACGCGGTGCCCGCCGAACTGGCCGAGACCGCGCAGCCGGGCGTCCGGGTCCGGGTCCGCTTCGGCGCGGGCTCCCACCAGGTGCACGGCGGCCGCCGCGAGGGCGGTGGCCTGATCGACGGCTTCATCGTCGAGCGGCGCGCCGAATCCGACTACAACGGGGCGTTGGCCGCCCTGGCCCAGGTCGTCTCCCCGGAGGTCGTCCTCACCCCCGGCCTGCTGGCGCTCGCCCGCGCCGTCGCCGACCGGTACGCGGGCAGCCTGGCCGATGTCCTCCAACTCGCCCTGCCCCCGCGCAGTGCCCGCGCCGAGGCGAAGCCCTCGCCGGAGCCGCTGCCGTCGCCCCCGGCGCCCGAGCCCGGCGGCTGGCAGCGGTACGGGGCCGGTCCCACCTTCCTGCGGGCCCTGGCCGGCGGAGGCGGCCCGCGCGCCGTGTGGACGGCCCTGCCCGGGCCCGGCTGGGCCGACGAACTCGCCCGCGCGATGGCCGCCACCCTCGCCTCCGGCCGGGGCGCCCTCGCCGTCCTGCCCGACGGCCGCACCGCCGCCCGGGTGGACGCGGCGCTCACCGCCCTCCTCGGCGAAGGCCGGCACGCGCTGCTGACCGCCGAGTCCGGGCCGGAGAAACGCTACCGCCAGTGGCTCGCGGTGAGTCGGGGCTCGGTCCGGGCCGTCGTCGGCACCCGCGCCGCGATGTTCGCACCCGTGCGGGACCTCGGACTGGTCGCCGTCTGGGACGACGGGGACTCCAGCCACAGCGACGACAACGCGCCGTTCCCGCACGTCCGCGAGGTGCTGGAGCTGCGCGCGGTGACCGACGGCTGCGCCTTCCTGGCCGGGGGCACGAGCTGCACCGTCGAGGCCGCCCAACTGGTCGAGTCCGGCTGGGCGCGGCCCCTGGTCGCCGACCGCGAGACGGTACGGGCCTGCGCGCCCCGGATCAGGACCGTCGGGGACGAACTGCTGGCCCGGGACGAGGCCGCCCGCGCCGCGCGGCTGCCCAGCCTGGCCTGGGAGACCGTGCGCGAGGGGCTGAAGAGCGGGCCCGTACTCGTACAGGTGCCGCGGCGGGGTTACGCGCCCCGGCTGGCCTGCGAGCGCTGTCGGACACCGGCCCGCTGCCGGGTCTGCGCCGGGCCCCTGGAGGCCCCGGACGAGCGTGACCTGAGGTGCGGGTGGTGCGGGCGTGGCGAGCCGTCCTGGCACTGCGAGGAGTGCGGCTCGTTCCGACTGCGGGCCCAAGTGGTCGGGGCGCGGCGCACCGCCGAGGAATTGGGGCGGGCGTTCCCGGCCGTGCCCGTACGCACCTCCGGCCGAGATCACGTGCTGGACGAGGTGCCGGACCGGCCCGCGCTGGTGGTGTGCACCCCCGGGGCGGAGCCCGTCGCGGCCGGAGCGGGGTACGCGGCGGCGCTGCTGCTGGACGGCTGGGCCATGCTCGGCCGCCCCGACCTGCGGGCCGGGGAGGAGGCGCTGCGGCGCTGGATCGGCGCCGCCTCGCTGGTGCGGGGCGAGGGGCAGGTGGTGGTGGTCGCGGAGCCGACGCTGCGGCCGGTGCAGGCGCTGGTGCGATGGGATCCGGTGGGGCACGCGGTGCGGGAGCTCGCGGAGCGCGCCCAGTTGGGCTTCCCGCCGGTGTCCCGGATGGCGGCGGTGGCCGGCCGGCCCGAGGCGCTGGAGGCGTTCCTCGCCGCCGCGGAACTGCCGCCCGACGCGGAGATCCTGGGCCCGGTGCCGCTGCCCGGCCGGCGCGGTGCGCCGTCGCCCGGGGAGCGGGTCCTGATCCGGGTGCGGCCCGGCAGCGGGGCGGAACTGGCGCGGGCCCTGAAGAAGGCGCAGGCCGCCAGGCTGGCCCGCGGGGTGACGCCCGCGGAATCGGTCCGGATCAGGATCGACCCGCCGGACATCGGCTGAGGGGTCGCCGTACGGGTCCGCACATCGGCTGAGAGGCTCCCGTACCGGGTCCGCGACGGCGACCGCCCCCGGCGGGAGCGGCCTCAGGGGAGGACCGCCACGCCGGAGGCGGAGGGTGTCACGGCGGGAGCGCCCGGCCGTCAGGGGTCGGCGTCCCGGCGGCGGGCCCCGGGATCAGCCGTTGCGCGGGCCGGGGAAGGCGGGCGAGCGGGGTGCCGCCGCGCCGTGCGCCCCGGCGGCCGACTCCTCGCGTACGGGCTGGGGCGGTACGGAGCGCGCCGCGGGGATGGTGGGGAGCGGTCCCAGGGGCCGGGTGGTCGTCCCGTCCGCCGGAGCCTCGACGGGCTCGGCGGCCTGCGCGCGCCGGGCCCCGTAACGGCGGTGCACGGCCTGCTTGGTGACGCCGAGCGCCGAACCGACGGCGTCCCATGAGAAGCCGAGCGAGCGGTCGAAGTCCACCGCGGCGGTGACCAGCGTCTCGACGCTGTCCCGCAGTTCCTGCGCGAGCCGGACGGTGGGCGCGGGAGCCCTGCCGTAGACGACGAAACCCGTGGAGGGACCGGAGCGGCGCGGGCGGTACACGTTGCCGAGCTGGGCGGTGAGCGTGCGCAGAGCGTCCACCTGCCGGCGGACCCGCTCGATGTCCCGCACCAGGAGATGCAGGCTGGCCCGTGCTTGCGCGTCGTGGGTGGCGTGGTCGGCCATGAAGAAGCCTCTCGAACCGGTGCTGAAGAGCGGATCGGGCCGCAGACACCGTTCTCAATCGCGGCCCGTTTCGGTCAATCTCTTTTGACCAACGCGTCAGCGGGCGCCCAGGTCACGCTTTGGGGGCGTGTCGGCATATGCGAGAGGCGCGCGTGTCTCGGTACGCCCCCGGGCGCACCATGTGGGACGTACGCCGTGCGGCCCATAGACTGGTGCGCTGCTGACAGCCGAGATAGCGAGGTAGGACCCAGTGAAGCTCGTCTTCGCAGGCACCCCCGAGGTCGCCGTACCCGCCCTGGACGCCCTCATCGCCTCCGGGCGCCACGAGGTCGCGGCCGTCGTCACCCGGCCCGACGCCCCGGCCGGGCGGGGCCGCCGGCTCGTCGCCAGCCCCGTCGCCGAGCGCGCCGAGGAGGCCGGGATCGAGGTCCTCAAGCCCGTGCGGCCCCGCGACCCGGACTTCCAGGAGCGGCTGCGCGAGATCGCGCCGGACTGCTGCCCGGTCGTCGCCTACGGGGCGCTGCTCCCCAAGAGCGCCCTCGACATCCCCAAGCACGGCTGGGTCAACCTGCACTTCTCGCTGCTGCCCGCGTGGCGCGGCGCCGCGCCCGTCCAGCACTCGATCATGGCGGGCGACCAGGTCACCGGCGCCTCGACCTTCCTCATCGAGGAGGGGCTCGACTCCGGCCCGGTCTACGGCCACCTGACCGAGGAGATCCGCCCCACCGACACCAGCGGCGACCTGCTGACCCGGCTCGCCTTCGCCGGGTCCGGCCTGCTCGCCGCCACCATGGACGGCATCGAGGACGGGACCCTGCGCGCCGTGCCGCAGCCCGCCGACGGGATCTCCCTCGCGCCCAAGATCACCGTCGAGGACGCCCGGATCGACTGGAAGGCCCCCGCGATGCGCGTCGACCGGGTGGTGCGCGGTTGCACCCCGGCGCCGGGCGCGTGGACCGTGTTCCGCGGCGAGCGCCTCAAGCTGGTCTCCGTCGCCCCGCTGCCCGACCACACGGAGCTGGCGCCCGGCGTGCTCGCTCCCGCCAAGAACAACGTCTACGTCGGCACCGGCTCGCACGCCGTGGAACTGCTCTGGGTGCAGCCGCAGGGGAAGAAGCCGATGAAGGGCGCCGACTGGGCGCGCGGCGTGCGGATCGCGCCGGGCGAGCGGCTGGGCGGAGCCGACGTAGGCTGATACCGGCCGCGCACGCCGTTTTCCCACCGTCTTCCACACCACCTGCTTCACCGCTTCACCCTCTTCACCCGCTTCGCCTTCTTCGACACCCCAGGCATTACGTACAACCGGAGCACCTTTCACGTGAGCGAACAGCCTCGTCAGCCCCGTCAGACCCGTCGGCGGACCCCCGCCGGCGGCAACGGCAAGCCGTCCGGCCCCCAGGGCGGCAAGCAGGGCAAGCCCTACCGTCGGCCGCAGAAGGACCCCGTCCGGATGCTGGCCTTCGAGGTGCTGCGGGCGGTGGACGAGCGGGACGCGTACGCCAACCTCGTGCTGCCGCCACTGCTGCGCAAGGCCCGTCAGGACGAGAGCTTCCAGGCGCGCGACGCCGCCCTGGCCACCGAGCTGGTGTACGGGACGCTGCGCCGGCAGGGCACGTACGACGCGGTGATCAAGGCGTGCATCGACCGCCCGCTGCGCGAGGTCGACCCGCCGGTGCTGGACGTGCTGTCGCTCGGCGCGCACCAACTCCTCGGCACCCGCATCCCCCCGCACGCCGCCGTCTCGGCGAGCGTGGAGCTGGCCCGCGTGGTGCTCGGCGACGGGCGCGCGAAGTTCGTGAACGCCGTCCTGCGCAAGATCACCGCGCATGACCTGGAGGGCTGGCTGGAGCGGGTCGCGCCGCCCTACGAGGACGACGCCGAGGAGCACCTCGCGGTCTACCACTCACACCCGCGCTGGGTCGTCAGCGCCCTGTGGGACGCGCTGGGCGGCGGCCGGGCCGGTATCGAGGACCTGTTGGAGGCCGACAACGAGCGGCCCGAGGTCACCCTCGTCGCACGCCCGGGCCGCTCCACGCCGGAGGAACTGCTGGAGGCGGTGGGCGAGGAGTCGGCGCTGCCGGGGCGCTGGTCCCCGTACGCGGTACGGATGGCCGAGGGCGGCGAGCCGGGCGCCCTGGAGGCGGTGCGCGAGGGCCGCGCCGGGGTGCAGGACGAGGGCAGCCAGCTCGTGGCGATGGCCCTGGCGGCGGCGCCGGTGGAGGGCCGCGACGAGCGCTGGCTCGACGGCTGCGCGGGGCCGGGCGGCAAGGCCGCGCTGCTCGGGGCGCTGGCGGCGCAGCGCGGCGCGTTCCTGCTCGCCTCGGAGAAGCAGCCGCACCGGGCGCGTCTGGTGGAGAAGGCGCTGGCCGGCAACCCCGGCCCGTACCAGGTCATCGCGGCGGACGGCACCCGCCCGCCGTGGCTGCCGGGCTCCTTCGACCGGGTCCTGGTGGACGTCCCCTGCTCCGGACTCGGCGCGCTGCGCCGGCGCCCCGAGGCCCGGTGGCGGCGCCGGCCCGAGGACCTGGAGGGCTTCGCGCCGCTCCAGCGCGGGCTGCTGCGGGAGGCGCTGGCGGCGGTGCGGGTGGGCGGCGTCGTGGGTTACGCGACCTGCTCGCCGCACCTGGCGGAGACCCGGGTCGTGGTGGACGACGTCCTGAAGGGCCGGGGCGCGGGCGCCTCGGGGCGGGTGTCGGCGGAACTGATCGACGCCCGCCCGTACATGGCCGGCGTCCCCGCCCTCGGCGACGGCCCGGACGTCCAGCTCTGGCCCCACCTGCACGGCACGGACGCGATGTACCTGGCCCTCCTGCGCCGCACGGCGTAACCGCCGGCGGCGTAGGCCCCCGCCCTTTGCCCGGCCGAAGTCGGCCCGGGCGGGGCGACCTCGCCGCGCAGCCGGTCGGACGAGCCGTCCGACTGCGGCGCACGGGTGTACCGGTGACGGCCGGTCCCGCGGCGAGTGTCACTGGTCCGTAACAGGTGTCGACATGACTGGAACTCACTTCGCAGGCGTCAACGCGTAGTTGATAGACATGGCACGTCAGTGCTGGACGTGTTGTGCGGAACGGCGGATATCATTTCCGGCCCGGTGGTCGCGACCTCAACAGCCATATGGTCAAGGTTCCGAAGATCATCGAGATCGACAAAAGACGGGTCTGGCCACGGGAAACGTGTGGATGTGTGATCCGCGAACCGGGTTGATGGTGATGAAGCGGGCCAAGGCGAGCTTCTTCCCCGCGGGTTGGACGGAGAAGGTTACTTCGACCCGCTCACGGGGGATGCGAAGACCATTTACCCGCTCATGCCGCAATGGCCCGGAAGGAAAACAGATCAGTGATTCGCACTCAGTGTTATGTCGAGAAGTCCGGCACACCGTTCTTATGTGGGCCCGACGAACTGATGTTCCTGGGAGAGTGGGTGACTGCCGACATTCAGCTTTCGCCGCTGTCCGTCCTGGAAGCGTTCGATCTGGTGGCCGAGGCCAAGGGGGACCCGGAATTCGCGCCGGAGGATCTGGACGGAAACGCCCACACCGTCACCATCAGCCCGCAGGGTGTGAGGGTGGAGAACTTCTCGTCGAACATGTTCAGGGTGAATACACGCTCGACGACGCTTTTCCCGTGCTGGTCGACTTCTGGGATTACTGCTGCCTGGCGCTTCCCCAAGAGGTCGACTCCCGCCGACGGCAATACGCCGAGGAGGACGGGCGCGACCCGCTGGCCGGGATCCGCGACTTCCTCGGGACGTGGCCGAGTCGCTGGGCCGCCCACGCCCGTCGCGATCTGGTATGCGTAAGAATTGGAAGCCGACTGTACTCCCAGTCGATCCCGAAGCCGTACGAGAACTGCAGGAATGGCTCGCCTCGGAGGAGTACAACCTCAATGGCATGGAGCGCGACTTCCGAGGTGCGGACCTCTCGGGTGGGGACTTCACGAATGCTTGGTTCACCGATGCGGTTCTCGCGGGAGTGCGACTTGTCGGTGCGACCTTCTATCGGGCCGACCTGCAGTCGGCAGATCTGACAGGGGCGGATCGGACCGGAGCGGATCTCGTGAGGGCGAACCTTGACGAGGCCGTGCTCCGCTCGGCGCGGCTCGACGGGTCGGACATGGCCCGGGCTTCACTGTGTGATGCCGACGCGTCAGGAGCGAGCGTCCGCGGAGTGAGGTTCCTCGGTGCTTCGCTGATCGACACCGACATGAGGGGGGCGGACCTGACGGACGCCGTCCTCGACGAGAACCTTTTCGAGATCAAAGTCGATGACTCCACGGTCGTGCGTGGGCTTACGGGCACGGTTTTCGGTCCGATCACCGTCTTCAGTGGTGACTCGTACCGAGAGCTGGCAGACGCTGAACTCGCGGCGTGGATCGGTGCGCGAGGTGGGCGCGTGCAAGTGATACCTCCGCGCCGCCCACGGTAGGAGGGGCCGGCAGGCGCCACGAGCGGGTGCCGACCGGGGTGTGGCGAGTAGGACTGCTGTATGGAGCCTGGCGGGCCAAGCGTTGTGACGACCCGGGCCCGGGTGCTGTGAAGACCATTTACCCACTCGTGCGATGGCATGCATGTGAGAGAACCGAGTAATGATCCGCACTCAGTACTACGTTCAGAGCGTCTTCGGGGTGCCGATCGACCTGATGGCCGAGGCCAAGGCCAACCCGGGTCGAGCGCGCCCCCCGGCCCACCTGGACGGTGGTCGTCGGCAACCCGGACCGGCCCGCCGTCGCCACCCTGCGCGTGATCCGCACCCCGGAAGGCGTGGAGGAGGACGTCACCCTCACCGTGGGGTACGGCTCGACTGAGAAGCCGGCCCTGGAAGCGCTGCCGGAGCTGGCCGACGAGCTGGTGACCCGGCACGGGCTGAAGACCATGATGTGCCAGGTGCGCGAGGCGCGCCGGACCTCAGCGCCCCGCCCCGCCCCGCCCCGCTTCGAGCCCCCGCCACTGCCGTACGCGTTCGTGCTGGGCCCGGAGGAGGTCCGGCAGGTCGGGCGGGACACCGCGGGCAGGACGCCGCTGAAGGAACGACCGGTGCGGCTGGGTCACAGTGCCCGACCGGGCTTCTACTACCCGCTCGGCGACGGCGAGGGCGCCGAGAGCTGGAACGCCATGGAACAGCTCATGCGCCATTCGCGCGGGGCGCCGGCCGGCTAGACGGCCCCCCTGACGGGGGTACCGCGCGGGCGGGGAGCGGGGCGGAGGGGGAGTTGTGGGGGCGTGGCCGGATGTGGGCTTGGGCATGGCACGCTTGGGGCATGGCCGTTCAGATCAATCCCAGCATCCTGTCCGCCGACTTCGCCCGACTCGCCGAGGAGGCGAAGGCCGTCGAGGGGGCCGACTGGCTGCACGTCGACGTCATGGACAACCATTTCGTCCCGAACCTCACCCTCGGCGTGCCGATCGTGGAGTCCCTGAGCCGCGCGACGGACATTCCGCTCGACCTGCACCTCATGATCGAGAACCCGGACCGGTGGGCTCCGCAGTACGTCGAGGCCGGCGCGGGGTCGGTCACCTTCCACGCCGAGGCCGCCGCGGCGCCGGTGCGGCTGGCGCGGGAGATCCGGGCGAAGGGTGCGCGGGCGGCCATGGCGCTCAAGCCGGCCACCCCGATCGAGCAGTACGAGGACATCCTGCCCGAACTGGACATGGTGCTGATCATGACCGTCGAGCCCGGCTTCGGCGGTCAGGCGTTCCTGGACATCATGCTGCCCAAGATCCGCCGGACCCGGGAGATGATCGCCAAGCACGGGCTGGAGCTGTGGCTCCAGGTGGACGGCGGGGTCTCGGCCTCGACGATCGAGCGGGTCGCCGAGGCCGGGGCGGACGTCTTCGTCGCCGGCAGCGCGGTCTACGGGGCGCCCGATCCGGCCGCCGCGGTCCGGGCGCTGCGGGAGCAGGCGGGCGCGGCGATCGCGGCGGCACCCTGGGCTTGCGACCACGCGGCCAAGGCTTGATGAACAGCTCGGTGAACCGGGGCTGTACGGGCTGATCAACGGCCGTCGGATCTGACAGGATGAACGGCGAGTCGAGAATGTGAACAGCAGTGAGGAGAACGCGGTGTCTGCAATGTCGGCGGGACGGTCAGCCCTGCGGATGGGACCCGCGGAGCTGGTGCAGGCGGCGGCCATGGCGCGCCGTTTCTACCTGGAGGGCAAGTCCAAGATCCAGATCGCCGAGGAGTTCGGCGTGAGCCGCTTCAAGGTGGCCCGGGTCCTGGAGACCGCCCTCGAACGCGACCTCGTACGGATCGAGATCAGGGTCCCCGCGGAGCTGGACGCCGAGCGCTCCGACGCGCTGCGGGCCCGGTACGGGCTGCGGCACGCCGTGGTGGTCGAGTCGCCGGCCGACGCGACCGAGGACGCCCCCGACCCGGAGAACCTCGGTGCGGTCGCCGCCGACCTGCTGGGCGAGCTGGTCAACGAGGGCGACGTGCTCGGTCTCGCCTGGGGCCGCTCGACCATCCACATGGCGGCCTCCCTGCACCGGCTGCCGCCCTGCACCGTGGTCCAGCTGACCGGTGTGTACGACGCCGGGACGGCGGAGCGGGGCTCGGTGGAGGCCGTACGGCGCGCCGCGCAGGTCTCGGGCGGCGACGCGCACCCCATCTACGCGCCGATGCTGCTGCCCGACCCGGCGACGGCGGCCGCGCTGCGCGGCCAGACGGGCATCGCGCGGGCCTTCGAATACTTCGACAAGGTGACCGTCGCGGCGGTGTCCATCGGCTCGTGGGAGCCCGGCATCTCCACCGTGCACGACATGCTGAGCGACGAGGAGCGGGCGCACTACGCCTCGCTCGGCGTGGCCGCCGAGATGTCCGCACACCTGTTCGACGCCGAGGGTCGGCGGGTCGGCCGGGACCTCGGTGAACGCTGCATCACGGTCGAGGCGGACCGGCTGCGCCGGATCCCCGAGGTGGTGGCGATCGCCGGCGGGCTGCGCAAGGCGTCCGCGATCGGGGCTGTGCTCCGTTCGGGCCTGGTGACCAGTCTCGTCACCGACACGGCGGTGGCGGACTATCTGCTGACGGAGTCCCAGCCGGGGCTGCGTCCGGCCCTGGAACGGGCCGATCCCGACGACTGATCGGGGCCGCCGGGTCCGCTTCCACGCCCTCCTGGTGCGGATGGTGCCGGAATTGAGATCCGAACGGCGGCCCGCAGGGCGGCCCGCTGGGCGCATACTGGAGTCAATGACAAAGTCAGCAGTACCTCGCCGCCATTTGCCGTCCAGCCCGTTCAAGGCCCCCGTGGAACCGCCGCTCCGGCAGTTCAGCGTCGGCGACCGGGTTACTCACGATGAGCACGGCCTCGGCCGTGTCGTCGGTATCGAGGAGGGGATCGCTGTCCTCGTCGACTTCGGGTCGGTCCAAAAACGCATCCTGAGTCCCTATACCAAGATGGCCGCGCTCTAAGCCGTCTTCACATCCCGGTCCCCGCGACTCGCGGGCGAACCGGATATTTGGCACGATCGGCGCATGATCCTTCGGAACGTGCCCCGATCGCTGCTACGCGTGCTCGGGGCGCTGTTCCTCTGTGCCGCGCTGGTGACCGCGGTCGGCTGTGCCGGGAAGACCCCCGGGGCGGCGCGGACCGGCGCTCCCGCGAGCCCCGGCACCGCGAGGCCGAGCGACGGGGCGCGCGCCGTCGTGCCCGGGTGGGCCAAGGGGATGGCCACCGTACCCGCCGCGGCCCTGCCGGCGCAGGCCCGCGAGGTGCTGGCGCTGATCGACAAGGGCGGCCCGTACCCGTACCGGCAGGACGGCACCGTCTTCGGGAACTTCGAGAAGGCCCTACCGCCGCGCGCACGCGGCTACTACCACGAGTTCACCGTGCCGACACCGGGCGAACGCGACCGGGGTGCCCGGCGGATCGTGACCGGTGGGGGCGGCGAGTTCTTCTACACCGACGACCACTACGACACCTTCAGGGCGGTTCTGCGATGACCCTCGGAGCGGGGCCGCTCGGCCCGGCGCTGGCCGCCGCCGACGAGGCGGGCTGGACGACGCTGCGGCTGGACCTGGACGGCGTCGGGAGCAAGGCGGAACTGCTGCGACGGTGCGGGGACGCGCTCCGGGCGCCGGAGTGGTTCGGCGGGAACTGGGACGCGTTGGCGGACGTGCTGACCGACCTGTCCTGGCTGCCGCGGGCGCCGGGGCGGCTGGTGGCGGTCACCTCCTGGCAGGACTACGCGCGGGACCGGCCGGCGGAGTGGGCGACGCTGCGCGAGATCCTGGAACAGGCCGTCGGCTTCTGGCAGGCCGAGGGTGAGGGCGACGGCAAGGCCGAGGCCGAGGGCCGGTACGAGGGCGAGGGCAGCACCGCGGGCGTGGTCCCCCTGACCGTCGTGCTGGCCTGACGGTCCTGCCGGCCTGACGGTCCTGCCGGGCGGCGGGCACCTCGCGGGACGCCGACGGGGCCGAGCCGCCCGGGGGCGCCGCCGGGTGGCCCCGACAGCGCCCCCGGCCCCGGTCAGGACTTCGGGATCCAGGGCGGGGTCTGCCCCCAGGACCAGACGGGGATCTTCGCCGCGTCGACCGGCGGCGGGTTGGGGCCCGAGTAGATCAGGGCCATCCGGGTGCCCCACTCGATGTAGTAGGCGAACACCGCCCGGAACTCCGGGTCCGCCGGCAGCCCGACCTCGTCCGCGGTGTCCATGAGCAGCTCCACCCAGCGGCGGCGCTGCTGCTCGGTGATGCCGCGGCCCAGGTGCTTGGTGGCCATGTGCTGGTGACCGCCGTGGTGGGCCGAGTAGTCGGCGGGGCCGCCGAAGACCTCCGACAGCCAGACGGCGACGTGCTGAGGGTGGTTCGCGTCCATGCCGGCGAAGACGGGCGCCAGGATCTCGTCCTGGAGGGCGTGCGCGTAGAAGACGTCCGTGAGGCGCTTCATGGCCTCGGCCCCGCCCATCCACTCGTAGACGGTGGGCGTCGTGTCGGGCGTGGTGCTCATGACTGTGAGGCGGCCTTTCCCGTGCCGAAGACGTCGGTGACCCGGTAGTGCTTCATTTCCTCGATGTTGTTCAGGTACGGGCGGATCGCGGCGAAGAACGCCGGGAACTGATCGCCCTTGCGGAAGCCCTGGAGGTGGTCCTCGACGGAGGTCCAGCGGATGCGGAGGATGTAGCGCTCGGCCTCCTCCTCGCTGTGGGCGAGTTCGTAGTCGATGCACTCGGGCGAGGCGGCCAGGGACTCGGCGGCCCGCGCGTAGGCGTCCTCGAACGCCGACTGGTCGTCCGTTGCGATCCGGTAGCGGATGTATTCGACGGTGGTGGTCATCGTGTGGAGCCTCTCCCTGCGGTCGGTGGTCCCGTCCACGGCTACCTTTCCGGGATCTTGCGCGCCCGGCGAGGATTTCCGCTATTCGGACTCGGACTTCTGGATGTCCGCCTTGACGTCGGGGCCCTGCGAGCGGACCCGCCGGACCGTGTCGAGGGACTCGCGCAGCTCGGTGAGCCAGGTGTCGGTGTTGCGGCTCACGAGTCGCACGCACCACGCCAGCGCGTCGGCGCGGCTGCGCGCCACGCCGCCCGCGACCAGGGTGTCGAGCACCTGGCGTTCGGACTGGCGCAGCCGCGTCATCACCGGGACCGCGAGGTGGGTGAAGAGCGTCGTCTCCTCGCCGGACCGCACCCCCCAGGAGACCTTGCGGCGGTAGAGCTCCTCCGCCTCGCGGGCGACCTCGACGCGCTGCTCGCGGGTGCGTTCGCGGAAGTCCTTCACGGACTCGTTCGCCGGGAGGTTGCCGATGACGGTGATCTCCTCGCGGTCGGCGGTGACGGAGACCAGGGACTCGTAGACGTCCACCGGCAGGCGGTCCGCGAACCAGGTACGGAGCTGTGTCTGCTGCTCGGCTGTAATCATGTAATCAACGTTGCATCCGCTTCCCTCTTGATCGCAAGGATTTCGCGTTCGCTCTCGGCTGGTGCTCCGGAGGGTTCAGCCCATCGAGCGGTAGCGGTGGATCAGGGAGACGGCCATCGCGCCCTCGCCGACGCCCGAGGCGACGCGCTTGACGGAGTGGGCGCGGACGTCGCCCGCGGCGAAGACGCCGGGAACGCTGGTCTCCAGCGGATACGGGGCGCGCTCCAGGCTCCACTCCGCGGGGAGTTCCCCACCGTTGGAGATCAGGTCGGAGCCGGTGAGGACGAAGCCGTACTCGTCGCGCTCCACCACCCCGGCCAGCCAGTCGGTGTGCGGGCGGGCGCCGATGAACGTGAACATGAAGCGGGCCGCGACCTCGGTGTCCTCGCCCGTGTCGGCGTTGTGCAGGGTCAGCCGTTCGAGGTGCTCGTCGCCGTCCAGCGACACGACGGTCGTGCGGACCCGGACCTCGATGTTGGGGGTGCGGGCGATCTCGTCGATCAGGTAGCGGGACATGCTGGCGTCGAGGGACGCCGCCCGGACGAGGATCGTGACGCGGGCCGCGTACTTGGCGAAGTGCACCGCCGCCTGTCCGGCCGAGTTGGCGCCGCCCACGATGAACACGTGCTGCGAGATGCAGGCCGAGCTCTCGGTGGTGGCCGCGCCGTAGTAGAGCCCGGCGCCCTCGAAGCGGTCCGCTCCCGGCGCTTCCAGCCGGTTGTAGGAGACACCGGTGGCGAGGAGGACCGTCTCCGCGCTGATCTCCGTACCGTCCGCCAGGGTGAGGATCTTCGCGGGGTCGTCGCGGGTCAGCGAGACCACTTCCACCGGGTGCAGGATCTCGGCGCCGAACCGGGACGCCTGGATGGTGGCCCGGCGGGTCAGGTCGCCGCCCGAGAGGCCCGACGGGAAGCCGAGGTAGTTCTCGATCAGGCTGGAGGTGCCGGCCTGGCCGCCCGGGGCGCGGGAGTCCAGCATCAGCGTGGAGAGGCCCTCGGACGCCGAGTACACCCCGGCCGCCAGCCCCGCCGGACCGGCGCCGACGATGACGCACTCGTAGTGCGGGCGGGAGGCGGTGGTGGCCAGGCCCAGGCGCTGGGCGAGCTGGGTGTCGGTGGGCGCGGAGAGCACCGCCCCGTCCGGGAAGCGGACCAGCGGCAGCGCCGCGTCGGGGTCGGCGGCGGCGAGCACCGTGAGCGCCTCGGGGTCGCGCTCGACGTTCAGGAAGCGGAACGGTTGGCCGTTGCGGGTGAAGAAGTCCCGGACGGCGTGGGTGCCCGGGGACACCAGGTGACCCGCGACGATGATCCCGTCGTAGGCGGGCCGGTAGGTGGCGAGCCAGTCCGAGAGCAGGTCGTCCAGCACCGGGAACAGCCGCTCGTGCGGCGGGTCCCAGGGCTTGAGCAGGTAGTAGTCCAGCCGGACCCGGTTGATGGCGGTGATCGCCGCGTCGGTCTCCGCGTACGCGGTGAGCAGGACCCGGCGGGCGTCGGGGAAGCGGCTGACGGCCTCCAGGAGGAACTCCACCCCGGTGACGTCGGGCATCCGCTGGTCCACCAGGAACAGCGCCGGGTCGTGGCCGCGTTCGTCCAGGGAGTCCAGGATCTTGAACGCGTCGGCGGCCGAGGAGGCGCCGAGCACCCGGTAGCGGTCGCCGTACGCGCTGCGCAGGTCGCGCCGCACGGCCCGCAGCACCTGCGGGTCGTCGTCCACGGCGAGGATGACGGGCTTGCGGTTCTCGGACCGCTCGGCGGTGGCCGCGGCGTGCCCGGCCGTGGTCGCCGGCGCGGTGGACCCGGTCTGGGCCACGGCGGAGGACGGGGTGGGCGAGGCAGCGGCGGCGGGGGAGGGAGCGGTGGCGGCAGCCGAACCGGTGGCGGCAGCGGCGGGGGAGGGAGCGGCGGCGCGCTCCGGGGCCGCGCTCACGCGGGGTCCAGCATCAGCTTGTCGGTGTAGCACCAGGCCCAGTCCTCGCCCGGCTCGTGCGAGGCCGCGATGGGGTGTTCGGTGGTGCGGTAGTGCCGGGTGGCGTGGCGGTTCTTCGAGGAGTCGCAGCAGCCGACGTGCCCGCAGCTCAGGCACATTCTCAGGTGCACCCAGCCGTCCCCCGTCGCCAGGCACTCCTCGCAGCCGTCGGTCCCGGGCTTCACCGGACGTATCTGGTCGATGTGTGTGCACTTCAGGTCCATCGTCATCGTCCCCGTCCCTCTCCTCGCGCACTCGTACCGCTCGTCACGCCGGTTAATCACGGGCGCGTCCAGACCATAAGTCGGGGGTGTCGAGAAGGTTCATCGATTCGGCCGAAGTCATGGAGTACGGCAGCTACTTCATGACCTCGCGCGGCGACTACCTGAGGTGTCGGGGCGGCCTGCCCTTCTACCTCACGAAGTCGCGTACGGGCGCTTTGACGCAGGCCCCGGGCACAAGCAGGGTGGGGGACGCCAACACAACAGGCGGCGCCTGGAGGAATCTGTGAGCAGAAAGATTCTGGTCATTGTCTCCGAACACGGTTACTGGGCCGAAGAACTGATCGGGCCCGTATCGAAGTTCGACGAGCGGGGCTATGAAGTCGTATTCGCCACGCCGACCGGGAAGCGCGCCCACGCACTTCCGCCGAGCCTCGACGCCCACTACATCGACCCCCCGCTGGGTCGGTCGGTGACCACCGAGGAGAACGCCCGGCTGGGCCGCGAGTTCGAGCAGTCGAGCCGGCTCGACTCGCCCCTCGACATCGAGGCGTGGGCGCCCGAGCGCCCGTACACGAGCGACAAGGACTACCTGCCCAAGCTGGAGCAGTACCACCGTGATCTGGACAAGCTCCAGGAGGACATCGCCTCCTTCGACGCGATCCTCGTCGTCGGCGGCAGCGGCCCCATCGCCGACCTCGCCAACAACGAGCGGGTCCACGCCCTGATCCTGGCCTTCAAGAACGCCGGCAAGGTCGTGGCGGCCGAGTGCTACGGGGTGGCCTGCCTGGCCTTCGCCCGCGACTGGGGCGACCGCAAGAGCATCATCTGGGGCAAGCACGTCACCGGCCACTGCAAGGAATACGACTACAAGGACGGAACCGGATTCCTCGGTACCGACTTCAACATGGGGCCGCCGCCGTACCCGCTGGAGTACATCCTGCGCGACGCCACCGGCCCGCGCGGCGCGTACCACGGGAATTTCGGCCACCCGCTGTCGGTGATCGTCGATTTCCCCTTCGTGACCGGACGGTCGACCCCGGATTCCTATCTGACGGGGCAGAAGATCGTGGAAGTCCTGGAGGACGGACTCACCCGGTACGGCTGGTAGTCCGCTGACCGCTGGGAAAAGAGGGGGATTTCATGGAAGCCACTCCCGGACGGGAAAGGCTGATCGAGCAGTTCAAGGCCGACGGCCTGAATGTCATGTTCGGAAATCCGGGGACGGTCGAACAGGGATTCCTCGACGCGGTCGATGCGGCAACGGACTTCCGCTACGTCCTCGCCCTCCAGGAGACCGTCGCCGCCGGCATCGCCGACGGTTACGCCCGGGCCACCGGCGGCGCGGCCCTGCTCCAGCTGCACTCCGGGGTGGGCCTGGGCAACGGCATCGGCATGCTCTACCAGTCGCTGCGCGGCCACACCCCGCTCGTCGTGGTCGCCGGGGACGCCGGGGTCCGCTATGACGCCATGGACGCGCAGATGGCCTGCGACCTGGTGGCGATGGCCAAGCCGGTGACGAAGTACGCGACCCGGGTCACCGACCCGCGCTCGGTGCTCCGCACCGTCCGGCGGGCCGTGAAGATCGCCCTGACCCCGCCGCGCGGACCGGTGTTCGTGGCGCTGCCGATGGACGTACTGGACGAGCCGAACTCCGAGCCCGTGCTGCCCGCCACCGTGCCGCTCACGGACGTGGCGCCCTCACCCGCCTCGGTGGGCCGGGCGGCCGAGCTGCTCGCCGCCGCCGAACACCCGGTCGTGCTGATCGGCGACGGGGTGGCGCTCTCCGGGGCGCAGGCCGAACTCGTCGCGGTCGCCGAGCTGCTGGGCGCCGACGTGTACGAGGTCGACTCCTCCGAGGTCAACATCGCGGCGTCGCACCCGCTGCGCCGCGGCCAGACGGGCCACATGTTCGGCCCGCACAGCAAGGGTCTCGTAGGCGACGCCGACGGGGTGCTGATCGTCGGCACCTATGTCTTCCCGGAGGTGTTCCCCGAGCTGGAGAGCCCCTTCCGGCCCGGCGCGAACGTCGTGCACATCGACCTCAACGCCTACGAGATCGCCAAGAACCACCCCGTGGACCTGGGCCTGGCCGCCGACCCCAAGCAGGCGCTGCGCGCGCTGGCCGGCGTACTGGAGCACCGGCTGACCACCCGGCAGCGCGCCGCCGCGGCCGCCCGGCTCGACGCCCGCGCCCGGGAGCGGGCCGCGGAGACGGCCGGGCAGGACACCGACGGCACGCCGATGGCGGTGTTCCTGCGGACCCTCGCCGAGCGGACCGGGGGCGACCTCATCGTCTTCGACGAGGCGCTGACCACCTCGCCGCTGGTCACCCGGTACCTGCCGGCCGAGCGGCCGGGCGACTACCACCTCACCCGGGGCGGTTCGCTCGGGGTGGGCTTCCCGGGAGCGGTCGGCGCCAAGCTGGCCCGGCCCGACCGGCTCGTCGTCGGGTTCGCGGGCGACGGCGGGTCGATGTACACCTACCAGGCACTGTGGACCGCGGTCCGGCACGGCATCGACGCCAAGTTCGTGGTCTGCAACAACCGCAAGTACCGGCTGCTCGACGACAACATCGCCCAGTACTGGCGGGAACGGGACATCGCCGAACACGACTTCCCGGGCTCCTTCGACCTCTCCCACCCCGAGATCGACTTCGCCGGGCTGGCCCGAGCCCTCGGCGCGGACGGGACGCGGGTGGAGAAGCCGGACGAGGCGGTCGCCGCCGTGGGCCGGATGCTGGACCACCCCGGCCCGTACCTCGTCGACATCCGGATCTGACCCCCGCACCACGCCCTGACACCACTGCACCGGTACGGACAGGAGGAGACCGCATGCCCGCCGAGCGGCTGACCGAGGACGCGATCCGCAGCTTCGCCGAGAACTGGTACGTGGCCCTGGACCAGCACCTTCCGCTGGACCGGGTGCTCGGCCTCATCACCGAGGACCTGGAGTTCAAGGTCCCCGAGGACACCTTCCTCGGACACGAGGGCTTCGGCCGCTGGTACGCGGCCGTGACCTCCCGCTTCTTCGACGAGGTGCACACCGTCACGAAGGTCGAGCCCGTCATCGAGGGCGACCGGGCGATCGTCCGGGTCCTCGTGAACTGGCAGGCCAAGATCTGGGACCCGCCGGCCGCGCGCAGCCAGTGGCTCGGGTTCGACGCCGACCAGACCTGGGTCGTGGTGGCGGGCCAGGCCGGCCCGCTGATCAAGCAGTACACCGTCAACGAACTGGCGCCGATGCCCGGTTCCGGTTCCCTCTGACCGGCTGCGAAGACGTAGGAGGAGGGGCGATGACCGAAGTGACACGGGAGCGGGTGCGGGCGGCCTACCAGGCGCTCGGCTCCGGTGACCGGGCGCGCATCCTGGAGTTCTACTCCGAGGACCTGCGCTGGCTGGTGCCCGGCAACCACCCGCTCGCCGGCTGGTACGAGAGCCTGGACGCCTTCCTGGAGCTGATGGGGCAGACCCACAAGCTCACGGGCGGCACCTTCCGGATGGACATCGAGGCGGTGCTCGTCGGTGACGACTGCAGCGCCGACGTGTGCCGCAACGTCGCCGTGCGCGACGGCGCGGACGGGGCGAGCGGGTCCCCGTACGAGCGGATGGACTACCCGGTCTTCCACTACATGCGGTGGCGCGACGGCCGGATCGTCGAGGGCCGCGACGGGCTCTTCGGCGACACGGCCACCGCCTTCAGCCAGTTCTGGGCGCCCTTCGCGCCGGACGGAACCCGCAGGGACCGATAGGGGGATGAGCGCGATGAGCGCGTCGGACGCACGAGAGATTCTGCGGAAGTACTACGAGTACGCCAATGCCGGGGAGTGGGACCGCTGGTGCGACCTGTTCGCCGACGACCAGGTCATGGACGAGCAGCTCGCCGGACACATCGAGGGCCTGGAGGTGCTGCGCTCGATGATGAAGGGCATGGGGACGATGTACCGGAGCTTCCGGAACGAGCCCGCGCACTTCCTCGTCGACGGGGAGAAGGCCGCGGCCGTCTCCCACGTCACCGCGGTCAGCCCCGCCGGCGAGGTCATCGAGGCCGAGGTCATGAACTTCTTCCGGATCGTGGACGGAAAGATCGTCTACATGGCGAACCACCACGACACCGTGCCCTTCCAGGTGCTCGGCCAGGGCTGAGGGGCGGCGTGATGGCGAGAGACGAGTACGACTACATCATCGTGGGGTCCGGTACCGCCGGCAGTGTCCTGGCGAACCGGCTCTCCGAGGACCCGGACGTCTCCGTCCTCGTCCTGGAGGCCGGCGGCGACCGCATCCCGCCCGAGGTGGACGATCCGTCCTCCTGGTACAAGCTGCTGGGCGGACCCGTCGACTGGGGCTACACCAGCGTCCCGCAGCCGGGGCTCGACGGCCGCCGTACGTACGAACCGCGCGGCAAGGCCCCCGGCGGCAGCAGCAACCTCTACATCATGATGCACATCCGGGGTCACGCCTCGGACTTCGACAACTGGGCCTACCAGGGCGCCGCGGGCTGGGCGTACGAGGACGTGCTGCCCTACTTCGCCCTCTTGGAGGGCCAAGAGGACGCCACGGCCGCCACCACCGGCACCGACGGCCCGCAGCGCATCACCCACGCCGGCCGGCACCACCCGAACCCGACCTCCCGCGCCTTCATCGACGCGGCCGTCGAGCTCGGCCACCGGGAGATCGCCGACTTCAACACGGACGGTCCCCGGCGCGGGCTCTTCGGCACCGGCTGGCACCACATCGACGTCGCGGACGGCCGCCGGCAGGGCGCACTCGCCGCCTACCTGGAGCCGGCGCTGGAGCGGTCCAACCTGACCCTGCGCACCCAGGCGCAGAGCACCCGGCTGCTCTTCGACGGCGACACCTGCACCGGCGTCGAGTACGTGCGGCTCGCACCGCCCGCCCCGATCCCGGGCCGGGTGGTGGGCGACGGACACAGCGCCGCCACCGAACCCGGGACGCACACCGCACGGGCCCGCCGCGAGGTGATCGTGGCCGCCGGGGCGATCGAGTCCCCCAAGCTGCTGCTGCTGTCCGGCATCGGGCACCCCGAGCAGCTGCGCGAACACGGCATCGGGGTCACCGCCGCCCTTCCCGGGGTCGGCGAGAACTTCCACAACCACGTCCTGACCGGGCTGATGGCCGAGGTCACCCAGGAACTGCCGGCACCCGCGCAGAACCTGTCGGAGAGCGCTCTGTTCCTGTCCTCCCGGCCCGGCCTGCCCGCGCCCGACCTCCAGATCGCCTTCGTCCACGTGCCGTTCGACGTGATCGTCGGCCAGGACCACCCGAACACGGTGAGCATCCTGCCCGGGGTCGTCCGGCCCGTCTCGCGCGGCTGGATCAAGCTCGCGAGCACCGACCCGCTGGCCCACCCGCTGATCCACCCGAACTACCTGGGCGACCGGTGGGACCTGGAGCGGATGGTGCAGGGCGTCAAACTCGCCCGGGAGCTCTTCGCGACCTCGGCGTTCTCGCCCTGGTACAAGCAGGAGCTCCAGCCCGGGCCGGGCTACGTGAGCGACGAGGACCTGCGGACCTTCGTGAAGCAGAAGTCCGAGAGCTACCACCACCAGGCCGGCTCCTGCCGCATGGGCATCGACGACCTCTCCGTCGTCGACCCGGAACTGCGGGTGCACGGCGTACGGAACCTGCGCGTCGTCGACGCGAGCGTGATGCCCGCCGTCCCGTCGGGCAACTGCCACACCGCCATCGCGATGATCGCCGAGCGCGCGGCGGACTTCCTGAGGGGGGTGTCACGTGCCTGACGCCGTACTGCGCGAGGGCGCGCTGTCCGGGACCCGGATCGCGGTCCTGGTCGAGAGCGACTTCTACGAGCCCGAGATCTTCTACTACGGGCGCCGGTTCGCCGAGGAGGGCGCCGAGGTCGACTTCCTGACCCGGCTGTGGGGCAACGACTCCATCACCTTCACCGGCCACGAGTATCGGGCGCCGTTCACCGCCGACAAGTCCCTGGAGGGGCTGGGCGACGAGGAGCTGCGCCGGTACGCGGCGGTCATCGTGCCCTCGGGCATGGTGGCCGACCGGCTGCGCTACACCGAGGACGTCGATGTCCTCGCCCCCGCCACGGAGCTGCTGCGACGGGCGTTCGAGGAGCCGACGGTCCTCAAGGGGATCATCTGCCACGGCATGTGGCTGGCCGCCTCCATCCCCGACAAGGTCCGCGGTCGCAAGGTCGTCTGCCACAACAACCTCATCGGTGACGTCCGCAACATGGGCGCCCAGTACGTCGACGAGGACGTGGTGGTGGACGGGGACCTGGTCACCGGGCGCACCGGCGCCCACCACCACCTCTTCGCCCGCCGGATCATCGAGCTCATCGCGGCGGGGCGGGGCCGGGGGGCCGGCTGATGGGGCGGATGGTCTGGTCCCACGTGGGCCTGAACTGCACGGACCAGAAGACCACCGAGGAGTTCTACACCCGGTACTTCGGCTTCGCCCGGGCCCGGGTGGTCGACCTCGGCGAGTCGCGGATCGTGTTCCTGCGCAAGGGGGACGCGTACCTGGAACTCTTCGCCGCCGGCACCGATCCGGCGCGGCCGGCGCTGGGGGTCCCCCCAGCGGTAGCTGGGGGAGACGGGCCGCAGGCCCCGGGCCGGATGCGCCACCTGGCCTTCCAGACCGACAGCGTGGACGCGTTCCTCGCGGACTTGGGCGACGCGGCGGAAGTGACCCTGGGGCCGCTGGACTTCGACGACTTCATCTGCGGGTGGCGGACCGTGTGGGTCCGCGACCCCGACGGGGTGATCGTCGAGGTCAGCCAGGGATACGAGGACGACAGCTCTCACGACAAGGACGGTGTGTGAAACATGGCTGACGCCGTGGGTTTCTCCTTCTCCGACACGATCGCGGGCTACGTCGTCCGCTTCGACTCCCACAGCCGGCTGCTGCGGCTGAAGACCTCCGACGGCCGCGAGTTCGAGGTGTCGCTGGCCGGTGACCCGAGCGCGGAGCTCGTCCGCAACCTCGACGAGCCGTACATCGACGCCTCCGGGCACATCGACGAGATGCTCTCGCCGGGCCGGCTCCTGTTCGTCTACGGCGTCCACTACCCGGAGTCGGGCGGGCGCTTCGACGCCAAGCGCCTGGTCTTCCTCGGCCGCGGCGCCGAGGACTACCGGTTCGAGGAGCCCAGCTGGTGGATCAAGCAGATCGAGTCGCTGGCCGACTTCTACAAGCGGGCCCAGTTCGGCGACGGACCGGTGGACTTCGCCCAGTACCGCACCGAGATCCGGCTCGGCGGCGACAAGACCGCCAGCCACGTCCAGGAGACCGACACGATCTCCCGTCTGGTCTACGGCATGGCCTCGGCCTACCTGCTGACCGGCAAGGACGAGTACCTGGAGGTCGCCGAACGCGGCACCGAGTACCTGCGCAAGCACATGCGGGTCGTGGACAGCGAGGAGGACGTGGTCTTCTGGTACCACGGCATCCGCGTCGACGGGGACAGCGAACGCAAGCTGTTCACCTCGGAGTTCTCCGACGACTACGACGCGATCCCGATGTACGAGCAGATCTACGCCCTGGCCGGCCCCATCCAGACGTACCGCGTCACCGGTGACGTACGGATCAAGAACGACGCGGACGCCACCATCCGACTGTTCGACAAGTTCTTCAAGGACGAGGAACTGGGCGGCTACTACTCGCACATCGACCCGATCCTGTTCAGCGCCGACCACGAGTCGCTGGGCGAGAACGCGGAGCGCAAGAACTGGAACTCGGTCGGCGACCACGCGCCCGCCTACCTGATCAACCTGTACCTGGCGACCGGCGACCAGAGGTACGCCGACTTCCTGGAGTACACCTTCGACACCATCGCGGACAAGTTCCCGGACTACAAGAACAGCCCCTTCGTCCAGGAGCGCTTCTATCGCGACTGGTCGCACGACACGACGCACAGCTGGCAGCAGAACCGCGCCGTGGTCGGCCACAACCTCAAGATCGCCTGGAACCTGATGCGGATGAACTCCCTCAAGGCCAAGCCGGCCTACGAGGAACTCGCCCGCAAGATCGGCGAGATCATGCCCGCCGTCGGCAGCGACCGCCAGCGCGGCGGTTGGTACGACGTGGTCGAGCGGGTGAAGGAGGGCGACGAGGACTCGTACCGCTTCGCCTGGCACGACCGCAAGGCGTGGTGGCAGCAGGAGCAGGCGATCCTCGCCTACCTCATCCTGAACGGCACGACCGGCGGGGACGACTTCCTGCGCGAGGCCCGGCAGGCGGAGGCGTTCTACAACACCTTCTTCCTCGACCACGACGAGGGTGCCGTCTACTTCAACGTGCTCGCCAGCGGCACGCCGTACCTGCTCGGCACCGAGCGGCTCAAGGGCAGCCACTCGATGTCCATGTACCACTCGGCGGAACTCTGCTACCTCTCCGCCGTCTACAACAACCTGCTCATCAACGGCCGGGAAATGGACTTCCACTTCCAGCCCGACCCCACGGACCTGCCCGACCGCGTCCTGCGCGTCTCGCCCGACCTCCTGCCCGCGGGCTCCGTCGAGGTCGCGTCGGTGGAGATCGACGAGAAGCCGTGGACGGACTTCGACGCGAAGGGCCTCACGGTCCGGCTGCCCGACGTCCAGGGCCGGGTCAAGGTCAAGGTCCGGCTCCGGCCGGTCACCAGGTAATGCCCAACGGGGGGCGCCCCACCATGAGGGGAAGAAGACAATGACTCTTCACGTGAAAGAACGCCGGAACAAGGGCGGCACGGTGCTCGTCGCCACCGGTGAGATCAACAGCGAGACCTCGGGGCAACTGCTCCAGGCACTGCTGCCGCTCGTCCGCGAGGGCCGGTCGCTGCGCATCGACCTCACGGCCGTCACCTACGTCTCCAGCGCCGGCCTGCGCACCCTGCTCGTCGTCTACCGCGAGGCCCAGCACGCCGGGGTCGCCGTCACCCTGTACGGGGTGAGCGAGGAAGTCCGGTTCGTCATGTCGGCCACCGGCTTCCTGGACTTCTTCTCCACCGGCGAGGCGGAGGCGGCCACCGCGAAGGCCCGGGCAGCGCTATGAGCGAATCCACGACCGAACAGGTGCTGCGCGTCGACGCCTACCCCACCCACGAGGTGGGCGGGTACCGGGTCCGCGCCGGCAAGCCGTACCCCTTCGGGGCCAACGTGGTCCCCGGCGGGGTCAGCTTCTCCGTCTTCTCCGACCAGGCCACCTCCATGACCCTGGTCATCTACAAGCGCGGCGAGCCCGAGCCGATGGCCGAACTGGAGTTCCCCGAGGAATTCCGCACCGGCAGCGTCTTCGCGATGACGGTCTTCGGACTCGACCACGAGAACATCGAGTACGGGTACCGGGCCGACGGCCCCTACGATCCCGTCACCGGCCACCGCTTCGACGCCCGCCAGGTGCTCTCCGACCCCTACGCGCGGCTGATCGCCGGCCGCGACGTATGGGGCGTGGAACCGGACCGCAGCCGCGGCTACCAGTACCGCTCGCGGGTCTGCCTCCAGGACTTCGACTGGGGCGACGACACCCCGCTGCGGATCCCCGCCGAGGACCTCGTCGTCTACGAGGCCCACGTACGCGGGTTCACCCGGCACCCCTCCTCGGGGGTCACCGCGCCCGGCACGTTCGCCGGGCTGCGCGAGAAGATCCCGTATCTCAAGGAACTCGGGATCAACTGCATCGAACTGCTCCCGGTGTTCGAGTTCGACGAGAGCGACAACCCGCGGAGCAACCCGGAGACCGGCGAGAAGCTCTACGACTACTGGGGCTACAACACCATCGCCTTCTTCGCGCCCAAGGCCGGCTACGCGGCCACCGGACGCTACGGCATGCAGGGCGACGAGTTCCGCACCCTGATCAAGGACCTGCACGCCGCCGGCATCGAGGTCATCCTCGACGTCGTCTTCAACCACACCGCCGAGGGCAACGAGCAGGGCCCGACGATCTCCTTCAAGGGGCTCGACAACGCCACGTACTACATGCTCACGCCCGAGGGGTACTACTTCAACTTCAGCGGCACCGGCAACACCGTCAACTGCAACCACCCCGTGGTGCGCAACTACGTACTCGACTGCCTGCGCCACTGGGTCGCCGACTACCACATCGACGGCTTCCGCTTCGACCTCGCGGCCATCCTCGGCCGCTCCGAGGACGGCACCCCGCTGCCCAACCCGCCCCTGCTGGAATCGCTCGCCTTCGACCCGGTCCTGCGGCACACCAAGCTCATCGCCGAGGCGTGGGACGCCGGCGGCCTCTACGAGGTCGGCAACTTCCCCGCCTACGGCCGCTGGGCCGAGTGGAACGGAAAGTACCGCGACACGGTCCGCAGCTTCCTCAAGGGCGACCCCGGGGTCACCGGGGAACTCGCCACCCGGGTGGCGGGCTCGCCCGACCTCTACTCCAGCCGCGGCACCTCGGCGTCGGTCAACTTCCTGACCGCGCACGACGGGTTCACCCTCGCCGACCTGGTCTCGTACAACGACAAGCACAACGAGGCCAACGGCGAGGGCAACAACGACGGCGGCAACGACAACGCCAGTTGGAACTGCGGGGCCGAGGGCCCCACGGAAGACCCCGAGGTCAACGCGCTGCGCCTGCGCCAGATGAAGAACGCGCTGGCCATCCTCTTCACCAGCCAGGGCATCCCGATGCTGCTGTCCGGCGACGAGGTCGCGCGCACCCAGCAGGGCAACAACAACACCTACTGCCAGGACAACGAACTGTCCTGGTTCGACTGGGACCAGGTCGACGAGAACACCGAACTGCTCCGGTTCACGCGGGAGTTGATCGCATTCCGCAAGCACCATCGCGAACTGCGCTCCACCTCCCACCCCACCGGACAGATGCGGGACACCCTCGGGCTGCCCGACATCAGCTGGCACGGGGAGCGGGCCTGGCAGCCCGACTGGTCCCAGGACAGCCGGCTGCTGGCGGTGGCCCGCTGCGGCACCGGGGACGACGACGTGGTGTACGTGGCCATGAACGCCCACTGGGAGCCGCACGACCTGGAACTGCCCGCCCTGCCGGGCGGGCGGACCTGGCACCTGTTCGCCGACACCTCGGCCGAGGCGCCGTACGACATCCGTACCCCCGGTGCGGAACAGGAGCTGGACAACGCCGGCAAGTACCTGATCGGCCCCCGCTCCGTCGTGATCCTCGTGGGCCGTACGAACGAGCCCGAGACGACCGGGACGTTCTGACCGAAGGAGACCTGACATGCCGCTTTCCGTGTCCCTGAGCATCGAGGGCGACACCACCGTGATCGAACTGACGGGCGAGCTGGACGCCAAGACGGCCCCGGACTTCCACCAGACCATCGAGAAGGCCGCGGGCCACGGCACCAGCACCGTCGAGATCCGGATGGCCGGCGTCGGCTACATGGCCAGTGCCGGACTGCGCTCCCTGGTCTTCGCCCAACAGAAGGTGGCCGACCACGTCACCATCAAGGTGGTCGGCGCCATCGAGCCCGTGTCCCGGACCATCCGCACCGCCGGACTGGACCGGAGCATCCAGCTCTCCGACGACTGACGGCCGTGGGCGACATGGTCGAACTGGCGAGCAAGCCCGCGGTCCTGGACGTGCCCGCGAAGGTCGGGGCACTGGGCGAGATCGCCGCGTTCGTCCTGCGGCTGGCCGGCCGGGCGGGCCTGGACAAGCAGGCCACCTACCGGATCCGGCTGGCCGTGGACGAGCTGGCCACGAACGTCATCATGCACGGGTACCGGGGCGGCGGCGGACGCATCACCGTCCGCGGCCACTCCGGTCCCGGCGGGGTGCGGATCGTCATCGAGGACGCCGCACCTCCCTTCGACCCCGTCGAAGGCTGTCTGCCCCCCGCCACCGGGATCCCCCCGGAACGGCGGCGGGTCGGCGGCCTCGGCATCCACCTGGCACTCACCAGCGTGGACGAATTCGGCTACGCACGCATGGACGGCCGAAACATCAGCACCCTGACCGTGAGGGCCGCTGACTGTGCAGGCTGAGGGGACGGACCCATGCCCTCCACGACCGTGATCATCCTCGACGAGTACCCGCCTCCCACGCCCGAACTGCTCGACGCGCTCAGGCTGATGGACGCGGAACTCGTCCCCCGCACCCTGACGGAACTGCTGCGCGGCCCACTGGAAGTGCTGCCCGTCGCGGACGTCCTGCTCGCCCCGGCCGAGGCCGACGGCGAGAGCGTGCGGATGGCCGTCCGCCGGCTGCGCCGCTGGGCGGGGGCCCCGATCGTGGTCGTCTGGACCGTGACCGAGTTCGCCGCCCTGGAGCAACACGTACGGCTCGGTCACGACTACCTCGTACCGCCGTTCCTGCCGGCCCTGGTCGGCGCCCGGCTGCACAGCTGCTCCGAGCGGGCCGGGCTCGGCAGGACCCTGCGCGAGGCGGACGCCCGCGCCGAGCTGATGGGATACGAGAAGGAGTTGGAGATCGGCCGGGAGATCCAGGCCGGCTTCCTGCCCGAATCGCTGCCCGTTCCGGCGGGCTGGGAGATCGACGTACGCTTCCGGCCCGCGCGGCAGGTCGCCGGGGACTTCTACGACGTCTTCGAGATGTCCCGTGGCCGCCGGCTGGCGGTGGTGGTCGCCGACGTCTGCGACAAGGGCGTCGGAGCCGCCCTCTTCATGGCCCTCATCCGCTCGCTGCTGCGGCACACCGCGGAGAACAGCGGACTCCAACACCTGATGGCGGCGGGCCGCACGGGCGGCAGCCGCCGTACCCCGGTCGTCGGCGCCACCCCGCTGCTCAACGCGGTCACCGCGACCAACGGCTACCTCACCCGCAACCACCTGCGGCAGGGCTACTTCGCCACCTTGTTCTTCGGCGTGCTCGACCCGCTCACCGGCAGCCTCGTCTACATCAACGGCGGCCACAACCCGCCGCTGCTGCTGTCCGGCTCCGGCGACGTACCCGTCCCGCTCGACGTCACCGGGCCCGCCGTCGGCGTCCTGCCCGACTGCGTCTACACCCTCGGCTACGCCCAACTGAACCCGGGCGACACCCTCTTCGCGTTCACGGACGGGGTGCCCGAGGCCCGCTGCCCGGAAGGCACCTTCCTCGGCGACGAGCGGATGCTGGAACTGCTCGCCGGCCCCCCGGTGAGCGGCAAGGACGTCGTCGACCGGGTCGACCTGGCGGTGCGCGAGCACACCGGTACCGCCGAACAGCACGACGACGTCACCATGCTGGCCCTGCACCGGCCACGTGCGGCGCGGGGGCCGCACGCCGACCGAACGGCGGCGGCCTGATGACCCGGACCATCGTGGTGCACTCCCACCGCGGCGGTACCGGCAAGTCCTCGGTACTGGCGAACCTCGCGCTGCTGATCGCGGCCGAAGGGCGCCGGGTGGGGGTGGTCGACACCGACATCCAGTCGCCCACCCTGGACCTGCTCTTCCGGATCGGCCCCGGCTCCGGCTCGCTCGCCGACTATCTCCTCGGCCGGTGCGAGATCGAGACCGCGGCCCAGCAGACCGGTGTGCCCGGCCTGTACGTCGTACCGGCCCGGACCGGGACCCCGGCCCTGCGCGAGCTCATGGCCACCGGCTACGACGTGGGGCTGCTCCCGGAGGGCTTCGACCGGCTGGCCGAGCACTACGCGCTCGACGTGCTGTTGCTCGACACCCACGCCGGGCTCAACAACGAGTCGGTGACGGCCATGGCCAGTGCCGACGTGGTGCTGATCATGGCCCGCGCCGACCGCGTCGACCTCTCCGGGGTCGAGGAGACCATCTCCCTCGCCGGGCGGCTCGCCTGTCGGCGGGCGCTCGTCCTGAGCATGGCCCCCGAGGGCGTCGACCGGGTGGACGCCCGCCGGCGCGCCGAGGAGGTCTACGGCGCACCCCTGGCCGGAATCCTTCCGTACGTACCGGAAATGGCCGCTCTGTACGGCGAGCGCATATTCGCAGAAGCCCATCCCGACCACCCCCTGGTCGGTGAATTCCGCACCATCATCTCGGCGCTGGACGCACGTGACGAAGTATCGCGCGCCTGACGCTCCCCCCTTACGCCCCTCGCGGGCGGCGTGTTGAATCGGCAGCGATTCCAGAACAAGGAGATCAGTCATGAAGATCCTCGTCGTCATGACGGCAAAGGCCACGCTTCATCTGCTCGACGGGGAACAGCACCCCTCGGGATTCTGGGCCGAGGAATTCGTCGTGCCCTACACCCTCTTCCGCGCCGCCGGCCACACCGTGGACGTGGCGACGATCGGCGGCCAGGCCCCGACGGTCGACCGGACCAGCGTCGACCCGCAGTTCCTCCAATGGGTCCGGCCCGCCGGCTCCCCCGACGAGGACGCCGCCAACGCGGCCGAGTACGTCCGGGTCATCGAGAACACCCCGCAGCTGCAGAACCCGATCGCGCTCGAAACCCTCGGCGAGAAGGACATCGCCGACTACGACGGGATCTACGTCAGCGGCGGCCACGGCGCCATCGGGGACCTGCCCAAGTCCGACGAACTCGCCCAGATCCTGCGGTGGGCCATCGCCCAGGACAAGCCGCTGGCCACCGTCTGCCACGGCCACACCTCGCTCCTCGCGCTCCGTGACGGCGAGGGCCGCTGGCCGTTCGAGGGCTACCGGATGACGGCCTTCTCGCACAGCGAGGAGCTCGTCACCAACATGGCCGGCCGGCTCCCGCTGATCCTGGAGGCCGAACTCACCAGACTCGGCGCCCGCTACGAGAAGGCCGAGGCGATCTGGGACTCCCACGTCGTCGTCGACCGCAAGCTCACCACCGGCCAGAACCCGTACTCCTCCAAGGCCCTCGCCGAGACCTTCTTAGCGCAGCTCGCGAAGGGCTGACAGGCCCCCCGCACCCCAGACACGGAAGGCAGCCATGACCAAGCGTGAGCTGAGCGGCCAGCCCCTCGCCAACCCCGGGAAGCTCTTCATCGGCGGCAGATGGGTCCCCTCCCAGGACGGCCGGACCGAACCGGACGTCAGCCCCGTGGACGGGCGGGAGATCGTACCGGTGGCCCAGGCCACCGCCGCCGACGCGGACGCGGCCGTGACCGCCGCCCGCACGGCGTACGAGGAAGGCCCGTGGAGCAGACTGTCCGCCCAGGAACGCGCGCTGCGGCTGAACCGGGTCGGGGAGCTCATCGAGCGGGACCTGGAGGAGATCGCCCTGCTGGAGACGGTGGACATGGGCAAGCCGTTCGCCTTCTCCAGCACGGTCGACGCCCCCATGGCCGCCCAGCTCATGCACTACTACGCGGGTGCGGTCACCCGTGTCGACGGCTCCTCCCGCGCCCCGGCGGGCGGCCAGCTCGCCTACACCCTGCGGGAACCGCTGGGCGTGGTGTGCGCCATCACCCCGTTCAACTTCCCGCTGCTGCTCTCGATGACCAAGATCGCCCCGGCCCTCGCCGCGGGCAACACGGTCGTCCACAAGCCCTCCCCGGCCACCCCGCTCACCGCCTTGAAGATCGCCGAGCTGTTCCAGGAGGCGGAGATCCCGGACGGGGTGCTGAACGTCATCACCGGTCCGGGCGTGGAACTGGGGGAGACCCTCACCGACCACCCCGGCATCGACAAGATCGCCTTCACCGGTTCCACCGCCGTCGGCCAGGCCATCATCCGCAAATCGGCCGGCACCCTGAAGAAGGTCACGATGGAACTCGGCGGCAAGTCCGCCAACATCGTCTTCGCCGACGCGGACCTCGCCGCCGCCGAGGAACTGGCCTTCTTCGGTATCTACTACAACAAGGGCGAGATCTGCACCGCCGGCTCCCGGCTGCTGCTCCAGCGCCCCATCCACGACGAGATGGTCGAACGGCTGGTGCGGCGGGCCTCCGCCCTCAAGCCCGGAGACCCCCGCGACCCGGCCACCCTGTTCGGGCCGCTCGCCCACCGGGGCCAGTTCGACAAGGTGAGCTCGTACATCGAGGTCGGCGAGAAGGAGGGCGCCGTCCTGCGCACCGGCGGCAGCGGGTGGACGCCCGAGGGCGCCGCCACCGGCCTGTCGGGCGGCCTGTACTTCCTGCCGACCGTCTTCACCGGCGTCGACAACGGGATGCGGATCGCCCAGGAGGAGATCTTCGGGCCGGTCCTGTCGATCATCCCGTTCGACACGGAGGAGGACGCCGTACGCATCGCCAACGACAGCGCGTACGGCCTGGCCGCCGGGGTGCACACCAAGGACCTGCGGCGCGCCCACCGGGTCGCCTCGCAGATCAAGGCGGGCACCGTCTGGGTCAACTGCTACAACCAGTACGACCCCTCCGTGCCCTACGGCGGCTACAAGGCATCCGGCTACGGCCGTGAGTGCGGGCCCGAATCCCTGGAGAGCTACACCCAGACCAAGTCGGTCTGGATCGGCATGGACTGAGGAGCGTCAATGCGGACAGGCATCATCGGCACCGGACGGATCGGCACGGTCCTCGCCCGCGTCCTGGTCGCCGCCGGCCACGAGGTCGTGCTCGCCAACGCCCGCGGCCCGCGGGCCCTGGCCCCGCTGCTGGCCGAACTGGGCCCCACGGCCTCGGCGGCGCACCCCGCCGAGGCCGCCGGCCGGGCCGACCTGGTGGTGCTGATGGTGCCCTTCGATCGCGTAAGGGGGCTGCTGCCCCCGCACGTCGTGCAGGACAAGGTCCTGGTGGACGCCACCAACGCGTTCGGCGGGTCCGGGTCCCCCGCCGACCTCGGCGGGCGCGGCTCCAGCGACCTGGTCGCCGACTGGTATCCCGGCGCCCGCGTCGTGAAATCCCTGAACACCATGCATTTCGAGACTCTCGCCGTGGCCGGCACCGCACCGGGCGAACGACTGGCCCATTTCACGGCGGGCGACGACGGGAAAGCGAAGGAAATCGTCGCGGGAATCATCTCGGATCTGGGATTCACCCCCGTCGACACCGGCCCGCTGCACTCCGGAGGAATTCTCCAACAGCCCGGCGGACCCCTCTTCAACCGGCCGCTCACGGAAGCGCAGGCGCTCGCATGGATCTCTCACTGAACGTGAACGGAAGACCCGAGCAGTTCTCGGCCCCGCCGAACGAACTGCTCGTGGAACGGCTCCGTGACGGCCTCGGACTGACCGGGACCAAGGTCGGCTGCGACACCGGCCAGTGCGGCTCGTGCGTCGTCCGGCTCGACGGCAGGTCCGTCAAGAGCTGCCTGATCCTCACCGCCTCGGCCGCGGGCTCCCGGGTGACCACCATCGAGGGGGTCACCACCCCCGGCGGTGAACTCACCGGCCTCCAGGAGGCGCTGCGCCAGGAGCACGGCACCCAGTGCGGCTTCTGCACCCCCGGCATGGTCATGGCCCTCGGCGAACTCGTCGACAACACCGCCGACCGCGAGGCACCCACCGAGCCCGAGATCCGCGAGTGGCTCACCGGCAACCTGTGCCGCTGCACCGGCTACCACAGCGTCGTGCGCGGAGTGCAGCGCGCCTGCTCGGCCGCCCGCGTCGAGGAACCCGCCGACGCGACCGCGACCGCGACCGCCACGGCCACCGTCGCGTCCGGACAGGAGGTGTGAGGCGATGACAGCAGTAACGGGGGAGAGCGCTCTCCAGGGCAACGGAGTGCTGGGACAGCCGCTGGACAGCCGGGAGGACCCGCAACTCCTGCGCGGCGAGGCCACGTACGTCGCCGACATCGACCTGCCGGGCACCGCCCACATGGCGATCCTCGGCAGCCCGGTGGCCCACGCGAAGATCCTGTCCATCGAGACCAAGGCCGCCGAACAACTGCCCGGCGTGCTGAAAGTGGCCACCGCCGCCGACTTCACCGACGTCATGCCGCTGCCGTGCATCTGGATACCCGGCGGGGTCGAGAGCCACTTCCCACCGCACCCCTACGGACTTCCCGGCGCCCGCCCGGTCCTGACCGGCGACACCGTCCGGCACGTCGGCGACCCGATCGCCGTCGTCGTCGCCGAGACCCCGCGCCAGGCCGCCGCCGCGCTCGCCGCCATCGCCGTCGAGTACGAACCGCTGCCCGTGGTCACCCGGGCCGACGAGGCCCTCGCCGAAGGCGCGCCCCAACTGCACGAGGCCGTGCCCGGCAACCTGAACGCGTACTGGACCTGCGGCGACAAGGAACGCACCGACGCGGCCATCGCCGAGGCCGAGGTCACCGTCGAACTCGACCTCGTCAACCAGCGCACCATCAACAGCCCGATCGAGCCCCGCGGCGCGGTCGGCGACTACCACGCGGCCACCGGCGAGTACACCCTCTACGCCTCCACGCAGGGCCCGCACAACCACCGCTTCCTGCTCTCCGCCCTGGTCCTCGGCATCCCCTTCAACAAGCTGCGGGTGATCGCGCCGACCGTGGGCGGAAGCTTCGGCACCAAGGGTTACCTCTACCCCGACATGGCGCTGGTCCTGCTGCTGTCCAAGGCGCTCGGCCGGCCCGTGAAGTGGGTGGACACCCGCACCGGCCTGATGAACTCCACCGTCCAGGGCCGCGACCACCGCCAGCACGTCACCCTCGCCGGCACCCGCGACGGCCGGATCACCGCCCTGCGCGCCACCAGCTACGCCAACCTGGGCGCCTACCCCTCCACCATCGGCCCCGGTGTCGCCACCGCCCTGATGGGACGCTCCATCAGCGGCATGTACGACATCCCCGCCGCCTTCTGCGAGGTCTACGCCGCCTTCACCAATACCGTCTCGCTCGGCGCCCAGCGCGGCAGCGGACGCGCGGAGGCCGCGTTCCTGATGGAACGCCTCGTCGACCGGTACGCCTCCGAGATCGGCATGGACCCGGCGGCGGTGCGGCGCAAGAACCTGGTGCCGAAGGAGAAGTTCCCGTACGACAACGGGCTCGGCTGGACCTACGACTCCGGGGACTACCAGCTCAACTTCGACCGGGCCGTGGAGCTGTCGGGGTACGCCGACATGCCCGCCCGCAAGGCCGAGGCCCGCACCCGCGGCAAGCGCCTCGGCGTGGGCCTGGCCACCTACGTCGCCATCTGCGGGGTCGGCCCCTCCACCCGGATGTCGAAGGAGGGCATGCTCGGCGGGACCTGGGAGAGCGCGAACATCCGCGTCCACCCCACCGGCGAGGTCACCGTGACGGTCGGCTCCGCCTCCACCGGCCAGAGCCACGGCACCGTCTTCGCCCAGGTCGCGGCCGACGAACTCGGCATCGACCCGGCGCAGGTGCAGGTGCTGGAGGGGGACACGCAGAAGGCCCCGTACGGGCAGGGCACCTACGGCTCGCGCTCCTACAGCATGGCCGCGCCGGCCGTCGCCCTGACCGCCCGCAAGCTCAAGGCGAAGCTGGTCAAGGCGGGCGCCGTCTTCCTCGGTGTCCCCGAGGACAAGGTCGTCTACGCGAACGGCGGCGTCCACGAAGAGGGCAACGAGGCGAACGCGAAGACATTCGCCGAGCTGGCGATGGCCATGTGGTACGGCTGGGGGCTGCCCCCCGAGATCGAACCCGCCCTGGACGAGACCACCCACTTCGACCCGCCGGACTTCAACTACCCGTTCGGCACGCACGTCGCGGTGGTCGAGGTCGACGAACTGACCGGCGAGACCGAGGTGGTGTCCTACACCGCCGTGGACGACGCGGGCCACATCGGCAACCCGAAGATCGTCCTCGGCCAGATCGAGGGCAGCATCGTGCACGGCCTCGGCCAGGCGTTGATGGAGATCGCCGAATACGGCGAGGACGGCCGGCTCGTCAGCGCCGACCTGAACCACTACGCCCTGCCGCGCGCCGCCGACGTGCCCTTCTTCTCCCTCGACAAGACGACCACGCCCAGCCCGCACAACCCGCTCGGCGCCAAGGGGGCCGGCGAGATCGCCACCGTGCCGCCGGCCGCCGCCGTCGTCAACGCCGTCGTCGACGCGCTCTCCGACCTGGGCGTCCGGCACATCGACATGCCCCTCACCCCCGAGAAGGTCTGGCGCCGCCTGAGAGGGGAAGCCCAGTGATCCTCACCGAGTTCGACTACGCACGGCCCGTCGGTCTGGACGAGGCGCTCACCCTCCTCGCGGCCACCCCCGGGGCGCTGGCCCTGGCGGGCGGCCAGAGTCTGCTGCCCGACCTGCGGGCCGGCGCCGCCCGGGCCCGCCTGCTGGTCGACGTACGACACCTGGAGGAACTCCGGGGCGTCGAAACGACCCCGGAGGGGACGCTGCGGATCGGGGCGCTGACCACGCTCGCCGAACTCGCCGCGCACCCGCTGGTGCTCGCGCGGGCCCCGGAGATCGCCGCCGCGGCCCGCGCCAACGGCGACCCCCAGGCCCGCAACCTCGGCACCACCGGGGGGAACCTGGCGGCCACCGGTCGGGCCACCGACCTGCCGCCGGCGGCCATCGCCGCCGGCGCGGAGGTCGAACTGGCCGGCCCGCGGGGACGGTCGACGGTGCCGGCCGAGGACCTCGCCGCCTCCGGGGTACCGCAGGGCCGGGTGATCACGGCGCTGCTGGTGCCGGCCGGCGGATCCGCCGCCGCCTTCGAGAAGAGCGCCGACCGGGCCACCCGCTACCCGCTGTGCGCGACCGCCGTACGCCTCACCGCCGACGGCCCCCGCATCGCGGTGACCGGAGCCACCACCCGCGCCGTGCGCCTGCGCGGGGTCGAGGACCGGCTGCGCGCAGGCCCGTACACGACGGAGAACGTGCTCGCGGCCTTCCGCGCCGAACCCCGGGAACTGTTCGTCCCGGGCCGCGGCACCTCGGCCGAGTACCTCGGCCACCTCGCGGGCGTACTGACCGCCCGCGCACTGGCGAGGGCCCAGGCGCTCGCCTGACCACCGCCCACCACGGGGGAGTTGACGACAGTGGCCGAACCGACCAAGACGACCACGACGACGGGGGACATCGCGCACCCGACCGGCCGGCCGGCCGGTGGGACCGCAGGCACCGGCTTCTGGGTGGTGGGCGCCGTCCTCGTGCTGCTGATGCTCTCCTCCTCCGTGCCGTCCGCCCTCTACGTGCTCTACCAGCAGAAGTGGGGGCTGTCCTCGGGCACCATCACCGTGGTCTTCGCCCTGTACGCCGTCACCGTGCTGGCCGGGCTGCTGCTGTTCGGGTCGCTGTCCGACACCCTCGGACGACGGCCCGTGCTCGCCGCGGCGCTGGTCCTCGCGATCGTGTCCATGGGCCTGTTCGCCGGCGCCCAGGGGCTCGGGCTGCTGTTGGCCGCCCGCGCGGTGCAGGGGCTGGCGGTCGGCCTGGCCACCGGGGCGATGGGCGCGGCGCTGCTGGAACTGACCCCGCGCTCCAGACCCGCGCTCGGGGCCCAGGTCAACAGCGCGGGCCCCACCGTGGGCATCGGGCTCGGCGGCCTGGGCGCCGGCCTCCTCGTCCAGTACGGGCCGGCCCCGACCGTACTGAGCTACGCCCTGCTGGTCGGGGCCTTCGCGCTCACCCTGGTCGGGGTGGTCCGGATGGGCGAGAGCGCACCGGGGCTGCGGGGCGGCCGCTTCCGGGTCGCCCCGCACCGCATCCGGATACCGCCGGGCGCGGGCGGTCGCTTCGCCGTCCTGGTGCTCACCATCGTCGCCGTCTGGTCGGTCGGCGGCTTCTACCTCTCGCTCGGCCCGCACCTGGCCCTGTCCCTGCTCCGCAGCACCAACTACCTGGTCGGCGGCGCCACCGTGGCCCTGCTCGCGGGCGCCGCGACGGCCGCGCAACTGCTGCTCGGCCGCACCGAGGCGCTGCGCACCGCCGTCGTCGGGCTGCTGGGCCTGCTGGCCGGCCTGGCGCTGGTGCTGCTGGCGCTCGGACTCGGCTCGGCCCCCGTCTTCCTCGGCGCCACGGCCGTGCTGGGCGCCGGCTGGGGCGCCGCCTTCCTGGGTTCCTTCCGGGCCCTGAGCACCCTCGCCGACCCGGCCCACCGCGGCGAACTCACCGCGGCCGTCTACGTGTTCGCCTACCTCGCCATGAGCGTCCCGTCGGTACTCGCCGGAATGCTCACCAACGTCCACGGTCTGCACCGCACCTCCGTGGGCTTCATGGCCGCCGTCGCCGGGGTGTGCGCGCTGGCCCTGATCGTGACCTTGCGGCTGTCGGCCCGTACCAGGGCAGAGGGGAGAACCGCATGAGCGGCCCGGAGTTGCGGTCGGCCCTGCGCGAACTGGAGATCTTCGCCGGTCTCACCGAGGAACAACTGGACTGGCTGGTGTCGGTCTCCGAACCCCGGGTGCTGAGCGACGGCGACGTCCTCTTCCGCGACGGTGACGAGGCCACCTGTTTCCACGTGCTCCTCGCCGGCGGACTCGTCGTCACCAAGGTCATCGACGGCCGGGAGGAGGTGCTCACCCGCCACTCCACCGAGGAGGAGAGCGCCGCCGCCGAGGAACACGACGGCAAACCCTCCGCCGCGCACCGCTTCACGGGGGAGCTGCCGCTGCTGACCGACGGCTCCTACGTGGCCACCGCGTCCGCGTCCGGTCCCGCGACCACCGTCGTCGGCTACCCCAAACCGGTGTTCTTCGAGATGCTGACCCGCTGCCACGGCGTGGCGGCCGTCCTGCTGCCCGTACTGGCCTGGCGGATCAAGTCCTCCGAGGTGCAGGCCCGCAAACGGGCCACCGTGGAGGCGCTCGGCACCCTCGCCGCGGGGCTCGCGCACGAGCTGAACAACCCGGCGGCGGCGGTGGCCCGGGCGGCGCAGGAACTGGCACCCGCGCTGGAGCGGCTGACCCGCACCGCGCACGCCTGGGGGGCGGCGGCCTCGGGTCCCGAGCGCTCCCTGCTGGACCGGCTGACCGACGAGTTGGACAAACTGCCGCCGCCGCAGACCGCCGACCCGCTGGCGCAGGCGGACGCCGAGGAGGAGATCGCCGACTGGGCCGAGGAGGCGGGCACCGAGCGGCCGGGACTGCTCGGCGCGGGCGTCTCGGACCTCGGGCTGGAGCTGGGCTGGCTGCTGGAGCGGCTGGAGGGGATCGGCGAGCCGGCCCTGCCCGCCGCGCTGGACCACCTGGCGGCGCTGCTGGAGATCCGCTCCCTGGCCGCCGAGCTGCGGGCGGCGGGCCCGCGCATCTCCCAGCTCGTCGCCGCCACCCGCGATTACGCCAACCTCGACCGGGCCCCCGAACAGCGCTTCCCGGTGACGGACGGGCTGGAGAACACGCTGGTCGTGCTCCGGTCGAAGCTCTCCGGCATCACCCTGGTACGCGAGTACGAGCCCGACCTCCCCGAACTGACGGGCTATCCGGGCGAGTTGAACCAGGTGTGGACCAACCTCGTCGACAACGCGGCCGAGGCCATGGAAGGCGCCGGCACCCTCACCCTGCGGGCCCGGGCCGAGGGGGTCTGCATGGTCGTGGAGGTCGTCGACACCGGCCGCGGCATCCCCGAGGACGTGCTGCCGCGGATCTTCGAACCCTTCTACACCACCAAGGACGTGGGGAAGGGCACGGGTCTGGGGCTGCACCTCAGCTACCGGATCGTGACCCAGCGCCACCACGGGTCGATCACGGCCCGCTCCCGTCCGGGAGAGACCCGGATGGTCGTGCGGCTGCCGCTCGCCACCCCGCCGCCGACAACCGCGGCAGCCGCTCCGGCCGGGTGAGCCGGTCGGAGCACCAGTTGAGCCCGTTCCCGTCGAGCCCGTTTCCGTCCAGCCCGTTCCCATGGAAAGAGTGGAGTCCGACATGGCCACGTACGACATCTCCAAGCTGCACCCCGTCTTCGTCCGCCAGATGGAGGCGCTGGCCGCCCTCGACATCGAGGCGGTCATGAAGAACTACACGGACGACGCGGTGCTGCTGCGCTTCGAGGGGGCCTCGGTGGGGATCGAGGCCGTCCGCGAGACGTTCACCGGCTACCTCTCGGTCAAGCCCACGCTCGTCGAACTCCAGGAGTACGTCGAGACCGAGGACACGATCTTCTACCGGGCGATCATGAACCTCAACGGACAACCGGAGCACGCGTTCGGGACACTTGTGGTCCGTGATGGCCGGATCTGGCGGCAGACCGCCGGATTCGGCGGCTGAGCCCCGAGAACTGGGTAGCGTGTGCGGGGAGGGCGGGGGCAGCGCCCTCCCCGCATGCGCGGAACGAGTGACAAAGGGGAGTCAATGGAGCGCGAAACCGGTCGCGTCGAGGCATTCAGCGACGGCGTGTTCGCCATCGTCATCACGATTCTCGTTCTGGAACTCAAAGTTCCGAAAGAAACGGGGTCGGAGTTCTGGCGCGGCGTGTGGGAACAGTGGCCGCATTACGCCGCCTATGTGGTGAGTTTCCTCATCATCGGCGTCATGTGGGTGAACCACCACACCATCTTCAGCCACCTCAAGCGGGTCGACCGACCGCTGTTGTTCCTGAATCTCCTGGTGCTGATGGTGGTATCGGTGATCCCCTACACGACCACCGTCCTCGCCGAACACCTCATGGAAGAAGGCGGATCGGCCAACGCGGCCGCCATCCTCTACAGCTCGCTCACCGTCGCGTACGCCCTGGCGTTCCTCGCCTTCTGGTGGTACGTCACCCGGGTCGGCCACCTCTTCCACGAACAAGTCGACAAGGACGGCGCCCGGGCGACCCGAATGCGGTTCGGTCTGGGGGCGATCGCTTACCCCATGACGGTGCTCCTGTCCTTTTTCTCCGCACCACTCACTCTCGTCGCACACTTCCTGATCGCGCTCTACTACGCGGCGAACCAGATCCCGATCCCGCTCGTGGTAGAGGAAGAGCGGCTCGCGACTGCCGGCGACCTCAGGAAGTAGCCGCCCTGGCCTACGGCCGTTCTACGCGGTCAAGTAGGGTATTGGATCTAGCTGGTCGCGGGGGAGGCCCAGATGGCTCGCGTAGTCCTGCCGGAGGATTCCGCAAAGGAAATCTCCGAGTTGATCGATGTCCTGATCTCTCTGTTCTTCGAGTCATTACCCCGGCGGGACCAGCGAAACTGGGCCCGCGTTTATCTCAATGGTCTGGTGCGGACCAATGGGAAGAAAACAATCCGTAACATCGCCGGAACCGGCGCGAGTTCCGTCGAGCAGAGCCTCCAGCAGTTCATCAGCAAATCCCCGTGGGACTGGACCCCCGTACGCCGGTCCCTCGCCCAGCACATCGAACGCACCGCCCAACGCCCGCTCGCCTGGGTGGTGCAGCCGATGGTCATCGAGAAGGCCGGCGACCGCTCCGTGGGGGTGGGCCGACAGTTCGTCCCCCAGCTCGGGCGCACCGCGAACTGTCAGCAGGCCGGGGGGATTTGGCTCGCCTCCAGCGAGGCCAGCTTCCCGGTCGAATGGACCCTCACCCTCCCCGGCCCCTGGACCAGCGAACTGCTGCGCCGCCGCCGGGCCGGCATCCCCGACACCGCGCGCTCGCTCACCCCCGCCCAGGACGCCGTACACGCCGTCCAGCGCATGGCCGCCGGCTGGCAACTCCAGCGGCGCCCGGTGGTGATGGAGGTCTCCAACAGCGACCTCCCGCAGTGCGTCGAGTCGTTCACGCTCCAGGACATCCCCTTCGTCTTCAAGGTCGACGGCTCGCTGCCCGTCTCCTTCGGCGGGTCCGGGCGCCACAAGCCCGGACCGCACACCGCGCCCGCCCGGGAACTCATCGACTCCCTGCGCTCCCAGCGGCGCGTCGTCGAATGGACCCGCCACGGCCGCGCCGAGGGCGCGGTCACCCTGCTGACCTCGGCCTCCATCCTCGCCACCGCCGGCGAGGACCGGGCCGCCCCGCCGCCCGCCACCCCGCTGTTGCTCGTCGGGGCGTGGACGGAGGCGGCCCTGCTGCCCTCCGAGTTCTGGATCACCAACATCGGCGATCGGCCGCTCGCCCAGCTCTTCCTGCTGGCCAAGCTCACCGACCGGGTCTCCCTGGACTTCGCCGAGACCTGCGAACCCGTCGGGATCCGCGACTTCGAGGGCCGCTCCTTCCGCGGCTGGCACCACCACGCCACCCTCGCCAGCGTCGCCCACGCCGCCCGACTGCTGGGCAGCGCCGGGGGCCGCCTCCCCGACCCGACGACCCTGCCCTACCAGGGCCCGACCAGGCCCCGCCCGCCCGCCGTCCTGCCGCCGAGGCCGCTCATACCCGGCCAGGCACCCCGTCGCGCGTACATCCGCTGATGTGGGACATCGCGGGGGAACTCCGCACCTGGTGCGCCGAGCGACGCGAGTTCGCACTGGCCACCGTCGTCGCCGTCAGCGGCAGCGCGCCGCGCGGGCCGGGTGCCTCACTGGCCGTCGACGCCGGGGGCACCGCGCTCGGCTCCCTGTCCGGGGGCTGCGTGGAGTCCGCCGTCCACGAGCTGTGCCTGGAGGCGATCACCACCGGCGAAGGGGGCGTCCACCGCTTCGGGTACAGCGACGACGACGCCTTCGCGGTCGGGCTGACCTGCGGCGGAATCCTGGACGTGCTGATCACCCCGCTACGCGGGCACGATCCCGTGCGACCCGTCCTGCGCACGGTGCTCGACCACGCCGGGACCGGCGCGCGGCCCGCACTGGCCCGGGTCGTCTCCGGCCCGCCCCGCCAGCTCGGCCGGGCGCTGGCCGTCCACGCCGACGGCTCCTACGAGGGCCACCTGGGCGGGGAGCCCGCCCTGGACCGGGCCGCCGCCGAACGGGTCCGGGACCTGCTGCTCGCCGGGCGGACCGGCACCGTCGAGCTGGGGACGGCCGGCGGGCTGTGCGGCCGGCCCCTGACCCTGCTGGTCGAGTCCGCCGCGGAGCCGCCCCGGCTGATCGTCTACGGGGCCATCGACTTCGCCGCCGCGCTGGCCCGGATCGGGGCGTTCCTCGGCCACCGGGTCACCGTCTGCGACGCCCGGGCCGTCTTCACCACCCCGACCCGGTTCCCCGAGGCCGACGAGGTGGTCGTGGAGTGGCCGCACCGCCATTTGGCCGCCGAGTGGGAGGCGGGCCGGCTCGACGCCCGTACCGCCGTCTGCGTCCTGACCCACGACGCGAAGTTCGACGTACCGCTGCTGTCCCTCGCCCTGCGGCTGCCGCTCTCGTACGTGGGGGCCATGGGGTCGCGACGCACCCACACCGAGCGGGCCGCCCGGCTGCGGGAGGAGGGGCTGCCGGAGACCGCGCTGGCCCGGCTGCGCTCACCCATCGGCCTGGACCTGGGCGGCGGGACCCCGGAGGAGACGGCCCTCGCCATCGCCGCCGAGCTCACCGCCGTCCGCCACGGCGGCAGCGTGACCCCGCTGACCGACCGCCCCGGTCCCGTCCACCGCCGGATGCTCCCGGTGGGCGAGCCGGCGGGGAGGGGATGAGGTCGTCGGGCGGCCCCGCCGGCGGCGGGGCCGCCCGGTCGCCGCGGTCGCGACGAGCCGGGGGACGGCCCCGGTCTGGAGGAAGCGACCAGGTGGTCCCTTATGTCCTGGACGATCGGACCGGGCTGCATAAACACCGGGCCATGGGAGAATGAAGTACGTGCGTTTCCTCGGCTGCCCTGTCGAGGGCCAACTCCGATCGACTGGGATGTTCAGCACGTGCGTTTCCTCAATGACCAGAAGCCGCCGTACGACCTGACGTACGACGATGTGTTCATGGTGCCGAGCCGCTCCGCGGTCGGTTCCCGCCAGGGCGTAGACCTCTCCTCGCCCGACGGCACCGGCACCACCATTCCGCTCGTCGTGGCCAACATGACCGCCATCGCGGGCCGCCGGATGGCCGAGACCGTCGCCCGCCGCGGCGGCATCGTCGTCATCCCGCAGGACATCCCGATCGAGGTCGTCACCGACGTCATCTCCTGGGTCAAGACGCGCCACCTCGTGCTGGACACCCCCATCACCCTGGCGCCCACCCAGACCGTCGCCGACGCGCTGTCGCTGCTGCCCAAGCGGGCCCACGGCGCGGGCGTCGTCGTCGACGCCGACAACCGGCCCGTCGGCGTCGTCACCGACCACGACCTGACCGGCGTGGACCGCTTCACCCAGCTCTCCGAGGTCATGTCGAAGGAGCTGCTGCTCATCGACGCCGACATCGACCCCCGCGAGGCGTTCAACAAGCTCGACGCCGGCCACCGCAAGCTGGCCCCGGCCGTCGACCGGGACGGCAGGCTCGTCGGCCTCCTGACCCGCAAGGGCGCCCTGCGCGCGACCCTCTACACCCCGGCGACCGACGCCAATGGCAAGCTGCGCGTCGCCGCCGCCGTCGGCATCAACGGCGACTTCGTCGGCAAGGCCAAGCAGCTGCTCGACGCGGGCGTGGACACGCTCGTCATCGACACGGCGCACGGCCATCAGGAGTCGATGATCAACGCGATCAAGGCCGTCCGGGCGCTGGACCCGCAGGTCCCGATCGTGGCCGGCAACATCGTCGCCGCCGAGGGCGTCAAGGACCTGATCGACGCCGGCGCGGACATCATCAAGGTCGGTGTGGGCCCCGGCGCCATGTGCACCACCCGCATGATGACCGGCGTGGGCCGCCCGCAGTTCTCCGCGGTGCTGGAGTGCGCGGCCGAGGCCAAGAAGCACGGCAAGCACGTGTGGGCCGACGGTGGCGTCCGACACCCGCGCGACGTGGCCATGGCGCTGGCCGCCGGCGCGTCGAACGTGATGATCGGCTCCTGGTTCGCCGGGACCTTCGAGTCCCCCGGCGACCTCCAGCAGTCCGCGGACGGCCGCTTCTACAAGGAGTCGTTCGGCATGGCGTCGGCGCGCGCGGTGCAGAACCGCACCTCGGAGGAGTCGGCGTACGACCGGGCGCGCAAGGGCCTGTTCGAGGAGGGCATCTCCACCTCGCGCATGTTCCTGGACCCGACGCGGCCTGGCGTCGAGGACCTGATCGACTCGATCATCGCGGGCGTGCGGTCCTCCTGCACCTACGCGGGCGCGGGCTCGCTGGCCGAGTTCGAGGAGAAGGCCGTGGTCGGCGTCCAGTCGGCGGCCGGCTACGCCGAGGGCAAGCCCCTGCACGCCAGCTGGAGCTGATACCTTCCCGTGGCCCCGGACCGTCCGCTCGGACGGGTCGGGGCCACGGGAAGGTCCGGGACCGACCACCACCGTTCGACCGGTGGACGGTGCCGTTCGGCGGCGCCGTTCGACCGGTCGGCGCCCGGGGCGCCCGGATACGTCAGGCGGCGGATAACTCCGCGCCGGGACGGGGTCACGCTCAGGTCATCCGACCCGGAAGAGGTGACCCGGTGACCACCGACCTCGCGCGCCGCACCACCGATGAGCAGGCCCTCGCCCGCCTCCACCGCGACCACGGCAAAGCCCTCCACGGATTCCTGCTCGGCCTGACCTTCGGGGACCGCCACCGCGCCGAGGACCTCGTACAGGAAACCCTCCTACGGGCGTGGCGGCATCCGGAAGCCGTCGAGAACGGGGACCACACCTCGATGCGGCCGTGGCTCTACACCGTCGCCCGGCGCCTCGCCATCGACGCGCGGCGGGCCCGGCTGGTGCGGCCCGCCGAGGTCGCCCCCGACGCCCTGGACCAGTCCCCGGCCGCCGACGACCGCACCGAGCAGGCCGTCGCCGCCCTCGACCTGCGCGAAGCGCTGCGCATGCTGAGCCCCCCGCACCGCGCCGTACTCGACCTGATCTACTTCCGCGGCGCGTCGGTCTGCGAGGCCGCCGCGCTGTTGGGCGTACCGGCCGGGACCGTCAAGTCCCGTACGTACTACGCCCTGCGGGCCCTGCGCGCGCTCCTGCCCGGCTACGGCCGCGCCGCCGCCTGAGCCGCCACCGCCGCCCGCGAGCGGACCTGGAGCTTGGCCAGGATGTGCGAGACATGCGTCTGGACCGTCCTGGGGGAGAGGAACAGGGCCGCCGCGATCTCCGGGTTGGTCCGGCCCTGCCCGACCAGCAGCGCGACCTTGAGCTCGGCCGGGGTCAGCGCGTCCCAGCCGCTCGACGCCCGGCGCCGCGCCGCCCGGCTGCCCCGGCGCACGCCCAGGCTCCGCAGCCGGGCGTCGGCCCGCGCGATGTCCCACCGGGCGCCCAGGCCCTCGTACGCGCCCACCGCCCCCGCCAGCGACTCCCGCGCGCCGACCAGGTCACCGCGCCACGCCCGGGCCACCGCGAGATCCTCCAACGTGTGCCCCAGCACCAGCGGCCGGCCGCCGGGCCCGGCCCGTGCCACGGCCCGCTCCAGCGGCTCCGGGTCCTGCGCGAACAGGCCCCGACAGCGCAGCAGCGCCAGCGCCGGTCCGGGGTACTCCGGCAGGGCCGCCGCGGTACGGGCGCAGGCCGCGACCGCCGACCGGGCCGTCGCCGCGTCCCCGCACTCCAGCGCCAGGCGCACCGCCTCCGACAACACCCACGGCCGGTCGTACACCGTCGCCCCCTCCACCCCGTCCTCCAGCGCGGGCAGCAACGCCGCCAAGGCGTCGGCGGGCCGCCCGTCCCGCTCCGCGAGCAGCGCCCGGGCCAACAGCACGTGCGAGGCGTACCGGCGGGCGGCCGGGCTGTCGAACGCCTCGGCCGGCAGCGCCGCCAGCTCCGCCGCGGCCGCCGCCCGGTCGTCGCGGTGACCCAGGACCAGCGCCCGCAGCCCGTGCACCACCACCGGCAGCCAGCCGTCCGACACCGCCAGGCCGTCCGCCCGCGCCACCCCGGCCAGCGCCGCGTCCCACTCCCCGCGCCGGTAGCGGAACTCCGCGGACAGCGCCTCGGTCACCACCAGCCGCCCCGTCGAACCGGTCCGCGTGGCCAGCTCCCGGGCTTCCCGCAGCGCCTCGGCCACCACCTCCGGCTCGTCGAACCGCAGGTGTTCCTCCGCCTGGTTGGCGAGCAGCAGCAGCCGCATGTCGTTGGCCGCCGGACTGCGCCGGGCGCAGGCGATGCCCTCCGCGACGTGCCGCAGCGACTCCCGGCCCCGGTTCAGGTGGAACAGCGCGAACGCCATCGCGTGCTCGGCCTCCGCCCCGCACAACGGATCACCCAGCCGCCGGGCCCGCTCCACCAGCGGCCCGGCCCGTTCGTACGCCTCCTGCGGCCGGTGCAGCTCGGCCAGCGCCAACACCCGGCAGGCCTCCAGGCGCAGCCGGTACGAGGCCGAACCGAACGGCTCCGCCAACGCCCGCCGGGTCACCTCCAGGGAACGCTCCATGTCGCCCCGGATCATCAGCGCGGACACCAGCTTGAAGGCGAGGGCCGCCCGCCGCTCCGGTTCCCCGGCCCGCTCCCACAGCGTGTCCAACAGCCGCACCGACCCCGGGCGGCGCAGCAGCAGTGCCGCGTCCGCCAGGTTCTCCTCCAGCGCCTCCAAGGCACCCGGCTCCGTCGCAGCCCCGCCCGGGGCCCGCGCGATGGCCCGCTCCAGCAGCTCCGCCGCGACCCCCGGGGCCACCGGGATCAGCTCCGGCGCCGCCCGCGCGAGCCACCGCACCGCCCACGCGTCCGGGACCCCGCCGCCCAGCAACTGCCCGGCGGTCCGGGCCGGTTCCAGCCCGGCCTCGGCGAAGGCCCGGGCCGCCTCCCGGTGCAGGGTGGAGCGGACCGACCGGGGGGTGTCACGGTAGAGCGCCTCGCGAAGCACCGGGTGCCGGAAGCGCAGGTGCTCGCCGGTGTCCTCCAGCAGCCCCTCCAGCAGCGGTTCCTCCAGCTCGGCGAGCAGCTCCCACACCGGCCGTTCCCGTACGACGGCCAGCTCGCGCACGGTGAAGGACGGACCCAGGACCGCGGCGTGGCGGAGGGTGGCGCAGGCCGCCCGGGACAGACCGTCCAACCCGCCGGTCACGGCGGCGGCCGGCGGGGTCAGGTCCCGCGTGGAGAGCGCCAGTTCGGCGACACCGGCCTCGACCCCGATGCTCCGGGACCAGTGCCGGGCGAGTACCCGTATGAGCCGCGGGTTGCCCCCGGCGGCCTCGGCCGCCGCCCGCAGCCGCGGTCCCGGGGGAGCCCCGAACAGCCCTTGGAGCAGCGCCGCCGACTCCTCGGCCGACAGCGGCCCCAGCCGCAGCACCCGCGCGCCCGGCTCGGCGCACAGCCGCTCCACCTCGGGCCGCCGCGGCACGGCCCGTCGGGTCGCGGCCAGCAGCAGCGGCAGCCGGCCCGCCGCCCGGCCCAGCCGCCGCCACACCAGCAGGCTCGCCGGGTCCGCCCAGTGCAGGTCGTCCAGGACCAAGAGCAAAGGGCCGTCCGCGCACCACGCCTCCACGGCGGCCACCAGCCGGTCCGTCGCCGCCAGCAGGGCCCCGCCCGGCCGGCCCGGATCGTCGGCCTCCCGCAACAGGGCGATGACCGCCGCCCGGTCCGGTCCGTCGGGGTGCAGGCAGTCCAGTACGGCCCGCAGCGCCGGACCCGCCCCGAGCGGGTCGGCGACGCCGTAGCGCACCCGGCAGCCCAGCGTCCGCGCCTCGACCAGCGCCTCCCGCACCAGAGCGGTCTTCCCCGCGCCGGCTTCCCCCTCCACGACCAGCCGGCCCCCGCCGCCCACCGCGCCGCCGCGCACCCAGTCCCGTAAAGCCTCACGCTGATGCTCTCGCCCGACCCGCACCTCGGCGGTCCCTCCGGTCATGCCGCGCCTCCCGCAGGATGCCACGTTCAAGGCCGGTCGGACCGTTCCCCCGGGCCCGAAGTGTGCACGCCCGCCCGGTACTTGGGAATCCGTACCGTGACCTTCATCCCGGCGCCGACCCCCGTTTCGATGACGAGCCCGTAGTCGTCCCCGTAGACCTGCCGCATCCGTTCGTCGACGTTCGGCAAACCCACCCCCGAGGAGGATCCCGTCCGCTCGCCGGCCAGGATGCGGCGCAGCAGGGCCGGATCCATCCCGACGCCGTTGTCCTCGATGGTGAGCACCGCCTCCGCACCCGCGTCCCGGGCCGCGATGGTGATCCGGCACCGGTCGGTGGAGTCCTCCAGCCCGTGCTTGACCGCGTTCTCCACCAGCGGCTGGAGACACAGGAACGGCAGTGCCACCGGCAGCACCTCCGGCGCCACCTGCAACGTCACCGTCAACCGGTCCCCGAACCGGGCGCCCGCCAGGGCCAGGTACTGCTCGATGGAGCGCAACTCCTCGGCGAGGGTGGTGAAATCGCCGTGCCGGCGAAACGAGTACCGGGTGAAGTCGGCGAACTCCAGCAGCAGGTCACGTGCCCGCTCCGGGTCGGTGCGCACGAACGAGGCGATCGCGGCGAGGGAGTTGAAGATGAAGTGCGGGGAGATCTGCGCCCGCAGCGCCTTGATCTCCGCCTCCATCAGCCGGGTCCGCGACCGGTCCAGTTCCGACAGCTCCAACTGGACCGACACCCAGCGCGCCACCTCCGTCGCGGCCCGCACCAGCACCGCCGACTCCCGCGAACCGTACGCGACGAGCGCGCCCAGCACCCCGTCCTCACCGGTCAACGGGGCGAACACCGCCCACTTCAGCGGGCAGTCGGGGCGCTGACAGCCGGTGCGCAGGCTCAGGCTCCGCCCCGACTCCAGCATCCCCGCCACCCGGGCCATCGCCCGCCGCTGGTGGTGGTCGGCGCCCGGGCCGTCCCAGGCCAACACCGTCTCCCGGTCGGTCAGGCACAGCGCCTCGGTACCCAGCAGCGACCGCAGCCGCCGGGCGGCCTTGCGGGCCGCGTCCTCGGTCAGGCCGGCCCGCAGCGGGGGAGCGGCCAGCGAAGCGGTGTGCAGGGTGTGGAAGGTGGCCCGCTCGACGGGGGTGCCCAGGTCCATCCCCGCGACGCGTTCCCCGCGCCGGGCGTGCCACCGGCCCGCCGCCCAGCCCAAGGCCGGCAGCCCCACCGTCGCCAGCGCGGCCACCGCCGGCAGCACCGCCCCCGTCACCACCTCTGCCGCCGCCCCCGTCATCGCCCCGGCCACCGGGCGCCCGCGGCCCGGCCCCCGGCGACGGCCTCCGGCAGGTGCAACCGGGCCAGGGTGGCCGCGGTCCCGGCCGGGACCCGGGACCGGGTGGCCAGCGAGACCGCCACCATCGTCAGGAACCCCAAGGGCACCGACCACACCGCCGGCCACGCCAGCAGGGTGTGCGCCCAGCCCGCCGGCACCAGCCCGGCCCGGGTCGCCACCACCGCGCCGAGCGCGGCCCCGCCCCCGGTGACCAGCCCCGCCACCGCGCCCGGCGGGGTCAGCCCGCGCCACCAGATGCCCAGCACCAGCAGCGGGCAGAAGGACGACGCCGACACCGCGAACGCCAGCCCCACCGCGTCCGCCACCGGCACGTCCGTCGAGAGCACCGCCCCCAGGAGCGGCACCAGCATCGCCACCACCACGGCGAACCGGAACGTCCGCACCCGGCGCCCCGGCAGCACGTCCTGGTGCAGCACTCCCGCCACCGCCATCGTCAGCCCCGAAGCGGTGGACAGGAACGCCGCGAAGGCGCCCCCGGCCAACAGCGCCCCCAGCAGCTCCCCGAGCAGTCCGCCCAGCACCCGCGCCGGCAGCACCAGCACGGCGGCGTCGGCGTCCCCGGTCAGGGCCAGTTCGGGCGCGTAGATCCGGCCGAGCGCCCCGTACACCGGCGGCAGCAGGTAGAACACCCCGACGAGGCCGAGCACCACCAGCGTCGTGCGGCGGGCGGTCCGCCCGTCGGGGCTCGTGTAGAAGCGCACGGCGACGTGCGGCAAACCCATCGTGCCGAGGAAGGTGGCCAGGATCAGCCCGTACGTGGCGTACAGCCGGTGTTGCCGCCCGGTTCCCGCCAGCCGTTCCGACCGACCGGCGCCCCCCGGGCCGGCCTGCGCCGCGGCCTCGGGCACCGCGCCGTCCCGGGGGAACCGGAGCACCGCGTGGGCCCGCACGGTGTGCTGCCCGGCGGCCAGGGTCACCGGCTGCGCCGCGTACGAGCGGCCGTCCACCTGCCCCGTCACCGTCAGCGTCAGCGGCGCCGCCAGCGATATCCGCAGGTCCTCGGCCGGGGTGACGGTGGTGTGCTCGCGGAACACCGCCGGGGCGTCGAAGGTGGCGCGCGGCGCCCCGTCCCCGGCCCAGGCGCCGATCAGGAAGAACGCCGGGACCAGCAGGGCGGTGAACTTGAGCCAGTACTGGAACGCCTGCACGAAGGTGATGCTGCGCATCCCGCCCGCCCCCACGGCCGCCGTGACCACCGTGGCGACGACGACGCCCCCGACCCAGTGCGGGGCCCCGGTCAGGATGGCCAAGGTCAGCCCCGCGCCCTGCAGTTGGGGCAGCAGGTACAGCCAGCCGACACCGATCACGAACAGCACCGCGATCCGCCGTACCGCCCGGGACTCCAGCCGGGCCTCGGCGAAGTCGGGCAGCGTGTAGGCCCCCGAGCGCCGCAACGGGGCCGCCACCAGGACCAGCAGCACCAGGTACCCCGCGGTGTACCCCACGGGGTACCAGAGCATCTCGGGCCCCTGGAGCAGCACGAGCCCCGCGATCCCGAGGAAGGAGGCGGCCGAGAGGTACTCGCCGCCGATCGCCGCCGCGTTGAGACGGGGCCCGACGGTGCGCGACGCCACGTAGAAGTCGGAGGTGGTCCGGGATATGCGCAGACCCAGCGCTCCGACCAGCACGGTTGCCAGGACGACGACGGTGACCGCGGTCAGCGCGTACGTCTGGTTCACCGGCGCGTCCTTCGACAGGGAGAGGGGTCTTGGGAGTGTACGCAGCGCCGAGGACCGGGCGACAGACGCGATCCGGCACAACGCCGGCCGAACCGCAGGTCACCCCGCGGGGGTTCGGACGGGGGCGGCAGGCGGTCGCCGGCGGCGGGGGATCAGACGGCCGGGTCGCGGTGTTCCGCGCAGTCCCGCAGGGCGATCTCCAGCTCCACGTACGACTCCTCCGCCCGCCGGAAGGCGAGCGTCAGCGCCGCTTCCGCACGCGGTGGCACCTGCTGCCGCGCGCCCTCCTGGGCGTCGTACAGCACATCGGCCCAGCGCGCCGCCACGCTGCGCAGCCGGGCGAGCAGCGCCTCCGCCTCGGCGGGGCCGGCGGGCCGGGTCCGGGGCAGTCCGGTGAGCGCGTCCAACAGCGCCTGGATGTCGGGCATGTGCGGGGCTCCTCCCGGACCGGAAGATCCACGATACGCAAGGGCCCTGCGGCCGGAGCGGGTTCCGTCCACCGCTGCGGCCGACGGGGCCGCCGGATCGCCGTACGCCCGTCCCGGCGCGACGAACGGCGCCCGCGCACGCCGGACGGTCGGCGGATGCCGTACACCGCGGGCCGGACGGCACCGCGCGCCGCCGGCCCGGGGCCCGGTGGCGCGGCCGAACTCCCGGCCGGACAGCGCCGGATCGGCCGGCGCCGAGCGGGCCGTGTTCCGCACCGCCCCCGGCCCGGGCCCGTCGGTCAGCCGGTCGCCTGCCGCATCAGCAGCTCCCGCAGCTCCCGCGCGTGCCGGCGGCTGACCTGGAGTTCAGCCGACCCGACGCGGACGCTGGTGGTGCCCCCGTCGAGGCGCAGTTCGTCGATCCGGCCGAGCGCCACCAGATGCCGCCGGTGGATCCGTACGAAGCCGCGCGCCGCCCAGCGTTCCTCCAGCGTGGACAGCGGGATGCGCACCAGGTGGCTGCCGTCGTCGGTGTGCAGTCGGGCGTAGTCGCCCTGGGCCTCGACGTACGCGATGTCGGCGATCGCCACGAAACGGGTCACGCCGCCCAGTTCGACGGCGATCTGCTCCGCGGACCGGTCGGCGACGGTGACCTCGGGGGTCGGCCTGCGCTGCGCGGGCACGGCCGGGGGAGGCGACGCCGGGGCCCCGATCGGGTCCCCCGGGGCCGCGGGTTCCGCCGCCCGGCCCAGTTGGGCGCAGGCCCGGCGGACGGCTTCCGCCAGCCGCTCCGGCCGGACCGGCTTGAGTACGTAGTCCACCGCCTTCAGGTCGAAGGCTTGGACGGCGAACCCCTCGTGCGCGGTGACGAACACGATCAGCGGGGGCGCCGCGAAACCGGCCAGCAGTCGGGCCACGTCCAGTCCGGTCAGCCCGGCCATGTGGATGTCGAGGAAGACCACGTCGATGCCGTCGGGCCCGTCCGGGCCGCTCTCCAGCGCCCTCGTGACCCGACGCAGGGCCTCGGTGGCGTCCGAGGCGCCCTCGGCGGTGCGCACGCGCGGGTCGGAGCGCAGCAGGTAGAGAAGTTCCTCCAGGAGGGGCTTCTCGTCGTCGACGGCGAGTACGCGCAGCATGGAGCCGAGTCTAGGTTCCGCTCCGCCGTGGGGGAACGGTGGAGGAGGACGGGTGCGCGGCCCCGGCCCTCGGGGGGAGGGGAGGACGGGGGCCGCGCGGTCCGTGGGTCGTGCCGGGCCCGCTACGGGGCCGTGATGAGCTTGCCGTCGGGGGCGACCGCGTACCAGGTGCCGCCCACGCCCTGGCCGTTGGTGTCACCGGCCTTCTTGTCCCCGGTGAAGGTGTAGACGGGCCAGCAGTTCACCGTCTGCTGCTTCTTGCCGTCGGGCCGGTCCAACACCAGGAAGTTCTTCTCGACGATGCCCTTGGCGTTCGCCTTGTCCACCGGCGGCACCACCGGCCACTTGGCCACGCAGTCGCCCTCGCACTTGGAGACCATCGGCCAGGCGGTGTCCGGCTTGAAGCGGTAGACCGTCATCCCGTTGCCGTCGACGATGTGCTCACCGAGCGTGGGATCCTTCGCCACGGTCAGCGCGCCCGTCGCCTGACCGGCGCCGGCGGGCGCGGCGGCCGGCTTGGCGGCCTTCTTGCCGTCCGGCGCCGCGGCGAACCACGTGCCGCCCACGCCCTGACCGTTGGTGTCGCCCGCCTTGGTGTCCTTGGCGAACCGGTACAGCGGCCAACCCGCGACCGTGAGCTGCTTGCTGCCGTCGGTCCGCACCACCTCGCCGAGCAGCGACGCGTCCATGCCCGCGGCGGCGGTGGCGTCACCGGCCGCGACCGCCGGCCAGTTCTTCGCGCAGTCGCCGTCGCAGTTCGACTTGGCGGGCTTGGCGGTGTCCTTGTCGAAGCGGTAGAGGGTGAAACCGGCGCTGTCGGTGAGTACCGAACCCAACTGGCCGTCGGCCGCGATCGCCAGCTGCCCGGCGCCCTTGGCGGCCGACGCGCCGGTCGCGCCGGCCGCCGCCGGGTCGGCCCCGTAGGGATCGGCGACGGGAGCCTGGGAGGCGACGGCCGCGGCCGGCTTGGTGGTGTCGGCCGCCTTGTCGTCGCCGCCGCACGCGGTCGCCGTCATGGTGACGACGATCGCGATCGCGGCCAGGGACGTTCCGCGCTTGATGCCCATGGTGATGTCTCCCACGTGTGGTGTCCGCCGAGTCCGTCGCCGGAGCGTCGGCAATGTGTGCAGGACACGTCGTCGGGGGAGCGCTCTGTTCAGCCCGGCCGGTGTGGGCTCTTTCACCTACCCCGCGTCGAACCCGGCCCGCCGCAGGGCCGTGACCACAGCGAGGCCCAGGACCCGGTGCCCGTCGTCGTTGGGGTGCAGCCCGTCCGCGAGGTGCTCGGGCCCGAGCAGGTCCCCGCCCGGCAACAGGGCCAGCCGACCGTCCCCGGCCGCGATCCGGTCGTGGACGGCGCGCTCCATGGCGTCCCGCAGGGTGCCCAGGGTGGCGCCGAGCCGGTTCGGGGTGCGCTCGGCGTCGGGGCGCAGCAGGGGGGACAGGAGCAGCAGGGGGGTGCGCGGGTGGCCCTGCCGGACGAGGTCGAGGAACGCGCGCGTGGTCTCGTAGAGCATCGGGGCGGAGAAGGGCACCCGGGACCAGCAGTTGGTGCCGAAGGCGAGCGTCAGGACGTCGGCGGGGAGCTTGGCGAGCTGTTCGGCGGTGGCGAGTTCGCCGCGCGCGGCGCCCGCGTACCCCAGGTTGACGGTGTCCCAGCCGAGTTCCCGCCCGGCGACCGCGGCCCAGCCGTGGGCGGGGCGGGTGGACCACCAGCCCTCGGTGATGGAGTCGCCGTGCACCACCCAGCGGAGGGTCGGCGGGGCGGGGGCGAGGGGGCCGCCGATCCCGCGCACCGCGAGGATCAGCGGCGCCTGGGCCTCGGGCGGGTGGACGGTGAACGGCCCGGGGCCGCCGGGCAGTCCGATCCGGACGACGGCCTCGGGGGCGGGCTCGGTCCACACCTCGCGCAGGGCCCCGTGGCGGTCCCAGAGGGCGAAGCCGTGCGCGACGTCGCGCAGCGCGTCGGTGGGCCCGGGCACGGTCGCCCGGTAGCGGATCTCCAGGGCGTGGGCCCGGTCGGCGGTGAACTCCAACCGCACCCCGATGGGCAGCGTCGCGCGTTCACCGGTGTCCCAGGGCAGCCGCATGGTGTCCGCCGGGTCGGCGCGCACCGGCCGGCCCTCGTCCAGCCAGGCGACCCCGCGCAGGAAGGGGCCCGGGTCCTGCCACGCGTCGTCCGCGCCGCTCACCGCTCTCACGCATCGCCTCCGGTCGTCGGGTGGGGGAACGCTTCGATTCGTACCCCGCCGAGAGGGGTTCACCGCCCGCGCGGTCGAACCCCTCCAAAAGCGTCCGTGGGGTGGTCTGCGCAGTGATCGATCATCCGCGCGCAACAAAGGACCATCCGGGACAGATCCGCGCAACGATCGTGCGTCAATGTGCAAGGATGGTGCATTACGGGCGGTATCACTCAGCTCGTAGGCTCACTCGCTGTACGTGGAGTGGCGCGGACCGCCTGCTCGGCGGTCCCCCATGCCCAGGCAGGCTTCCCGCTCGCCTGTTCTGCTCCGGATCGCTGCGGTCGACGCCTGAAAGTCCCCATCCGCAGTGTCAAAGGAGTCCTTTCGTGCTCGAAACCGGCCAGGCGCCACCGCTCACGTCCGAGCCCCGCAAGCCTGCCCATCCTTTGCTGCGCCGCAAGCCGGTCGAGCAGTTGGTCGCCGAGGGCGGCCAGGGTGAGGGCGGCTCCCTGCGCCGCTCGCTCACCATGTGGCAGCTGACCATGATCAGCATCGGCGCCACCCTGGGCACCGGCATCTTCGTCGTCCTCGGTGAGGCCGCCCCCAAGGCGGGCCCGGCCGTGACGATCTCCTTCATCCTCGCGGGCCTGACCGCGCTGTTCTCGGCCCTGTCCTACGCCGAGCTCGCCGGCTCCGTCCCCGTCTCGGGGTCCTCGTACTCGTACTCCTACGCCACCATGGGCGAGTTCGTCGCCTGGGTCTGCGGCTGGTGCCTGGTCCTGGAGTACGCGGTGTCCGTCGCGGCCGTCGCCGTCGGCTGGGGCCAGTACCTCAACGAACTGCTCGACGGGACCATAGGCGTCACCCTCCCCGAGAAGATCGCCGCCCCGATGGGCGAGGGCGGCTGGATCAACCTGCCCGCGCTCGTCGTGGTGCTGCTCGCGATGGTCTTCCTGATGCGCGGCGCCAAGGAGAGCGCCACCATCAACTCGATCATGGTCGGCGTGAAGATCGTGACGCTCGTCCTGTTCATCGGCATCGGCGTCATGGGCATCAAGTCCGGCAACTACACCCCGCTGGCCCCGCTCGGCGTCACCGGCATCAGCGCTGCCGCCTCCACGCTCTTCTTCTCCTACATCGGCTTCGACGCCGCCTCCACCGCCGGTGAGGAAGCCAAGAACCCGAAGAAGGACCTGCCGCGCGCGATCATGCTGTCGCTGGGCATCGTCACGGTCCTCTACGTCCTCGTGGCCTTCGTCGCCGTCGGCGCCATGCCGTGGAAGGACTTCGAGCACACCGAGGCCGCGCTCGCCCAGATCATGACCGACGTCACCGGCACCAGCGTCTGGGGCGTCGTCCTCGCGGCCGGCGCGGTCGTCGCCATCGCCTCCGTCGTCTTCGCCGTGCTCTACGGCCAGACCCGCATCCTCTTCGCGATGTCCCGCGACGGCCTCGTCCCCAAGGTCTTCGCCAAGGTCGACGCCAAGACCGGCGCGCCCCGCGCCAACGTCGTGATCGTCTCGCTCTTCTGCGGCGCGCTCGCCGCCTTCATCCCCCTGGGTGAGCTGGCGAACGCCACCAGCATCGGCACGCTCTTCGCCTTCGCCCTGGTGAACGTCGCCGTCATGATCCTGCGCCGCACCAAGCCCGACATGCCGCGCACCTTCAAGGTGGCGCTGTACCCGGTGACGCCGATCCTCGGCTTCATCGCCTGCGCCTACATGATGTACAGCCTGCCGGGCGCCACGTGGGTCGCGTTCGGTGTCTGGATGGCCGTCGGCCTCGTGGTCTACTTCCTGTACGGCATCCGCCGCTCCCGACTGGCCACGGCAGAGAAGTGATCCACCCGCAGTGCGACTGAACGATCTCGACGAACGCATCGTGCACGCCCTCGCCGAGGACGCCCGCCGCTCCTACGCGGACATCGGCTCCGAGGTCGGCCTCTCCGCCCCCGCCGTGAAGCGGCGCGTGGACCGGTTGCGCGCGGAAGGGGCCATCACCGGCTTCACCGTCCGTGTGGACCCGGCCGCCATGGGCTGGGAGACCGAGGGCTTCATCGAGATCTACTGTCGCCACAACACCTCGCCGGACGACATCCGGCGAGGTCTGGAGCGGTACCCCGAGGTGGTGTCCGCGTCGACCGTCACCGGCGACGCGGACGCCCTCGTCCAGATCTTCGCCTCCGACATGCGCCACTTCGAGCGGGTGCTGGAGCGCATCGCGGGCGAGCCCTTCGTGGAGCGCACCAAGTCGGTCCTGGTCCTGTCCCCGCTGCTGCGCCGCTTCACCTCCGGCGCCCCCGCCTGAGTCCGCTCGGACGGTCCGCTCAGACGCGGGCCGGGGTGCGGTCGTCCAGCAGGGCGCGGCGCTCCTCTTCCGTGAGGCCGCCCCACACCCCGAACGGCTCGCGGGTCGTCAGCGCGTGTTCCAGGCAGGCCGCGCGCACCGGGCATCCGGCGCAGACGCGCTTCGCCGCCTCGTCCCGGACCTCGCGGTCCTCCCCCCGCTCCCCGGCGGGGTGGAAGAACCGGCCGGAACCCAGGTCCCGACAGGCGGCACGGGCCTGCCACTGCCAGTGGTGGTGGACGGAACCCGGCAGGCGGGAGACGTCGGACATGGCGGTTCCTTTCCGTGGGAAGTCGTCGGTATCAGCCCGTGTGACCCGTCCCCGCGCACTGAAACCGTTCCTGATCAGTGAGCAGGAAAAGAGTCTTGGACCCAAGCGTGGTCAACTGGCGCATCCCGAACGGTTGTGGATGCACTGGTCACCTGCGTTCGCGCCGCGTCCGGCGACACGGATCGTGTCCGTGGTCCGGGGATAGGGGGGCGGGTTTCCTCACACCCGCGGGTGCCGTGTCCGGCCTGGGCGGTCCGATGCCCTACACGATCGCTCTGGTCGTGTGGGGGCGGTGCCGTCCGTCGCCGGACGCGGTGCCCGAGAGCGCGTCGTCCGATCGCGACGCCGGCGGCGTCGTGGCGGGTGGTCTTGCAGTTCTTGCTGTTGAGGGGCTTCTGCCAGTGCTCGGCGCCCCAGCGGGAGGTGTAGGCGGGATCGACGACAACGATGCTGATGCCGAGTGCGGCGGCCATGGACACGAGCCGTGCCCGAAGTTCGGCGACGGGCAAATGCCGGAGATCAGCTTGCGGAACCGCTTCCTGCGGCCGTGCTTCTCCCGCGTCTTCTCCGCGCCGAAGTCCAGGTCCTCGATCGCGATGGAGACGTCTTCGCTTCCTGCCCAGTGAAGGAGGCGAGTGAGGGCGTGCCTCACCTGGGCGTCCCGGTAGGTGGCCGGCCCGTCGAGGTCGTAGAAGAATCGGCGGGGCTCACGCATCGGGTTGCCGTGCTCATCCAGACGCCACGCGGCGAAGTGGTCGGCGTTGGTGTCCACACCGATCAGCCCGTTCGCCCTGGCTACGGCCAGGGGAACGGTCTGGACCGGAGGAATCTTCCACGACGCGGTGAGGTACCAGCGGCCCCGGTCCACGTCCAGGTGGATGCGGTAGGCGACAGCACGGTTCGCCGATACGCGGTCGGCCCACTCTTCGCCGCGGTGCCGGAAGTCGACCCGGCCGTCGAGCACGTACCGGCCGCGCGGGGCGTTGGCCAGATGAGCCAGCGGAGCCGGGAGCTTGATGCCCATCTCGCCGTCGGAGCCGACGCGGATGGTTTCGTTCCCAAAACGCTTCCCCGACTCCCCGTCTGCCCGGAGGAACCAGCGTTCGGCATCCCAGCGCCTGCGCCACTCGTACTCGGTGAGCTGGGCAGCTTCCAGATTGTGCCGGTGTCGAGCCAGTCGCTTCCCGCCCCGCACCACGTGCACGACACCGGCCTCACGGTCGGACCGCTCGCGTTCCAGCCGGTCTTCCAGCACATGCAGGCGCCGGGTCTTTCGGAACCACTCCTGCTTCGTGCGGTAGCCGCCCGGCGCCCGCTTCGCACCCTCCTCCTACGGGAATCCCCCCTGCCCCCTGCCCCCTGCTGCCTGCCGGCCCCTGCCCCGGGCCCGCTTTCGCGCCGGCCCCTCCGGGTCTTGAGCGGGGGGTGGGGCGGGCGCCCGACCACTGCGTGTCCGCCGTCACCCCCCTGTTCATCACTCAACCCGGCGACGACGCTACGGGAGCGGTCGGCCGCACTCAATGAACGCCGTGTTTCGGCTTCCTTTCCACGTCAGAGGCCAGGTCTGGCGCCGCCCCCGGGGTCGCGTCCGGCTCGGCGGCGGGAGTGCGCAGCCCGATGAACACCGGCTCGCGGCGCAGGGTGAAGCCCATCGACCGGTACAGCCGGATCGCGCCGGTGTTCGCGGCGGCGGCGTGCAGGAAGGGGACGTCCCCCCGCTCGCGCACGGCGGCGACGACCGCGCGGACCAGCCGCCCGGCCAGGCCCTCGCCCCGGTGGTCGGGACGCGTGCACACCGCGCTGATCTCCGACCAACCGGGCGGCCGCATCCGCTCACCGGCCATCGCGACCAGTCGGCCCCCGCGCCGGATCCCGAGGTACGTGCCCAGCTCCACGGTGCGCGGGGCGAACGGGCCCGGCTCGGTCAGGCGCACCAACTCCAGCATCTCGGGCACGTCGGCCGCTCCGAGCCGGACCGCCTCGGGGTCGGCCTCGGCCCGCACCGCGCTGCCGTCCAACTGCACGCCCGGTATGGACCGCACCGTCTCCCACCCCTCGGGAGGGGTGGGCAGGCCGGTGAGCCAGACCTCCCGGCCGGGACCGACGAGCGCCGCCAGGTCCGCCCAGGCCCGGGGGTCCGCCGGATCGGCGAGGGCCGCGAAGGGGCCGGCGTCGCGCAGGTAGCGGGCCGCGCGGCCGGCGACTTCCGCGAAGTCCCGGTGCGTTCCGGTGAGGGCGGCCCAGACCGGATTGTCGAGGGGGTGGGCGGCGGTGGCGGTGAGGGTGTCCGAGTCGGGGGCCATGGACGGCGGGGTCCTTCGGGTCGGAGGCGGAGGCATCGCGGCGCGTCCCCCTTCTTGACGGCCCTGCGGGACGCCACGACACTGCGGGGGACGGTCAGCATCGTCAGCGCCCGCACCGGGCGCTTTATGCCCGAGGACAGGATGGGATCGGTGGACATGCCCCGGACACCCGGCACGGAGGCCCAGCCCCTCCGCCGCTGCCGGCTGACCCGGCGCCTCTACATCGACCTCCTGCGGGTCTGCGGCGCGCAGCGCGCCTGACCCGTCGTCCCCGGCGCCGCCCGGCGCGAACCGGTCCCGTGGGCGCACCGCGCCCCGGCGGGCAGCCGGCGACGCCCCCGCCCCGCCATCGTGGCGCACCCGCACGCCCGGTCGCCTTGTCCGTGCGCCCCTTGCCGTGCCCGTGTGCCCGTGTGCCCTGCGCCCCTGTGTCCCCGTGTCACTCCACCGCACCCACCCAGGAGAGCCATGCTCCAGATGGTCCTGCCCCGCACCGGCCCCGCCCCGACCCTGCGCGGCCGCATCGGCGCGGGCTTCTCGCCCGAGCCGCACCGTTACCACCTCTACCTCTCCGCCGGCTGTCCCCGCTCCCACAGCCTGACCACCGCCCTCTCCCTGCTCGGCCTCGCCGACTCCGTCGGCACCACCGTCCTCGGCCCGCCCGCCACCCACGCGGCGCTGCGCCGCGCCTACGAGGCCACCGGACACCACTACGACGGGACCCTGACCGTGCCCGCCCTGTGCGACACCTGGAGCGGCCGCGTCGTCAGCAACCACACCCCCGACATCCTCGAAGGCCTCGCCCGCCTCGCGGGCCGCCCCGACCTCGCGCCGCCCGGCGAAGGCGTCCGCTGACCCCGGCGCACGGACCGGCGCGGGCCCGCGCGTACCCTCGTACGTACGCCGTTCCCGCGCCCCCGCCTCCGCGATGAGGGGCCCACGCGGCGGCCGACGCAACGAATGTCCGTAGCGGCCCCGAAACACGCAACGAATCGATGCTCCGAGCGCAACGGACACCTCTTGTCGTGGTCTGACGGGCGAACGTACCGTCTAGGGACACCCTTCCCACCCGTCACAGAGGTACGCCCATGCCCCCGCTGCGCACCGCTCTCCTCCAGAGCTCCGGAGTCCTCGGCCACCCCGCCGAGAACCTCAAGAGGCTCGACGAGGCCGCGGCGCGCGCCGCACAGGGCGGGGCCGGGCTCCTCGTGACCTCGGAGATGTTCCTGACCGGCTACGCGCTGGACCTCCAGGACATCCCCGGGCTCGCCGAACCGGCCGACGGCCCGTCCGCCGTCGCCATCGGCGAGATCGCCCGCCGCCACGGTGTCGCCGTCCTCTACGGCTACCCGGAGCGGGCGGGCGCGGCGGTCTACAACTCCGCGCAGCTCATCGGCCCCGACGGGAGCGCGCTCGCGAACTACCGCAAGACCCATCTCTTCGGCTGCTTCGAACAGGACGCCTTCACCCCCGGCGACACCCCCGTCGTCCAGGCGGACCTGAACGGCCTCCGCGTCGGCGTCATGATCTGCTACGACGTGGAGTTCCCCGAGAACGTCCGGGCCCACGCGCTCGCCGGGACCGACCTCCTCCTGGTCCCGACCGCGCAGATGCACCCGTTCCAGTTCGTCGCCGAACAGCTGGTCCCCGTACGGGCCTTCGAGAACCAGATGTACGTCGCGTACGTCAACCGCACCGGCCCCGAGGGCGAGTTCGAGTTCGTCGGCCTCAGCTGCCTCGCCAGTCCCGACGGGGTCACCCGCACGCGGGCCGGCCGCGGCGAGGAGCTGGTCCTCGGTGACGTGGACCCCGAGCTGCTGCGGGTCTCGCGCGAGACCAACCCGTACCTGCGCGACCGCCGCCCCGGGCTCTACGCCTCCCTCGTCTGAGCCCGCCCCCGCCTGATCCCCCCCACCTGCCACAGTCCGTTCGCAAGGAGCCGTACCCCATGACGTCCACGGTGCCCACCGCCGTCCCGCACAGCGACGGACAGCCCCCGATCACCATGTTCGGTCCGGACTTCCCGTACGCGTACGACGACTTCCTCGCCCACCCGGCGGGGCTGGGCCAGATACCGGCGACCGAGCACGGTACCGAGGTCGCGATCATCGGCGGCGGGCTGTCCGGCATCATCTCCGCCTACGAGCTGATGAAGATGGGCCTCAAGCCCGTCGTGTACGAGGCCGACCAGATCGGCGGCCGGCTGCGGACCGTCGGGTTCGACGGCCCGGGCACGGACGGCCTGACGGCCGAGATGGGCGCGATGCGCTTCCCGCCGTCCTCCACCGCCCTCCAGCACTACATCGACCTCGTCGGCCTGGTCACGGAGCCCTTCCCGAACCCGCTCGCCGAGGCCACCCCCTCGACGGTCGTCGACCTCAAGGGCGAGACCCACTACGCCGAGACCATCGCCGACCTCCCGCAGGTCTACCGCGACGTCGCCGCCGCGTGGAACGCCTGCCTGGAGGAGGGCGCGGACTTCTCCGACATGAACACCGCGATGCGCGAGCGGGACGTCCCGCGCATCCGCGAGATCTGGGCGAAGCTCGTAGAGAAGCTCGACAACCAGACCTTCTACGGCTTCCTGTGCGAGTCGCAGGCCTTCCAGTCCTTCCGCAAGCGTGAGATCTTCGGCCAGGTCGGTTTCGGTACCGGCGGCTGGGACACCGACTTCCCGAACTCCATCCTGGAGATCCTGCGCGTCGTCTACACCGAGGCGGACGACCACCACCGCGGCATCGTCGGCGGCTCGCAGCAGCTGCCGCTGCGGATGTGGGAGCGCGAGCCCGAGAAGATCATCCACTGGGCCCAGGGCACCTCGCTCTCCTCCCTGCACGACGGCGCCCCGCGCCCTGCCGTGACCCGCCTGCACCGCACGGCCGGCAACCGCATCACCGTCACGGACGCCTCCGGAGACATCCGCACCTACCGGGCGGCGATCTTCACGGCCCAGTCGTGGATGCTGCTGTCGAAGATCGCGTGCGACGACACGCTCTTCCCGATCGACCACTGGACGGCGATCGAGCGGACCCACTACATGGAGTCCAGCAAGCTCTTCATCCCCGTGGACCGGCCGTTCTGGCTGGACAAGGACGAAGAGACGGGCCGCGACGTCATGTCGATGACGCTGACGGACCGGATGACCCGCGGTACCTACCTGCTGGACAACGGCCCCGACCGGCCGGCCGTCATCTGCCTGTCGTACACCTGGTGCGACGACAGCCTGAAGTGGCTGCCGCTGTCCGCGAACGAGCGGATGGAGGTCATGCTGAAGTCCCTCGGCGAGATCTACCCGAAGGTCGACATCCGCCGCCACATCATCGGCAACCCGGTGACGGTGTCCTGGGAGAACGAGCCCTACTTCATGGGCGCGTTCAAGGCGAACCTGCCGGGCCACTACCGCTACCAGCGCCGCCTGTTCACCCACTTCATGCAGGACCGCCTCCCCGAGGACAAGCGCGGCATCTTCCTCGCGGGCGACGACATCTCCTGGACGGCGGGGTGGGCGGAGGGCGCGGTCCAGACGGCCCTCAACGCGGTCTGGGGCGTGATGCACCACCTGGGCGGCTCCACCGACGCCACCAACCCCGGCCCGGGCGACGTCTACGACGAGATCGCCCCGGTCGAACTCCCCGAGGACTGACCCTCCCCGGACCCTGATCCCGGGCCGCCCCCGCGCTTCCCCCCAGCGCGGCGGCGGCCCGTTCCCATACCCGGCCCGTTCTCATGCCCGGCCCGTCCGGATACCCGGTCAGGACGCGAAGGCCCGGGCCACACGGGGAGCCAAGGGCGTCGGGGTCAGCAGGCAGCGGCTGACCAGGCCGACACTCGCGTCGAGGGATTCGCGGAACTCCTCGGCGATGTCCGGGGTGCGGCGCAGCGTCCACAGCAGCCGGGCCGCCGCCCAGGCGCCCGAGCGGGCCCGCTCCAGGCTCCAGGAGCCGAGCAGGTGCGTCAGCGGATCGGCGACCTCCAGCAGGTCGGGACCCGGCATCAGGTCCTCGCGGATGCGCTCCTCCAAGGAGACCAGCACGTCCCCGACCCGGTCGAAGTCCCCTTCCAGCGCCGCCGGTTCGCAGTGCAGCCGGTGGCAGGTGGCGACCACCGCCAGCGCCAGGTCGTGCCCGATGTGCGCGTTGATCCCGGCCAGCGCGTGCTGGAGCGGACGGACGCCGGGGTGGCGGCGGTACTGGATCAGGGGCCGCCAGCAGGCCGGGGCCCGGTCCGCTTCCACCGCCGCCAGGTAGCGCTCGGCGAAGCGGACCGTCAGGGTCTGGGCCCGGCGCGGCGCGGGGAAGTCACCCTTCCGGACGCGCCGCTGGAGCGTCTCCGTCACCGTCAGGTAGACCCGGTTGAAGACGGCGACGCCGTCGTGCGCGGGCAGCCGCTCGTCCAGGGCGCGCATCCGCGCGAGCACCGCTTCCACTGTTCTCCCTGAGTCGTCTCCGGGGCCTGCCGCGGCGCAGTACGCTGAGCGCCTGCTCTTGAGCAGCGGTCAGGGCTTGGCCGTCACGAGGCTCGATGTAGCCAAGTGAGAAGCCACCCCGTTCGCGGGGTGGAGGAGTCACGGAGGCAGCGTCGCAGACTGCAGTGCAGGTCTGGGCAACTCGGCCTCAACCTTCGCCGGATTGGGCGAACGGCGCTCAAGACCGCGTGTCCTGGGCGCCCGGCCCCCTGTCGTCCTGGTCGTCGTACGCGGAGGTGCCCGCGTCGAGCAGCGGCCCCGGGCCCTTGAGGTGCGCGGGCGCGAAGTACCGCAGCGCGTGGTAGCCGCCGACCACCACGATCGTGCCGAGCGCGATGCCGCCCAGCTCGAACGTGTCGGTGATGTGCAGCTTGACGCCTCCGATGCCGATGATGATGCCCGCCGCGGCCGGTACCAGGTTCAGCGGATTGCGCAGGTCCACCCCGGCGTTGAGCCAGATCTGGGCGCCGAGCAGGCCGATCATCCCGTACAGGATCACGGTGATGCCGCCGAGCACCCCGCCGGGGATGGCGGCGACGACCGCCCCGAACTTCGGGCACAGGCCGAACAGCAGGGCGAAGCCCGCCGCCGCCCAGTACGCGGCCGTCGAGTAGACGCGGGTGGCCGCCATGACGCCGATGTTCTCGGAGTACGTGGTGTTCGGCGGCCCGCCGAGCGCGGTGGACAGCATGGAGGCCGCGCCGTCGGCCGCGATGGCGGTGCCGAGCTTGTCGTCGAGCGGGTCGCCGGTCATCTCCCCGACGGCCTTGATGTGCCCGGCGTTCTCCGCGATCAGCGCGATGACGACCGGCAGCGCGACGAGGATCGCCGACCACTCGAAGGCCGGCGCGTGGAAGGAAGGCAGCCCGATCCAGTCCGCCTTGGAGACCGCGGAGAGGTCGAGCCGCCAGTGGTCGACCGCGGGGCCGCCGCCCACCGTCGAGTGGATCTTGCCGAAGACGAGGTCGAAGAGCCAGGAGACCGCGTACCCGAAGACCAGACCGAGGAAGATCGCGATCCGGGACCAGAACCCGGGTAGGCACACCACGGCCAGTCCGGTGAAGACCATCACCAGCAACGCCGTCCACTGGTCCTGCGGCCAGTACGTCGACGCCGTCACCGGAGCCAGGTTGAAGCCGATCAGCATCACCACGGCGCCGGTGACCACCGGCGGCATCACCGCGTGGATGACCCGTGCCCCGAACCGCTGGACGGCCAGACCCGCGAGGAACAGCGCCACGCCGACCACGAACACGGCGCCCGTAACGACCGCGCTGTCCCCGCCGGCCGCCCGGATCGTCGCGGCGACGCCCACGAACGAGAGGGAACAGCCCAGGTACGAGGGCACCCGGCCGCGCGTCGCCAGCAGGAAGAGGACGGTCGCGACCCCCGACATCATGATGGCGAGGTTCGGGTTCAGGCCCATCAGGACCGGCGCGACGAAACTCGCGCCGAACATCGCCACCACGTGCTGGGCGCCGAGCCCGACGGTACGCGGCCACGACAGCCGCTCGTCCGGCCGGACCACCGCGCCGGGGGCGGGCGTCCGCCCGTCCCCGTGCAGGGTCCAGCCCACGCCGAAGCCCATGTCCACCACTTCCGTTCCGCCGCCCGATGGTCGATATTGGCTGCACGCGGTCAAACGCGCGGGCCAGCGGACATCCTACGGCCGGATAGCGGCCGGTTCGTCCCGATTGGCCGGGCCGCCGCCTTCCCCGCCCGCCGGCCGGCGCCGCAACACCGCCGCCCCCGCGACCAGGGCGAACGCCAGCAGGGTGACCAGGCCGAACGACACCACCAGCGAGGTCGCGTCCGCCACCGCCCCGATCGCCGAGGGGGCGATCAGCCCCGAGGTGTACGTGATCGTCGCCACCCCCGCGATGGCCTGCGCCGGTGCGGGCCCGCTGCGCGCCGCCGCCGCGAAGGCCAACGGCACGACCACCGCGATGCCGAGCCCGATCAGGGCGAACCCCGCCAGGGCGCCGGCCGGCTGCCGGACCACGACCACCGACAGCCCGCCGGCGGTGGCCAGCAGGCCGCCCGCCCGCACGGTGCGCACCGGGCCGAAGCGGTCGACCACCCGGTCCCCGACGAGCCGCGCGACCGCCATGGTCAGGGCGAACGCGGTGGTGGAGGCGGCCGCGAGGCCGGCGTCGGTGTGCAGGACGTCCCGCAGGTAGACGGCCGACCAGTCCAGGCCCGCGCCCTCGGCGAAGACCGCGCAGAACCCCACCACGCCGATCAGCAGCGCCGACTTCGGCGGCAGCGTGAAGTGCGGCGGCGCCTCGGCCTCCGCGTCGCCGCGCGGGTCCAGGACGCCCCGTACGGCGAACAGCCCCGCCGTCGTCAGGAGGAGCGCGGCGATCAGGTGGTGCGGTCGGGCGTCGGTACCGGTGTGGGCGGCGACCGTACCGGCCGCCGAGCCGATCAGCGCCCCCACGCTCCACATGCCGTGCAGCGACGACATGATCGAGCGGCCGAGCCGGTCCTCGGTCTCCACGCCGAGCGCGTTCATCGCCACGTCGGCCATGCCGGAGGTGGCCCCGTAGACGAACAGCGCGCAGCAGAGGGCGGCCAGGTCGGGGGCGAGGCTCGGCAGGGCGAGGGACAGGGTCCACAGGGCCAGCAGGCCGCGCAACGCGGTACGGGCCCCGAACCGGTGGTTGATCCGGCCGGCGAGCGGCATCGCCAGGGCGGCCCCGAGGGCGGGGAAGGCCAGGGCCAGACCCAACGAGCCCGCGCCGAGCCCGGCGTGCTCCTGGATCCAGGGGATACGGGTGGCGAACGAGCCGGTGACCGCCCCGTGCGCGCAGAACACGGCGGCGATCGCGGACCGGGCACGGCGCAGGCGCACGGGCGTCAGGTCCGTTTCCCCGGTCGTCATGCCGACAACCTACCGAAGCGCGCCCACCGCCGGCCCGCCCCGCGGCACACCCGGCCCCGCTCCACCCGCCACCGCGCTTCGAACCCGCCCCGCCGTCAGCCGGCGGCGCCGCGCAGGAACTCCGCGAAGCTCTCGCGACCCACCGCCCGCGACGGAGCCAGGTGCCCGCCCCGCCGGAACGCCGCGTACGCCTTGCCCGCCAGCGGCACCCGGACCACCCACCGCCGGCGGCCCGTCGCCGCCAACCGGGCCCGGACCAGCCCCGTCAGCGGGCGGATCTCCGGCCCGCCCATGTCCGGGACCCGCCCCGCCGCGGCCGGTACCGCCAGCTCGGCGAGCCGGTCGGCGACCTCCCCGACCGCGATCGGCTGGACCCGTACGTCCTTCGGCACCGGCACCACCGGCAGCCTGCCCAGCGCGTCCGCGAACTGCCCCACCAAGTCGTGGAACTGGGTGGTCCGCAGGATCGTGACGCCGAGCCCCGACTCCTCCAACAGCCGTTCCACCTTGTGCTTCGTCACGTAGTAGCCGAACGGCACCACGTCCACCCCGACGATCGAGATGTAGACGACGTTGGTGACGGTCCCCGCCCGTCGGGCCGCCTCGATCAGGTGGCCGGCCGCCACGTCGTCGCCGCCCCGCGGGGAACTCGCGCAGTGCACGACGACCTCCACCCCCGCCAGCGCCGCGTCCAACCCGCTGCCGTCCCGCAGGTCGACCGGGTACTCCTTCGAATGCCGGCTCAGGACGCGGACCTCGTGGCCCGCCGCCCGCAGCCGGGTGACGACGAGCGCTCCGAGGGTGCCGGTTCCTCCGGTGACCAGAATCGTGCTCATGGTGGTGTGCGTCCTTTCGGGAAAGTGCGTTCACCAGCCCGGACCGGGCAGCCTCCCCGGATGTGACAACTGCCGCAGCACGAATTCCAGCTTCTGCGGGTTCACGACCGCCCGCATCCCGCCGACCAGCGCGTCCCCGCCGTCCGGGCCCTCCTCGAACTCCATCACCAGCACCGCCGCCCCGCCGAACACCAGCGCCGGCATCCCGTTGACCTCCGCGTGGGCGACCGGCAGGCCCGCCGTGTACTTCCCCAGCGCCCCGCGCACGAAGCGGGCCACCTTGTCCCGCCCCACGATGGGCCGCCGGGCGGCGTTGACCACGCCGCCACCGTCCGCCACGTACCGCACGTCGGCGCTGAGCAGGCTCTCCAGCCGCGCCACGTCCCCGTCCCGGGCCGCCGCCATGAAGGTCTCCACCAGGCCCCGCCACCGGCTCGGGTCCGCCCGGAAGCGCGGTCGCGGCGCCTCCACCCGCTGGGCCGCACGCCGGTACAGCTGACGGGAGTTGGCCTCGGTGAGGTCGAGCAGTTCGGCGATCTCCCGGTGCCCGTACGCGAACGCCTCGCGCAATACGTACACCGCCCGCTCCACCGGCGTGAGCTGCTCCAGCAGCACCAACAGGGCCATGGAGACGCTGTCCCGCCGCTCCGCCGAGTCCAGCGGGCCGAGCGTGCCGTCCGAGGTGAGCACGGGCTCCGGGAGCCAGGGGCCGACGTACTCCTCGCGCCGGGCCCGGGCCGAGGTCAGGCGGGTGAGGCACAGGCGGGTCACGGTCTTGGCGAGCCAGGCCCCGGGGTGCTCGACGTCCCCGCGGTCGGCCGCGCTCCAGCGCAGGTACGCGTCCTGGACGGTGTCCTCGGCCTCGTGAGCGGAGCCCAGCATGCGGTAGGCGATGCCGAACATCCGGCCCCGGTGTTCCTCGAAGTCCGCCGCTGAGGCGGATGCGGGCGTGTTCACCGGAGCAGCCTACGGGCGAGGACCCGGTGGCCGCCGGGCCACCGGGTCCTCGCCGTGGGCGGGAGTCACCCGCCCTCACCCGCCGGTGTCAGCAGGCGCCCTGGTCCTTCCAGACGCCCCAGTCGCCGGTGGTGCCGGGCTCCTCGTTCTGCGTCCACCACTGGGCCTTCCAGGTGTGGCCCTTGTGGGAGACGACCGTTCCGCCCGGGTACACCTGGCCCGCGACGTAGGCGGGGGCGGTGCAGGTTCCCCCCGGGGGAGGCGTCGTGGGCGGCGTGGTCGGCGGCGTGGTCGGGGTTGGAGTGGGGGTGGGGGTGGGGGTGGGGGTGGGGGTGGGGGTGCCGCCCGGCTCGACCACCGTCGTACCCCGCGCCAGGTCGCCGGCGATCCCGTATGTCCTGCCGCCGAAGGTCACCGTCCAGTTGGACGGGGTGGAGGTCGGCAGGTAGTAGACGAAGTCCGGTTCCGCCGAGGCGCCGGGGGCCAGCGACTGCCAGGCCGGCAGCTTGAGCGATACCCGATTGTAGTCGCCCTTCAACCCGCCCACGTTGCTGCCGGTGTGGTCGCTGCGGATGACGGTGGTGCCCCAGCCGGACTGGTCCTTGGCGTTGTTCGGCGCCGAGGAGGAGTAGTCGAACCGGAACTCCGTGCCGCCCGGCAGGGTCGTCGCCGTATTGTTGGTGATCTTGAGCTTGGGGCTGATCGGGTAGTTGGAGTCGCCCAGCGGGAACTGGGTGAAGTCCACGTCCACCTTGACCGCTTCGGCCGGCATGGGGATCGTCGCGCGCTTCGCGCCGTAGGGCGTGGCCGACTTGAACTTCTCGTACATCGTCGTGGTGAGGGTGTCGCCCATCTCGTACTGGCCCTTGGCGGCGTTGTAGCCGTAGTCGCCCGCCAGTTCCCAGACCATCGTGCCGCCTATGCCCTTGTTCACCACGTAGTCGGCCTTGGCGGCCACGGACTGCTCGTCCTCCGTGGACAGGAAGACCTTCTTCTGGTCGTTCCACAGCCACGGCGCCACCAGCGTGGAGTCGTACTTGCGGACGTAGGTGCCGGTCAGCGTGGTGTTCGCGGGGAAGCCGTACTTCGTGACGTAATCGCCGACGACGCCCTTCTCCAGGTTCTTCGCGTGCCACATCGGATTGGAACCGGCCGGGGCCTCCTTGCCCGCGGTGTCCAGGTCGTGCCACAGGTTGTCGATGCCGACCGCGCCGTCACCGCACTTGGTCAGCCCCGCGCCGGCCGGACAGCCGGTGGCCGGGGCCTTGCCCCACAGGCCGTCCGTGCCGCCCTGCACGTTCTTGAAGCCGCGGGTGTAGTACGGCAGGCCCATGTTGATGCGGCCCGCCGGCATCGAGCCGCGGAAGTAGTGGTAGGCCCAGTCGGAGTTGAGGTAGCCGATCCCGCCGTACTGGGAGGTGGAGTAGACGCCGGCGGCGGTCAGTTCGCCGTCCTTGCCGTCGTCGAAGAGGGAGGCGTTGGGGCCGACGTACTCGTTCCAGGCGCCGTGCAGGTCGTAGGACATGATGTTGACGTAGTCCAGGTACTTCTGCATCTGGAACGTCTCCATGCCCCGCAGCAGGTAGCCGGAGGAGGGCGCGGCGACCGAGAGCAGGTAGTGCTTGCCGTCGGCGGCGCCCGCCCGGTCGAGCCGCTCGCGCAGCGACTTCATCAGCGCGGCGTAGCCCTTGACCAGCCCGGCCCGACGGGCGTTGGAGAGCTGCCAGTCCAGCGGGTTGCCCGCGTCCTTCATCGTCGTGGGGTACTCGTAGTCGATGTCGACGCCGTTGAAGCCGTAGGTGCGGATGAAGGCGACGGAGGAGTCGGCGAACGTGTCGATGCCGGCCTGGTTGACGGAGCCGTCGGCGTTGGTGGCCATCGAGTAGAAGCCGCCGGAGGCGACCCGGGTCCCGTCGTCGCCGAAGTAGCCGCCCGTCTCCGCCCAGCCGCCCACGGAGATGAGCGTCTTGACGTTCGGGTACTGCTTCTTGAATTTGTTCAGCAGGTTGAAGTGGCCCTTGTAGGGGAGCGTCGGGTCCATCTCGGCCCCGGCGACGCCGGGCCAGGTCATGCCGGTCGCGGCGTTGTTCGCGTTGTCCGCGCCGACCGAGATCTTGTTGTCGGCTCCGACGTGGGCGAAGGCGTAGTTCAGGTGGGTGACCTTGGACCACGGGACGTTGCCGGCGAGGTAGGCCGGCGTGCCGTCCTTGCCGGTGCGCCAACCGGTGAAGTAGCCGATCACGCGCCGCTGGTGGTCGGCGCCCATCTTCTCGCGGCCTTCGGAGTCGTAGACCGAGCAGTACGGGACGTTGACACCGGGCGTCTTGTAGAGCCCGTCGGGACGACAGCTCTCCTGGTCGGCGGCCTGTGAGACGCCTGTCGAGAGCCCGGCGACCAGCAGTCCGGCGATGGCCGCGCCGGATGCCAGGAGCATCGCTCTCGTACGTGTGGGGGACGGCATGGTGCCTCCTGGGGAGGGGAGGATGGCAGGACATGGCGGCTCAACGCGCAGGGGAATGGCGCTGGTTGGCCCGCGGCGTGCGCACGCCGGCGGACCTCCTCCCGGGGAAGATGAAGGGAACGTTAAGAGGACTAGACCACCCCGTCAATAGGTCTGGACCAAAGTGCGCACCCCGTCCGGTCCGCCTCCCGGGCCGCCCCCGCCCCGCACCCCGCGCCGCACTCCGCCCCGCCCTCCGGCCGGCTCGATGGCCCCGCTTGAGAATGGCCGGTTTGTGAGCCAGGCCACAGCGCCTCACCCGCATGGGCGCAGATCGCCCGTGGCACACTGGCCCTAGTACCAGTAGCAGCGCACTCCGGGGTCGGTGTAATTCCGAACCGGCGGTTATAGTCCGCGACCCGTCCGCAGCCGGCGGCCGGTTGACCAGGTGAAATTCCTGGACCGACGGTTAAAGTCCGGATGGGAGGCAGTGCGCGGCGGGCCAGTCACCGGTACGCCGCCGTCGGCGGTCCATCGGGCGTATCCCCAACGGGATACCACCGGAGGGACCCGCTCGTCCGGCCTCGGCGTCCTCGCGTGTGCTACCCGCTTCATCTGTCGTATCCCGACAGGCCCCGGAGTCCGTGCCCGATGAGGCAGGAGGACCCGGTGGCGACAGACGCCGCGCAGACCGCACCCGAGACGGGTGCCGCCGCCATGCGCCGGGCGATCGCGCTCGCGGCCCGCGGACTCGGTTCCACCAGCCCCAACCCCGTCGTCGGCTGCGTCATCACCGACGCCGCCGGAACGGTCGTCGGCGAGGGCTGGCACCAGCGGGCCGGCGGCCCGCACGCCGAGGTCCACGCCCTGCGCGCCGCCGGCCCCGCCGCCCGCGGCGGCACCGCCTACGTCACCCTCGAACCCTGCAACCACACCGGCCGCACCGGCCCCTGCGCGCAGGCCCTCATCGAGGCGGGCGTCGCCCGTGTCGTCTACGCCGTCCCCGACCCGAACCCGCAGGCCAGTGGTGGCGCCGCCACCCTGCGCGGCGCCGGGATCGAGACCGAGGGCGGCTTCCTGGAAGCCGAGGCCGCGGCGGGCAACACCGCCTGGCTGACCTCCGTACGCCTGGGCCGCCCCCACGTCACCTGGAAGTACGCCGCCACCCTCGACGGCCGCAGCGCCGCCGCCGACGGCAGCAGCCGCTGGATCACCTGCCCGGAGTCCCGCGCCGACGTCCACCGGCTGCGCGCCGAGGCCGACGCCGTCCTGGTCGGCGGCGGCACCCTGCGCGCCGACGACCCGCACCTCGCCGTACGCGGCGTCGCAGGGGCCACCCAGCCCCTGCGCGTCGCCCTCGACACGCACGCCACCCTGCTGCCCGGCGCCCGGGTCCTCGACGACGCGGCCCCCACGCTGGTCGTGGTCGCCGAGGACGCCGACACCCGGCACCTGCCCGGCGTCGACCTGCTCCGGCTGCCCCTGCACGACGGCCGCGTCGCCGTCCCCGAACTCCTCACGGCGCTGCACGCCCGCGGCGTGCGCTCCGTGTTCCTCGAAGGCGGCCCCGCCCTGGCGGGCTCCTTCCTCGAAGCGGGGGCCGTCGACCGCGTCGTCGGCTACCTCGCCCCGGCCCTGCTCGGCGCGGGCCCCGCGGCCCTCGCCGACGCCGGCGTCACCACCATCGCCCACGCGGTGCGCCTCGACATCACCGAGGCCGTCCGCGTCGGCACCGACCTGCGCATCACCGCCGTCCCCACCACCGCCCCCAAGGAGCACTGAGTGTTCACCGGAATCGTCGAAGAACTGGGCGAGGTCACCGCCGTCGAGCAGCTCGCCGAAGCCTCGCGCTTCCGCCTGCGCGGCCCCCTCGTCACCGAGGGCGCGAAGCACGGCGACTCCATCGCGGTCAACGGTGTCTGTCTGACCGTCGTGGAGACCGCGGACGGCGAGTTCACCGCCGACGTCATGCAGGAGACCCTGAACCGCTCCGGCCTCGGCGCCCTCGTCAAGGGCTCGCGGGTCAACCTGGAGCGCCCGATGGCGCTCGGCGGACGCCTCGGCGGCCACCTGGTGCAGGGGCACGTCGACGGCACCGGCGAGATCCTCTCCCGCACCCCCTCCGAGCACTGGGAGATCGTCAAGGTCGCCCTCCCGGCGCACCTGTCCCGCTACGTCGTGGAGAAGGGCTCCATCACCGTCGACGGGGTCAGCCTCACCGTCGTGGAGGCCGCCGCCGACTGGTTCACGGTCAGCCTCATCCCGACCACCCTGGCCCTGACCACGCTCGGCCTCAAGCAGCCCGGCGACCCGGTCAACCTGGAGGTCGACGTGCTCGCCAAGTACGTGGAACGGCTGCTGGCCGCCGGAGTGAACCCGCTGCGCACCGAAGGAACCGAAGGAGACGCCCAGTGAGCGCCCTGACCTGGCTCAACGCCCAGGCGTTCGAGATCGTCGGCCAGAAGGTCATCTGGTCCGACATGATCGGCAACCTGATGGGCCTGGCCGCCCTCGCGCTCGGCTGGCGCCGTTCCCTGTGGACCTGGCCCGCCCAGCTCCTGTCCGGCCTCATCCTGATCGCCGCCTACGCCTCCGCCCACCTCGCCGGCGGCGTCGGCAAGCAGCTCCTCGTCATCGGCGTGGCCGTATGGGGCTGGCGGGCCTGGCAGCGCGGCCGGCGGCAGGCCCAGGACGGCTCCATCGCCGTGCGCACCGCGAGTTGGCGCGAGCGCGGTGTGCTGCTGGCCGGAGCGGCCCTCGGCACCCTCGCCGTGGGCGGCCTGTTCACCCTGTTCCCGAACCTGTCGTGGAGCCCGTGGGCCGACGCGTACATCTTCGTCGGCACCATCGTCGCGATGGTCGCCCAGGCCCGCGGCCTGGTCGAGTTCTGGTTCGCCTGGCTCCTCGTCGACCTCGTCGGCGTCCCGCTCGCCTTCACCAACGGCCTGGCCTTCTCCGGCCTCGTCTACGTCGTCTACTTCGCGCTCGTCCTGTGGGGCGCGTACGACTGGTACCAGCGCTCGCGCACCACCACCGCCCCGGCCCTCGAAGGAGCAACGGCATGACCACCCTCAAGCCCGTGCCGGACGTGCCCGAAGACGCCCCCGAGGAGACCTTCCGCCTCGACCCCGTCGAGCAGGCCGTCCGGGACATCGCGGCAGGCCGCCCGGTCGTCGTCGTCGACGACGAGGACCGCGAGAACGAGGGCGACCTCGTCATCGCCGCCGAGAAGGCCACCCCCGAGATCATCGCGTTCATGATGAGCGAGTGCCGCGGGCTGATCTGCGCCCCCATGGAGGGGCCCGAGCTGGACCGGCTCGAACTGCCCCAGATGGTCCAGCACAACACCGAATCGATGAGGACGGCCTTCACCGTCTCCGTCGACGCGAGCGCCGCCCACGGCGTCACCACCGGCATCTCCGCCGCCGACCGCGCCACCACCCTGCGGCTGCTGGCCGCCGGGACCTGCGAGCCCTCGGACTTCGTCCGCCCCGGCCACATCTTCCCGCTGCGCGCCAAGCCCGGCGGCGTCCTGGTCCGCGACGGCCACACCGAGGCCGCCGTCGACCTCGCCCGCCTCGCGGGGCTGCGCCCGGCCGGCGCCATCGTGGAGATCGCCGGCGAGGACGGCGTCATGCTGCGGCTGCCCGAGCTGATCCCCTTCGCCCGCAAGCACGGCCTGACGATCATCTCCATAGAGGATCTGATCGCCTACCGCCGCTCCGCCGAGCCGACCGTGCGCCGCGAGGCCGAGGTCAACCTGCCGACCGCCTTCGGCGGGTTCACCGCGTACGGCTACCGCTCCACCGTCGACGGCGTCGAACACGTCGCCCTCGTCCACGGCGAGGTCGGCGAGGGCGACGACATCCTGGTCCGCATGCACTCCGAGTGCCTGACCGGCGACATCTTCCAGTCCCAGCGCTGCGACTGCGGTCCCCAGTTGCACGCCTCCATGGCGCGCATCCAGGCCGAGGGCCGCGGCGTGGTCGTCTACCTGCGCGGCCACGAGGGCCGCGGCATCGGACTGCTGTCCAAGCTGCGCGCGTACGAACTCCAGGAGCGCGGTCGCGACACCCTCGACGCCAACCTGGAGCTGGGCCTGCCCGCCGACGCCCGCGACTACGGGGCCGGCGCCCAGATCCTCGCCGACCTCGGCGTGCGCAGCGTGCGGCTGCTCACCAACAACCCCGACAAGGCGGACGCCCTCGTCGGCCACGGCATCGCCGTCGCCGGCCGGGAGTCGATGCCGATCGAGGCGGGCGAGCACAACCTGCGCTACCTGCGCACCAAGCGCGACCGGATGGGTCACGACCTGCCCTGGCTGGAGGGGCCCGTGACCACCTCGGCCTGCGGCAACCAGTAACCCTTCACCATCCCCACCCGTACCGACCCCCTACACGAACCACGAGGAGCAGAGCTGTGAGCGGCAAGGGCGCACCCGAACTGAGTGTGAAGAACTGTGGCGACCTGCGGGTCGCCGTGATCGCGGCCCAGTGGCACGAGAAGGTCATGGACGGCCTGGTCGACGGCGCCCTGCGGGCCCTGCACGAGCTGGGCATCGACGAGCCCACCCTGCTGCGCGTCCCCGGCAGCTTCGAGCTGCCGGTCGTGGCGAAGGTACTGGCCGGTCGCGGCTACGATGCCATCGTCGCCCTCGGTGTGGTCATCCGTGGCGGCACCCCGCACTTCGACTACGTCTGCCAGGGCGTCACCCAGGGCCTGGTACAGGTGTCGATCGACACCGGAGTCCCCGTCGGCTTCGGCGTCCTGACCTGCGACAACGACGAGCAGGCGCTGGACCGCGCCGGGCTTGAGGGGTCGAACGAGGACAAGGGGCACGAAGCGGTCACCGCCGCCGTCTCCACCGCCATGACCCTGCGGACCGTCAGCGAACCCTGGCGCTGAGCGGCGGCGGGGGACCCCTTATTCTGAGGACCATCATGGCGAACAAACCCACCAAGAGCTTCGAAGAGCTCTTCACCGAGCTCCAGCTCAAGGCCGCCAACGGCGACCCCGGCTCCTCCCGCACCGCCGAGCTCGTCGGCAAGGGCGTCCATGCCATCGGCAAGAAGGTCGTCGAGGAGGCCGCCGAGGTCTGGATGGCCGCCGAGTACGAGGGCAAGGAAGCCACCGCCGAGGAGATCTCGCAGCTGCTGTACCACGTCCAGGTGATGATGGTCGCGCGCGGGATCTCCCTCGACGACGTCTACGCGCACCTGTAGACCCCGGCCGGAGCACAGCCCGCGGGTCCCCCGCCCGCACCCGTTCTTTCGCACCTACGCACCCGAGGAAGCCCCATGCTGCGCATCGCCGTCCCCAACAAGGGTTCACTCTCCGGACCGGCGTCGGCGATGCTCCATGAGGCCGGCTACCGGATGCGCAAGGAGTCCAAGGAGCTCGTGGTCGTCGACCCCGAGAACGGGGTCGAGTTCTTCTACCTCCGCCCCAAGGACATCGCGATCTACGTGTCCTCCGGCAAGCTCGACATCGGCATCACCGGCCGGGACCTGCTGCTCGACTCCGGGGCCAGCGCCGAGGAGATCCTGCCGCTGAACTTCGGCAGGTCCACCTTCCGCTACGCCACGCTGCCCGGCACCGCGAAGGGCCCCGAGGACTTCACCGGCATGACGATCGCGACCTCGTACGAGGGAATCGTCGCCAAGCACCTCGCCGAGAAGGGCATCGACGCCTCCGTCGTCCACCTCGACGGCGCGGTCGAGACCGCCATCCAGTTGGGCGTCGCCCAGATCATCGCGGACGTCGTGGAGACCGGCACCAGCCTGCGCAACGCCGGCCTGGAAGTCATCGGCGAGCCGATCCTCACCTCCGAGGCCGTCGTCATCCGCGGCAACGGCACCGACCCGGACGACCCGCAGGCCCAGCAGTTCCTGCGCCGCCTCCAGGGCGTCCTGGTGGCCCGCAGCTACGTGATGATGGACTACGACTGCCGCGCCGAGCACCTGGAGCGCGCGGTCGCCCTCACCCCCGGCCTGGAGTCGCCGACCGTCTCCCCGCTGCACAACGAGGGCTGGGTCGCGGTCCGCGCCATGGTTCCCGCCAAGGAAGCCCAGCGGATCATGGACGACCTGTACGAGCTCGGCGCGCGCGCGATCCTCACCACCTCGATCCACGCCTGCCGGCTCTGACCCCGACCCTCCGGAACCTCGCAGAACCGAGCGCACACCATGGCCGACGCCGCCGCCCAGCCCGCACCCCCCGCCCTGCCGGTCACCTTCCGGCCGACCCGCACCCGGGCCGTCCTGCTGGGCGCCGGCCTCGCGATCCTCGTCACCATCACGGCGATCGCCCTGCTCCTGGACCTGCACCCCGGCGAGCGGATCAGTTTCGTCTGCACCGCGGTCCTGCTCAGCTCGGTCCTCGTGCTGCTCAGCCGCCCCAAGGTGGTCGCGGACGAGGCGGGCGTCACCGTCGTCAACCTCACCCGGACCCGGCGCCTGGCATGGGCGCAGATCCTCCGGGTGAACCTCCGTCCGGGCGACCCCTGGGTCTTCCTCGACCTGAGCGACGGCACCAGCCTCCCCGTCCTGGGCATCCAGCCCGGCATCGCCAAGGCCCGGGCCATCGGCGACGCGCGGGCCCTGCGCGCCCTCGCCGAGGCCCGCGGGAGCGGTGCGAAGGAGCACTGACCCCGGGTTCCCCGCTGCGTCCCATTGCGGCGGCGATCCCAATGACTACCCTGGTGGCGGGGCGCGATCGTGCGCCCTCCCACCGGCCCCGGGACCCTGTGGCCCGTGGGCACCTGCGACTTGAGGAGTGACTCCCTCCAGCAATGGACGGATCGTCCGGTAGTACCCGCGCCGCCCTTCCCCCGGAGGCGGCGGCATGACCACCCCGCTACTCCTTCTCGTGGCGGCGTTCGCCCTGATCCTCGCCAACGGCTTCTTCGTGGCGGCCGAGTTCGGCCTCGTCACCGTGGAACGGCCCGAGGCCGAACGCGCCGCCGCCGACGGGGACCGCCGTGCCCGCACGGTCGTCGCCGCCCTGCGCGAGTTGTCGTTCCAGCTCTCCGGGACCCAGCTCGGCATCACCATCACCTCACTGGTCGTCGGCATGCTCGCCGAACCGGCCCTCGCGGCCCTGCTGTCGGGCCCGCTCGGCGCCACCGGCCTGCCCGCGGGCGCCGTCTCCGGCGCCGCCGTCGTCATCGGCATGCTGCTCGCCTCCGCCCTGCAAATGGTCGTCGGCGAGCTCGTCCCGAAGAACTGGGCGGTCTCCCGGCCGCTCCAGGTGGCCCGGTTCGTCGCCGGACCGCAGCAGACCTTCTCCCGTGCCTTCCGGCCGGTCATCGCCGCCCTCAACGCCGTGGCGAACCGTCTCGTACGGGCGCTCGGCGTGGAGCCGGCGGAGGAGATGGCGTCCGCCCGCACCCCCGGCGAGCTCGTCTCCCTCGTCCGCCATTCGGCCCAGGCCGGCGCCCTGGAGCAGGACACCGCCGACCTCTTCGTGCGGACCCTGTCGCTGGGCGGGCTCACCGCCCAGCACGTCATGACGCCCCGGGTGAAGGTCAGCGCCCTCCAGCACACGGCCACCGCGGCCGACGTGCTCAACCTGACCCGGGCCACCGGCCTGTCCCGGTTCCCCGTCTACCGCGAGCGCATCGACGAGATCACCGGCGTCGTCCACCTCAAGGACGCCCTCGCCGTACCCGAGGCGGAGCGCGCCCGCACCACCGTGACGCGCATCTGCGTCGCCCCGCTGCTGGTGCCCGGCTCGCTGCCGGTACAGCCGCTGCTGGAGCGGCTGCGCAGCGAACAGCCGATGGCCGTCGTCGTCGACGAGTACGGCGGCACCGCCGGAGTCGTCACCCTGGAGGACATCGTGGAGGAACTCGTCGGCGAGGTCCGCGACGAACACGACCTCGTGGACGACGACGGCCCCGAGCTGGCCGCCGTGGCCGCCGAGGACGGCCGCCCCTCCTGGGAGGCCGACGGGAGTTGCCGGGTGCACACCCTGCGCCGGATAGGCATGGAGGTGCCCGAAGGCCCGTACGAGACCGTCGCCGGTCTCGTCGCCGACCTGCTCGGCCGGATCCCGGCCCCCGGGGACCGCGCCGAACTGCCCGGCTGGAAGCTGTCCGTCCGCCAGGTGCGCCGCTACCGGGCCGAACGCGTACGGCTGGTGCGCACCGCCCCGCTCACGGCTCCCGCCGAACTGGAGGCGGTGGGCCGGTGAACGCGCTCCTCCTGTTCTTTGCCCTGCTGCTCGTCCTGGCCAACGGCTTCTTCGTCGGAGCCGAGTTCGCACTCGTCTCCGTACGTCGCAGCCAGATCGAACCCCTGGCGGCCGACTCCAAGCGGGCCCGCCAGGTGCTGCACGGCCTGGAGAACCTGCCCCGGATGATGGCCGCCGCGCAGTTCGGCATCACCCTGTGCTCGCTCACCCTCGGCGCGGTCGCCGAACCCACTGTGGCCCGGCTGCTGGAGCCCGTCTTCCACGCCGTCCACGTCCCCGAGGGCCTGATCCACCCGCTCGGCTACGCGGTCGCGCTCGCCGCAGTGGTCTTCCTCCACCTGGTCATCGGCGAGATGGTCCCCAAGAACCTCGCCATGGCCGCACCCGAGAAGACGGCCCTGTGGTTCAGCCCCGGCCTGGTCGCCTTCGCGCGCCTGTGCGGGCCGGTCACCACCGCGCTCGGCGCCTGCGCCACCTTCGTCCTGCGGCTCTTCAAGGTGGAGCCCAAGGACGAGGTCGAAGCCGTCTACACCAGCGCCCAGCTCGGCCGGCTCCTCAAGGACTCCCGGCAGGCCGGGCTCCTGGAGCCGGTCGAACAGGAGCGGCTGGAGGACGCCCTGGAACTGGGCACCCGCCCCGTCACCGACGTCCTGCTCGCCCGGGACCGGCTCGTCACCGTCGGCCCCGACGTGACGCCGCGGCAGATCGAACAGCTGACGGTGCGCACCGGTTACTCGCGCTTCCCCGTCCGCTCCGGCAACGGCGCCTTCATGGGCTACCTGCACGTGAAGGACGTCCTGGACCTGGAGGAGCGGGAACGGGCCGTACCCCAGCGGGTCTGGCGCCGGATGACGACGCTGTCCTCCACCCTCCCGCTGGACGACGCCCTGACGGTGATGCGCCGCGACGCCACCCACCTGGCGCAGGTCGCCGACCCGGGCGGCCGGGTGCTGGGCCTGGTCGCCATGGAGGACGTCCTGGAGATGCTGGTGGGCGAGGTCCGCGACCCCGCCCACCGCACGCCCCCGCCGGCCCGCCGCGCCCCCGCCCCGGAAGACGCCATGGCCGGCTGACCGGGGCGTGGTGCCCCGGCCGGCGGACTCGCCCGGTCCGCGAACCCGTACCGCCGGGTCCGGGGCCGGGCGGTCAGGCGTAGCGGTCGAAAAGGGCTTCGAGGTAGTCCTCCAGCCGTCGGGTCAGGACCCCGACCGTCAGGTCGACGCGGCCCAGGTCGCGCCAGGGGACGGCCACCTTCTCCGCGTCCGGGGCGAACGCCAGGGCGTCCAGCAGCCGCCAGTGGAGGTGGTCGGCGCCGTCATCGCCCAAGGTCCCGCCCGCGGCCGCGTAGCGGTCGGCGAAGGCCATGCCGGCGGGCACCCCGTGCAGCAGGGCCAGGGCCGTCGAGCAGTGGGCCACGTCCAGGTCGGCCGGGCCCCAGGACGTCTCCACCCAGTCGACCACCCCGCTGATCCGGAGGTCGTCGCCGGTGCCGGTGAAGAGGACGTTCCCCGGGTGGAAGTCGCGGTGCAGGAAGCGACCTCGATAGGCCGGGGGATCACGGCGGATGACGTCGACGGCGCGCCGCCAGAGCCGGGGCCGCACGGTCACCGTGGGCGGGCTCACCCGTTCGGGGGAGGTCCAGGCCTGGTAGGTGCGGGGCCGTCGTGGCTCGGGCACCGCCAGCCGGTGGACGCGCACGAGTTGCCGGGCCAGGAGTTCGGCGCGGCGCTCGGCGTCCGCTTCGCCCAGGCGGACGTCCCCCGGCAGGAGGGACATCAGCAGGGAGGGGTGGTCACAGTGCCGCGCCGTCGCGTCCACGGCCGCGACGGTGGCCGCGGGGACGTCGGTGTCGGCGAGTAGGCGCAGGACGCTCGCCTCGCGGGTCAGCAGCCCCTCCGCGTGCCGGACGTAGAAGGGTTTGACGAAGGACCGCAGGACGAGCGAGCGCCGGCCTTCGGGGCCCCGGACGTCCAGGCGGCGCATCCGCGAGGTCCAACCGCCGCGCAGCGGCACCACCTCGTCGATGCGTTCCCCCTCCGCCAGCGCGTTCTCCACCCAGGAGCGCGTGGCGCCCCAGTCCCGATCGTCAGGTTCCGCGCCGGTGTCCCCGGCCCCCTCGTCCGTACGCATGGGGGCAGGTTATCCGCCGTCCTGCCGGCGTCTTGAGGCGTGTCACAGGTGGTGCCCCGCCGGGGAGGCGAGCTACAAGGGCGGTGGCTCCGGGCGTTCTTGGGGGCCGCGGCCCGAGAGGACTTCGCCGTAGGCCTGCATCAGGTCCGCCAGCCGCAGCGTCGACAGGTCGTCCCGGGACGGGTCGCCGGCGAAACCGGCCAGCCGCAGGTCCCGGTAGGCGCAGCTCTTCTCGTACAGGGTGCGCAGGAAGCGGCCGTTGCCCAGCTCGTCGATCCAGCCCTGCTCGACCACGTGCCCGCTGATGCTGCGCAGCTCCTCCAGGGCCTCCTCGTCCCAGCGGTCGCCGTTCGCGTCCGCCAGCACCTCGCCGATGGAGGTGAGTTCGGGGGGCCGGTAGCTCGGGAAGTCCACCCGGGTCGTGAAGCGCGAGGACAGCCCCGGGTTGGTGCTCAGCAGCCGGTCCATTCCCGCCGGATAGCCCGCGAGGATGACCACGAGGTGGTCGCGGTTGTCCTCCGCGCGCTTGAGCAGCACCTGTAACGCCTCGTCGCCGTACGCGTCGCCCTTGCTGTAACCGGAGTTGGAGAGGCTGTACGCCTCGTCCACGAACAGCACCCCGCCGATCGCCGAGTCGATCAGCTCGTTGGCCTTGACGGCGGTCTGCCCCAGGAACTCGCCCACCAGGTCGGCCCGTTGCGCCTCCACCAGGTGGTCGCCGCCCAACAGGCCCAGTGCGTAGAAGACCCGGCCCAGGATCCGGGCCACCGTGGTCTTGCCCGTGCCGGAGGGCCCCGAGAAGACGAAATGCCGCTTGGGCGGCTGTACCGGGAGCCCCTGGTTCGCGCGCAGCCGGGACATGTGCAGTTGCGCCGAGAGGGCCTTCACCTGGCGTTTGACGGGCTCCAGCCCCACCATCCGCTCCAGCTCGGCGAGCGCCTGCTCCAGGGCCCGGGGGTCGGCGGGCCCGGCGGGCAGACCGGCGGGCGCGCCCTGTGCCGGTAAGGCCGCCTTGTGGCGCATGCCGTCGGCCCGGCCCGCGTCCGTCCGCCCCGCGTCCGTCCACCCCGCGTCGATCCGGCCCACGTCCGGCGGCCCGAAGCGGGCCTCCGCGGGGTCGGACAGCAGCGGGTCCGGCTCCGCCTGGCCGTCCGCGGCGGTGTCCTGCGCGGGACCGCCGCCCCCGCCGCCGAGGGCCACGGCGAGGTCCCCGCCCGCCGGGGCCGGCCCGTGCCCGGCGAAACCCTCGGCGGAGTGCCCGTAGCCCGCGTAGCCGGCCATGTCGTCGGGGTCGCTGCTGTCGGCGATCGCCGTCAGACGGGCCGCGGTGTCCATGAACGCGGGGTCCACCCGGTGCACCGCCCGGTACAGGGGCAGCGCCGCGGCGCTGCGGCCCGTCCCCTCGTGGGCCCGCGCCAGCCAGTACCGCAGCTCCTTGCGCTGTGGTTGCTCGCTGCGACATCGCATCAGCGCCGCCGCCAACATCGGCTCCGCCTGCCCGTACATCTCCAGCCGGACCCGGGCCATCCCGCCGAACAGCCGCGCCTCGATGCCCAGTTGCGGATCGTCCACCAGCGGTTCCGTGTGCCGCACCAGCTGGTCCCAGTCCTTGACCAGGTAGGCCCGGCAGGCGTGCAGGAAGCGGACCTGCGGATCGGTGTCGACCGGGGGCAGCGCGGCCAGCGCCTGGTCCAACTCGGGCACGTGCCGACCGTCCAGCCAGTGCGAGGCGTGGGCCAGCAGCAGGTCCCGGCGGCTCTCCAACACCGGCTGCACCCACCATCCCAGCCAATACCAGGAGTTCAACGTCCGCCGGTGCCGGGCGCGCTGCTCGCCGAAGCGGTCCCGGTGCGCGTACATGCGCAACAACGCGTCGGTGGTGTCCACCCGGAGCGCGTGCAGGCCCAGCCAGGCGTCGGCCATCGCCGGATCGAGCCGCACCGCCGTGCGGAACTCCTCCTCCGCCTGCGGGTAGGCGCCCATGGTGCAGGCGTCGACGCCGCGCAGCCAGGCGAGTTCGGCCGGGGCGTGGGTGCTGCCCGGCATGCCGAAGTCCATCACATCCCCCACAAGCCTGCCCCCGTGGTGCGCGGCAACCCGCGCGACGATCCCGTGAGTTGTCCACCATGCCGAAGAAATCAGGGCTGCATCGTACCCGCGGTGACGCTCCTTACCCAGGGTGCGGCGGTCGCGGGTGACAGACCCCGCCCGCTCGCGGCGGTGACTCTCGGTGAAGATCGGGGAGGGTGCGCGGCCCCGGCCGGTCGCCTTCGGCCCGCGTCGGGACAGAACGAAGCCCCCGATCACGGGGGAACAATCGGGGGCTCCGCGTCCGCCGCGATCCTCGCGGACCGCGCATTCAGAACGTAAGGCCGTCGCGGGGGCGCGGTCAAGCGGCTCGGGACAGCCCTGCGGAGGGCCGGCGGGGGCCGTGCTCAGGCCCGGGGGAGCTCGTGACGCTCGGTGACGGAAGTCGGGGCTCCCGAGGTCGCAGCAGCCCCGGAAGTCCACTCGTATCCCGTACCGCTCTGGCGTACCAGGGTGTCGGCGAAGGGGCGCGAAGGGTCGTCCGAGAAGTGCGCGAGCTCCGCGCGCTCCCATGCGTCCCAGAAACCGGAAAGTTCACGCCCGTCCCGTTTCCGCCCGCGCCCCCAGGACCGCTCGCGCGGCGTCTCCATCCACAGCAGCCGCGCCAGCCACGGGCGCAGCGCGCGCCGCCCCGCCCCGACACCCTCGACGATCAGCACCGGGGCCGGCTCCAGCACCCGCTCTGGGCCGAACCGGCGCAGCACCCAGTCGTACGGCGCCCAGTGCGCGGGCCGGCCGGCCGCGAGCGGCTCCAGGACCTGCGCGCGCAGCCGCCCGTACCAGTCGAACAGCTCCTCGTGCGTGGCCACGTCGTCCAGGTGCAGTACGGGAGCCCCGCCCAGCGCCTCGGCGAGCCGCTCCGCGAAGGTGCTCTTGCCGGAGCCGGCGTGCCCGTCGACGCCGATCAGCCGGACCGGCCCGAGTGACGGCGGCAGGGCGGTGAGCTCCCGCGCGAGCGGGCCCAGGGGCCGGCCGGGGGAGAGGGGGGAGTGCTCGGGCTGTTCCACCCGGCCAGCCTATGACCGGTGGGCCCGGCGGCCTGATCCGGTGCCGCCGGTTCCCCGACACGGCCGCCCGGCTTCCGCCGCCCGTCGTGCGGGAACTGGAAGGGTGGACCCGTCGATCCACCGCACCGACCGACCCCAGGGGGCCTCCACCATGACCGCACCCACCCCGCGCAGGGCCCTGCTCGCCGCGGCCCTCGCGGTCGCCGCCGCGGCCACCGTCCCCGGCGGGCCGGCCTCGGCCGCCGCCCGGCCCGGCCGGGCCGCCGGCGCGGATGCCGGTACAGACGTCGGGACCGGCCCCGACGCCGATTCCGGGGCCGGCGCCACCGCCCCGACGATCGACAACCGGTTCTGGTACGCGTACGCCCACTGGCAGGCCGGCACCCACCACGGCACCAAGGCCGTCGACGGCGCCCGGCCCGGCCTGGAGATCGCGGCCCCGGCGGGCCGGACGGAGTACACCGACCCGCACACCGGCAAGAAGGCCGCCTGGGACTACGCCGCCTGGACCTCTCCCGTACACCGCTCCACCGTCCCCGCCACCGAGGCCATCGCCTCCTGGAACGCGCGCACCCCCGCCGGGACCTGGATCCAGACGGAGCTGCGCGGCACCTATGGCGACGGCACGACCACCCCCTGGTACGTGATGGGCCGCTGGGCCTCCGGCGAGAGCGACATCCGCCGCACCTCGGTCGACGGCCAGAGCGACGGCCGCACCACCGTCTGGACCGACACCCTGGCCGTCGATCCGCCGGCGAAGGCGAGCGGCCTTCGCCTGCGCGACTGGCAACTGCGCCTGACCCTCCACCGCAAGCCCGGCACCACCGGCGGACCCACCGTGTGGCTCGCCGGCGCCATGGCCTCGGGCGTCCCGGACCGGTTCACCGTGCCCCCGTCCAAGCCCTCCGGCACGGCCCACGAGCTCAAGGTCCCGCGCTACTCGCAGGAGATCCACATCGGCCGGTACCCGGAGTACGACAACGGCGGCGAGGCGTGGTGCAGCCCCACGTCCTCCCAGATGGTCATCGAGTCCTGGGGGCGCAAGCCCACGGCCCGGGACCTGGCCTGGGTGAACCCCTCCTACTCCGACCCGCAGGTCTGCCACGCCGCCCGCTCCACCTATGACGCCGCCTACAAGGGCTGTGGCAACTGGCCGTTCAACGCCGCGTACGCCGCCACGTACCGGGACCTGGCCGCCGTGGTCACCCGGCTGGCCTCCCTCACGGACCTGGAAACCCTGATCCGCGCGGGAATCCCGGTCATCACCTCGCAGTCCTTCCTGCCCCGGGAGCTCACCGGGGCCGGGTACGGCACGGCCGGCCACCTCATGACCGTCGTCGGCTTCACGGGGGCCGGCGACGTGATCGCCAACGACCCCAACTCGGCGGACGACGCCGCGGTGCGCCGGGTCTACCGCCGCGCCGAATGGGAGAACATCTGGCTCCGCACCAGGCGCCACAACGCCGCCGGCAAGGAGGTCCAGGCCACGGGCGGGGTCTGCTACCTCTACGTGCCGGCCCGTCCCGGGGTCGCACAGCTCACAGCTCTCCGCGCGGTCGGAGTGATCTGACGAATTCTTACCGCCGAATGGGTTGTAAGTGGGACATAAGAGGGCAGAGGGGGTGTAGGAGCAGCTTCAACAGGAGGCAGTCCGACATGACCACGCACTCAAGCATCGAACACCACCCCGACCTCGCGGAGATGCGCACGCGGTTCGAGCAGGTCACCAGCACGCCACGCGCGCAGGCGGTGGAGGCACTGGCCCTCATCACGGGCCTCTACATCGCGGCCTCGCCGTGGATCGCCGGATTCAGCGTGCTGAGCGCGCTGGCGGTCAACAACCTCATCGCAGGCTTGGCGTACTGCCTGTGCATGGGCGGACTGGGGACCGCGTACGAACGCACCCACGCCATGGCGTGGACCGCCGTCGGCATCGCCATCTGGACGATCGTCGCCCCGTGGGTCATCGCGGGCAACGTCGACACGACCCGCTCGGTGATCAGCAACGTCATCGCGGGCGCCGTCGGAACCCTGCTGGCCCTGGCGATGGCCGCCATGGCGGGCCCGGGACGCCGCGGCGCCGGCCGGATGCGCCGCGCCTGACCGCGCGACGGCGACCGGAGACCCGTACGGCCCGTACCCGTCCCATCCCTTGACTGCCGGACCCGTTCACGCCCGCCGCTCAGCGCGGCGGGCGTGACGCGCGCCACGCGTGATGCTCGTCTCTACCGCGAAAGCCGCGAAGGCTGCCACATTGGACGGCATGACCGCACGCACCGCCGCCCTCCCCGCCCTCTCCGCCCAGGCCCTCACCGCCCGCGCCCGCCGGCTCGTCGGCACCGGTGGACCCGAGGAGGACAACGCCTGGCTGGAACACGTACTCGGCTGGACCCTGGTGGTCGTGGTCGCCATGTTCGTCACCCAGGTCGGCTGGCTCTGACCGTCCCACCCCCGCGTCAATCCCCGGGCCGGCCCCCGCGCGCTCACGACGCCTCCAGCCGAAGCCCGTCCGTGACGATCACGTCCGACGTCACCAACGCCTGCTCGGCGCTGACGCGCGTCATGAAGACGAACGGCGGGATGACCGGGGGAGCAGGCAACCCGTCGGGGCTGAACGTGACGCACAGCAGCCCCTCGACGCATCCGCTGAACCGGGTCAGGTACAAGGTCACGTCCCCGCGCAGTTCCAGCGACGACGCGGCCAACCCTTACTCCCCCCGGCCGTCGCGGGTGCGCAGCCGGTAGTCGGTGAGCGTGGCGGCCGCCATCTTGAGCACCAGCACCTTGCGCGGTCCGTCGACCGTGGCCACCTCGGTGACCCCGGCGAGCGCGAAACCGCGGGGTGCGAAGCGCGAGGTCGTCACCGTCGGGGGAGTGCGGGCTGCCGTGACCGGCGCCGCGCGCGCCGCGGCGCGCGCCTGCGGGGCGCCCGCGCCCGCCGTCAGCGAGACCAGCAGCGCCACCGGCAGTGCGGCGGCCAGGACGCGCGGTGCGCCGCCCGCGCGGGGCGCGCCCCCCGGTTCCCCGGCCCCCGCCGGAAGCGAGGTCGGGCGCGGGCCGGGGCGGGTGGTCGGGCGGGTGGTCGGGCGAGGGGTCCAGCCGAAGGCCAGCGCGCTGCCCGTGACGCCGAGCAGCATCCCTACCAGGAAACCGCCGAGGTTGGTCGCCACGAAGGACAGCACCGACAGCAGCAGGGCGTGCACGGAGACGTACGCCTTCGCCTGCGGCAGGAACCACAGGAAGAGCGCCGCCACGACCAGCGCGGCCCCGATCCCGACGGCCGCTGTCCCGCCGAGACCGAGGCCGACCAACACCGTCAGCGGGGAGAGCGGGACCAGCAGCAGCTCGACCCCGCCCAGCAGGACCAGCAGCCCGCCCCAGAACGGTCGGGTACGCCGCCAGGCGCGCAGCCTTCGCCGGGGGCCGGACAGCGGCAGCCGCAGCGGCGCCCCGCCTAGAAGCACTGCTCGCCGTCCAGGCTGACGTTCAGCCGCATGCCCTTGAGCCGGAAGTTGCCCCCGGTGGCGGACCAGGCGTGCGACTTCACGTTCAGCACCTCGATGTTCCCGGCCTGGAGCCCGAACGCGCCCGGCTCCCCCTTGACCCCGTCCACCTGGTCGAGGGTGGAGGCGTCCCGGCCGATCTGGGCGGTGCCGAAGGTGGCGTCCCCGTCGAGGTCCTCGCCGTCGATCACCAGATTGCTCGCGGTCACCTGTCCGGCCGGTCCGCCGGCGGTCAGCTTGAAGACGACCGTGCCCAGCGGGGTCTTCACCCGGGCGGCCTGGCAGATGTCGGCGAGGGTCGCCTCGCCGATCCCGAGCAGCGCCACCGGGTGTCCCTTGCCGTCCGCGGACCGGTCCGTCTGGACATGGGAGGCGAGCCCCTTGCTGCTCAACTTGGAGGAGGAGACCTGGAAAGCGGTCCCCGATACCGCGAAGGACGCGGCCGGCGCGCCCTGGGCCATGACCGTGGTCATCACCCCGATGGCGAGGACCGCGGGCAGCGCCAGTGCCGCCGATTTGCGCCAGTGGACCCGGCCCTCGGGCATGGTGTGCGAGCTCATGGAAGTGCCTCCCGTACGTCGTCCGTGCGCAGGGGAAGTGCGTGGGAACAGGTCTGCCGTACGCGGCGTCCTGTGGGAGTCCGAGGCTAGGGCCGTATTTGACTATTAGTCAACAACGCGGTCGACGGAGCGACGGGGTGACCGGCCGTTCCGGGATGAGTGGACGGAACTCAGCCCCACGGGGCGGGAGTTGCTGACCGACGCCTGACCGGTGCCGGCCCGGGTGGGGCCGCCGCACAATGTCGCCGGAAGAATCGGCGGCCACTGCCCGTGAAGCAACGATGCGCCGCTTTGGCCGTGATCGAGTGGTTCCTTACCGAATGACCGACTCCATCCGTAGTCGAGGAGGGCTCGGGCGCCGTCGGGGACCTTGGCGATCAACGCCCGGTGACGGGAAGCCCCTGATCGGGCATACTCAAGCCGCCGCAGCCGCTGAACAGGCCCTTCCGTGATCCGGGAGGGCAGTATCGGCTGTGAGAGCACCGAGAACCGGCGGCGCGTCCCACACCTCACGCGCCGTCGCCGTGCCCGATGAGGGAGGAGAGCGCCGCCATGAACGACCGCGCCCCGCAGCCGGTGGAACGACAGCTGCCCACCGAAGAGTCCCGCGATCTGCTCGCGCTCGTACGCGAGATCGCGCAGCGGGAGATCCGCCCCCGGGCCGCCGAGGAGGAGGACGCCGGTCGCTTCCCGCGCGAGGTCTTCACCCTGCTGTCCGACGCCGGCCTGCTCGGCCTCCCTTACGACGGCGAGTTCGGTGGCGGCGAGCAGCCGTACGAGGTCTACCTCCAGGTGCTGGAGGAGCTCGCGGCGGCCCGGCTGACCGTCGGGCTCGGCGTCAGCGTGCACTCCCTGGCCTGTCACGGCCTGGCCGGGTACGGCACGGAGGACCAGCGAAAGGCCCACCTGCCCGCGATGCTGGGCGGCGGCCTGCTGGGCGCGTACTGCCTTTCCGAGCCGGCCGCGGGCTCGGACGCGGCCTCCCTCGGCACCAAGGCGGTGCGCGACGGCGACGACTGGGTGATCAACGGCACCAAGGCGTGGATCACCCACGGCGGGATCGCGGACTTCTACACCGTGCTCGCCCGTACCGGCGGCGAGGGCCCCAAGGGCATCACGGCCTTCCTGGTCCCCGGTGACGCCCCCGGCCTGACGGCGGCGGTTCCCGAGAAGAAGATGGGCCTCAAGGGCTCGCCCACCGCGCAGCTGCACTTCGACGGCGTACGGGTGTCCGACGCCCGGCGCATCGGCGAGGAGGGTCAGGGCTTCACGATCGCCCTCGCCGCCCTCGACGCGGGCCGCCTCGGCATCGCGGCCTGCGCGATCGGCGTGGCCCAGGCGGCCCTCGACGAGGCCCTCGGCTACGCCCTGGACCGCAAGCAGTTCGGGCACCCGATCGCGGACTTCCAGGGGCTGCGCTTCATGCTCGCCGACATGGCGACGAAGATCGAGGCGGGTCGGGCCCTGTACCTGGCGGCGGCGCGGCTGCGCGACGCCGGCAAGCCGTTCTCCCGGCAGGCGGCGATGGCCAAGCTGTTCTGCACCGACGCGGCGATGGCCGTGACCACCGACGCGGTCCAGGTGCTCGGCGGCTACGGCTACACCGCGGACTTCCCGGTGGAGCGGCTGATGCGCGAGGCCAAGGTCCTCCAGATCGTCGAGGGCACCAACCAGATCCAGCGCATGGTCATCGCCCGCCACCTGGCCGGCCCGGAATCCCGCTGACCCTCCCGCCCCGGCCTCCCGGCGCCCGGCCGGGGTGAGGATGCCGGCGCGCACTGGCGGCTGCCCCGGCCCCTTCCGGTGCCCTTCCGGTCGGCACTGTGGGCGCCCGGCGCCCGGCGCCAGCCCCGGCCCGGCCTGTCGGGTGTGCTGCCGGTCGGCACCGTGCGGTGCGTGGCGCGGGGAGATGGGCTCTTGCCGTCGGGCCGGCCGCCCGGGCCGGGGCCCGGCTCTCGGGCGCGCCGGTCCCCACCGGCGGGTCAGTGCGTGGCGCGGGCGGGAGACGGGCTCTTGCCGTCGGCCCGCCGCGCCGGCACCGCAGAGCCCGATGCCGAGGGCGGCGTAGGGGTATGCCCGGCTACGCCGGTGCCTCCGCGCGCCCCACGACCGGCTCGGCCGAGATCCCGTCCGTCCCCGGACCCGCCCCCTCGCAGCGGCGCGGGACCGGCACGCCGCCTCTGTCCTCGCCCGGGATGGGCCGGCCCCGGTGCGGCCGACCTCGCACCGGCGCGGCGCGCCCCCCGGGTTCTCGGGCCCGTCTCCTCTACGACCCCAGTCGCGCTGTCGCCACGTGGATCCTGAACCCGCAGGGAACGATCCCCTCCGGCGTGGTCAGCTCCCGGACCTCGGCGAAGAAGGCCGCACGCAACCGCTCTACGCTCGCCCCGTCGAGCGGGCCGAGGTCGTAAAGGCCGGAGACCGTGGCCCACACCTGATCCACCGGTCCGCTCAGATCGATGGGTACGGTCTCCCAGTCGACCGCGGTGAAGCCCACCGGCCCCAGAACGGCGTCGAGCCCGTCACGACCGCGCGCCCTGCGGTCCCCCAACGCCGGGATGCGCCGCGCGGCGGGCAGCGCCTCGATCGTCCGCCGCAACAGCCCGAGGAACCGGTCGTACGCCTCGCCGCCGACGGCCCCGCCTCCCACCACGCAGGCCAGTACCCCGCCGGGGACCAGGACGCGGGCAACCTCGGCCGCGACCTGCTCGATCTCGCTCATCAGCATCAGCGCCAAGTGGGAGACGCAGGCGTCGAAGCTGTCGTCGGCGAAGGGAAGTTCCTGGGCCCGCCCCTCTTCCAGCCTCGCCCCGGCCAGTGCCGGTCGACGTCGTGCCAGCGCCACGGAGTGCGGGGACAGGTCCACCCCCGCGAGGTGTCTCCCGTTCCCTCGGGCCAGGAGTTCCAGCAGGAGACCGTCACCGCAGCCCAGATCCAGCACCCGCGTGCTCCCGGCCACCCGATCGCACAAGATCTCATAGCTGGACCGGCCGTCCGGAGCGCGGCCGCGGCCGAACGCCTCCGTGGTCACCGCCGGGTGCTCGGCGTGGAAAGCCCGCAGGAACGCCTCTTGCGATGTGGTGGTCGTCACCCGCCCACACTACGGCGCGCGAGCCGCGGCCGGACCGGACCCGGGAAGGAGCCGCGACAAGCGGGGTGGCCGGGTGTGCCCGGTTGTCATGGTGTGCCACAACCCTGGTACGTGCCACAGTATCTGACGTACCGTCATATCCGCCCGCGCGGAGCCCACCGTACGCAGGAGGTTCGTCATGTCCGCCGACCGACCCGTACCCCTGGACGAGTACCCCATCCACCAGGCCCCGCTGTCGATGAAGCACCTCGTCAGCGGCGACCGCAACGCCTACGACCGCTGCATCTTCCACGTCTTCGACCACGCCGGCCGGGCCGTCCTCATCCTCGGCCTCGGCGTCTACCCCAACGCCGGTGTGATCGACGCCTACGCCACCCTGCGCCTGGGCGACGACCTCCTCGCCGTCCGCGCCTCCGACGCCCTCACCGACGACCGCATGAACCTCTCCGTCGGCCCCCTGCGGATCACCGTCGACGCACCCCTCAAGCGCATCACCCTCCAGTGCGACGCCGACCCCGCCGACCCCCGGGGGCTCTCCTACGACATCACCTGGACCGCCGAGTTCCCCGCCGTCTGGGAGCCGCACCACATCCAACGGCGCGGCGACCGCCTCATGCTCGAAGGCCGACGCTTCGTCCAGGCGGGCAACGTCACCGGCACCATCCGCGCCAAGGGCGAGCGGTTCGCCCTCGCCCCCGGCGCCTGGACGGGTACGCGGGACCGCAGTTGGGGCGTGCGCCCCATCCCCGGCGAAGACGGCGGTCGCGCCGCCGACGAACATCGTCCCGAAGGCTTCCACTGGCTCTGGGTCCCCGTCCGCTTCGAGGACCGCTTCCTCATGGTCATCACCCAGGAGGACGCGGACGGCCACCGCACCCTCAGCGAAGCCGTCCAGGTGTTCCCCGAGGGCAGCGGTCGCGGCGACGTCCAACTCGGCTGGCCGCACACCGACATCCGCTACCGCCCCGGCAGCCGCCACCCCGAGAGCGCCGTCGTCCACCTCACCGATCCGGCGCGCAAACCCCTCGAACTCGGCGTGGAGATCCTGAACTCCTCCCCGCTCGCCGTCGGCGCCGGCTACCCGCCCGCCGCCGACTGGCAGCACGGCACCTGGCAGGGCCGCGGCTGGACCGACCGGCGCGTCTACGACCTCTCCGACCCGGGCGCCCACCCCACGGCCGCCTTCGGCGTCACCGACCACTCGGCCCGCTTCACCCTCGACGGCCGGGTCGGCCACGGCATCTTCGAGCACGGCAGCTTCGGCCGCCACGACCCCAGCGGTTTCGCCGACCACACCTCGGTCGCGCCGTAGCCCCGGCTCGGCAGCTACGCAGCCGCGCGCACGAAGTCCCGCAACCGAACCGGACCCGGCAGGAGGGGTAGTCCATGGCAACGGCACCGCGTCCCCGCACCACCACCCGAGACCCCGAGGAACTCGGTCGGCGCCTCACGGCCTGGCTCGACACCCGCCTCCCCGGCGCGAAGGTCACCAACACCGCCGTACCCGGCTCCAACGGCATGTCCAGCGAGACCCTCCTCTTCGACATCGAGCACCCGGACATCGAGCACCCGGACGTCGAACACCCCGACGCCCCCGGTCGCGCCTGCGCCCTGCGGCTCGCCGCCGACCCGGCCGCCTACACCGTCTTCCCCACCTACGACATGGCCCGCCAGTACCGCGTGATGCGGCTGGTCGCCGAACACACCGACCTGCCCGTACCCCGGGTCCGCTGGCTGGAGGAGGACCCGCGGCCGCTCGGCGCGCCGTTCTTCGTCATGGCCCGCGCCGAGGGCCGCGTGCCGCCCGACGTGATGCCGTACACCTACGAGGGCAACTGGCTGCACTCCGCCACCGACGCCGAACGCGCCGTCCTCCAAGAGGCGAGCGTCTCCCTCCTCGCCCGCCTCCACGACCAGTTCCCGTCCCCGCGAGCGCGGTTCCTCCTCCCGCCCGGCACCGGCACCCCGCTGCGCCGGCACGTCGAGGCCCAACGCGCCTACTACGCCTGGGTGGTGGCCGGCATGCCCCGGTCACCGCTGCTGGAGCGGGCCTTCGACCGGCTGGAGGAACTCTGGCCCGCCGACGAGGGCGAGCCCGTCCTCAACTGGGGCGACGCCCGGATCGGCAATGTGATCTACCAGGCCGACGGCTTCGAACCGGTGGCCGTACTCGACTGGGAGATGGCGGCGTACGCCCCGCGCGAGGTGGACCTCGGCTGGACCGTCTACCTCCACCGCTTCTTCCAGGACCTCACCGTCGGTTTCGGCCAACCGGGCCTGCCGGACTTCCTGCGCCGCGACGACCTCGAACGCCGCTACGACGAACTCACCGGGCACACCCCGCGCGACATGGAGTTCCACACGCTGTACGCCGCCCTGCGGCACGGCATCGTGATGCTGCGCATCGCCTACCGGCAGGCGCACTTCGGCGAGGTCGGGAAGCCGACGGACGGCGACCACGCGGACGGCCTCATCCTGCACCACGCCAGTCTCGCCGCCATGGTGCAGGGAACGTACTGGTAGGCCCCCGGGGACGCCCCCCCCGGGCCCGGCCGGTCAGGCGGCCTGCGCGTGCTGACGCATCTGCGGCGGCAGCAGCGTCGCCGCCATCCGCACCGGACGCGAGCCCGGACCGCCGACGTGCGAGAAGGGCTGCGTCCGCCAGTCCAGCCCCTGCGGCAGCGTCAGCACGACCACCGGGGCCGACTCCTGCGCGTCCGACGGGAACACCCCCACCGTCGGCAGCGCCTCGGAGGCCGGGCGGCCCGTACCCGCGCACACCGTGAGCCCGAACGGGTTCCACGGGGTCAGGCAGAGCGCGTGCTCCGGCAGGTACTCCTCGTCGGCGACCAGGGCGATCGACTGCCCGCAGTCCGGGCAGACCGCGTGGTGGATATCGAACCCGTCGGCGTCGTCGGGATAGTCCGCGTCGTCCGCGTACTCGGATTCGCTCATACGGCCGGCGCCATTGGTGTTCAGCATGGATGTACTCCCCCTTGGGTGGGCCGGGCGGGCAGATTCTTCAGCCACGGCCACAGCAAGCACTTCCCGTCGCGCGGCACGAGTAACCACGAGAGCCGGGCGTACGCATCCATACCCCTGTGGCCTTGGTCACATGCCCGCCGCAGGTGCCCTTTCCCCGTGGACACCGCTGTGCCTGGAGCGGCTCTGGGCAATAGGTTGAGCGGCTATGAGCGCAATGGAGGAGCTGGACCGCCAGATCGTGGATCTGCTCGTGAGGGACGGGCGGATGAGCTACACGGACCTGGGCAAGGCCACCGGACTGTCCACGTCGGCAGTCCATCAGCGAGTACGCCGGCTGGAACAGCGCGGAGTCATCCGCGGCTACGCGGCCGTCGTCGACCCCGAGGCCGTCGGGCTGCCGCTGACGGCCTTCATCTCGGTCAAACCGTTCGACCCCAGCGCCCCGGACGACATCGCCGAGCGGCTCGCGGGGGTCCCGGAGATCGAGGCCTGCCACAGCGTCGCGGGGGACGAGAACTACATCCTCAAGGTGCGGGTGGCCACGCCCCTCGAACTCGAAGACCTGCTGGGCCGGCTCCGCGCCCTGGCCCATGTCGCCACCCGCACGACGGTGGTCCTGTCCACCCCCTACGAAGCCCGGCCGCCCCGCGTGTGACCCGTGCCCGTGCCCGCGGGCCTCGCGCCGCACGGTGACGGGGTTCCCCCGGACGGGGAGTCCGGGGCCCGGTCCGGGAGGGGCCCCCGGCCGGCCACGTCCGCCGGTCGGGCAAGGTCCGCCAGGCCGGAGGCGGGCTCGCCGGTCGCCCCCTCGGTGTCCGGCCCGGGCCCCGCCCGTGCGCCCGGGCCGGCCGCCGGCCGGGGGGCGTGTCCGGGCGGGCGCGGACGACCAGCGAAACTGGGGACATGACTGACCGCACCGCCTCCGCCACCGCCGCCGGAACCCCCCGCACCGTCCTGCTCCGCGGCGGCGAGGTGCACAGCCCCGCCGACCCCTTCGCCACCGCGATGGTCGTCGAACGGGGCCACATCGCCTGGGTCGGCTCCGAAGGCGCCGCCGACGCCTTCGCGCAGGGCGTGGACGAGGTCGTCCACCTCGACGGGGCGCTCGTCACCCCGGCGTTCACCGACGCCCACGTCCACACCACCTCCACCGGGCTCGCCCTCACCGGCCTCGACCTCACCGCGGCCCGCTCCCTCCCCGAAGCCCTGGCCCTCGTCCGGGCCCACGCCCGCAGCCGCCCCGCCGACCGGGTGCTCCTCGGCCACGGCTGGGACGCCGCCCGCTGGCCCGAGCGCCGCGCCCCCCGCCGCGCCGAGCTGGACGAGGCCACCGGCGGTCGCCCGCTCTACCTCAGCCGCGTCGACGTGCACTCCGCCGTGGTCACCACCGCACTGCTGGACCTCGTCCCCGGCGTCCGCGTCACCGGCGACGAGCCGCTCACCCGCCACGCCCACCACGCCGTCCGCCGGGCCGCGCTCGACGCCGTCACCCCCGCCCAGCGCGCCGAGGCGCAGCGAGCCGCCCTGGACCGCGCCGCCTCCCTCGGCATCGGCTCCGTCCACGAGTGCGGCGGGCCCGAGATCTCCTCCCCCGAGGACTTCACCGCCCTGCTCGACCTCGCCGCCGGCCACCCCGGCCCGCGCGTCTTCGGCTACTGGGCCGACCGCGACCTCGACCGGGCCGCGGAGCTCGGCGCGGTCGGCGCCGCCGGCGACCTGTTCGTGGACGGCGCGCTCGGTTCGCACACCGCCTGCCTGCACGCCCCGTACGCCGACGCGACGCACACCGGCACCGGCTACCTGGACGCGGGCGACATCGCCGCGCACGTCGCCGCCTGCACCGAGGCGGGCCTCCAGGCCGGGTTCCACGCCATCGGCGACGCCGCGCTCACCGCCGTCGTGGAGGGGGTCCGGGCCGCCGCCGAAAAGGTCGGCCTCGCCCGCGTCCGCGCCGCCCGGCACCGTGTCGAGCACGCCGAGATGATGACCCCGGCCACCATCGCCGCCTTCGCCGAGCTGGGCCTGACCGCCTCCGTGCAGCCCGCCTTCGACGCCGCCTGGGGCGGCGAGGACGGCATGTACGCCGACCGGTTGGGCGCCGAGCGGGCCAGGACCCTCAACCCGTACGCCGCCCTGCTGAAGGCCGGCGTGCCGCTGGCCTTCGGCTCGGACGCCCCCGTCACGCCCCTGGACCCCTGGGGCACCGTCCGGGCCGCCGCCTTCCACCGCACCCCCGAGCACCGGATCTCCGTACGCGCCGCCTTCGCCGCGCACACCCGCGGCGGCTGGCGGGCGCTCGGCCGGGACGACGCGGGCACCCTCGTGCCCGGGGCCCCCGCCGACTACGCCGTCTGGCGCACGGAGGAACTCGTGGTGCAGGCCCCCGACGACCGGGTCGCCCGCTGGTCGACCGACCCGCGCTCCGGCACCCCCGGGCTGCCCGACCTCACGCCCGGCGCGGATCTGCCCGTGTGCCTGGCGACGGTCGTGGGCGGCCGGGAGGTATTCGTACGGCCACAGGGGTGATCCGGGGGGCCTCGGTTCGGTACCGGCGGCCCGACCCGGATAGGTTCGGCCGGGTCCACCACAGGACGTCCCTTCCGGACGGATCCGTCCGCTCAGCGCGCCCGCGCCTCGGGGGCGAGGGAAGGTTTCGCCGGTGCGGGCGGCCCCCAGCGGCAGTTGGGGGCGGGTGGCCCCAGGTCGGGGCCCGGTGGTCCAGTAGACAACGGCCACGGTCACCCGCAGCCAGCGGGAGCGGGGCCGGCCCGAAGGACCGCGGGCCCCGACCACTGTTCTAAAATCGTTCCGCCGTGACAGGACGGACGAGGCGGGGCTGGACGAGAAGCATGCAAGGGGACCCAGTGAGCGACGGCGGACAGCGGACCTACGGGCCCCTCGGGACCACCTTGGTGATCATCCCCACGTACAACGAGGCGGAGAACATCGGGCTGATCGTCGGCCGGGTGCGTGCCGCCGTGCCCGAGGCGCACATCCTCGTCGCGGACGACAACAGCCCCGACGGCACCGGCAAGCTCGCCGACGAACTGGCCGGCTCCGACGATCACGTCCACGTCCTGCACCGCAAGGGCAAGGAAGGGCTCGGCGCCGCCTACCTCGCGGGCTTCGCCTGGGGGCTGGAGCGCGGCTACGGCGTCCTGGTCGAGATGGACGCCGACGGCTCGCACCGGCCGGAGGAGCTGCCCCGGCTGCTGACCGCGCTCGGCGGCGCCGACCTGGTCCTGGGCTCCCGCTGGGTGCCCGGGGGCCGGGTCGTCAACTGGCCCAAGAGCCGCGAGATCCTCTCCCGCGGCGGGTCCACCTACTCCCGGCTGATGCTGGGCGTCCCGATCCGCGACGTGACCGGCGGCTACCGCGCCTTCCGCCGCGAGACCCTGGAAGGGCTGGGCCTGGACCAGGTCGCCTCCGCGGGCTACTGCTTCCAGGTCGACCTCGCCCGCCGGGCCGTCCGCAAGGGCTTCCGGGTCGTCGAGGTCCCCATCACGTTCGTCGAGCGCGAGTTCGGCGACAGCAAGATGAGCAAGGACATCGTGGTCGAGGCCCTGTGGCGGGTCACCCAGTGGGGCATCAAGGCCCGTACGGCCAAGCTGACCGGCAGGCCCGAGGCATAGCGGTGTCCGACGGACCACGGCCGGGCCCGGACCACCCTTAGGGGATGCCCGGTACCTCCGACTGAGGCCGCTTTTACGCCACCCCAGGCACACTGGAGTCATGACGACCGGCACCTCGACTGCTCCCCGGCGGCGCTCGGCCGCCCGTACGTACCTCCCCCTGGCGGTCGCCGCCTGGTTCATCCTGGAGATCTGGCTGCTCGGCTTGGTCGCGGGGGCGGCGGGCGGCCTGACCGTCGCCCTGCTCATCCTCGGCGGGATGCTCCTGGGCGGCGTGGTCATCAAGCGCGCCGGCCGCCGGGCGTTCCGCAACCTGACGGCGGGCTTCCAGCAGGCGCAGCAGGGTGTGGCCGCCGCCCCGCAGCAGCCCGGCCGGGGCAATGCCCTGATCATGGCGGCGGGTCTGCTCCTGATCCTGCCGGGGCTGCTCTCCGACGTCGCCGGCCTGCTCCTGCTCGTGCCGCCCGTCCGGGCGCTGGTCGCGCGCCGCTTCACCCGTTCCCTGGAGCGCACGATGACGTCGGCGGCCCCCGGCGGTTTCGGCGCCGCGTTCCAGCAGGCCCGCATCCACCAGCCCGACGGCAAGGTCGTGCGGGGCGAGGTCATCCGCGAGGACCGACCGCAGCCCGGGCCGGGTCCCTCCGACCCCGACACCGGCTACCGTCCGCCGCTCGCCTCCTGAGTCTTCCGAGTCTTCCGAGTCCGTGACCCCGGCGGCCCGCCGGGGCCGCGCCCGGTCCTCCTCGCCTCCCGAGCCCGTCGTACGCACGCCGAGGGCCCCCGCCACAGGAAGTGGCGGGGGCCCTCGGCTTCGTGCTCAGTCCGGGTGTCAGGCGGACTTGCGGCTGTCCCGCGGATGCACGGCAATGTTCATGGCGCCGGAACGCAGGACCGCCAGCCTCTCGGCCAGCACTTCCTCGAGTTCCTCGCGGGTGCGTCGCTCCATGAGCATGTCCCAGTGCGTTCGCGCGGGCTTGCCCTTCTTCTCTTCGGGCCCGTCCCCGTCGACCAGGAGTGCCATGGCGCCGCACGCCTTGCACTCCCACTCCGGCGGAATTTCTGCCTCAACCGAGAACGGCATCTCAAATCGATGTCCGTTCTGGCATGCGTACTCCACCGCCTGGCGCGGGGCCAGATCGATGCCGCGGTCCGTCTCGTAGCTGGTAACCACGAGCCGCGTACCGCGGAGAGCTCGCTCACTCATGAATCGTGCCTCCCGGGCTTGTCGCCCACAGGACAGGTGTCGCTGTCGTCGTCATCCGGTCAACGTCCGGTCGGCGGTATAGATTCCCGCTCCGGGTCGTGCGTCGCCCGTCGTGCCGCCCCTTGTTGTACCCACCGGTGCCCGTTTTGTCACATCTGGCAGCAGATGTCACCCAGCGCCTATCCTTCTTGTGCGCGCAGTAACGGTCCGCCTGGCAGGGCAAAGACGTACACTACCGGCCCTTTGCTTCAACGTCGAAATTCGTTCCGAATTCGTTCTCAGAGCCGTTCGGGAACAGGATTGCCCGCCGCTTCCACCGCGCGCCGCACCGGCACCCGGGCGAGCAGCACGAAACCCAGTGCGAAGAACACCACCAACGAGATGATCGCCGTCCGGTAGCTGCCCGTGACCTGGTAGGTCAGGCCGAACACCAGCGGCCCCACCCAGCTCAGTCCGCGGTCGCTCATCTCGTACGCGGAGAAGTACTCGGCCTCCTTGCCCGCCGGTACCAGGTGCGAGAACAGCGACCGCGACAGCGCCTGGCTGCCGCCCAGCACCAGCCCGATCATCGAGGCGAGCACGAAGAACCACGCCGGGGTCCGCGCGGGCAGGAAGTAGCCGGCCGCCAGCGTCAGCGCCCACGCGGCCAGCGAACCGAGGATCGTCCGCTTGGCGCCGTACGAACGCGCCAGCCGCCCCATCCCCAGCGCGCCCGCCACCGCGAGGACCTGGACGAGCAGCACCGCCACGATCAGCGTCGACTGCTCCAGCCCCAGCTCCTCCGACCCGTAGACCGAGGCCTGGGAGATCACGGTCTGCACGCCGTCGTTGTAGATCAGGTACGCCAGCAGGAACGACAGCGTCAGCGGGAAGCGCCGCATGTCCCGCAGCGTCGCCGCCAACTGGCGCCAGCCGCTGACCGGCGGGGCCGCCCCGGCCTCCCGCACCACCGCCCGGTCGCGCAACCGGCGCAGCGGCACGATGGCGAAGGCGCCCCACCACAGGCCGGCCGAGGCCAGACAGATCCGTACGGCCGTGCCCTCGGAGACGCCGAAGGAGTCGTGCCCCTGGAACAGCACCAGGTCGAGGACCAGTACGAACGCGCCCGAGGTGTACCCGAACGCCCAGCCGCGCGAGGAGACGGTGTCCCGCTCGTCGGGTGTGGCGATCTGCGGCAGATAGGCGTTGTAGAGCACCATCGAGACGGCGAGCGCCGCGTTCGCGACGATCAGCAGCAGGCCGCCCAGCAGGTAGCGCTCGCCGCTCAGGAAGAACATCCCGGCGGTCGCCGCCGCGCCCGTGTAGGCCGCCGCGGCCAGCAGCGGCTTCTTGCGGCCGCCCCGGTCGGCCACCGCGCCGGCCAGCGGCATGATCAGTACGGCGACGATCACCGAAACCGACACCGAGTACGCGAAGAACGACCCGGCCCGCACCGGGATGCCCAACGGGTGCACATAGCCCTCGGCGTCCGCCGCGGTCTTGGCCACCGCGGTCAGGTACGGCCCGAGGAATACCGTGAGCACGCTCGTCGAGTAGACCGAGCAGGCGAAGTCGTAGAAGTACCAGCCGTGCTGTTCGCGCTTGCGGGCGGCGGCGGATCTGCCGTCCTCCGCCCCCGATTCCGCTTCGTCCGTCGTCTGCGCCGTCATCCGGTGCCCCCTCGCTGTCCCCGTACCGCCGCGGCCGCCCGGGCCGCGCGCGGGCCCGTCGGGCGGTCAGGCCCAGGCTCCGCGACGGTCCAGCACCGTGCGCAAGATGTCGATCCGGTCGGTCATGATGCCATCCACCCCCAGGTCGAGCAGCGCCTCCATGCGTTCCGGTTCGTTCACGGTCCAGACGTGCACCTGGAGGCCGCGCGCGTGCGCGGTCCGTACGAAGCGCCGGTCGACCACCCGCACGCCGGCCTGGGTCTCCGGGACCTGTGCCGCCACCGCGCCCACCCGCAGGGCGGCCGGGATCGCGTACGAGCGCAGCCGCAGCCCCAGCACACCGAGGACCCCGTACGAGGTCGCCAGCCGGGGCCCCGCGATCCGGTGCGCCCGGGCCACCCGGCTCTCCGAGAACGAACCCACGCACACCCGGTCCCACGCCCCGGCCCGGGCGATCAGGTCGACCAGCGGGTACAGCGCCGACTCCGCCTTGATGTCGACGTTCCACCGCGCGTCGGGGAACTCCTCCAGCAGGTCCTCGAAGAGCGACAACGGCTCCGTCCCGGCCACCCGCGCGGCGCTGACCCGCTTCCAGGACAGCTCGGCGATCCTGCCCTCGGTGTCCGTCACCCGGTCCAGGGTGGCGTCGTGGAAGGCGACCAGCTTGCCGTCGGAGGTGGCGTGCACATCGGTCTCGAAGTACCGGTAGCCCGCGCCGGCGGCCCGGCGGAAGGCGGCGGCGGTGTTCTCCAGACCGTCCGCCGCGCCACCCCGGTGGGCGAAGGGGATCGGGGCGGGGTGGTCGAGGTACGGATGGCGAAGGCGTACGTGCGTCACGGCGGCAGTATGCCCGTTGTGGCCGGTGGGGCGTGAGCGGCCGGATGGACGCACGGTGAACGCCGGGGACCCACTGGTCCGAATGGACCGCTCCATGACACCCTGACCCGGCAGGAGCGATCCAATACCGGCCCCCACGCCCGCCTGCCGGGGCCAATTCGACGAAGGTGGACCGGACAGCATGGCTCAGTGGACCTCAGCGGTCGGTGCCGCCCAGCTCGCCCGCCTGATCACCTCGCAGCAGGACCGGCCCCCCGTACCCGGGGCGCGCAAGCCCCCCGCCTACCGCCTCCTGGCCGACGGGATCAGGCTGCTCGTCCTCGAAGGCCGAGTCCCCGTCGCCGCCCGGCTGCCCGCCGAGCGGGAGCTGGCCGTCGCGCTCACCCTCAGCCGCACCACCGTCGCCGCCGCCTACGAGGCCCTGCGCGGCGAGGGCTTCCTCGAATCCCGCCGCGGCGCCGGCAGTTGGACCGCCGTACCCGCCGGGAACCCGCTGCCCGCCCGGGGCCTGGAACCGCTGCCGCCCGAGTCCCTCGGCTCGATGATCGACCTCGGCTGCGCCGCCCTCCCGGCCCCCGAGCCCTGGCTGACCAAGGCCGTCCAGGGCGCCCTGGAGGAACTGCCGCCCTACGCCCACACCCACGGCGACTACCCGGCCGGGCTGCCCGCGCTGCGCCGGATGCTCGCCGACCGCTACACCGAGCGCGGCATCCCCACCATGCCCGAGCAGATCATGGTCACCACCGGGGCCATGGGCGCCATCGACGCCATCTGCAGCCTCTTCGCGGGCCGCGGCGAGCGCATCGCCGTCGAGTCCCCCTCCTACGCCAACATCCTCCAGCTCATGCGCGCGGCCGGGGTGCGCCTCGTCCCCGTGGCGATGTCGGTCGGGCTCGGCGGCTGGGACATGGACGTCTGGCGTCAGGTGCTGCGCGACTCCGCACCGCGCCTCGCCTACGTCGTCGCCGACTTCCACAACCCGACCGGTGCGCTGGCCTCCGACGACCAGCGCCGTGCCATGGTCGAGGCGGCCCGCTCCGCCGGCACCGTCCTGGTCGCCGACGAGACCATGGCCGAACTCCGGCTCGACCCCGGCCTCGCCATGCCCCGGCCGGTCTGCTCCTTCGACCCGGCCGGCTCCACGGTGATCACCGTCGGCTCCGCCAGCAAGGCGTTCTGGGCCGGCATGCGGATCGGCTGGGTGCGCGCCGCCCCCGACGTCATCCGCAGCCTGGTCGCGGCGCGCGCCTACGCCGACCTCGGCACCCCGGTCCTGGAACAGCTCGCGGTGAACTGGCTGATGCGCACCGGCGGTTGGGAGGAGGCCGTCGAGATCCGCCGCGTCCAGGCCAGGGGCAACCGGGACGCATTGGTCACGGCGGTGCGTCGGGAGCTGCCGGACTGGGAGTTCGAGGTGCCGCTGGGCGGTCTCACGCTGTGGGCCCGTGCGGGCGGACTGTCCGGTTCACGTCTGGCCGAGGTGGGGGAACGGGTCGGCGTCCGCGTCCCCTCAGGCCCCCGGTTCGGCGTGGACGGCGCGTTCGAGGGGTATGTCCGGCTGCCGTTCACCGTGGGCGGCCCGGTCGCCGAGGAAGCCGCCGCCCGGCTGGCGGCGGCGGCCCGGCTGGTCGGTACCGGCGCCGGCGGCAGCGGGGCGGAACCGCCGCGCACGTTCGTGGCGTAGAACCGGCATGGCCCGTGAGGCGGCGGGTAAGGCGGATCCGGGGCAGGGCGGCATCGGGGTGGGGCGGCTGCGAGGTGGTCGGGCTCAGGGCCCCACGGGCCAGGGGCCGCGGGCCTTGGGTGCCTCCGCCGCGACCTCCCGTACCTCGCGTACCTCCCTTGTCTCGCGCGTCTCCTCCGCCCGCGGCTCCGGGTCGTCGATCGCGGCCTCCCGGGCGTCGATCGAGGGGGCCTGCGCCTGGGCCGGCGGCTGGACGATGCGCAGCGGCGGCGCCTGGGTGACGGGCTCCGGGGCCGCGGGCGCGGGCGCGCGCCGCGCCGTCCGCTCCGGCAGCAGCTCCGTCACCGCCCGGCGGTGCGCCGGGGGCGTGGCGTCGTCGTAGGGGTCCGGCGTGGCGGGCACCTGGAGCCGGTGGACGGGACCCGCCCCGAGCCGGGCGTACCCGCGCCCCGGCGGCGCCTGCGGCGTCGGGGTCGTGTGCGGGGGCGCTCCCAGCACCTCGGCGATCTGCCGACTCCCGGCCGGCCCGAGCACGACCCGGGCCCGGGTGTGCTGCCAGACGGCGTCGCCCAGCAGCTCCAACTGCTCGAACTGCTCGGCCACCACCACCGTGACGTGCGCGGCCCGCCCGTGCCGCAGCGGCACCTGGAGCCGCCCCAACGGATCGGGGCCGCCCTCGGCGGCGGCCAGGTGTGCGAGCACGCTGGGCCGGTCGAGCAGCACCCACAGGGGGCGACGGGTGTCCTCGGGCATGGCACCGCCGGTCTCCCGGGCCCGATGGGCGGCCAGCAGCCGGCGCTCCGTCTCCCGCGCCGCCCACTCCAGCGTGGTCTGGGCCCCGCCGGGACCGCACTCGACCGCGAGCACCCCGGCCCGGCCGGTGAGGCAGGCGTACTCGCCGCTGCCCCCGCCCTCGACGATCAGCACCTCGCCGCCGTGCCGCAGGGCCTGCAGGGCGATCGAGCGCAGGAGGGTGGAGGTGCCGCTGCCCGGAAGGCCCACCACCAGCAGGTGCGGCTCGGTGGAGCGGGGGCCGGTCCGCCAGATCACGGGGGGCACGTCACGCGGCTCGTCGCCCTCCAGGACGGGCAGGGTGCGCTGCACGCCGCCCGCGTCGGTGAACCCGAGGACCGTCTCCCCGGGGGCGGTGACGAACGGCTGGGCGGCGATGCCGGTCGACAGCGGCGCCAGGACCCGCAGATCGAGCTGGTTGGCCTCCTCGTCCCAGTCGAAGAGGTACTCCCGTCCGCGCCCGGACTTGGCGTGCAGCAACGCCTCGATCCGCGCCCGGGCGGCGGGCTCGCCGTCGGTGAAGTAGGCCGGGTAACGGATGCGGAGCCGGTTGATGCGGCCCGACGCGTCGAACACGGGGTCGCTGAACGCCTGGTCCCAGCTTCCGCCGTGGGCGAACAGCGGGCTCGGGTCCTCGGGCACGGAGAAGTACGGCACCAGTGCCTCGTAGAGGGCGGCGAGGCGTTCGGCCTCGGCGTCGCTGGGACCGGTCTTCACGGGGGTGCGGGGCCGTCCGTGCCAGGCCGCCGTCGCCATCACGGTGATCAGGCCGAGGAGCGGGCCGTAGGGCACGAGCGCCAGGGCGAGGACGACGGCGGCCGCCAGGAACAGGGCCGGGCCGCGCTTGTCCTTGGGGGTGTCGGCCCACTTGCGCCGCCCCGCGGAGGCCAGGACGCGCAGGCCGCGGCCGATGACGAGCAGCGGATGGAGGACGTCCGTGGCGCTGTCGGCGGCCGTGCGGGCGAGGTCGCGGCCCCGGGCCGGCCACGGGGTGCCACCGGTGAGGATGCGGGGGAGTGGGCGCCGGGCCACGGGCGTCTCCTGGAGTTGTGGTGTGGCGGGACGGTGCGTGCGGGGGCGGTGCGGGGCGGTGCGGCGGCCCGTCAGGCCGGCCCGGGCCGGCCGGCCTGAACGGCGGACGGCGGGCTCAGAGCTTGATCCCGCCCAACAGGCTCGCGAGGCTCGCCGTGCTCGCCGTGATGCTGGGGGCGATGGCGGAGCCGGCGAGGAAGAAGCCGAACAACGAACACACGAACGCGTGGGTCAGCTTCATCCCGTCCTTCTTGAAGAAGAGGAAGGCGATGATGCCGAGCAGAACGACGCCTGAGATGGACAGGACCATGACGACTTCTCCTGGTGGGTGGGGACGTGGGACGGTCACCATCAGTTCTTCCAGGCTCACAGGAAGTATCAATGCGACAAAAGGTGCATACGGGTGAATACCGCTCACTTTCACTTGACCGGCCGCGCCCGGCTGGCGCGTCCGCCGCGGAAGGGTCAGGGCGGTGGGTGGAGGAGGCGGGCGGGTGGGGATCGAACCGGGTCGAGGACGATCCTTGCCTCGGACCCTTCCCGTCATGTGCCGACCCGGGCGCTACCCTGGCGATTCACCCGTACGGACGCGGTCCCGTACGCACCCCTGCCCTCCCGGCCTGGGGAAACTCTTGCCGACGACAGCGAGTGAAAGGCGGTACGAACGATGAGCGAGCACACCCAGGACGGCGCGGGATCGCAGGGCGTCCCCGACGAGGACGTCATCGAGCTGGCCACCAAGATCTTCGACCTCGCCCGGCAGGGTGAAACCGCCACGCTGTCCGCCTACCTCGACGCCGGAGTCCCGTCGAACCTCACCAACGACCGCGGCGACACCCTCGTCATGCTCGCCGCCTACCACGGCCACGCCGACGCCGTCACCGCCCTGCTGGAGCGCGGCGCCGAAGCCGACCGGGCCAACGACCGGGGCCAGACCCCGCTGGCGGGCGCCGTCTTCAAGGGCGAGGAGGCCGTCATCCGCGCGCTGCTCGCGGGCGGGGCCGATCCGAACGCCGGGACGCCCTCCGCCGTGGACACGGCGCGCATGTTCGCCAAGACCGACCTCCTCGCACTTTTCGGAGCCGAGTAGTCCGTTTCCGGCCGGGACCAGGCGCACTCCGACCGGTCCCCGACCTCACGGGTTGGTCACGGCGGACGTAAATGTGGTCGCGGCGCACAAACCGCCTGGGTCATCATGGCGTCGGATTCGATTCGCGGACATGACGGACGGGCAGGAGCGGGCTGGACACGGACGCCGTTCCCGCCCACCCCCGCCGAACCGGCCGTACTGCACGCGAAGCATCGACGAGAGTGAGAAGGCAATGGTCAACATCGAGCGGAACAAGACGGCGAACGTCCTCACATGCTGTTACGCGGCCCTGTGAATCGAGATTCCCGGTTGCGTCCCCAGCTTGATTTGAGGCCATTCCCATGTTCGAACCAGTCATAGCGCCGAGCGGAACCCTGCTCGGGCTCCTCCAGCGGGGCCGCGGCGACGGCACGCTGCACGCGCTCGCGGCGCCCAGGGCAGAGGCCCTCGCGGCCCTGAACCGGTGCGTCGTCAGCGATCCGCGCCAGGACTGGCAGGTCGAGAACCGCTCGCTGTACTACGCCCGCCTCTACCTGGACCTCGACGGACCCCTCGGCGAGATCGAGGCCCATCTCTTCGGCGCCGAGGACCTCCTCGACGAGGACGAGCACCGGACCGGCCTCGCCCTGTCCGTGCTCGGCCACCTCGCCGCCTACGGCCGCGACGACGCGCTGATGCTGCTGCGCCGCTACGCCGCCCTCGGCGCGAACTGGTCGTGGGCCCTCGACGAACTCGCCCTGCGCGACGACGACGAAGGACTGCGCTCCCTGGCCGGCCCCGTGCTCGACCGCTTCCCCGCGACCCAGGACGGCGAGGCGCGGCTCGCCGCCGCCGTCCGCGACGCCTACGAGCCCCGACCCTGGCGGCTGTGGGAGGAGACCCCGGCCCACGGGGAACGGCTGCGCGCCGCCCGCACCCAGGGCTCCTTCGACCGCTGGCAGCGCCAGCTCACCCCGAAGGGCCCCCAGCCGGGCTGGGGCGTGCGGGCCGTCTTCGAGTGGGCCGCCGACGGACTGCGTCGCGGCACCCCGCTGCACGTGCCCGCCGCCCGCTGCCTCGCGGCCGTCGCGGCGCCCGAGGACCGCCCCACCGTCCTGGCCGCCGCCGCCGGGGCCCACGGCGAGGCCGCCCGCGCCACGGCCCTGCACCACCTCGTCCTCGCGGAACCGGAGAACCCGGCCGTGCTGGACCTCATCGAAGCCGCGGGTGACGAAGCCGCCGTCGCCGCCTACGAGCGGATGTGCGGCCCCACCGCCGTCGAGCGGGCCCGCCTGTGGGTGCACCGCCCCGACGCCCTGGGAGCCGCCGCCGGCGCCCTCCTCGCCGCCCGCGGCGGACCCGAGGACGCCCGGTACGTCCTCGGCGCCCTGCGCTCCACCGTCCGGGGCCACGGCCCCGACACCCCGCGCCTGTTCGCCCTCGTCGACGGGGCGGGCCGACTGGCCATCGGCTGCGCGGCGCCGGTACTGCGCCACATCTACCGCGAAACCGCCTCCTCCCACCTGCGCGGGCGCGTCGCCCGGGCCCTGGCCGGCACGGACGCGTCCTTCGCCGCGGGCTTCGCGGTCGAGTGTCTCTGGGACTGCGAGGAGACGACCCGCGAGGTCGCCGCCCGCCACGCCGAGACGGCCGATGCCCGCGTGGCCCCCCGCCTGCGCCGGCTGGCAGCCGACCCGGCCGAGGAAGAGGACGTCCAGTCGGCGGTCCGCAGCCGCATCGCCCCGGAGTCGGCGGTGTAGGAACACTTCACCGGGCGGTCCGCCCGACCCGCGCAAGATCGCCCGGAGCATCGAAGTCGGGCTCCAGCCCTCGCAGCCGCCCGCCCGCCTCGGCCGAGAACGGCCGGCCCGAGCCGGAGCAACGCGGCGGCGGGCCCCGAGACGGTCGGGCGCCGGCCCGAGGCCGGCCGCACTCGGGCGCCCGCGACGGGGGGACGCCCTCGGCGAGGAACGCCGGCGACCGCCCGCAGGCCGCCGGGCTCGGGGAGCCTTGAAGAGGCGTGCGGGCCCCGCGGCCGGAGCTGTCGGGGCCCGCGCCCCGAAGACGGCGCGGTTCCCGGACTCGACGGCCGCCCGGTCCCGCCCGTCCCGAAGACCCGGTGGCCCCGGGCCCCGTGGACCGATCGGGTTCCGCCCCCACGAGCCCGGCTCGGAGCGCCCGATGGTCGGTCGGGGCGGGGGAGGGCCGGGAGCTGTCCGACGGGTCAGGGTCGGATAGTGCGGGTCGGCTGGTGCCGTGGATCGCAAGGCGGAGCAGGGCACTGTGGTGGGGCACCTCTGGGGTTTTCCCCGGACGGAGTCCGGGGGAAGTGGCCGGCGGGCATCGGCGACCGGAGACAACGCGGCAAGGCGCGGTGTCGGGCGGGCCGGGCCGGCCCATGACCCGTCAGACACCCCCTATGCCGGGACGAAGCGGATCGGTGTGTCCGGGCGGGCTTGGGCCGCCGCGTCCAGGGGGCGGCCGGGGAGGACCACGCCGAGCACCGGGTAGCCGCCCGTGACGGGGTGATCGGCCAGGAAGAGCACCGGGAGACCGTCCGGCGGGATCTGCACCGCGCCCAGCACCATGCCCTCGCTCGGCAGTTCCCCGCCCCGGCGGCGGGCCAGCGGCGGTCCGCCCTCCGTCCGCAGCCCGATCCGGTTCGACCGGGCCGACACCCGGTAGGGCGAACGCAGCAGCCGCGCCACCGAAGCCGCCTCGAACCAGTCCGCCCGGGGCCCCAGTCGCAGCGGCAGCACCAGCTCCGACGGAGGCCCCGGCACGCCCAGGGCGTCCGCCCCACGGACCGGGTCGGCCGCCGCCGGGCCCACCGGAAGCACCGTCCCGGCCGACAGGACGGCCGGCCCCAGCCCCGACAGCAGGTCCGTCGAGCGACTGCCCAGCACCGGCGGGACGGCGAACCCGCCCCGCACCGCGACGTAGCTCCGCAGCCCCGACTCCGCCCGGCCCACCTCCAGCTCCGCCCCCGCCCCCAGCCGGACCGGCGATCCCCAGGCCGCCGGGCGCCCGGAGACCCGTACCGCGCAGGGCGCGCCGGTGACGGCCACGGTGACCGGGGCCCGCGCGCGCAACGCCACCCCGTCCGACGTGCTCTCCAGGGTGGCGGCCTGCGCCGGGTTGCCCACGAGGCGGTTGGCCAGCGCGTGCGCCCCCGCGTCCAACGCCCCCGACCGGGGCACGCCCAGGTGCGCGAACCCGGGGCGCCCCAGGTCCTGGACGGTGGTCAGCGCCCCCGCCCGCACCACCAGCAGCCCGCTCCCGCTCACGCCCCCGCCTCCTCGAACCGCACCCGTACCCCCGGCGCGAACAGCGCCGCCGGCTCCCGCGCCGGGTCCCACACCACCACGTCCGTCGAACCGATCAACTGCCAGCCGCCGGGGGAGGAGCGCGGGTAGACCCCCGCGTACTCGCCGGCCAACGCCAGCGAGCCCGCCGGGACGGACGTACGGGGCGTGGCCCGCCGGGGCAGGTGGAAGCGGGCCGGAAGCCCCGTCAGGTAGCCGAAACCGGGGGCGAAACCGCAGAACGCGACCCGGAAGACGATCCCGCCGACGATCGCCGACACCTCGTCCTCGGCGACGCCCCACAGCGCCGCCACCTCCGCCAGGTCCGGCCCGTCGTACCGCACCGGCACCCGCACCAGCGGCCCCCGGGACTCCGCCAGGGCGGGCACCTCCCAGCGGGCGATCCGGGCCCCCAGCGCGGCCGGGTCCGCCACCCCGTCCAGCAGCACCGTCCGCGCCGCGGGCACGATGTCCCGTACGCCGCCCAGCTCCGCGCGCCGCCGCAGCAGTTCCGCGTGCAGCGCGGCCACCTCCGCCGCGGAGTCCGTCTCCAACAGCAGCGCCCCGGTGCCCACGACGAGCGGCCTCACGCGAACGCCTCCACCCGCACCCCGGCCGCGCCCAGCGCGTCCCGCACCCGCAACGCGAGGTCCGCGGCGCCCGGGGTGTCCCCGTGCAGGCACAGCGAGCGGGCGCCCACCGGGACCGCCGATCCGTCCGCCGCCGTCACGACGCCCTCGGCGGCCATCGCGACCGCCCGGGCCACCACCGCGTCCGGGTCGTGCACGACCGCCCCCGGTTCGCCGCGCGGCACCAGCGTCCCGGCCGCCGTGTACGCCCGGTCGGCGAACGCCTCCCGTACCGCGGGCAGCCCGGCCTCCTCGGCGGCCGCCAGCAGCAGCGAACCCGGCAGCCCCAGCACGGGCAGCCCGCCCGGACCGGCCGCGAGCAGCACCCCGGCGACGACGGCGCCCGCCTGGCCCGCGTCGGACACGGTCCGGTTGTAGAGCGCGCCGTGCGGCTTCACGTAGGACACGGCGGAGCCGGCCGCCCGCGCGAACACCTCCAGCGCGCCGATCTGGTACGCCACCTCGTCGGCCAGCTCGCGCGCCGGCACGTCCATCGCCCGCCGCCCGAAACCCGCCAGGTCCCGGTACGAGACCTGCGCCCCGATCCGTACGCCCCGCTCGGCGGCCAGCTCGCACACCCGGCGCATGATGGACGGATCGCCGGCGTGGAAACCGCAGGCCACGTTGGCGCTGGTGACGACCGCCAGCAGCGCTTCGTCGTCCGTCAGCGTCCACCGGCCGAAGCCCTCGCCGAGGTCGGCGTTGAGGTCGATGACGGGTGTGATCACGGGAGCCATGCGGTGAGGGTAGAACAGCCCCGGTACGGAACGCGCCCGCCCCGGGCCCGCCGTGAACCGGAACGGGCCGCGCGCCGGGCCCGGGGAGGTTCCGGCCGAACCGTGCCGTTTGGGATGTTGTCCGGGTCAGCGCCTAGTCTTTCCGTCGTGACTCTCCCTGCCCCGGCGAAGCCCCTTGTGTCCCCGGCGCCGGGCCCGGCCGCCGACGAGGGCCTGGCCCGGCGGCTGCGCGCCCTCGCTTGCACCGCCCCGCTGCACGACCTCGACGTCCGCAAGGCCAATCTGGCCGGCGAGTACGGGGTCTACGCGATGGCGGAGGTCGCGCTGGCCGCGATCGACCTGGTCACCCTCAACATGGACTTCGACACGGGCGCCGACCACGAGCAGATAGTGGCCCGGCTGCTGCCGCGCGTCGCCGCCCAGGCCCCGGGCAGGCCCGCCGCGGAGCACGAGCGGGTGGCCCGCTGGGTCCTGGAGAACCTGATCAACGTCGGCAGCGTGGACCGCGGCTTCCGCGCGATCTACGGCACCTTCGGCCCCGACGGCGTCTACGTCCGCAGGGACTACGACTTCAAGCTGATCGAGGAGGTCCCCGGCTACGGCGGCGCGGTCTACCTGCGCACCACCGACGAAGCCGTGAACGTACTCGTCGGCGCCCTGGACACCGACGTCACCAGCGCGCAGATCGCCGCCGAGGTCAAACTGGACGTGCTGATCAGCCGCGGCCGGCTCGCCGACGCCCAACTCGCCGCCGAGCAGGCCCGGTACCGCACGGTCCAGTACGCGGAGACGCTGCGCCGGACGCTGGACGCGACGCGGCGCAACGTGCGGGCCGTGGACTGGCTCGAAGCCGTCCCGGACATGATCGCCGAGGCCCTGGACCACGTCGCCGACCGCTACCGGCACGAGAACGCCATCCTCACCAACATCCGCAAGGCCCGCGACGAGGCCGAGGACCCCGACAACAAGCGGCGCGCGGCCGAGTTGGTCGACATCGTCAAGGACTGCATCCGCCGGCACACCCAGCTCCAGTCGCGACTGCTGGACGCGGGCCCGCTCTTCCGCGCCGAACAGGACCGGCAGGCGTTCGCGGCCCCGGCGCCGCGCTCGGGCATCGACCTGTACGGGCAGTTGATCGCCCCGGTGCTGCCGCTGCCGCTGGAGCGGGCCACCCGGGTCACGGACGCGTTCTTCGCCCGGGGCACCGGCCTGCGCACCCCCGTCTCGGTGCGGGTCGCGGACCTGGTGGAGATCCTGCTGACGCCGCCCGTGGAGCGCGAGCACCTGGGCGTGGAGATGCCCGAGCCAGACCTGATCGCCACCCCGGACGACAGCCGGTTCAGCGAGGGGCAGCTCGCCGCGGCCATGGAACTGCTCGATCTTCCGCACGACGCCCCGCGCCGGCTGTCCGGCCTGCTCGCCGAGGCCCGGCGCAGCGACCCCGAACTTCCTTACCTGGTGGCGTTGTTGGCCGTGCACGCGGCGAGCCCGGCGGTGGGTACGGCCTACCGGCAGGGCGAGGAGCGGCTGCTGTTCGCCGTCGACGACGGCACCGAGTTGGACGACCCGGAATTCGGCGGCGCCGACCTGATCGTCGGCACCGCCCTCCTGGACGCCGCAGCGATGACCGCCGACCGGACGGAGGCGGCATGATCCCCGCCGCCGCCGGCGCGCGCCCGGCCCGAGCCGCATCCGCCCCCGGCGCCCGCCCGCAGCCCCACCCCAAGTCGCGCCCCGAGGGCCACGCCGGCCACGCCCTGCCGGAGTCCCACGCCGGGCGCCGCGTCGGGCCGGGCCGCGAGAGCCACGCCGGGCAGGTCGGCGAAGACCGCCCCGCGTACCGCCTCGGGCACCACGCCGGGCCCGGCCGGAAGCTTGACGCCGGCCGCACCGGGTCGCATCCCCGCCCGGAACACAGCCGCGCGCAGGGCCCGGAGGGCTCCCGCTCCGGGTACGTCCGCGAGCACCGCCCCGCGTACCGCCCCGGCGGTCACGCCGGGCCCGGCCGGGAGCCCGGCGCCGGCCGCACCCGGCCGCATCCCCACGCCGGACACGGCCGCGACGGCCGCGCCGGGGCAGCCGGCGGGCACCGCCCCGGGCACCGTTCGGAGTGCGCCCGCCTCGGACACGTCTGCGGGCGCGGCCCCGCCTACCGCCTCGGGTACCACCCCGAGGTTCACGCCGGGCAGGTCGGCGCGGGCCATGCTCGGTACGGCCGTACCCGGCCGGAGCCCCACGCCTGGCACGGCCGCGAGGGCGACGCCGGGGCAGCCGGTGGGCACCGCCGCGCCCACGGCCCGCAATGCCCCCGCCCCGGGCACGGCCATGGGCACCGCGCCGGGCGCGGCCGGACGGAGGCCCCGCGTGGGCGCCGGCCGCAGCCGCACGGGGCAGCCGCCGCGCAGCCCGCCGACCGAACCACCGCACACCACGAAAGGCACCACCCGTGAGCGACCACCACGCCGAAGCCCCCGCGTGGGGCGAGCCCGACGCGCTCGCGGGCCCGGCTCCGGCACCCGGCGCCGCGGCCGTGACCCCCGCCGACGCCGCCGACGCGGCCCGGCTCGTCGCCTTCGGGCTCCAGCCCAAGCTGCTCCCCGCCCGCGACGCCGAGTACGCCCAACTGCTGCGCCGCTACCGCGAGGAACCCGCCTTCGGCCGCCTCGCCGACGCCGTCGCCACCGGCCTCGGCCTCGTCGTGCTGGAGGTCTCGCCGCGCGCCGGCATGGCGGTGGCCGCCGACGAGGACTCCGTCTTCGCCGTCCGGATGGGCGACTACGCGCGCCGCACCGCCGCCGACGGCGGCGACCGCTTCCTGCACGGCCTCGCCCACCTCGCCGTCGCCGCGCTCGCCTTCCCCCGCCCCGAGGACCTCGCCGACGACGGCTACATCGGCCGGATCACCGTCAACGGCGTCGACTCCTTCGTCCGGCAGACCTGCCGCCGCCTGGAGGAGCGCGCCGAGGAACTCGGCGAGAACACCGACCCCGCCTCCGACGCCCCCGGCCTGGAGGCCGCCTGGCGCGTCTACGCCCGCCGCAGCGCGACCGGCGCCACCAAGGACGCCCGCCGGCTGGCCGGGTCCACCACCGGCATCGTCGGCAAGGCCGCCGCCTTCCTCACCGAATCCGGTTTCCTCCAGCGCACCGGCGACGACTCCGGCGGCACCTACCGCACCACCCCCCGCTACCAGCTCCAGGTCCGCGACATGGCGGGCAGCGCGGCCATGGCCGAACTCCTGGAACTCGGCGTGGTCCCCGTCAGCGACGGCTCCGCCACCCTGCTGCCGCCGCCCGAGGGCGACGACCTGGAGCTCGCCGCCGACGCCGGCCTGCCCTTCCACGCCTAGGGGGACATCCGACCCCGACCCGCCGGCCATCCCGACCCCCCACCCCCCGTACGCACCACGAGAGACCGCGAGAACCCGCCGCCATGTACGAGCTGTCCCGGATCCGCCTCTACTCCATCGGGCCCGCCGGCGCACGCTACGCCGACACCGTGCTCGACCTGCGCGGAGTCGGCGAGCCGGTGCCCCACCCGGCGCCCGCCCAGGCGGAGTTCTTCGAGGACGAGCCGACCGGACCGCCCCGCCGGCCCGCGCCCGCGGGCGTGCTCTTCCTGGAGAACGGCGGCGGCAAGTCCGTCCTGCTGAAGCTGATCTTCTCGGTGATGCTGCCCGGCCACCGCAACACCCTCGGCGGCGCCAGCTCCGGCGTACTGCGCAAGTTCCTGCTCGCCGACGACTGCGGCCACGTCGCCCTGGAGTGGCAGCACACCCAGACCGGCGAGTGCGTCGTCGTGGGCAAGGTCAGCGAATGGCGCGGCCGACAGGTGTCCAACGACCCGCGCAAGTTCGCGGAGGCCTGGTACTCCTTCCGCCCGGGACCGGGCCTGAGCCTGGACAACCTGCCCGTCGCGGAGGCCACCGCCGTGCGCCCGGCCGTCGAGGGCGTCTCCGGCGCCCAGGGCCGGCGCCGCACCATGAAGGGCTTCCGCGACTCGCTCACCGAGGCCGGCAAGGCGTACCCGCACCTGGAGGTGGTCTGGGAGGAGATCCACGACCGCTGGAACGAACACCTCACCGACCTCGGCCTCGACCCCGAACTCTTCCGCTACCAGCGCGAGATGAACGCCGACGAGGGCGAGGCCGCCGGTCTCTTCGCGGTCAAGAAGGACTCCGACTTCACCGACCTGCTGCTGCGCGCCGTCACCGACACCCGGGACACCGACGGCCTCGCCGACCTGGTCCACGGCTTCGGCAACAAGCTCGGCCGGCGCTCCGAGCTGATGGCCGAACGCGACTTCACCGCCGGGTCGGTGGAACTCCTCACCAAGATCGTCGAAGCCGCCGAGACCCGCTCCCGGCTGCGCGACGTCCACGCGGGCGCCGAACGCCGCACGCGCACCCTCGCCCGGCGGCTGTCCGCCCGCGCCACCGAGGAGCGCGGCCGGGCCGCCGAACTCGCCGAGCAGGTCACCGGCGCGGCCCACGCGGTGACCGCCGCCGAGTCCGCGCGCGACCGCAGCGCCGCCATCGCCGCCGAACTGGCCTACCGGCACGCCTCGCTGGCCCTGACCGTCGCCGACAAGGCCGCTGCCGCCCAGCGCCGCGAACTGCTCGAAGCCCGCACGCTGCACTCCGCCTGGCAGGCCGCCGAGACCGTACTGCGCCACCGGGCCGCCGCCGACCGGTCCGCCCGGGTCGCCGCCGCCATCCTGGAGGCCGAGCGCGACGCCGCCCCGGCCCTGGCCGCCCGCGCCACCGCCGCCACCGACCTCGTCCGCGCCCTGCACACCGCCGCCGAACAGGGCGAGGCGCGGGCCAACGAGGAGGAGGAGCGGTCCGCCGCCCTCCAGGCCACCGGCGAAGCCGCCCACCGCGACGCCACCGCCGCCGCCACGGCCGCCCAGCGCGCCCGCAGCGAGGCCGAACACCTGCGCGCCCGACTCGCGGAGGTCCGGCAGGAGACCGCCGAAGCCGTACGGGCCGGCTGGCTCGACGATTCGGCGCCCGACGCCGACCCGGCCCGTGCCGCCCTCGCCGCGAGCGACGCCGAGAAGAGCGCCGTCGCCGCCTGGGACGAGTCCCGCGAGGCGGCCCGCGCCGCCGCCGACACCGCCCGCGAGGCCGCGGCCGGCGAAGCGCGGGCCGAACTCACCGCCGCCCGCGCGGCGGACGCCGCCGAGGCCGCCGAGGCCGCCCACGCCGCCGAGCAGCGCACCGCCGACTCCCTCGCCGCCTCCCCGCGCCTCGCGGAACTCCTGGGCCTCCCCGCGGCCCCCGACGCCCACGTCCCGGGCCCCCGATCGGGCGCCGGCCCCGCCGACGGCCGGCACCCCGCCCCGCAGCACCACGCCGCACCGGTCCTGACGGCCACCGCCGGCCGGCTCACCGCCGCAGACCTCGACCGGGGCGCCGAGGACCTGCGCACCCTGCTCACCGACCACGTCGCCGCCGCCGAACGCCAACTGTTCGAGCTGCGCACCGCCGCCGCCGACGACGCCCGCATCCTGGGCGCCCTCGGCGACGGCGGACTGCTCCCGCCCGGCCCGGACGTGCTCGCCACCGTCGAATACCTCGGCGAACACGGCATCCCCGCCCTCCCCGGCTGGCGCTACCTCGCCCAGGCCGTCGACCCCGCCGACCACGCCGCCGTCCTCGCCGCCCGGCCCGAACTCGTCGACGGCGTCGTCATCACCGACCCCGACACCCACTCCCGGGCCCGTGAGGTCCTCTCCGGCGCCGCCCTGCTGCCCCGCTCCACGGTGGCCGTCGGCACCGCCGCCGCGCTGCTGGCCCCCGTCCCCCCGGTCGACGGCGACAGCGCCGCGGGCTCCGGCATCTTCATCGTTCCGCCCAACCCGGCCATGCACGACGAACACGCCGCCGACGAGGAACGCCAGGCGCTGCGCGCCCGCGCCACCGCCCGCGACACCGAGATCCGCGAACTCGCCGCCCGCCTCTCCGGCGACCGGGAACTCGCCGCCCGGCTCGCCTCCTGGCGCACCGGCTGCCCGCCCGGCCGCCTCGCCGAACTCGCGGACCACGCCGCCACCGCCCGCTCGTTCGCCGAGGAATGCGACGCCGAACTCACGGAGGCCCGTACCGTACGCGCCGAGGCCGACGAAGCCGCCGCCGACGCCGCCCGCGTGCGCGACGAGCGCCAGGACGCCGCCCAGCGCGCCCGCCGGGCCGCCGACCTGCTCTCCGGCCTCGCCCACCGCCTGCGCGAGCGCTCCGGCTGGCAGGCCCGTCTGCGGGAACTCGCCGACGAGGCGGCCGAGTCCGAGGCCCGCGCCGAAGCGTGCCTGGACCGCGCCCGCGCCGCCGACGAGGACCGGCGCGCCGCCCAGCGGGCCGCCGACGACGCCCGCCGCACCGCCCGCGCGCTGCGCGCCGAGCGCGCCGACATCGCCGGCGCCCCCGACCCCCTTCCCGCGGACGACGGCACCCCCAAGGCCCCCCTGCCGGACCTCCGCGAGGCGTACCGCGCCGCCTCCCGGCTCTACGAGAAGGTCGGCGTCGGCGCCGACCTGCGGGCCGAACAGGCCCGCGCCGAAAGCGACGAGAGCGCCGCCCTCGCCGAACTCGACCGGCTCACCAACAAGGTCCGCACCCGCGCCGCCCAGCTCCTCGAAGGCACCGACGGCGCCGACGGCCCCTCCCGGCAGGCCGCCGCCGCCCGCGCGGAGGCCCTGGTACAGATGCTGGAATCCCGGGCGTCGGCGGCGAGCGAGCAGCTCGGCCGGCTGCGCGGCGAGGCCGAACGGCACGCCCCCGCCGACGGCGAGGCGCACACCGAACTCCCCGACGAGCTGATCCCCGGGGACGTCGAGCACGCGCAGAACCTGCTGCGCACCGCCACCGCCCAGCTCGCCGCCCACACCGCCGCCGTCGAGGGCGCCCGCGCCGCCCACGGCGACCTGCTGCGCGCCCACCGCACCGCCGAGGACGGCGCGGGCGGCTTCGACGAGACCGCCGCCCTGCTGCGGGACCTGCTGCGCGACCACACGCAGCAGGACGACGAGCAGGAGCCGGCGCCCCATCGGGGCAGCCTGGAGGAGGCCCGCCAGTCCGCCGCCGAGGCCCGCCGCTCACTGCGCGCCTGCGCCGCCGACCTGTCGGCCGCCGAATCCGCGGTCCGCGAGGCGAGCGACATCCTGGTCCGCCACGCCAACGCCAACCGGTACGAGCAGGTACGCACCCCCGCGCGCCAGCAGATCCGGGAACTGCCCGCCTCCGCCCTGCCCGAGCACGCGGCGGCCTGGGCCGCCGCCTTCGCCCCCCGCCTGCGCGTGCTCACCGACGAACTGGCGCAGCTGGAACGCAACCGCGACAGCATCGTCGACCGGCTGCGCGGCCTCGTCGAATCCGCCCTGGCCACCCTGCGCTCCGCCCAGCGGCTCTCCCAGCTCCCCGAGGGCCTGGGGGAGTGGTCGGGCCAGGAGTTCCTCCGGATCCGCTTCGAGGAACCCGACCAGGCCACCCTCACCGAGCGGCTCGGCGAGGTCATCGACGAGGCCACCCGCGCCGCCGTCAAGAAGAACAGCACCGCCTCCTTCGGCGAGGGCCGCCGCGACGGCATGTCCCTGCTGCTGCGCGGCGTCCAAGCGGCCCTGGAGCCCAAGGGCATCGCCGTGGAGATCCTCAAGCCCGACGCCGTACTGCGCGCCGAGCGCGTCCCGGTCGGACAGATGGGCGACGTCTTCTCCGGCGGCCAACTGCTCACCGCCGCGATCGCCCTCTACTGCACCATGGCGGCGCTGCGCAGCAACGACCGAGGCCGCGACAAGCACCGCCACGCGGGCACCCTGTTCCTCGACAACCCCATCGGCCGCGCGAACGCCACCTACCTGCTGGAACTCCAGCGGGCCGTGTCCGACGCGCTCGGCGTCCAGCTGCTCTACACCACCGGCCTGTTCGACACCACGGCCCTCGCGGAGTTCCCGCTGGTCATCCGGCTGCGCAACGACGCGGACCTGCGCGCGGGTCTGAAGTACATCAGCGTCGAGGAGCATCTGCGCCCGGGCCTGCCGCAGCAGTCCACGGACGGCGAGACCATCCACGGCGAGATCACGGCGACCCGCATGTTCCGCCGCTCCACCGCGGGCGCCTGACGCCGGCTGGGGCGGCCGCGGCGACGGCCGCCCCGAGCCGTCAGCCCCGAGCCGCCAGCCCCGGCCCGTCGGTCCGGACCCGACGCGTCAGCCCCGTACCGTCAGCGGCCGTGGGCAGCCAGCCGGCCGCCCTCGGCCGGGCGTATGCGCGGCGCCCGGCCCGACGCCCCCGCACCGGCCTCCCGGCCGGCCCGGCGCTCCTCCCGGCGGTGGACGCGCGCCGTGCTGCTCGGCTGGGACACCACCCCGTGACGCTGGTTCCACGTCTGCCGGGTGATCACCACGTCCAGCACGGCCCAGGTGGCCACCACCGTCCCCGCTATCGCGCCGAGCACCATCGGCAGCGCGAGCCACGAGCCGGTGAGTGCCAGGAAGAAACTCACCGTCGCCTGCATCAGGGTCAGGGCCACTATCAGCACCGCCCGTACCGCCGAAGTCCGTACCGGATCGGGCGTCCGGTACCGGCGCGCCGGCTCCTCCACCCACAGAGACCGCCTCGTGGCCGTCACCGTCATTGCGTCGTCCGTCGTGCTCATGGTCCGCTCACTCCCCACCGCACGGTCCGCGTTGCCTACCCTCACCTCATACCCCCATGTGGTGATTCGACCGTCCTTCCTGTCAGACGATCGGCAAGGCCGGGAGATTCCCGGAATCCGAAATCGGTTCACAGCGGCCCGCGCGGGCCCGGACGGCAGAATTCCAGCCATCCATCCATGACCGGGAACCGACACCCCACGAGCAGTCATGTGCCACATAACGGGCCGGACTTGCCCGGAAGCGCAGGACAACTCATGATCTTCGCAAGGGGAGCAGGCCGAAAACGTCCGGACACGCCTTCGATGCCGCTCCCCGGCAGTAGTAGGCTCACGCCGTTTAAATGACGGAACACCGACCCCGGCAACGGGGTTGACCTGGGGGAGGCTGGGGAGGCCATGCGCTTTCGCGGGAAGTCGATCCGCAGGAAGATCGTGGCGTTGCTCCTCGTGCCGCTCGTCTCCCTGACCGCCCTCTGGGGCTTCGCCACCTTCATCACCGGCCGCCAGGCCGTGCAGCTGCTCGGCGTGGCTCCCGTGATCGCCAAGGTCGGCTACCCCATCGAGGACGTCGTCCGCGTCCTGCAGAAGGAACGCCGCCAGACCCTCGTCGTCATCGGCGACCCCCGGGCCTCGGCCGCCACCGCCGAACTCGCCAAGAGCCGTACCGCCACCGACACGGCCGTCCAGGACATCACCGCGAACGCCTCCAACCCCAAGGTCGTCGACCAGCTCAGCCCCGCCAACGCGCAGCGGCTGCGCTCCATCCTCGACGCCTTCCACGGCATCGCGGCGCTACGGCACTCCGTCGACCAGAACAGCCTGGCCCCCGGCCAGGCCCTGGACCTCTACAGCCGGCTCGTCGACCCCTGCTACGAGTTCCTGATGAACCTCCACGCCCTGGAGGACGTGGAGATGGACAAGGAGGGCCGCGCGCTCGTCGGGATCACCCGCGCCCGCGAGACCCTGTCCCGCGAGGACGCCGTCATCGCCTCCGCCCTGGCCGCCCGCAACATCGGCGCCGCCGACGTCCGCAGCGTCTCGGACTACACCGCCAACCGCGCGCTGCTCTACGAGTTCAACCTCGCGATCCTCCCCGCCGAAGACCGCGACATCTTCGAGCAGTACTGGTCCGGCCCCGAGACCAAGGCGCTGCGCGACGCGGAGGAACGATTCATCTCCGGTGGCGCCGCCAAGCCCCCGCGCACCCTCACCGCCACCCAGTGGGACGAGGCCGCCGCCAAGGTGCTCGGCGACCTCGCCGCCATGAACACCGCCGCCGGCGACCGCTACCAGGACCGCGTCAAGCCCGTCGCCATGAACGTGCTGCTCCAGGCCGCCGTCGCCGGCGTCCTCGGCTTCATCGCCCTGATCGTCTCCCTCGTCATGTCCGTCCGCATCGGCCGCGACCTCATCCGCGACCTGTCCCGGCTCCGCAAGGACGCCCACGAGGCGTCGGGCGTCCGGCTGCCCGGCGTGATGCGCCGCCTGGCGGCCGGCGAACTCATCGACGTGGAGACCGAGGCGCCGAGGCTGGAATTCGAGAAGGACGAGGTGGGCCAGGTCGCCCTCGCCCTCAACAGCCTCCAGCGCGCCGCCGTGGAAGCCGCCGTCAAACAGGCCGAACTGCGTCGGGGCGTCTCCGAGGTCTTCGTCAACCTGGCGCGCCGCAACCAGGTCCTGCTGCACCGCCAGCTCACCCTGCTCGACACCATGGAGCGGCGCACCGAGGACACCGAGGAACTGGCCGACCTCTTCCGCCTCGACCACATGACCACCCGCATGCGCCGGCACGCCGAGGGCCTGGTGATCCTCTCCGGCGCCGCGCCCTCCCGCCAGTGGCGCAAGCCCGTGCAGCTGATGGACGTCGTACGGGCCGCCGTCGCGGAGGTCGAGGACTACGAGCGCATCGAGGTCCGCAGACTCCCGCGCATCGGCATCGAGGGCCCGGCCGTGGCCGACGTCACCCACCTCGTCGCCGAACTCCTGGAGAACGCGACCGTGTTCTCCCCGCCGCACACCGCCGTCCAGGTCCACGGCGAGCGGGTGGCCAACGGCTTCACCCTGGAGATCCACGACCGGGGTCTGGGCATGACCCCCGAGGCGCTGCTCGACGCGAACCTGCGCCTCGCCGAGACCCCCGACTTCGAGCTCTCCGACACCGACCGGCTCGGTCTGTTCGTCGTCAGCCGCCTCGCCCGGCGCCACAGCGTGAGGGTGGTCCTCCAGCCGAGCCCGTACGGGGGCACCACCGCCGTGGTCTTCCTCCCGGCGGAACTGCTCACCGACGCGCCCGACACCAACGGCACCGGCATCCGCCTCGACGGGCTCAAGACCGCCAAGGCCGGCAAGAACGCCAAGACCGGCAAGGCGGCGTGGCAGGTGACCTCCGGCAAGGGCGGTGCCGCGACCCTCGGCGGCACACCGGCCGGCCGGCCACTGCCCGCCGGGGTGCTGAACGGCCCCGTCGAGCTGGAGGGGCCGCTCGGCGTCCTCGGCCCGGACGGCGCCGACGGCCTGGACGTCGACCCCGCGAACCTCGACGAGATCACCACCGGGATCGCCGGCCTCACCGGAGTCGGCGGCCGTCCCCCGATGGCCACCCTCGACGACGAGACCCCGCCCGGCGGCATCCCCGGCGCCGTCCTCGGACTGCGCCCCGCGGGCCGCCCGGGCAGCGACCGGCACGCGGAGCGCGCCGCCGCCCGCAAGGGCGACCGGCTCGGCGAACGCCACCGCGAGCGCGGCCCGGACCCCACCGGCGACCGCGAAGGCGTCGCCCCGACCGGCCCCGTCCGCATGGAGCGCCCGCGCACCGACCCGCGCACCGACCCCGACGCCCCCCGCACCTCCGGGGCGATCCCGCTGCCCCGCCGCCGCCCGACCCCGACCCTGGTCGCCGACCACGGCCGACGCGTCGAACCCCGCACCGTGTCGATGGTCGGACGCGCCGGGCAGGCACCGGAGTCGGCCCGTGCCGAGACCTCCGCTCCGAGCGCGCCCGCGCCCGGCCCCGCCGGCCTTCCCCGGCGGATCCGGCAGGCCAACCTGGCGCCCCAGCTCAAGAACGCCCCGGCCCCCGCACCGGCCGACACCACCGCGAAGCCGGTCACCGACCGTGACGCGGAGGACGTACGTACGCGCATGTCCGCCCTCCAGCGCGGCTGGACGGCGGGTCGCAACCAGCACGCACCGCAGCAGTCCGGGGCCGAGGGCGGCACCTCCGCCGCCCCGGGCCCCGGATCCGAGAACGAAGGGGACGGTCGATGACCGCACCGCAGACCGGCAACGACACCAGGAGCCGCGGCTCCGGCCCGCTCAACTGGCTCCTCGACGAGCTCGTCGACAAGGTGGGCAGCATCCGCAAGGCGGTCGTCCTCTCCGGCGACGGGCTGCCCACCGGCAGCTCCAAGGACCTGACCCGCGAGGACAGCGAGCACTTGGCGGCCGTCGCCTCCGGCTTCCACAGCCTGGCCAAGGGCGTCGGCCGGCACTTCGACTCCGGCAGCGTCCGCCAGACCGTCGTCGAACTGGACGAGGCGTTCCTGTTCGTCATGGCCGCGGGCGACGGCAGCTGTCTGGCCGTGCTGGCCGACGCCGAGTCCGATGTCGGCCAGGTCGCGTACGAGATGACCCTCATGGTCAAGCGCGTCGGCGACCACCTGGCGACCGCCCCGCGCTCCGGGCTGCCAGCCGGAGGGTGAGTCGGACGGCATGAGCGATTCAGGCCGGTACCACCCCGAGCGACCCCCGGACGGGGCGGACGATCCCGCACACCCGCACTGGTTCGACGACGAGGCGGGCCCCGTCGTGCGCCCGTACGCCATGACCCGCGGGCGCACCAGTCACGCGGGCCAGCACCGCCTCGACCTGATCGCGCTCGTCGTCGCCGAACCGGCGGCCGACGATCCGGTCTGGGACCTGACCCTGTCCCCGGAACACGCCCACATCCTGGGCAGGTGCCGGGAACACCCCCAGTCCGTCGCGGAACTCGCGGCCGACCTCGACCTCGCGGTCGGCGTCGTCCGCGTCCTGATCGGCGACCTCGTCGACGACGAACTGGTCCACGTGACCCGGCCGGTACCACCGGCCGAACTGCCCGACGAATCCATTCTGCGTGAGGTGATCGATGGCCTTCGGGCGCTCTAGCCGCACCGGCGCCATGCATGCCGTGTCGCCGGTCGAGCCGCTGACCCTCAAGATCCTGGTCGCGGGCGGCTTCGGGGTGGGCAAGACCACCCTGGTCAGTGCGGTGAGCGAGATCAGACCGCTGCGGACGGAGGAACGCCTCTCCGAACCGGGCATCGGCATCGACGACACCGGGGGAGTGGAGGGCAAGAGCACCACGACCGTGGCCATGGACTTCGGCCGCATCACCCTGCGCGAGGACCTGGTGCTGTACCTCTTCGGCACGCCCGGACAGGACCGCTTCTGGTTCCTGTGGGACGAGCTGGCCCAGGGGGCGCTGGGCGCCGTCGTCCTCGCCGACACCCGGCGCCTCGCGGACTGCTTCGCCGCCATCGACTACTTCGAGCGGCGCGGCATCCCGTTCGTGGTCGCGGTCAACTGCTTCGACGGCGCGGACCGGCACCCGGTGGTGACCGTGCGCGAGGCCCTCGACCTCGACCCCGAGGTGCCGGTGCTGCTCACCGACGCCCGCGACCGGGAGTCGGTCAAGGACGTCCTGGTCGGGGTCGTGGAACACGCCATGACGCAAGCCCGGGCCCGCCGCCACAGTCTGACGGCCGGAGCCTGACGAGGGGTTGACGCGGCCGCGAGCACGCGGAGGCGGCCCGTACCCCCGCCGACTGGGGTACGGGCCGCGGCTCACATGGGGGGTTCGGGGGTCCGTCGTGCGCGGGACCGTGGGGAGAGTGTGAACCCGTCACCGGGGGCCGTCAAGCGTTCGGACAGCACCCGCCGGTCACGACCGGCGTCGGGCGCCTACCGCACCGCGACGACCGCCGAACCGTGCCCGAACAAGCCCTGGTTGGCGGTGATCCCGGCCCGCGCCCCCGCCACCTGCCGGTCCCCGGCGGCCCCCCGCAACTGCCACGTCAGCTCGCACACCTGGGCGATCGCCTGCGCCGGGACCGCCTCCCCGAACGAGGCGAGCCCGCCGCTGGTGTTCACCGGGATCCGCCCGCCGAGCGCCGTCGCCCCCTCCCGTACGAGCTTGGCCCCCTCACCCTCGCCGCACAGCCCGATGTCCTCGTACCACTGGAGCTCCAGCGCCGTGGACAGGTCGTACACCTCCGCGAGCGACAGGTCCTCCGGCCCCAGCCCCGCCTCCTCGTACGCCGCCCGCGCGATCGAGGCCCGGAACGACCCGCCGGCCGGAGCCGCGGCGCTCACCGCGTCGGTCGCGATGTCCGGCAGGTCCAACAGGGTCCGGGGGTACGTGGGCGTCACCGTCGACACCGCCCTGATCCGTACCGGGTCCGTGACCCCGCGCGAGCGCGCGAACTCCATGCTGGTCAGCACCAGGGCGGCCCCGCCGTCCGAGGTCGCGCAGATGTCCAGCAGGCGCAGCGGATCGGCGACGACCGCCGAGGCCGCCACCTCCCGGGCGGTGACCGTCCTGCGGTAGCGGGCGTACGTGTTGAGCGCCCCCGCCGCCGCGTTCTTGACCTTCACCTCCGCGAAATCCTCGGGGTCGTCCCCGTACAGCGCCATCCGACGGCGCGCGTACAGCGCGAAGTACGCCGGGTTCGTGGCCCCCAGTACCCGGAACCGCAGCCAGTCCGGATCGTCGGGCCGCTCCCCGCCCGCGGGTGCGAAGAACCCCTTGGGCGCCGCGTCGGCCCCCACCACCAGCACCACCTCGGCCAGTCCCGCCAGGATCTGTGCCCGGGCGGCGCCGATGGCCTGGGCGCCGGACGCGCAGGCCGCGTACACGCTGGTCACCCGCGCGCCCTGCCAGCCGAGCGCCTGCGCGAAGGTGGCCCCGGCCACGTACCCCGGATACCCGGAGCGGACGGTGTCGGCGCCGACGATGGACCGGACGTCCGTCCACTCCAGGCCCGCGTCGGCCAGCGCGGCCTTCGCCGCGGCCCGCCCGTACTCGACGAAGCTGCGGCCCCACTTGCCCCACGGGTGCATCCCGGCCCCCAGTACGGCGATGTCGGCGCTCACGCGCGCACCCCCGCCCCCGCGGCCACCGGACGGAACCGCCAGGTGGTCCACACCGTCCCGGCGTCCTCGTTCAGCACCCCGCCGACCACCTCGACCTCCATACCGACCGCCAGATCGGCCACCGTCACCCCGGGCGCCCCCTGCCCCAGTACGACCATCCCCTCGGCCGCCAGCTCCACCGCGATCAGGGTGTACGGCTCCCAGGGCGCGTCCGGGTCGGACACGTACGGCGCGGGCGGCCGGTAGCGCCCGTCGGTGTAGGACCAGATCCGCCCGCGCCGGGACAGCGGCACCTCGGCGAGCTCCCCGCCCCCCGCGCAGCGCGGGTTGCGGCAGTACGCGTCCTCGCGCGGGAAGAACACGGCGGCGCAGGCGGAACACCGGGTGCCGAGCAGCCGGAAGTCCCCGGCCCCCTCCGTGCCGGTGAACCACCCGCCCACGACGGGCGTACGTGTGCGTTCCAAGGCCCCTCCCTCACTCCTTAGCTGACGGATCGTCAGAAGAGGAGTGTGGCACGAGTGCCCCGCCCCGGTCACCGGGTCAGGCGCGCCCGCCGGTCAGTGGCCCCCGGCCCTCACGGAGACCGGAAAGTCGAAGTAGGTGTCCGGGTACGCCTCCGGCGCGTACGTGAAGTGCCACCACTCCTCGCGCAGGTTGACGAACCCCCGCGCCGCGAGCGCCCGACCCAGCAGCTCCCGGTGCGCCCGCGCCGGCCCGGCCACCCGGGCGTCGTCCGTGTGGGAGAGCGGATCGAAGAAGTCGAAGGTCGTCCCCATGTCGAGCGCCCGACCGCCCGGCAACGCCACCAGCGTCACATCCAAAGTGCTGCCCCGGCTGTGCCCCGACCTCGGCGCGATGTACCCCTCGGGAATCAGCCGGCGCTTGTCCACGCGCGGATAGAACTCCGCCTTCGTCGCCTGGTCCCCCGCGTCCCCGGCCCACCGCACGAACGCGTCCACCGCCCGCTGCGGCCGGTAGCAGTCGTACACCAGCAGCCCGTACCCGCGCCGCGACAGGTCCCGCTGCGCCCTCCGCAACGCCTCGGCGGCGGGCCGGGCGAGCAGACAGACCGGCTCCTCGTACCCCACGACGGGGCGGCCGGTGAAGTTGTGCGCCGACGCGTACCGCACGTCCTGCGCGATCGTCGGATCGACGTCCGACAGCGCCACGAAACCGGGCCCCGCCGACCCGCCGAGCAGCACCCACAACAAGGCCGCGAGGGCCGACATCCTCATTCCCCTTGGCATACCATCGCCGGATGCCGGGACACCTGAGGGACTCGCACTGCTCCACCTGCGGAGCTCCGTTCGACACCGCCGACTGGCCGCGTACGTGTGGTGCCTGCGCGACCACCACCTACCGCAACCCGCTCCCCGTCGCCGTCGCCCTCCTCCCCGTCGAGGACGAACAGGGAACCGGTCTCGTCGTCGTCACCCGCACCATCGAACCGGCCCTCGGCGAAGTCGCCCTACCCGGCGGTTTCGTCGACTTCGCCGAGCCGTGGCAGGACGCGGTCGTACGCGAACTCCGGGAAGAGACGCGCATCGAGGAACCCGCCTCGGGAGTCGTCCTGGCCGACGCCCTCAGCTCCCCGGCCGGCCACCTGCTCCTCTTCGGTCTCCTCCCGACCCGCCCCGCGGCCTCCCTCCCGCCCTCCGCGCCGACCGACGAGACGGACGGCTGGCACATCCTGCGGTCCCCGGCGGAGCTGGCCTTCCCCCTGCACACCCGGGCGGTCGCCGCCTGGTTCGCCGGCCAGTACGCCTGATCACCGGACGCCCCTCACACCCCCCTCACCACCACCCCGGCCACCGGCTCGCCCGCCTCGTCCTCCACCACCACCGCCTCCCCGGCCCACCGCACGGCGTACCGCTCCACCCGGCCCGGCTCGAAGCCCGGCCCGGGATCCCGCACGACCACCCCGCCCCCGGTCCGCCCCCGCGCCGGAGCCCACACCTCCAACACCACCGCCCCGTCCGCCCCGCGGACCGGCAGCACCGACCCCGCCCGGGCCAGCACCGGCGTCCGCCCCGGCGGGGCGTCCAGCAGCACCTGCCCCGGCCCCTCGTGCGCCGCCCCGGTGGCCGTGTCGTACCAGCGCCCCCTCGGCAGCCGTACCGCCCGCCGGTCCGCACCGCACTCCAACACCGGCGCCACCAGCAGCGCGTCCCCCAGCAGGAACGCGTCCTCACAGTCCCGCAGCCTCCGGTCCTCCGGCGCTCCCCACCACAGCGGCCGTACGTACGGCGCCCCCGTCCGCCGCGCCAGGTGGGCCAGCGTCACGAAGTAGGGCCGCAACCGCTCCCGCTCCGCCAACACCGCCCGCGCCGCCTCCTCGACCCCCGGCCCGAACTCCCACGGCTCGCGCCGACCCGCCCATATCGCCGCGTGCGTACGGAACAGCGGCAGGAACGCCCCCAGCTCGAACCACCGCAGGAACAGCTCCGGCGACGGCGACCCCCCGAAGCCCCCGACGTCCGGGCCCGAGTACGGCACCCCGCACAGGCCCAGCCCCAGCACCAGCGCGAGGGAGGCCCGCATCCCCTCCCAACTGCTCTCCACATCCCCCGACCAGGTGCCCCCGTACCGCTGCATCCCCGCCCACCCCGACCGGGAGAACAGGAACGGCCGCTCGGCGGGCCGCAGCCGCAGCAACCCCTCCCAACCGGCCCGCGCCATCCCCAGCGCGTACACGTTGTGCGCGGCCCGGTGGTCCCCTCCCGCCCCCTCCAGCACGTGCCGCGCCGAACGGGGCAGCGTCGCGTCACCGAACGCCGCGAACGCGACGGGCTCGTTCATGTCGTGCCAGAAACCGGCGAAGCCCTGCGCGAGGCGCTCCTCGTACAGACCGCCCCACCACCGGCGCACCGCCGGATCCGTGAAGTCCGGGTACGCGCACTCGCCCGGCCACACCTCGCCCCGCACCTCCCGACCCCGCGCGTCCCGCACGAACGCCCCCCGCTCGCCGACCCCCAGCCCTTCCGTGTGCAGGGCGTCGCCGGCCTTCACCGCCGGATCGACGATCGACACCAGCCGCACGCCGTCCGCCGCCAACTCAGCCGCCAGCGCGGGCAGGTCGGGGAACCGCTCCCGGTCCACCGTGAACACCCGGTGGTCGTCGTAGTGGTCGATGTCCAGGTGCACCGCCGACAAGGGGAGCCCCCGCGACGCGTAGCCCGCCACCACCCGCCGCACCTCCGCCGCGCTGCCGAACCCCCAGCGCGCGTGCTGGTAGCCCAGCGCCCACTGCGGGGGCACGGCCGCCGCCCCCGTCAGCCCCGACCAGACCTGCGACACCCGGGCCGGCGTCCCCACCAACACCCAGCAGCGCAACGGGCCGCCCTCCGCACGCAGTTCCGTCGTCCCGGGCCGGTCCGCCCCCGAACCCGCCCCCTCCTCGCCCTCGCGCAACACCACGTGCCCGTCCCAGGTGTTGTCGTGGAACATCAGGTGCGTCCCCGCGTCGGCGACCACCCACTGCACCGGCATCGTCAGGTACAGCGGATCGTCACCCGGCCCGAAACCGCCCTTCGGATCGGTGTTCCACAGCCGGTAGGAGCCGTCCCGCAGCCGCGGCCCCGCGGCCCGGCCGCCCAGCCCGAAGAACCGCGCGTCCGCCGGGACCTCCGCGCGCACCTGCCACCGCGCTTCGCCCCGGCCCGGTTCCACCGGTTCCCACCAGCGCGGCGGCGCCTCCCGGCGCAACACCGTCCCGCCCGGCGTACGCACCTCCACCGCCCCCTGCCGGGACACCGCCACCGTCACCCGCTCCGACACCACCCGCCAACCGCCCCCGGTGTCCGGTTCCAGTACGGCGCGCGGATCCGGCTCGGGGCCCTCGCCCACCACCGCGTACGACGGCGTCGGCTCCGCCCCGTCCCACCCCCAGAACACCGCGCCGCCCACCGTCACCCGCACCAGCAGCTCCGAACGCGCGAACCGCAGCACACCCCCGCCCGGCCTGGGCTCCGTACCCGTCAGCAGCCCCGGCACCCGCGCCCGCTCCGCGCCCCGGCGCGCAAGCCCCACGGCGTCCGCGCGCCGACGCACCCAGGCCGCGCGCCAGGCGCGCCGTCCGCGCGCCGTACCGATCTCCCACACCCCACGCACCAGATCACGACCGTCCATGGCGCTCACCCTGCCACCGGCCCCGGCCGAGCGGGCCGCGTTCAACTGCCGTTCACCCGCCGACGCGGCCCGGGGGACGATCACACCGCCGCCCGGGACCGCTCTGGTGCGGATGTCGATCACATGGCATCGTCCCTGTGAGCCGCCGCGCGCGCACCGATCGCGCGATGGCACCGTACGCACACGAAGCGCGAGCCACACAGTCGACCGGGAGCCGACCCATGACCTCAGCCACCCCGCCGGAACCCCTCTGGACCCCGGGCCCCGAACGGATCGCCGCGGCCCGGATCACCGCATTCCAGGAGTGGGCCGCCGAGCACCACGGCGCCCCCGCCGAAGGCGGCTACCCCGCCCTCCACAGGTGGTCCGTCGACGAACTCGACACGTTCTGGCAGGCCGTCGCCGAGTGGTTCGACGTCCGCTTCGGCACCCCCTACGAGTCGGTCCTCGCCGACCGCTCCATGCCCGGCGCCCGCTGGTTCACCGGCGCCACCCTCAACTACGCCGAGCACGCCCTGCGCGCCGCCGAGGACCCGGCCCGCGCCGCCGAGCCGGCCCTGCTCTGCGTCGACGAGGGCCACCGGCCCGTCCCCGTCTCCTGGGCCGAGCTCCGCCGCCAGGTCGGCTCGCTCGCCGCCGAACTGCGCGCCCTCGGCGTACGCCCCGGCGACCGGGTCGGCGGCTACCTCCCCAACATCCCCGAAGCCGTCGTCGCACTCCTCGCGACCGCTGCCGTCGGCGGCGTGTGGACCTCCTGCGCCCCCGACTTCGGCGCCCGCAGCGTCCTCGACCGCTTTCAGCAGGTCGAGCCCGTCGTCCTGTTCACCGTCGACGGCTACCGCTACGGCGGCAAGGAACACGACCGCCGAGACACCGTCGCCGAACTGCGCGCCGAGCTGCCCTCGCTGCGCGCCGTCGTCCACATCCCGCTGCTCGGCACGCCGGCCCCCGAGGGCGCCCTCGCCTGGCCGGAGCTGGTCGCGGCGGACGTGGAGCCGGTCTTCGAGCAGGTCCCCTTCGACCACCCCCTTTGGGTCCTCTACTCCTCCGGCACCACCGGCCTGCCCAAGGCGATCGTCCAGTCCCAGGGCGGCATCCTCCTGGAACACCTCAAGCAGCTGGGCCTGCACAGCGACCTCGGCCCGCAGGACCGGTTCTTCTGGTTCACCTCCACCGGGTGGATGATGTGGAACCTGCTCGTCTCCGGCCTGCTCACCGGAACGACGGTCGTCCTCTACGACGGCAGCCCCGGCTACCCGGACACCGGCGCCCAGTGGCGCATCGCCGAACTGACCGGGGCCACCCTGTACGGGACCTCGGCCGCGTACGTCATGGCCTGCCGCAAGGCCGAGGTCCACCCCTCGCGCGACTACGACCTGTCCGCCGTGAAGTGCGTCGCCACCACCGGCTCGCCGCTGCCGCCCGACGGCTTCCGCTGGCTGCACGACGAGGTGGCCGAAGACCTCTGGATCGCCTCCGTCAGCGGCGGCACCGACGTCTGCAGCTGCTTCGCGGGCGCCGTCGCCACCCTCCCCGTCCACATCGGCGAACTCCAGGCCCCCTCGCTGGGCACGGACCTGCAGTCCTGGGACCCCTCCGGCAAGCCGCTCGTCGGGGAGGTCGGGGAACTCGTCGTCACCAACCCCATGCCGTCCATGCCGATCCGCTTCTGGAACGACCCGGACGGCAGCCGCTACCGCGAGAGCTACTTCGAGATGTTCCCCGGCGTCTGGCGGCACGGCGACTGGATCACGATCACCGACCGCGGTTCGGTGGTCATCCACGGCCGTTCCGACTCCACGCTCAACCGGCAGGGCGTCCGGATGGGCTCCGCCGACATCTACGAAGCCGTCGAACGCCTCCCCGAGATCAAGGAATCCCTGGTCATCGGCCTGGAGGAGCCGAACGGCGGCTACTGGATGCCGCTGTTCGTCCACCTCGCGCCCGGGGCCGGCCTCGACGACGACCTGCGCGCCCGCATCAAGGCGACGATCCGCGCGGAGCTCTCCCCGCGGCACGTGCCCGACGAGATCATCGAGATCCCGGCGGTCCCGCACACCCTCACGGGCAAGCGCATCGAGGTCCCCGTCAAGCGCCTCCTCCAGGGCACCCCCATGGACAAGGCGGTCAACATCGGTTCGGTCGACCGCCCGGAACTGCTGGCCTTCTACGAGGAGCTGGGCCGCGGCCGGAGGTGACTGTCAGTGGTCGTGGTTACTCTGAGTGAGCAATGCGTTGCGACACCCAGGGGGAGCCATGCCAGACACGAACGCCACCACCCACACCAACAGCACCACCGGCGGCGCCACGGACACGACATCCACCCGCGCCGGCGGGTCCGGCCGCCGCGCCGACCGCCGAACGCTGCGCCGCCGACTGCGCCGCGAAGTCCCCAGCACCCTCGGTCTCCTCGCCGACGCCGGGGACTTCGCGGCCATGCGCCACTACCGCAGTTTCCCGTTCGACACCCACTGCGACTACGCCGACTACCTCGAACACGTGGAGGCCCTGCTCCGCTCCCTCGCCGCGCAGGGCGTACACGCCACCGTCGCCCTCTTCGACCCCGAGGAGTACGCCGACTACTGCACGGAACACGGCCTCGACCCGGACACCGCCGAGGCCAGGACCCGCTTCACCGCCGAACTCGCCGGCGCGAGCGGCAGCCTCCCCTACACGGGCCAACCCATCGCGGAACTGGTCCCGCTCCTGCTCGACGAGGCCGTCCGGCAGGCCACCTGGGAGTACGCCACCACTCTCCTCGCCGGCGTCGGCACCTGCGCGGACTGCGGCGAGGACATCGGCCAAGCCTCCTTCGAACGCGCCGCGGGCGCGCTCAAACGCCTCGTCGACGGCGCCGGACCCGGCCACCACCACCTCGTCTGCAGCGTGCCCACCGACACCGAACAACTCGTGGCCGTCCTGCACGCCGAGGCGCCCGGAGCCGAGTCCCGGCCCCGGATCGAGGGTCGCGAAGGCATGGACTTCGTGACCGTCCTGGCCGCGGGCATCGCCCTCGGCGGCGCCGGGGGACTGGTGCTCCGCAGCACCTCCGAGGACTGCCCGGACCGTGTCCACGGCTGGCGTCTGGACCGCGGCCGCCTGGTCGCCCTCTCCGCGGCGGCGGTCTTCAACGCCTACTGCACCGACGCGGACACCGGTGACCCCGTCGCCCCCGAACCAGGGGTGGAGTACTGCCCGGGCTACGAGGTGGACGACCCGGACCCCCACCACTGACCGGCGCCGGAAACGGTCGAGGGGCCCTCGCCACCGGCGAAGACCCCTCGACCCGACGGAGCGCGATCCGCTGCTACTCGCCGGAGAGGACCGCCTGCGCCGCCACCCGGGCCTCCTCGGCCGTGTCCGCCGCACGGGCCGCGGCCGCGGCCCGCTCGCACTGCGCCAGCGTGTGCTTGGCCAGCGTCGCCCGCACATACGGAATGGAGGCGGCACCCATGGACAGGGAGGTGACACCCAGACCCGTCAGCACGCACGCCAGCAGCGGGTCGGAAGCGGCCTCACCGCAGACACCGCAGCTCTTGCCCTCGGCCCTGGCCGCCTCGGCCGACATGGCGATCAGGTCCAGCAACGCCGGCTGCCACGGGTCCTGAAGCCGCGACACCGCGCCCACCTGACGGTCCGCGGCGAAGGCGTACTGCGCCAGGTCGTTCGTTCCCAGCGACAGGAACTCGACCTCCTGGAGGATCGAGCGCGCGCGCAGCGCGGCGGAGGGGATCTCCACCATCGCCCCGAACTTCGCCCGCAGCCCGGCCTCGCGGCAGGCGTCGGCGAACGCCTTGGCGTCGATCCGGTCCGCCACCATCGGAGCCATGACCTCCAGGTAGACCGGCAGTCCCTCGGCCGCCTTGGCCAGCGCGGAGAGCTGCGTACGCAGCACCTCCGGGTGGTCGAGCAGGGTCCGCAGGCCCCGCACGCCCAGAGCCGGATTCGGCTCGTCGCCCGGCGTCAGAAAGTCCAGCGGCTTGTCGGCGCCGGCGTCCAGGACCCGTACGACGACCCGGCCCTCGGGGAACGCCTCCAGCACCTTGCGGTACGACTCGACCTGCTTCTCCTCGGACGGCGCCTTCTTGCTGTCGTCCAGGAACAGGAACTCGGTGCGGAACAGACCCACGCCCTCCGCCCCCGCCTCGACGGCCGCCGGCACGTCCGCGGGACCGCCCACGTTCGCCAGCAGCGGCACCTTGTGCCCGTCGGAGGTGGCCCCCGGCCCCGACGACGCGGCGAGCGCCGCCCTCCGCTCGGCAGCCGCGGCCTCCAGCTCGGCCCGCTTGCGGTCGGACGGGTCGACGAACAGGTCACCCGTACTGCCGTCGACCGCGATGAGCGTGCCCTCCGCGATCTCGCACGCCCCGGGCAGCGCGACGATCGCCGGCACGCCCAGAGCCCGCGCGAGGATCGCGCTGTGGCTGGTCGGGCCGCCCTCCTCGGTGACAAAACCCAGCACGAGCGCAGGGTCGAGCAGCGCCGTGTCGGCGGGCGCCAGGTCCCGCGCGATCAGTACGTACGGCTCGTCGCTGTCCGGCACACCCGGCATCGGCACGCCCAGCAGCCGGGCCACGATGCGGTTGCGCACGTCGTCCAGGTCGGCCACCCGGCCGGCCATGTACTCCCCGGCGCCCGCGAGCAGGTCCCGGTAGGAGGCGAACGCGTCGTAGATCCCGCGCTCGGCGGTGCTCCCGACGGCGATCCGCCGGTCCACGTCCGCCATCAGCTCGGGGTCCGTGGCGATCATCGCCTGGGCCTCCAGCACGTGCTGGGCCTCCCCCCCGGCCAAGTGGCCGCGCGCCATGAGGTCGGCCGACACGGCCTCCACGGCCTGACGGGCACGCCCCTGTTCGCGCTCCGCCTCGTCCGCGGTGATCTGCTTGGCCGGCGGTTCGAGGACCGCCGTGCCCATGTGCCGCACCTCGCCGATCGCCACACCGTGGCTCACGCCGACGCCTCGCAGCGTTGTCTCCATTTCACCGTCTCCGATTGAGCGGCGGGCCCAGCCAGCCGCGGTGGATGTCCGACGCGCCCTCGCGGGCGGTACGTCACTGCCAGCTGAAGAGGACGTCCGACGCCTTCACGTCCCCGGCCTCGACGAGGTCGGAGAGGGAGTCCGCGGACGCCTCCAGCGCGACGACGGGACAGACGGGCGACTTGCCGGCGGCCTCGACCGCCGCCGGGTTCCAGCGGATGACGGCCTGGCCGCGCGTCACGGTGTCGCCCTTGTTGACGAGCAGCTCGAAGCCCTCGCCGTTGAGCTGAACGGTGTCGATCCCGAGGTGAGTGAGCACGCCGTGCCCCTCACCGTCGACCACCACGTACGCGTGCGGGTGCAGGGAGACGACCACACCGTCCACGGGCGCCACCGCCTCCGAGGCTTCACGCACGGGATCGATAGCGGTGCCCGGTCCCACCATCGCGCCGGAGAACACCGGATCGGGCACTGCCGCGAGTCCGATGGCACGCCCGGCAAGTGGGGACGTCACGCTGGTCATGGAGGGCCTCCCAGGGGGTGGGGCTTCTTCGAGTGGCCGTCACAATCTGTCAGGACGGCCTACTTTGAGAAGGGTAAGTCATGAGATGTCCCGGTTCGGCACGAAATGCTCCCCGGCGAAGGGGGCACAAACGCGCTGCCGCGACACCAACGTAGTGGACTAGACCATAGCCTGAATCAATTTGCCTGGGCACTCCCGGCCCTGTACTGTCGTGAGTCCCGCCGGGACGTGCCGCGTGAACATCTCGCGAACCGCCGATGGACGGGAACCCTCCTCTGAAGTACCGATCTTGAGCTCCGACCCTCTTCGTGTGCCTTCCGGCAGAACGGCGAGTGGTCAGAGAGCCGGAAAAGCACTGATAGAGTCGGACTCGCCGAAAAGGGAAGCGCGAAAGCGAAGACCTGGGAGGCGGAAAAAGAGCGCGAAAGAGTCTGATAGAGTCGGAAACGCAAGAACAAAACGAAGAACAAAGGAAGCGCCCGGAGGAAAACCCGCGAGGGTGAGTACGAAGGAAGCGTCCGTTCCTTGAGAACTCAACAGCGTGCCAAAAATCAACGCCAGAAGTTGATACCCCGTCCACTTCGGTGGATGAGGTTCCTTTGA
>NZ_JBHVYA010000002.1:518965-581275 GCF_042881255.1 Streptomyces sp. NPDC058279 | reverse complement strand
GAACGGGGCTATCCAGGACGGCTCCGACGCCGTGATCACACCAGCCACACCAAGATCATCTCACCCGTGATCAGCAGTTTCGGGACAACCCTTAGGGCCCCTGGAGCGATCCATCAGCCCCTCAGCGCGGGGGTCTTGGCGATGGTGGCCGACCCGGGAAGGTAGTCGTCCCTGATGACCATGGTGCGCTCGCCACGGCCGCCGCACCTTCTGATCCGTATCCAGCCAGACCGGCCAGCGCCGGTCGTACCGGCTGCTTTGAGGCCCCGAAGGTGCCACCACCGGACGGTGACGGTCGCTTGCGGTGCCTCATTGCTGGGCTATCACGCCCATCTCTAGAGCAGGACTTCGCGATCTCTGCCCGCCCGGATCGCTCTTCGCCAAGGTGCCGGAAACAAATAGCGCTACTTGGCTAGAAGCTTACCCCAGTATTCGTCGCATAGAGCCCGCCAGAGAATCAGGGAGTCATCAGCCGCCTGCAGCAGATACATTTCATGCCCACCCCATGTCACAACGATGCGCCCGTCATCGTTCTGAACAACTCCCATGCCTTTGTCGGGAATCGTTGCTTTATTGCGCTGTCGCCCGAGACCCACAGAATACTCATCATTGTGGATGAGTACGTCGCGGAACAGCTTCACGAAGGGCTGAGACTTGGTGAATACGCCAACAGCTTGCTGCAGGGCAGCGCCCTTTCCCAGCGGCTCTGCCTGCTTGACCATCTGCTCAGCAGATGACAGCAAGCCTCGCATGGCTACAAGCAGCAGTGCCGCGTCCTTCGAAGCAGTGGGGTGGAAGAGCACTTGAAATGCGTGGTCCGCCTCTGGGTTGACCAAAAGAGTTGCCACCAGTTCTTCATTCAAGGCCAATTGGTCAGCAGTTGCCCGCCCCTCCTGGGCTGCCTTCCAGGCGCCAAAATAACGGACGGCCATATCCTCAATGGGTTTGACTCTGGAGACCTGCAACTTAATTACGCTTGCCCACAATGGTGCATTGAATCCAAAGTGGAGAGGGCTGAGAGCCGCGTTTAGGCCGTCATCCAGTGCCATGCTCCTCCATCCGTCGAAAGCCTGCCTGACGAAACTTTACTGTGGGCCAGAACGTGGATCCATAGAGTTTCCGGTTCGCCGCAAAGGCAGGCCGGGCCCCGATTGGCTTCACCAGCCACAGCGCGTCCCTGCTGTCATCCCGTCTGCCGTCGTCCCACACGGAGTGGTAGCAGGGCAGCCGCCAGGGGCCCAGGTGGAGCGCCCTGCTGGACGAATGACCTGGGCCCCTGGCGGCTGGTCTGCTACGGCTTGCCCTGGGACGACGGCAGGCGGGATGACAGCCCCCACCCCGAACCACAACGCAGCCGGGGGCCGCACGACTGGCCCCCGCATCCCAGAGTCAGAGCGCCCCCGCCGGAGGCATCGCCTTGACGGACGGCATACCGATCAGGCCGGGCGCATATGTCCCATCAAGTCCTTAGCCTTTGGCGCGCGGCCGGCGGTCCGGGCTGGAGCGGGGCGGAGACAGGAGCGCAGGCCCGGGGCGACGGGCGCGCGACGCCGCCTTGGCGGCGGAAGCGCCCTTGATGAAGTAGGGAAACTCTTACCGCGTCGCCCGGCTCAGAGTGCGAAGGGCCGGTATGCCAGGGCTCGGTCCACGATCTTCTCGGCGCTCAGGTTGGGATCGAAGTCCCAGTAGATGTAGTCGCTGATGTGCGGGCATCGCAGTGCCAGCCTCAGGGCGTCAACGGTCGCGTCAACTTCGGCCTCATCGGTGATGCTGCCGTCCATGAGCCGTGCGACGAGTCGTACCGCTTCGTCGCGGGTCACGCTGTGAGTAGTTGGCGGCCGTCGTGGCTGCGGACGTGCGGGCCCGCGTCGTCCAAGGCGTCCAGGAGGCGGATCGCGTAGACCTCGGACATCTGGGCTGCGACCTCGTCCGGGGTGAGCCAGGCAACCGCGGTCGATTCTTCCGAGGTGCGCTCGGTGCCACCGGACGGCTTGCAGCGGAAGACCAGGGCGACGATGCCTCGGGTCGTGTTCTTGTAGACGCCGGTGAGCTCGTCTACCTCGACCTCGATGCCCGTCTCCTCCAGGACCTCGCGGCGGACGCCGGCCTCCGGGGACTCGGTGAGTTCGAGGACTCCGCCCGGCAGTTCCCAAGTCCCGTTGTCGGCGCGACGGATCGCCAGGAGTCGGCCGTCCTCGCGGAGCACTGCCCCGGCGACGGACACGGAGTGCAGTGGCGTTGACTTGTCCTGCGGGGAACCCGTACTCATGTACAGGAGCATAGGAGGAAGAGAAGGACTATGGGAACCGCAGTGGGAGGTGGCAGGGCCGTACCTCGGTACGTGCAGATCGCCGACGACATCGTCCAGCAGATCCGCGCCGGGGTGCTGAGTGCCGGCGACATGGTGCCGAGTGAGTCCGAGCTGGTGGAGCGTTACGGCGTCTCCGGCGGAACGATCCGCAAGGCCATGGTGGAGGTCCGCGCGAGCGGCCTGGTGGAGACGCGGCACGGCAAGGGGTCTCTGGTGAAGGCCCGGCCGCCGGTACGGCACCGGTCCTCGGACCGCTTCCGGCGCACGCATCGGCAGGAGGGCAGGGCGGCGTACCTCGCCGAGTCCGCGCAGTCCGGGGCCGAGGCCAAGGTGAGCGTGCTGTTCATCGGGCCGATGGAGGCTTCGGAGGAGATCGCGGAGAGGCTCGGAGTCACTGCGGGGACTCAGGTCCTGGCTCGGCGACGCCTGTACTTCCGGAACGGGACACCCGTGGAGACGGCTACCTCGTACCTGCCCTGGGACGTGGTCAAGGACATCCCGGAGCTGTTCGCCGAGAACCCCGGCCCGGGTGGCATCTACGCCCGGCTTGAGGATCAAGGTCACGTCTTCGCGGAGTTCGTAGAGACACTCCAGGCAAGGCCGGCCGCCAAAGCGGAGGCAACAGAGCTGGCCCTCAGTCCGGGCGCCCCGGTGGTGCACCTGCTCCGCGACGCGGTCACGGAGGAAGGCCGGGTGGTGGAGGTCTGCGACACCCTCATGGCCGCTGACCAGTTCGTCTTCGAGTACCGGATCCCCGCCCGCGACTGACGCGCGCTCAACTCTCCACAGCCCGCTGCGATTTCCTCGCGTAGCGGGTTGACTCATGTATAGGAGTCGGGCACTCTTCTTCATGTCACTCATGTACATGAGTGGCGGAGTTCGGCATCTATAGAGGAGTGATCTGCTGTGCGTCAAATTCCCGTCGACACCAACGGCGCGACCGTGATGGTCGCCCAGCCCCCGCAGCTCAAGATGCGTGACAAGAAGACCGGTCAGGTCGCCGTCGACAACGAGAGCGGCAACAACCTGATGAACGTGGACGTGTTGTTCGTGATGAACGGCAACGCCGAGGTCATCTCCGTGACCGTGGCGGAGCCCGACATCTCCGGTGAGCTGGCCATGGGCACCCCCGTTGCCCTGACCGGCCTGGTCGCCCGGCCCTGGGAGAATGAGTTCAACGGCCAGAAGCGCCACGGGATCAGCTTCCGTGCCGTCGCCGTCACCTCGCTGGCCAAGGCGGGCTGAGCATGACCGCCTTATGGGTCACGCTGCTGGTGGTCCTCGTGCTGGCGCTCGTCCTGCGCTGGCAGCGGCCCACCTGGTACTGGATGACCTTCGGCGTCACCTTCGCGGTGATCCGGGTCCTGGTCCGCTACCGCGCGGTGATGGACGCCTGCGGGCTCACCGTCCCGCCCTCCCGCTGGCGGCTCACGCTGGCCCGAGTGGCCAACCGCCCCGTCCCCGAGTCCCGCTCGCCCCGCATTCTGCGGCTGCGACCCACCGCGACCGGCCTCGTCCTGCGGCTGAAACTCCGTCCCGGTCAGGACGCGTTCGATTTCTCCGCCTCGTCCGACAGGCTCCGGCACTCCTTCGTCCTGCACAACGTCGTCTCCCGGGAGATCCGCTCCGGCGTCGTGGAGCTGCGGATGACCGGATACGACGTACTCAAGCGGGTGCGGATGCCAGTTACCCGATCTACCGAAGTGCTGCGGATACCCGTAGCGCTGCGGGAGGACGGGGAGATTCACTACCGGGACTACCGAGCAGTCCCGCATGCCCTGAACGTCGGGGCGACCCAGTCAGGCAAGTCCGTCTACCAGCGCACGCTGGTCGCAGGGCTGGCTTCACAGAACGTCGCGCTCGTCGGCATCGACTGCAAGAACGGGGTGGAACTCTCCCCGCTGGCACGGCGCTTCACCGCCCTCGCGGACAACCCTGCTGCCGCGGCTGATCTGCTGGGCGCACTCGTTCAGTACATGGCCCGGGTGTACGAGGTCATCCGAGCCGAACAGCGCATCAGCGCAGACCTGCCGGATACGGAGATCACCGCCGACATCTGGGATCTGCCCGCGCACCTTCGCCCCGTACCCGTCGTACTCCTGGTGGACGAAGTCGCGGAGCTGGCCCTCGCAGCCAGCAAGGCCGAAGAAGTACGGCGCGACCAGATCATCACCAACCTGGTCCGACTCGCCCAGCTCGGCCGCGCCGCCGGCATCTACTTGGAAGTCTGCGGCCAGCGCTTCGGCTCAGAGCTCGGCAAGGGCATCACCATGCTCCGCGCCCAGCTCACCGGCCGTACCGCCCATCGCGTCAACGACGAGACCTCGGCGAACATGGCCTTCGGCGACATCTCCCCGGACGCCGTCCTCGCCGCCGTCCAGATCGACAAGGACCGCCCCGGCACCGCCGTGGCAGGTGACTCCTCCGGCGGCTGGTCCCGCATCCGGGCCCCGCACACGACGCTGCGCCAAGCCGTGGACATCTGCAACGCCCACGCCTACCGCACCCCGGCGATTCCGGAGCTGGCCCCCTTCCGGCCCGTGCTCCCGGCCCGCGTGCTCGTCGGCAAAGTGCAGCCGAAGCCCAATACAGCAGGTGCCTTCTAAGCACCTGGCCCACCCCCGGTCGGCGCTACCTCAACGCGCCGGGTCCCTACCCACCCCATGCCCGAAACGGAGGTGAAGACCATGCCCCGCCTGGTCCGCCCGGACGCCGTCCTCGTCCAGGCCGTCATTGCCGGAGCCCTCTCCTTCGCCCATCTTCACGACCTCGCCGCGGCCGCCGGACAGGACGGCTGGAAAGCCTGGGCTTACCCCATCAGCGTGGACCTGCTCCTTGTCGCCGCCTGGCACCGCCTCCGCACCCTGCGGGACGCGGGAGAGCCGTCGCGCTCGGCTTGGTCCTGGTTCGCCGTCGCTCTCGCCGCCTCGCTCGGCGCGAACGTCGCGACCGCCGGCCTACTCGACCTGGGGGACGTACCCGCATGGCTGCGCATCCTCGTCGCCGGGTGGCCCGCCCTCGCCTTCCTCGGCGGCACGCTCTTGGTCCACCGGCCTACGTCGCCTCCTGAGACGGAGCCTGTGCAAGTACCTCTGCCCGTGTTCGACCGGGCGACAGAACCCGGCGTACAGGACGCCCCGGTTCCCACTCTGTCTACCCCGACGCCGCCGGTCAGCGCTCCGCCCGCCCTCGTCGCCCACGCCCAGAAGATCGCCGCCGACCACCGCACCCGGACCGGCTCGGACATCGACACCGAGACCCTGCGCGCCCGGCTCGGCGTCCCGCCCCAGATGGCGGAAGCCATCGCCGCCCAACTCGCCTGACAGGAGACCGCCATGCCCGTCCGGATCAACTTCCGCTCCCTGATGAAGATCGGCCCCGTCCAGATCGGCACCTACCGCGACCGCCGTGGCCGCACCAAGGACACCGCCGTCTGCACCACCGACGGCTGCGGCTGGTCCTCCGATTACAGCTCCTCGACCGGCGCCCAGCTCGCCGCCCGCTCCCACCGCTGCCGCGTCAGCTGACCCGAAAGGCCAACGCCATGGACGTACCGCTCTGGTTCGCCCTCCTCGTCGTCGGTGTCCTCGGCTACAAGCTCATCCGCCCGCCGCTCTGGCTCGTCGCCGTGATCCTTCTCGGCGGCTTCCTGCTCGCGGACAGCTTCCTCGCCCCGGCCATCGACACCGCGATCAACAAGTAGCCCGCCCCGGAAGGAGAACAGCCGTGTTCAAGCCCCAGTACCCCCGGCCCGACACCTACGCCCCGGCGACCATCCGCCCCACCCCCACACCCGTTGAGCAGCCGGCATCGTCCCCGGTTCCCGCGAAGCACCCGACCGCCCTGGGCGGTTTGGTCCAGCCGTCGCCCGGCACCGCGCTCGCTCTCGCCGCCGGCGGAGTCGCTGGAGTCCTCGCCCTGGCCTCCGTCGCCGTCTCGCTGCTCCTGGCGGTCGCCGTCACCGCGGTCGCCCTGTCCGTCAGCGCCGTCGTCCTGCTCTTCCTCGTCCGCGCCCTGCGCCAGGAGTTCAAGAGCCACTGACCGGCCCCGGGACGGCCTCAACCGCCAAGTCTCCGCCGTCCCGGCGCCGTGCTCCTGCCCGATCCAACGAACCGGAAGGAACCCACATCATGGCCCAGCCCATGGCCTTGCCCGCCGAGCCCTGCCCCGACTGCGGCGGCTTCCCCGCCGTCCACATCACCCTCGGCGGCCGCGACCGCACCGGCGCCCTGCGCACCATCACCGCCCACTGCCCGGCTTGCCACGGCACCGGCATGCGCTCCATCCGCCGCCCCCGCCGGATGGTGGCCGCGTGACCGACCTGCTCCAGGACCCGGCCACCCTCGGCGACATGCTGAGGGTGGCCTCCGCCCCCGACTACCAGCGCTGGGCCGACCAGATCCACCGCACCGGCGGGTGCTCCGACCCCATCCACATCACCGGTTGGACCGTCGCCAAGGACAAGACCAGCGGCGAGATCCTCCACCGCTACTCCACCGAGACCGAACCGGGGGCCCGCCTGCGCATCGCCTGCGGCAACCGGCGCGCCTCCCGCTGTCCCGCCTGCGCGTGGACCTACGCGGGCGACGCGTACCACCTCATCCGGGCCGGGCTCGCCGGGGACGACCGCCGCGACATCCCCGCCACCGTCCGCGAACACCCCCGCGTCTTCGCGACCCTCACCGCTCCCTCCTTCGGCCCGGTCCACAACCGCCCGGCCGGTCGCCCTTGCCGCTGCGGCGTGCACCACCAGGAGGACGCCGCCGAACTCGGTACTGCCCTCGACCCGACCACCTACGACTACGCCGCGGCCGTCCTCTTCAACAACCACGCCGGGCAGCTCTGGCAACGCTTTACGACCCGACTGCGCCGCGAGATCGCCGCCTCCGCCGGGCTGACCCAAAGGGAGCTGCACGCCATCGCCCGGATCTCCTACGGCAAGGTCGCCGAGTTCCAGAAGCGCGGTGCCATCCACTTCCACGCCGTGATCCGCATCGACGGACCCACCGGCCCCTCCAGCCCGCCGCCCTCGTGGGCCAGCACTGGACTCCTGGACCGCTCGATCCGGGCCGCCGTCGCCCACTCGTACACGTCGATCACCGTCCCGGCCGTCGCCGACCAGCCCGCCCGGACCTTCCGCTGGGGCGCCCAGCTCGACGTCCGCCCCATCAAGGCGTTCGGCGACGGCTCCGACATCACCGAACAGGCCGTGGCTTCGTACGTCGCCAAGTACGCCACCAAAGCGGCTGAGAACACGGGCACCCTCGACCGCCGCATCGGCAACCGGGAGGCCCTGGTCCTCCTCGACGTCCCCGACCACACCGCCCGCCTCATCGGAGCCTGCCTCGACCTCGACCCGCTCTATCCGGACCGCCGCCTCGCCGCCTGGTCGCACATGCTCGGCTTCCGCGGCCACTTCTCCACCAAGTCCCGCCGGTACTCCACCACTCTCGGCGCCCTCCGCCAGACCCGCGCCGACTACCGCGCCGCGCAGGAACGCGAAGCACGCGGGCTCGGCGACGTCGAGCCGGACACCGTGCTCGTCCTCGCCTCCTGGCAGTACGCCGGCCACGGCCACAGCCCGGGGGAATCCGTCCTCGCCGCCACCATCGCCCGTGACATCCAGCTCAACCGCCAGACCGCCCGCGAAGCCCTGCAAGGAGAGCAGCATGAATGAGCGCTACCTCAGCGTCGTCCAGGTCGCCGAACTGCTGGGTACCACCGTGAGGTTCCCCCGCCGCCTGATCGAGGAGCGACGGATCACCTATGTGAAGGTCGGCAGGCACGTCCGCATCCCGGAGAGCGCCGTGCGGGAGTACATTGCCGCCCGCACCGTCGAGCCCCGCCGCCGTATGGGGGTGGCTGCCTGATGGCCGCGAAGCGCCGGCAGTTCGGGCGGGTGCGGAAGCTGCCCTCAGGTCGCTACCAGGCCCGGTACCTCGGCCCGGACGGGCAGCTGCGTCCCGCTCCGGAGACGTTCCGCACCAAGAGGGACGCGGATGACTGGCTTGCCGACAAGCAGACCGAGATGCGGCGGGGCGACTGGCACGACCCGGACGCGGGGAAGGTCCCCTTCGGGCCGTACGCCCTCGCCTGGATCAAAGAGCGCGAGCTGACCAGCACCACGCGGCAGCTCTACCGGTCCCTTCTCAAGCACCACCTGGAGCCGGTCCTCGGCTCCGTCAACCTGGCGGAGATCTCGCCGCCCCTCGTGCGGCGCTGGCGCGCCGACAAGCTCGCCGCCGGCACCGGGCCCACCACCGTGGCCAAGGCGTACGCCCTCCTGCGCGCCATCCTGGGCACCGCCGTGTCAGACCAGCTGATCCGGCGGAACCCGTGCCAGGTCAAGGGAGCCAGCACCGTCCACACGCCGGAGCGGCCGACCGCCACCGTGCAGGAGGTGTACGCACTGGCCGATGTGATTCAGCCGCGCTACCGCACCCTCGTGCTCATGGCCGGGTTCCTCGGCTTGCGCTGGGGCGAGCTGATCGGCCTGCACCGGCGGGACATCGACCTGGAGCACGGCACCGTGCGCGTCCGGCGGTCCGTCGCCGAGCTGGGGAACGGGCAACGGGAGATCAAGGCGCCCAAGAGCGCCGCGGGCAAGCGGACGGTCTCCATCCCCGGCGTGATCCTCCGGGACATCCGCGTGCACCTGAGTCTGTACGCCGAACCGGGGGCGGATGGGCGTGTCTTCATCGGGGCCAAGAAGGCCACCCCGCGCCGGAACCACTTCAACCGGCTGTGGCATAAAGCGTGTCGCGAGGCAGGGATCAAGGGGCTTCATTTCCATGATCTTCGGCACACGGGCAACACCCTGGCCGCGTCCACGGGAGCCAGCACACGGGAGCTCATGGCGCGAATGGGCCACAGCACCGCCCGCGCCGCGCTGATCTACCAGCACGCCAGTGCGGACCGGGACCGGCTGATCGCCGACGCACTGAGCGGGCTCGTGGAGAAGGGCAGAAAAGACACGGACGGGCGCAAGGGGCACGCGGGGGACACGGACGACTGATCACGGCCCCCGGAAACGACTCAGGGCCAGGCGGAGGAGACGTCCTCTGACCTGGCCCTTGAGTGTTCAGAGCGGGTGACGGGAATCGAACCCGCGTAGCTAGTTTGGAAGACTAGGGCTCTACCATTGAGCTACACCCGCAACGCGCGCGCCGCAGGTCCGGGGACCGCGGCACGGACAGCATCCTAGCGGGTCGTGCGGGGGGATCGCACACCACATTTCGGTCCGCCGCCCCGCTCGTGTGCCCGGGCGCGGCCGTATCCCCGGGAAACCCGCGCGTCGGACCGTCTTCGGGCATGTACCCTACGTGTCGCACCGACGGGGTGTGGCGCAGCTTGGTAGCGCGTCCGCTTTGGGAGCGGAAGGTCGTCGGTTCGAATCCGGCCACCCCGACCAGTAGCACCTTCTCCACGCAGTGTCCCCATGCTGCCGCCGGGCAGTGTCCCGGGCGCGCCTCACCGAAGATCGTCCCGGTGGTCGCGTTGTGGGCTGATTGCCGCTTGCGGTTACTATGCAAGCTGCGTGCCCGTGTGTCTGATGCCGGGCCGAATCCGCTGAACCGCTGAATCGCAGCGTGACGGCAGAACCCCCAGCAGTCAGCCACAAGGAGACCGAACCGTGAAGAGCGCCGTGGAGACCCTGAACCCGACTCGGGTTCGGCTCACTGTTGAGGTGCCCTTCGAGGAGCTCAAGGACAGCCTCGACGCGGCCTACAAGAAGATCAACCAGCAGGTCACGGTGAAGGGCTTCCGCAAGGGCAAGATCCCGGCCCGCGTCATCGACCAGCGCTTCGGCCGCGGTGCGGTGCTGGAGGAGGCCGTCAACGACGCCCTCCCGAAGTTCTACACCGAGGCCGTCAACGAGGCCGACCTGAACCCGCTGGGTCAGCCCGAGGTCGACATCACGGAGCTGAAGGACGGCGAGCTGCTGACCTTCACCGCCGAGGTGGACGTCCGCCCCGAGATCGAGATCCCGGACTACTCCGGCATCGAGGTCACCGTGGACGCCGTCGAGGTCACCGACGAGGACGTCGAGAAGTCGGTCGAGCAGCTGCGCGACCGTTTCGCGTCCACGAAGGACGTCGAGCGCGCCGCCCAGGACGGCGACGTCGTCACCATCGACCTGGAGGCCAAGGTCGAGGGCGAGGTGCTGGAGGACGGTGTCGCCCAGGACGTCTCCTACACCATCGGCTCGGGCGAGCTCCTCGACGGCATCGACGAGGCCGTCAAGGGCCTGGAGGCCGGTGGCGAGGCCACCTTCACCTCCCAGCTCAAGGGCGGCTCCGCCGAGGGCAAGGACGCCGAGGTCACCGTCAAGGTCACCAAGGTCTCCGCCCGTGAGCTGCCGGAGCTGGACGACGAGTTCGCGCAGATGGCGAGCGAGTTCGACACCCTCGAAGAGCTCAAGGCGGACAGCCGCAAGCGCCTCGAGAACATGAAGCAGTACGACCAGGCCACCCAGGCCCAGGAGCGCGTCCTGGAGAAGTTCCTGGAGCTCGCGGAGATCCCCGTCCCCGAGAAGCTGCTCGCGGACGAGGTGCAGACCCGCAAGCACAACCTGGAGCACCACCAGCTCGGCCAGATGGGTCTGGACCTGGAGAAGTTCCTGGAGATCCAGGGCAAGACGGTCGAGGAGTTCGACGCCGAGACCGCCGAGCAGGCCGTCAAGGGCATCAAGACCCAGTTCCTGCTGGACGCCCTGGTCAACAAGGAGAAGCTGGGCGTCAACCAGGAGGAGCTGACCGAGCACCTCATGCGCCGCGCGCAGTCCTCCGGCATGTCCCCCGACCAGTTCGCCCAGGCGGTCGTCGAAGGCGGCCAGGTCCCGATGCTGGTCGGCGAGGTCGCCCGCGGCAAGGCCCTCGCGGTCGTCGTCGAGGCCGCCAAGGTCGTCGACACCAACGGTGAGGTCGTCGACCTCTCCGACGACGAGGACGAGGTCGAGACGGCCGCCGAGACGGTCGAGGCGGCCGTGGAGGCCGACGCCGAGACCGAGGGCGACGAGGCCAAGTAACACCCCGGGCGGGCCCATACGCGCCGCCCGCCCCGCAGTGCCCCGGAGGGCCTGGACGCGGTCGCGTCCGGGCCCTCCGTCGTACCGCGGGAAGGGCCCGGGACCTTGCGCTCCGAGCGAACAGTTCGGGAAGCGGGATGGCGTTGTCCGACCTGCGCGTTAGGGTCCATGAATACGAGGGCACGGGAGTACCCGACGCCGGCGGACATCGTTCGCACCGGCTGGTCCGCGCCCCAGAAAGAGACGCTGAGACGGCATGTGGCCGTCGGAGACGAGCAGGTGGATACGTGACGAATCTGAAGCCTTACGCCGCGGGTGAGCCGTCCATCGGTGGTGGCCTCGGCGACCATGTCTACAACCGGCTGCTCAGCGAGCGCATCATCTTCCTCGGCCAGCAGGTCGACGACGACATCGCCAACAAGATCACCGCGCAGCTCCTCCTCCTGGCCGCCGAGCCGGAGAAGGACATCTACCTGTACATCAACAGCCCCGGCGGCTCGGTGACGGCCGGCATGGCGGTCTACGACACCATGCAGTACATCAAGAACGACATCGTCACCATCGGCATGGGCATGGCGGCCTCCATGGGCCAGTTCCTGCTCACCGGCGGTACGGCCGGCAAGCGCTTCGCGCTCCCGAACACCGACATCCTGATGCACCAGGGCTCCGCCGGCATCGGCGGCACCGCTTCGGACATCAAGATCCAGGCCCAGTACCTGCTGCGCACCAAGCAGCGGATGGCCGAGATCACCGCTCACCACTCCGGCCAGACCGTGGAGGCCATCATCCGCGACGGCGACCGCGACCGCTGGTTCACGGCGGAGGAGGCCAAGGAGTACGGCCTCATCGACGAGATCATCTCCGCCGCGTCCCTGGTCCCCGGCGGTGGCGGCACCGGGGCCTGATCCCCGGCCCCGCACCAGGCAAGCTCCCGCCCGCAGAACGCCACCAGGATGGTGAACACCCAGATGCACATGAACAACCTCTCTCCCGCGAGCGGCCTCTACACCGGCCCTCAGGTGGACAACCGGTACGTGATCCCGCGTTTCGTCGAGCGCACCTCGCAGGGTGTGCGCGAGTACGACCCGTACGCGAAGCTCTTCGAGGAGCGCATCATCTTCCTCGGCGTGCAGATTGACGACGCGTCCGCCAACGACGTCATGGCGCAGCTGCTGTGCCTGGAGTCGATGGACCCGGACCGCGACATCTCCATCTACATCAACAGCCCCGGTGGCTCCTTCACCGCGCTGACGGCGATCTACGACACGATGCAGTTCGTGAAGCCGGACATCTCGACGGTCTGCATGGGCCAGGCGGCCTCCGCCGCCGCGGTCCTGCTCGCCGCCGGTACCCCCGGCAAGCGCCTGGCCCTGCCGAACGCCCGTATCCTGATCCACCAGCCGTCCGGCGGCACCGGCCGCGAGCAGCTCTCCGACCTGGAGATCGCGGCCAACGAGATCCTGCGCATGCGCGACCAGCTGGAGACCATGCTGGCCAAGCACTCGACCACGCCGATCGAGAAGATCCGCGACGACATCGAGCGCGACAAGATCCTCACTGCCGAGGACGCACTGGCGTACGGCCTGATCGACCAGGTCGTCTCCACCCGCAAGAGCACCGCGGTCTGATCCTTGCCGCGAGTTGGCGTGGTCACGCTGTCGCATTCGGCGATGTGAACCACGTCAAGGGGGCCCCGTTGGGGGCCCCCGGCAAGGTACCGTCGGATATGAGGCACCAGGAGCCGCTGAACCAGGCGTCTCCCAGGCGAAGGGGAAGCACCTCGTGGCACGCATCGGTGACGGCGGCGATCTGCTCAAGTGCTCGTTCTGCGGAAAGAGCCAGAAGCAGGTGAAGAAGCTCATCGCAGGACCCGGTGTGTACATCTGCGACGAGTGCATCGACCTCTGCAACGAGATCATCGAAGAGGAACTCGCGGAGACCTCCGAGGTCCGCTGGGAAGAACTCCCCAAGCCCCGTGAGATCTACGAGTTCCTGGAGAGCTACGTCGTCGGCCAGGAGCCGGCGAAGAAGGCGCTCTCCGTCGCGGTCTACAACCACTACAAGCGGGTCCAGGCCGGCGAGAACGGCGGCGCGCAGGGCCGGGACGACGCGATCGAGCTCGCGAAGTCCAACATCCTGCTGCTCGGTCCCACCGGCTCCGGCAAGACCCTGCTGGCCCAGACGCTGGCCCGGATGCTCAACGTCCCGTTCGCCATCGCCGACGCGACGGCGTTGACGGAGGCCGGGTACGTCGGTGAGGACGTCGAGAACATCCTGCTCAAGCTGATCCAGGCGGCCGACTACGACGTCAAGAAGGCCGAGACCGGGATCATCTACATCGACGAGATCGACAAGGTCGCCCGCAAGAGCGAGAACCCGTCGATCACGCGCGACGTGAGTGGCGAGGGCGTCCAGCAGGCGCTCCTGAAGATCCTGGAAGGCACGACGGCCTCGGTCCCGCCGCAGGGCGGCCGCAAGCACCCGCACCAGGAGTTCATCCAGATCGACACGACGAACGTGCTCTTCATCGTGGGCGGCGCCTTCGCCGGCCTGGAGAAGATCATCGAGTCGCGTGCGGGCGCCAAGGGCATCGGCTTCGCGGCGACGATCCGCTCGAAGCGGGAGATCGAGGCGAGCAACCAGTTCCAGGAGGTCATGCCGGAGGACCTGGTGAAGTTCGGGATGATCCCCGAGTTCATCGGCCGTCTCCCCGTCATCACCTCGGTCCACAACCTGGACCGCGAGGCGCTGCTCCAGATCCTGATCGAGCCGCGCAACGCGCTGGTGAAGCAGTACCAGCGGCTGTTCGAACTCGACGGCGTCGAGCTGGACTTCGAGCGCGAGGCGCTGGAGGCCATCGCGGACCAGGCGATCCTGCGCCAGACGGGCGCGCGCGGTCTGCGCGCCATCATGGAAGAGGTCCTGATGTCGGTGATGTACGAGGTCCCGTCCCGCAAGGACGTGGCCCGCGTGGTCATCACCGCCGATGTGGTCCGCTCCAACGTCAACCCGACGCTGGTCCCGCGCATCGTCCCGAAGGACCAGGGCCCGCACGAGAAGTCGGCCTAGCCGCAACGGACATACGCGAAGGGGCGCCCCGGACAACCGGGGCGCCCCTTCGCGTCGTTTCGATCAGGCCTTGACGCGGGCGGTCTTGTAGAGCTTCGCGGTGAGATCCGCGGTCTGCTCCATGGTGTAGCCCGGCCTGCCGGCGAGGATGGAGGCCACGTCCGAGGCGCTGACGACGCTCAGCGTGCTGTAGTCACCCCAGATGCAGACGGGGACCGTCATGTCCTTGGGGCCCTTGGAGGCGGTGTCCTTGAAGGTCATCTTTATCTCCTGGCACTTCAGCACGGCCCCCTTGAACCCGGCGGGGTTGATCTCCTTGGGGCTCCCGACGAGTTCGGCGGTCACGTCCTTCTTGCCCTCGGCGGCCTTCAGCTTGGCCATGGCGAAGTACCCGTCCACGGTCTTCTCCGGGTCGGCGATCTGGCCGTAGACGCCCTGGAAGTTGAGGGCCTTCATCGACAACGGGTTCTTCGGGTCGCCCGCCAGGTACTCCATGCCCACCTGGGAGGCGTTCTTGATGCCCGCCGCTTCGGCTTCCTTCTTGTCCTGGTCGGTGAAGGGCTTCTGCTGGTACTTCGGGTCCTGCTTGAAGTCGTCCACCGACTGCGGTGCGACCAGCTTGTAGCCCTTGGTGTCCGCCGCCACCTTGCCCGAGGCGCCGCCGCCCTTGGTGAAGTACCAGCCGGCGCCCGCGAGGACCCCGAGGACGACGACCACCGCGATCACCACGCCGGCCTTCGACTTCTTCGGCGGCTGCTGCGGGGGCATGCCGCCGTAAGGGGGCTGCGCGGGCATGCCCGGCTGCGGGTAGCCGTACGGCTGCTGCGGGGGCTGCTGGGGGTAGCCCGGCTGCTGCGGGTAGGCCGGCGGCGGGGGCTGCTGGGGGTAGCCGTAGCCGGGCTGCGGGGCGGGCTGCCCGTAGGGACCCGGCTGCTGCTGCGGCGGCGGGCCCCCGTACGGTCCCGGCTGCTGCGGCTGCTGCCCGTACGGTCCCGGCTGGTTGTAACTCATGACCCGCGTCCCCCTCTAGGAACTTCTTATGTTGGTCATATCTTGGCCGAAGGCCCCGCAGGTCCGGGCTCCGGGCCCCCAGGCGTTACCGAACTACGACGCCGGGACCTCCATCACGCCCCGCAACGCCCGGGTCTGCTCCGCGAGCGCGGCGAGCGCGACCGGCTGGTTCTCCACGGGAACCGTGACCGTGACGAGCGAGCTGTGGTCCGCCCACATGCACGCCGGGAGCGTGCCGGCGCCGACGTGGACCGTGCCGCACCGCATGGCGGCTCCCTCCGGTGTCCCGGACGACTCCGTGACCGGGTCCGCCACCCCCATGTCGTGGAGGGCGCGGGTCAGCACCGAGCCGGGGTCCCGGTCGTCGAACCGGCCGGCCGCTCCGCTGACCACCAGCCGCGCGGTGCCCGACCCGTCGGCGTAGACCACGGCGACCTGCTTGGTGCCCGGCTTCTGCGGGCCCTGTCCCAGCTTGATCGCGTCGACGCGCGGCCCGGAGTCCTGGAGCGTCAGGCCCTGGAAGGAGACGGGCGGCGTCAGCCGGTACCGTCCGGCGTCGGACGGGCCGCCGTCGAGGACCGCGGTCACGGCCGCCTTGCCGGCGACCACGCCCACGATGGCCCCCAGCGCCACCCCGACCTTCACGAGCACGCGCTTCTTCGGCGGGACGTTGGGGACGGACGCGTAGGGATGTACCGAAGGGGCCGCGGCGGGCTGCCCGGTGATCTCGTTCATGAGCCCAGTCAGGCCGACCGGTCATGCTCCGGTCAAGCCGAGCCGCGCAGGGTGGAACGGATTCGTAACGCGGGTGGGGCCGCCCGTATCCTGTCGTGCGTGACCGAGAACACGCAGACACCCAGCAGCCCCCACTCCGAACTGCCGACCCAGTACGCGCCGGCCGAGGTAGAGGGGAAGCTCTATGAGCGCTGGGTAGAGCGTGGGTACTTCACGGCCGACGCGGCGAGCGAGAAGCCCCCGTACACGATCGTCATCCCGCCGCCGAACGTCACCGGCTCCCTCCACCTGGGCCACGCCTTCCAGCACACGCTGATGGACGCCCTGACCCGCCGCAAGCGGATGCAGGGCTACGAGTCGCTGTGGCTGCCCGGCATGGACCACGCCGGCATCGCCACCCAGAACAAGGTCGAGCAGCAGCTCGCCGAGGAGGGCAAGTCCCGCCACGACCTGGGCCGCGAGGAGTTCGTCGAGCGCGTCTGGCAGTGGAAGGAAGAGTACGGCGGCAAGATCCTCGGCCAGATGCGGCGCCTGGGCGACGGCGTCGACTGGTCCCGTGAGCGCTTCACCATGGACGAGGGCCTGTCCAAGGCCGTCCAGACGATCTTCAAGAAGCTCTTCGACGACGGTCTGATCTACCGCGCCGAGCGCATCATCAACTGGTGCCCGCGCTGTCTGACCGCCATCTCCGACATCGAGGTGGAGTACCAGGAGGACGCGGGCGAGCTCGTCTCCATCCGCTACGGCGAGGGCGACGACAGCCTGGTCGTCGCCACGACCCGGGCCGAGACGATGCTCGGTGACACCGCCGTCGCCGTCCACCCGGACGACGAGCGGTACAAGCACCTCGTCGGCCGGCAGATCAAGCTGCCGCTGACCGACCGCACCATCCCGGTCGTCGCCGACCCGCACGTCGACCCGGAATTCGGCACCGGCGCCGTCAAGGTGACCCCGGCGCACGACCCGAACGACTTCGCCATCGGGCAGCGCCACGGCCTGCCCAACATGACGATCATGGACGAGCACGGTGTCATCACCGTCCACGGCCCGTTCCTCGGCCAGGACCGCTTCGAGGCCCGCTCCGCGGTCGTCGGCGCCCTGCGCGAGCAGGGTCGGATCGTCGCCGAGAAGCGCCCGTACCTGCACTCCGTCGGGCACTGCTCGCGGTGCAGCACCACCGTCGAGCCGCGCCTGTCCCTCCAGTGGTGGGTCAAGGTCGAGACCCTCGCGAAGGCCGCCGGTGACGCGGTCCGCGACGGCCGCGTCGCGATCCACCCGCAGGAGATGGAGAAGCGCTACTTCGACTGGGTCGACAACCTCAACGACTGGTGCATCTCGCGCCAGCTGTGGTGGGGCCACCGCATCCCGGTCTGGTACGGCCCGGACGGCGAGGTCGTCTGCCTGGGACCGGACGACGAGGCGCCCACGGGCGAGGGCTGGACCCAGGACACCGACGTCCTCGACACCTGGTTCTCCTCCGGCCTGTGGCCGTTCTCCACGCTCGGCTGGCCGGAGCGGACCCCGGACCTGGAGAAGTTCTACTCCACCGACGTCCTGGTCACCGGCCACGACATCATCTTCTTCTGGGTCGCCCGGATGATGATGTTCGGCCTGTACGCCATGGACGGCGAGGTCCCCTTCAAGACGATCGCGCTGACCGGCCTGGTCCGCGACGAGCGCGGCAAGAAGATGTCGAAGTCCTTCGGCAACGTCGTCGACCCGCTGGACTGGATGGACAAGTACGGCTCCGACGCCGTCCGTTTCACCCTCGCCAAGGGCGCCAACCCGGGCACCGACGTGCCGATCGGCGAGGACTGGGTCCAGGCGTCCAGCAAGTTCGCCAACAAGATCTGGAACGCCACGCGCTTCGCGCTGATGAACGGCGCGACCATCGAGGGCTCGCTGCCGGCGCCCGAGGAGATGTCGGCGACGGACCGCTGGATCCTGTCCCGGCTGAACAAGACGGTCGCCCAAGTCGACGCGTACTACGAGGACTTCCAGTTCTCCAAGCTCAGCGAGGCGCTCTACCACTTCGCGTGGGACGAGGTCTTCGACTGGTACGTGGAGCTCTCGAAGACGACGTTCTTCGCGGGCGGCGAGGGCGCCAGGGTCTCCGGCCGCGTCCTCGGTGAGGTCCTCGACGTCACGCTGCGGCTGCTGCACCCGGTGGTCCCCTTCGTCACCGAGACGCTGTGGACCACCCTCACCGGCCGCGAGTCGCTGGTCATCGCCGAATGGCCGCAGGACAGCGCGTTCCGCGACGAGGCCGCCGAGGCCGAGATCGGGACCGTCCAGGCCCTGGTCCGCGAGGTCCGCCGGTTCCGCAAGGAGCAGGGGCTCGACGACAAGCAGAAGGTCCCCGCCCGCCTGGACCTGTCCCGCACCGCGCTGGTCGCGCACGAGGCGGCCATCCGCCAACTGCTGCGCCTCCAGCCGGAGGGCGACGACTTCAACGCCACCGCGACCCTCCCGGTCGGCGGCGCCACGGTCGCGCTCGACCTGTCGGGCACCATCGACGTGGCGGCCGAGCGCAAGCGGCTCTCCAAGGACCTCGGCGCCGCCGAGAAGGAGAAGCAGCAGGCGGAGGCGAAGCTGGGCAACGAGGCGTTCCTCGCCAAGGCGCCCGACAACGTCGTGGACAAGATCAAGGGCCGCCTCGCCAAGGCCGAGGGCGACATCGCCCGCATCCAGGCCCAGCTGGCCGGGCTGCCGGAGGCGTAGGCCGCTCCCGGGCCCCGTCCCGGGCGACATACGAAGGCCCCCGCACCGTCGATCGGTGCGGGGGCCTTCGCCGTACGCCGCTTCCCGTCCGGAGCGCGGGACATCACCCCCGTGCCGCGGTTGTCGAACCGCGGGGGACCGGCGCCGATGCCTACGGTTTGGCCGGGGCGAGCAGGCTGCCGAGCGTGTCCATGTCCTCCACGCACCGGCCCGAGCCGAGCACCACACAGTCCAGCGGCGCGTCCGCCACGAACACCGGAATGCCCGTCGCGGAGGCGATGCGCAGGTCCAGACCCGGCAGCAGCGCCCCGCCTCCGGTCAAGGTGATGCCGCGCTCCATCACGTCGCCGGACAGCTCCGGCGGGCATTCCTCCAAGGTGGCGCGCACGGCGGCGATGATCGCCGCCACCGGCTCGTCGAGCGCGGCCCGGACGTCGAGCGCCGTGAGCTCCAGGGTCTTGGGCATGCCACCGACCTTCTCCCGCCCGCGCACCGTGTGGGTGCGGCTCTCCAGCTCGGGCAGACCCGGCACCGGCCAGGCCGAGCCGACGGCGATCTTGACGTCCTCGGCGGTGCGCTCGCCGATGAGCAGCGCGTGCTCCCTGCGCACGTGGTCGGTGATCGCGGCGTCCATCCGGTCGCCGCCCACGCGCAGCGACCGTGAGGTGACGATGCCGCCCAGGCAGATGACGGCGACCTCCGAGGTGCCGCCGCCGATGTCCACCACCATCGAGCCGCGCGCCTCCGAGACCGGCAGCCCCGCGCCGATCGCCGCGGCCATGGGCTCCTCGATCAGGTGGACGGTCTTGGCGCCGGCCCGGGTGGACGCCTGGACGATGGCCCGCCGTTCGACCTGGGTGACCCCCGACGGCACGCAGACCACCATCCGGGTGCGCGGCCGGCGGCCGGGGACCGCCTTGCGCACGAAGTGCCGGATCATCTCCTCGGCGGCCTCGAAGTCGCAGATCACGCCGTCCCTCAGGGGGCGGATCGCGGTGATGGAACCCGGCGTCCGGCCGAGGGTCTCCTTGGCTTCCGTGCCCACCGCCAGGGCCGTCGTCGTGCCGGTCCTGACCGCCACCACGGACGGCTCATCGAGGACGATCCCGTGCCCCCGGGCGTAGACGAGGGTGTTCGCGGTCCCGAGGTCGATCCCTATGTCACGGCTGGACGCCGTCCGGTCCGCCCGGTCCGCCCTGTCCGTACTGGCCTGCGGCATTCGTTCCCCTCTCTGCTGCCGCAAGGCTCGCATAACGAGACGGTCGCGAAGGCGGCCGAAGGTCCCGAAACGGCCGGGCCGAAGGTCCCCCCGGTCCTCGTCCGTAGACTGGTCCCCGTGAGTGAGCAGCAGCCCGACAGCCACGGCCCCGATGACCTCGGCCGACCCTCCGACGCGATCGACGAGTTCGATCGGATCGTCGCGGAGGAATCCGACCGCGACCCCGACCTGGCGGTGATCGAGGCCGGCAGCCGCACCCTGCGCGCACACGGCGGAGCGCCACAGGGCGAGCAGGTGCCCGCCGCGCCCGCCGACCCGGAGGTGGCCAAGGCCCTCCAGGAGGTGGAGCAGGAGTTGGCCGGCCGCTGGGGCGAGACCAAGCTGGAGCCGTCGGTCTCGCGCATCGCCGCGCTGATGGACGTCCTGGGCGAGCCGCAGCGCGCGTACCCCTCGATCCACATCACCGGCACCAACGGCAAGACCAGCACCGCCCGTATGGTCGAGTCCCTGCTGAACGCCTTCGACCTGCGCACCGGCCGTTACACCAGCCCCCACGTGCAGTCGGTGACCGAGCGGATCAGCCTGGACGGGGCGCCGATCAGCGCCGAGCGGTTCGTCGAGACCTACCACGACGTCAAGCCGTACGTGGAGATGGTCGACGCGTCCGAGGAGTACCGGCTGTCCTTCTTCGAGGTGCTCACCGGGATGGCGTACGCGGCCTTCGCGGACGCGCCCGTCGACGCGGCGGTGGTCGAGGTCGGCATGGGCGGCTCGTGGGACGCGACCAACGTGATCGACGGCGCGGTCGCCGTGATCACCCCGATCAGCCTGGACCACACGGACCGGCTCGGCTCCACGCCGGCCGAGATCGCCGGGGAGAAGGGCGGCATCATCAAGCAGGGCGCCACCGTGATCCTGGCGCAGCAGCCGGTGGACGCGGCGCAGGTGCTGCTCAAGAAGGCCGTCGAGGTCGACGCGACCGTGGCCCGCGAGGGCATGGAGTTCGGCGTCGTCTCCCGCGAGGTGGCGGTCGGCGGCCAGATGCTGACCCTGCGCGGCATGGGCGGCGAGTACGACGGCATCTTCCTGCCCCTGTACGGCGCCCACATGGCGCACAACGCGGCGGTGGCCCTGGCCGCGGTCGAGGCGTTCTTCGGCGTCGGCGGCGAGCACGCCCGGGAACTGGACGCGGACACGGTTCGCCGGGCCTTCGCCTCGGTGACCTCGCCGGGCCGGATGGAGGTCGTCCGGCGCAGCCCCACCGTGGTCCTGGACGCGGCGCACAACCCGGCCGGGGCGCAGGTCACCGCGGAGGCGGTGACCGAGGCGTTCGGGTTCAGCCGGCTGATCGGCGTCGTCGCCGCGAGCGAGGGCAAGGACGTGAAGGGGGTCTTCGAGGCGTTCGAGCCGATCTTCGCGGAGGTCGTCGTCACGGAGAACACCAGCCACCGGGCGATGTCGGCCGACGAACTGGCGGCCATCGCCGTCGAGGTCTTCGGGTCCGACCGGGTACAGGTGGAGCCCCGGCTGGACGACGCGCTGGAGGCGGCGATCACCCTGGCGGAGGAAGAGGCCGAATACGGTGGGGCCGGGGTCCTGGTGACCGGGTCCGTGATCACGGTGGGCGAGGCCCGCCTGCTGCTGAAGAGGGGCTGAGGAATGCGCACACTGTGTGCTTCGACGCTGATCGGCGAGTTCTTCGTGATCGGTTTCGCGGGCCTGGTGGCCATGAAGGACCCGGACTTGACCCAGGCGACCGTGTGGGCGGTGTGCGGCGTCGCGATGCTGCTGTCCGTGCTGCTGTGCGGGATGCTGTCGCGCCCCGGCGCGGTCCAGCTGGGCTGGGCCCTGCAGATCGGGCTGGTCCTCAGCGGGTTCGTCGTGCCGACCATGTTCTTCCTGGGCGCGGTCTTCGCCGGCCTGTGGTGGTGCTCGGTGCACTACGGGCGCAAGGTCGACGCCGCCAAGGCCCGCTGGGCGGCGCAGAGCGAGGCGCAGGCCGAGGCGTAGACCGCCCCGGGGCCCCCTGTAGCCTCGTCGGACCGCACCCGTATGCCGCAAGGAGTTACCACATGACCCAGCGCACGCTCGTCATCCTCAAGCCCGACGCCGTCCGTCGTGGCCTGATCGGCGAGATCATCGGCCGCATCGAGCGGAAGGCCGGCTGGACCGTTCCCGCGCTGGAGCTGCGCACGCTGGACCAGGAGACCCTGGAGACCCACTACGGCGAACACAAGGGCAAGCCGTTCTACGAGCCCCTCATGGGGTTCATGGCGAGCGGCCCCGTCGTCGTCCTGGTCGTCGAGGGCGAACGCGTGATCGAGGGCGTCCGGCAGCTCGCCGGCCCCACCGACCCGATCGCCGCGGCGCCCGGCTCCATTCGGGGTGACTTCGGCACCATCACCCGGGAGAACCTCATCCACGCCTCCGATTCCGAAGCGTCGGCGGAGCGCGAGCTGAAGCTCTTCTTCCCCGCTCTCTGAGCCGAACCGGAACCCGCGCCGCGCCGCGGACACACCGGTGGTCCCGACGCGGCATCAGCCAAACAGCGCTCATGACCTGGGGCGACCGAAGTAATTTCGGTCGCCCTTCGGTATGACGGGCGGCGAGCGGGAACGCATGTGCAGGACACGACGTCACCACTAAGGGGGCGGGTATCCGTTCCGGCGGGATTGCCGGAGTCCCGTCGCGCGATGTCCGTACCCGCGGCACTACGATGGGGCCTCCACCCACACACCCACCTCGCCGACCTGACAGCAGCCGCTATCAACTGGAAGGCCAGACGCTCCTCATGGGGAACAAGGGGAACAACATGTCGTTCATCGGCCGTGACATGGCGATCGACCTCGGGACCGCCAACACGCTGGTGTACGTGAGGGGCCGGGGGATCGTCCTGAACGAGCCGTCCGTGGTCGCCATCAACACGAACACCGGTGGAATCCTGGCGGTCGGCTCCGAGGCGAAGAAGATGATCGGCCGGACGCCCGGCAACATCGTCGCCGTACGGCCCCTCAAGGACGGCGTGATCGCCGACTTCGAGATCACCGAGCGGATGCTCCGGTACTTCATCCTCAAGATCCACAAGCGCCGCTACCTGGCTCGTCCGCGCGTCGTGGTCTGCGTCCCCTCCGGCATCACCGGAGTGGAGCGCCGCGCCGTCATCGAGGCGTCCACCCAGGCCGGCGCCCGCCAGGTACACATCATCGAGGAGCCGATGGCCGCCGCCATCGGCTCGGGCCTGCCCGTCCACGAGGCCACCGGCAACATGGTCGTGGACATCGGCGGCGGCACCACCGAGGTCGCGGTCATCTCCCTCGGCGGAATCGTCACGGCACAGTCCATCCGGGTGGCCGGCGACGAGCTGGACAACGCGATCATCCAGCACATCAAGAAGGAGTACTCGCTCCTCCTCGGCGAGCGCACCGCCGAACAGATCAAGATCACCATCGGGTCGGCGTACGACCTCGACAAGGACGAGCACACCGAGATCCGGGGCCGCGACCTCGTCTCCGGCCTGCCGAAGACGGTCGTCATCTCCGCCGCCGAGGTGCGCAAGGCCATCGAGGAACCGGTCAACGCCATCGTGGACGCGGTGAAGACCACCCTCGACAAGTGCCCGCCGGAACTCTCCGGCGACATCATGGACCGCGGCATCGTCCTCACCGGCGGCGGCGCCCTGCTGCGCGGACTCGATGAGCGGCTGCGCCGTGAGACGGGCATGCCGATCCACATCGCCGAGGACCCCCTCGACTCCGTGGCCCTCGGCTCCGGCAAGTGCGTCGAGGAGTTCGAAGCACTCCAGCAGGTCCTGGACGCCCAGCCCCGGCGGTGATCGAAGTCCCCGTAACGGGGCATGTGGAACACAAGGATCCGCCGTACGGGCGCTACCGCGCCTGTGCGGCGGATCGTTGATATACAGGCACAGTCCGGTGCGAGCCCCGGCTCCGTCCGGAGCGGCTCCGGCACCGCGAATACCTACGAGGAAGGCACGCCGCCGCACGTGAGGGACACACGAGAGAGCCGGCTGCTCCTGGTGCTTCTGATCGCCATCGCGTTCGCATTGATCACGGTGGACATCAGGGCGGGCGAGGAGTCACCGGTCGACGGTGCCCGGCAGGCCGCCGCGACGGTCTTCGGCCCCGTGGAGAAGGGCGTGGCGACCGCGGTCGACCCCGTCGCCCACGCCATAGGCGCCGTACGGGACTCCGGAGAGCGCCACAACCGGATCAAGACCCTCGAACGCGAGAACACCGCGCTCAAGGCGAAGCTGGGCAGCGACGACCAGACCCGCAGCCGCATCCACGAGCTCGACGAGATGCTCAAGCGCGCCGGCGCGGGGCAGTACGGCATCAAGGGCGCCGAGGTCATCGGGATAGGAGCGGCCCAGGGCTTCTCCTGGACCGTCACCATCGACGCCGGCAGCAAGGACGGCATCGAACGCGACATGACCGTCCTCAACGGCGACGGCCTCGTCGGCCGCGTCACGACCGTCGGCCCCGACACCGCCACCGTGGTGCTCGCCAACGACCCCGACTTCACCGTGGGCACCCGCCTGGAGAAGACCGGGGAACTCGGCTTCGCCACCGGCCAGGGCGACCGCGCCCTGTCGGTGCAGATGCTGAACGGCAAGGCCAAGATCGCCCCCGGCGACCGGCTCGTCACCTTCGGCTCGCGCGGCAACAAGCCCTTCGTACCGGGCGTCCCCATCGGCGAGGTGGTCAAGGTCGACCCCTCGCGCGGCGACCTGACCCGCACCGTGTGGGTGCGTCCGTTCGTCGGCTTCTCGCGCCTGGACATCGTCGGCGTCGTGGTGATGCCGCCGCGCGAGGACCCGCGCGACGCGGTCCTGCCGCCCAAGCCCGAAGCGAAGCCCACCCCGACCGTCACCGTCACCGTGACCCCGTCGGCGTCCGCCAGTGCCCCCGCCAAGCCGGCCGACGAGTAGGAGCTGACCGCCCATGCGCTTCAACCGGATCCTGCTCTCGGCCACGCTGATCGTGGTCGCCCTCGTCATCCAGGTCACCGTCCTCGGCCGGCTCCAACTCCCCGGCGCCGTACCCGACCTGCTCCTGCTGACCGTCGTCGCGCTCGCCCTGGTCTACGGACACGTCAGCGGCGCCTTCGTCGGCTTCGGCGCGGGCCTCCTCGCGGACCTCGCCCCGCCCGCCGACCACGCCGCCGGACGGTACGCCCTCGTACTCTGCGTCATCGGCTACCTCGTCGGCCTGGTCCGCCCCGACAACGGGCGGTTCCGCTCCGCCTGGGGGCCCCTGACCACCGTGGTGGCCGCCGCGATCGGCTCCACCCTGCTCTACGCGAGCGTCGGCGCCCTCGTCGGCGACACGGCCGCCCGCCACGTGGGCATCACCGAACTGCTGTTCACCGCCACGCTCTACGACCTGCTCCTCGCGCCCTTCACCGTGCCCCTGGTCATGGCGCTCGCCCGCCGCGCCGAGAACGACCCGATGGCCGTAGACGCGGGCGGCGGACCGCCCATGGGCAAGGACATGTCCTCCGGCTGGCTCACCGGCGGCACCGGGCTGCGGATCGGCAGCCAGCGCGGCGGACTGCGGTTGAAGACCGCGCGCGGCCGGGCCAACCGGGCCGGCCGCATAAAGGGCGTCAAGGGCGTCAAGGGTGTCAAAGGCGTGAAGAGCGTCAGGAAGCTGTGACGGGGGACCAGGCGTGACCAATATTCCGGAGACCGGCCGCACCCCCCGGGTGCAGATCCGGCTCGTCATCATCCAGGTACTCGTCTTCTCGCTGCTGCTCACGCTCGGCGGCCGGCTCTGGTACCTCCAGATCCGCAACGGCACCGAGTACGCCGACGAAGCCAAGAACAACCACGTCCAGCAGGTCGTCCAGCCCGCCGTGCGCGGCTCGATCCTGGACGACCGCGGGGTGCCGCTGGCCGACAACGAGACGCGCCTGGTCGTCTCCGCCAGCCGCACCGAGCTGTCGAAGATAAAGGACAAGGGCAAAGGCGTCCTCACCCGGCTGGCCGGCGTACTGGACATGAAGCCGCAGGACGTCATGGACAAGGTCCGCCTCTGCGACTCCAAGACCCCGCAGCCCTGCTGGAACGGTTCCCCCTACCAGCCGATCCCGGTCACCCTGGAAGCCACCACGCAACAGGCCCTCCAGATCCGCGAACGCCCCGAGGACTTCCCCGGCATCACCGCCGAACCCACCGCCGTACGCCGCTACCCGGCCCCCGGCGGCGCCAACACCGGCCAGGTGCTCGGCTACCTCTCCCCGGTCACCGACGAGGAGATCCAGAAGGCGAAGAACACCAACTCGCCGTTCCTGCGCTCCGACCAGGTCGGCCGCTTCGGCCTGGAACGCACCTACGACAAGGAACTGCGCGGCAAGTCCGGCGTCACCCGCTACGAGGTCGACAACCTCGGCCGGGTCATCGGCGAGGCCAAGAACGACCCGGCCGTCCCCGGCGCCCACATCGTCACCAGCATCGACGCCCGCGTCCAAGGTGTCGCCGAGTACGAGCTGAACAACGCGATGGTCCAGGCGCGCAAGGAGATCGACCGCAACACCGGCGTCCCCTACAAGGCCGACGCCGGCGCCATCGTCGTCCTGGAATCCAAAACGGGCCGCGTCGTGGCCATGGCCTCCAACCCCACCTACGACCCCAACATCTGGGTCGGCGGGATCTCCGGCAAGGACTACGCCAAGCTCACCGCCAAGGAGTCCAACGTCCCGCTGATGAACCGGGCGATCCAGGGCCAGGCCGCCCCCGGCTCCATCTTCAAGGTCATCCCGACCACCGCCGCGGTCAACGCCGGGTACAAGTTCGACGGCAGCTACCCCTGCCCCAGCTCGTACTCCATCGGCGGCCAGGTCTTCAAGAACTTCGAGTCCCAGGGCCACGGCTCGATCACCCTCGGCCAGGCCCTCGAAGTCTCCTGCGACACCGTCTTCTACGGCCTCGCCCACCAGCAGTGGCTCAAGGACGGCGGCCTCAAGCCCGTCAAGCAGCCCGGCGACATCTTCTTCAAGACCGCCCACCAGTTCGGCCTCGGCGCCGAGACCGGCGTGGACCTGCCGGGCGAGGAGAAGGGCCGCGTCCCGGACCGCCAGTGGAAGCAGCGCTTCTGGGCGGCCAACAAGGACGAGTGGTGCAAGACCGGCAAGAAGGGCGGCACCTACGTCGAGCTGCTCAACTACGAGAACTGCCTCGAAGGCAACCTGCTGCGCGCCGGTGACGCCGTCAACTACTCCATCGGACAGGGCGACACCCTCGTCACCCCGATCCAGATGGCCACCATCTACGCCGCCATCTCCAACGGCGGCACCATGTGGAACCCCACCATCGGCAAGGCCATCGTCAGCGCCGACGGCAAGAGCGTCCAGGAGATCCAGCCCAAGGCGCACGGCAAGCTCCCCATGGACGAGAAGACCCGGCAGCAGATAGGAGAAGCGCTGGAGGGCGTCGCCACCCGCGGCACCGCCGCCTGGCGCTTCGGCGGCTGGCCGCAGAAGCAGATCCCGATGCACGCCAAGACCGGTACCGCCGAGGTCTACGGCAAGCAGACCACCTCCTGGTTCGCCACGTTCACCGACGACTACACGATCGTGATGACGATCTCCCAGGGCGGCACCGGCTCCGGCGCCTCCGGTCCGGCCGTGCGCAACGTCTACAACGCCATCTACGGCCTCGACATGGCCGGCAAGCAGGACCTGTCCAAGGCCCTGCTCCCCAAGCCGCAGGCGCAACTGCCGGCCATCCAGCCGGACGGCTCCATCGACGCCCCCGAGATCAAGCCGTACGTGCCGCCGTCCCCGGAGGACGCGCCACCGCCCCTCGCGGGACCGCCGGCGCCGCCCGTCGCGAAGCAGGACTGAGGACCCGATGCAGACCGCCAACAAGTTCTCCGTCTCCCGGTACGCGCCCCGGCAACGCGGGACGCTGACCCGGCTCACCGCACGCGACTCCGTCCTGCGCCGACTCGACTGGGCGATACTGCTCTCCGCGCTCGCGCTGTCGTTCATCGGCTCGCTGCTGGTGTGGTCGGCGACCCGCAACCGCACCCACCTCAACCAGGGCGACCCGTACTACTTCCTGGAGCGGCACGCCCTGAACACCGGCATCGGCCTGGTGCTGATGATCGGTACCGTCTGGCTCGGCCACCGCACCCTGCGGGGCGCGGTGCCGATCCTGTACGGGCTCTCGCTGGTGCTCGTCCTCGCCGTCCTCACCCCGCTCGGCGCCACCATCAACGGCGCCCACGCGTGGATCGTCATCGGCGGCGGCTTCTCCCTCCAGCCCTCAGAGTTCGTGAAGATCACGATCATCCTGGGCATGGCGATGCTGCTGGCGGCCCGGGTGGACGCCGGCGACCTCGAACACCCCGACCACCGCACCGTCGTGAAGGCGCTCTGCCTGGCCGCCGCCCCGATGGGCATCGTCATGCTGATGCCCGACCTCGGCTCGGTCATGGTCATGGTCGTCATCGTGCTCGGCGTACTGCTCGCCTCCGGCGCCTCCAACCGCTGGGTACTGGGCCTGATGGGCGCGGGCGCGGCGGGCGCCGTCCTCATCTGGCAGCTCGGCATCCTGGACGAGTACCAGATCAACCGGTTCGCGGCCTTCGCCAACCCCGAACTCGACCCGGCGGGCGTCGGCTACAACACCAACCAGGCGCGCATCGCGATCGGCTCCGGCGGACTGACCGGCTCCGGGCTCTTCAAGGGCTCCCAGACCACCGGACAGTTCGTGCCCGAGCAGCAGACCGACTTCGTCTTCACGGTGGCTGGGGAGGAGCTGGGCTTCATCGGGGCCGGGCTGATACTGGTGCTGCTCGGCGTGGTGCTGTGGCGGGCCTGCGTGATCGCCCGGGAGACCACCGAGTTGTACGGCACGATCGTCGCCGCCGGGATCATCGCCTGGTTCGCCTTCCAGGCGTTCGAGAACATCGGGATGACCCTCGGCATCATGCCGGTGGCGGGGCTGCCGCTGCCGTTCGTGTCCTACGGAGGATCGTCGATGTTCGCCGTGTGGGTGGCGGTGGGGCTCTTGCAGTCGATCAGGGTCCAGCGGCCGATATCGGCCTGATCCGGCCGCTTGGCGGGCGAGGCATCGTCTTCCGTTCACGTCGTGATCCGTCCAGGGCTACGTTCGAAGCATGGCGGACACGAAACGAGAGATCGAACGTAAATTCGAGTTCACGTCGGCCGCGGGGAAGACCGCAGGCCACGGCCCGGCAAAAGGCGCGCGGAAGGCCGGGGCGAAGCGGTTGCCGGACCTGACGGGCACGGCCGGCATCACGGCCGTGCGCCGTCAGGGCACCGTGACCCTCGACGCCGTCTACTACGACACCCCCGACCTGCGGCTCGCCGCCGACGGCCTCACCCTGCGCCGCCGGACCGGCGGCGCCGACGAGGGCTGGCACCTCAAACTGCCCGTCGCCCCCGGCGTCCGCGACGAACTCAGGGCCCCGCTCGGCGACACCACCGTCCCCCGCTCCCTCGCCTCCCTCCTGCGCTCCCGAACCCGCGACGCCGAACTGGTGCCCCTGGTACGGCTCGTCTCCCGGCGCAAGGTCAAGCACCTCCTCGACGCCGACGGAACCCTGCTGGCCGAACTGAGCACCGACACCGTCACCGCCGAACGCGGCCCGGCCCACGCCACCTGGACCGAAGTCGAGGTCGAACTCGCCGACGGCGTCGACCCCGCCCTGCTCGACGCCGTCGAGGAGACCTTCCGCGAGGCCGGCCTCAAGGTCAGCGACGCCCCCTCCAAACTGGCCCGGGCCCTCGCCGAGACCGGCGCCGCCCCGGCCGCCCGACCCGCACCCCGCCCCGCCGACGACAGCGCGGGCGCGCACGTCCTCGCGTACCTGCGCGCCCAGCGCGAGGCCCTGATCACCCAGGACCCCGCAGTACGCCGCGAGCTGCCCGACTCCGTCCACCAGATGCGCGTCGCCGGCCGCCGGCTGCGCGGCGCCCTCGCCACCTACCGCACCGTCCTCGACCGCACGGCCACCGACCCGCTGCGCGCCGAACTGCGCTGGTTGGCCGGCGAACTCGGCGCCGACCGCGACCAGGAAGTCCTCCGCGAACGACTGCGCACCCGACTGGGCGAGGTCGACGTCACCCTCCTGCTCGGCCCCGTCCGCGCCCGCCTGCGCGTCTGGGACACCGCCCGCCGCACCGAGACCCGCCTCCGCGTCCTCGCGGCCCTCGACAGCGAGCGGTACCTGACCCTCCTCGACTCCCTCGACGCCCTCCTCGCCGACCCGCCGCTACGCGAAGCAGCGGCCCGCCCGGCGGAAAAAGTCCTGGCCAAGGCGGTACGACGCGACCACGACCGGCTCGCCCGCAGGATCGAACGCGCCCTGGCCTCGCAAGTCGGGCACGAACGCGACCTGGCCCTGCACCAGGCCCGCAAGGCCGCCAAACGCGCCCGCTACGCGGCGGACGCCGCGGCCCCCGCGCTCGGCAAGCGCGCCGAGCGCCTCGCCAAGGCCACCAAGAAGGTGCAGACCCTGCTCGGCGACCACCAGGACGGCGTCGTCGCCCGTGAGGCCCTGCGCGGCCTGGCCGTCCAGGCCGCCGGCGCCGGCGAGACCACCTTCACCTGGGGCCTCCTCCACGGCCGCGAGGAAGCCCTCGCCGAGCGGTACGAACGGGAGCTGCCGAAGGTGTGGGCGAAGACCTCCCGCAAGGGCGCCGCCTTCGCCCGCGGCCGATGATCACCGCGGCCGGGGGCGACCGGGCCGCGCGGTACGCTTGAGAGTCGCCCCCTGCCCGCTTCACGAAAGTCGCGTGATGTCCGAGTCGGTCTTCCCACAGCTCGAAGCGCTGCTCCCGCATGTGCAGAAGCCCATCCAGTACGTCGGTGGTGAGCTCAACTCCACCGTCAAGGTATGGGACGAGTGCGACGTCCGCTGGGCGCTGATGTACCCGGACGCGTACGAGGTCGGTCTGCCCAACCAGGGCGTCATGATCCTCTACGAGGTGCTGAACGAGCGGGACGGCGTGCTCGCCGAACGCACGTACAGCGTGTGGCCGGACCTCGAAGAGCTGATGCGCGAGCACAAGGTCCCGCAGTTCACCGTCGACTCCCACCGCCCCGTCGGTGACTTCGACGTCTTCGGGCTCTCGTTCTCCACCGAGCTCGGCTACACCAACATGCTGACGGCGCTGGACCTCGCGGGCATCCCGCTGGAGGCCCGCAACCGTACGGTCGACCACCCCATCGTGCTCGCCGGCGGCCACGCGGCCTTCAACCCCGAGCCGATCGCGGAGTTCATCGACTGCGCGATCATCGGCGACGGCGAGCAGGCCGTCCTCGACATGACCGAGATCATCCGGACCTGGAAGGCCGAGGGCCGCCCGGGCGGCCGCGAGGAAGTCCTCCTGCGGCTGGCCAAGACCGGCCAGGTCTACGTCCCCGGTTTCTACGACGTCGACTACCTGCCGGACGGCCGCATCGCGCGCGTCGCCCCGAACCGGTCGGGCGTCCCCTACCGGGTCTCCAAGCACACGGTCATGGACCTCGACGAGTGGCCGTACCCCAAGCAGCCGCTGGTCCCGCTCGCCGAGACCGTCCACGAGCGGATGTCCGTCGAGATCTTCCGCGGCTGCACCCGCGGCTGCCGTTTCTGCCAGGCCGGCATGATCACGCGCCCCGTGCGGGAGCGAAGCATCACCGGCATCGGCGAGATGGTGGAGAAGGGCCTCAAGGCCACCGGCTTCGAGGAGGTCGGCCTCCTGTCGCTGTCCTCCGCCGACCACACCGAGATCGCGGACATCGCCAAGGGCCTGGCCGACCGCTACTCCGACGACAAGGTGGGCCTGTCCCTCCCGTCGACCCGGGTGGACGCGTTCAACGTGGACCTGGCCAACGAGCTGACCCGCAACGGCCGCCGCTCCGGCCTCACCTTCGCCCCCGAGGGCGGCTCCGAGCGGATGCGCAAGGTCATCAACAAGATGGTCTCGGAAGAGGACCTCATCCGCACCGTCGCCACCGCGTACGGCAACGGCTGGCGCCAGGTGAAGCTGTACTTCATGTGCGGCCTGCCGACCGAGACCGACGAGGACGTCCTCCAGATCGGCGACATGGCGGTCAACGTCATCGCCAAGGGCCGCGAGGTCTCGGGGCAGAACGACATCCGCTGCACGGTGTCGATCGGCGGCTTCGTACCGAAGCCGCACACCCCGTTCCAGTGGGCGCCGCAACTGTCGGCGGAGGAGACGGACGCCCGCCTGGGCAAGCTCCGGGACAAGATCCGCGCCGACAAGAAGTACGGCCGCTCGATCGGCTTCCGCTACCACGACGGCAAGCCCGGCATCGTGGAGGGCCTCCTCTCGCGCGGTGACCGCCGCATCGGCGACGTCATCCGCGCGGTCTACGAGTCCGGCGGCCGCTTCGACGGCTGGCGCGAGCACTTCTCCTACGACCGCTGGATGCGGGCGGCGGAGCAGACCCTGCCCGCGTACGGCGTGGACGTGGCCTGGTACACCACCCGCGAGCGCACCTACGAGGAGGTGCTCCCCTGGGACCACCTCGACTCCGGCCTGGACAAGGACTGGCTCTGGGAGGACTGGCAGGACGCGCTCGACGAGACGGAGGTCGACGACTGCCGCTGGACCCCGTGCTTCGATTGTGGCGTGTGCCCTCAGATGGACACCCAGATCCAGATCGGCCCGACGGGCAAGAAGCTCCTCCCGCTGACGGTCGTGAAGTGAGCTGAGCCCGCGCTTCGCGATATGCCCCCCACCGGATCCGGTGGGGGGCATATCTATTGGAGCCGTAGGTAAAGGTTTCTACATAGGACGGTCGAGTATATCCTGTGAAGGTGTGAGTGGGAATACTCCGCAGTCCGTTTCAGGAGGTGGCCGTATGGCCAAGACCGTGATCGACATCAACGAGGAAGCGCTCGCGCTCGCCGCGGAAGCGCTGGGTACGACCACGAAGAAGGACACGGTCAACGCCGCGCTGGCGGAAATAGGGGCACGGCTCCTTCGACAGCGGGCACTGGAACGGCTCCTCAAGCTCGATGAGGAAGGCGCCTTCGACAAGGGGCGGGAAGCCGGGTTCAAGCAGGAGGTGCGGGGATAGTGGGGAACTCGACCGAGGGGTCGTTCCTGATCGACACCTCCGCCGCGCACCGGATCACGCTGCCGGGGCCGTTCTCCGTCTGGCGCCCCGCGCTTGCCGCGGGACGGATCGGCATGTGCGCGGTGACCGAGGCGGAGGCACTGTACTCCGCCCGCTCCCCTGCCCAATACGCCGAGCTGCGGCAGGCGTTCGCCGACCTCTACGTCTGGCACGACATCCCGGATGACGTGTGGGAGAGGGTCCGGGCGGCCCAGGGCATCCTGGCCGAGGCCGGTTGCTTGCGCTCGGCAGGAGTCGTCGACCTGGTGCTCGCGGTCACCGCCGCGCGGCACCGGCTGACCGTGCTGCACTACGACCGCGACTTCGAGACGCTCGCCAAGCACACCGACCTGCGGACCCGGTGGTTGGCCGAGCCGGGATCGATCGACTAGCAGTCGCCGTGCGCAACGGTGCGGGGGTTTTCGGCGTCCCCGACGGTATGGAACATGAAGTGCGGCAGGGCGGCGGGGCCGGGGGCGGGTGCCTGGTGGTGCCCGTGAAGATCGTGGCGGTACTCGTCGTACTGCCCGTACGGGTGGTGTGGGAGCTGTTGGTCGGGTTCGCCCGTGCCGTCCACCGATACCTGCTGGGCCCCCTGTACACGTACGTCCTCGGGCCGGTGCTGCGCGCGCTGGGGCAGGTGGTTTCCTTCCTGCTCAGGCTGGTGTTCGTGTGGCCCTGGGTGGGGTTGTGGCGGTACCTGCTGGGGCCGCTGGTGCGCGCGCTGTACGGCTACCTGATCGCGCCCGTCGCCCGGGTGGTGTACCGGTACCTGCTGCGGCCCCTGGCGCTCGCCGTGTGGCGGTACCTGCTGGTGCCGGTCGGGCAGGGGCTCGCCTGGCTGTGCGTGCGGCTGTACCGGTACGTGCTGCGCCCGGTGGGGGAGGTCCTCGGCTGGGCGTGGGCGGTGTCGGCGCGGGTGGTGCGGGCGCTCGGGCGCGGGCTGCGGTGGGTCGGGTGGGTGCTCCTGGGGTGGCCGCTCTCGCAGGTGTACCGGTACGTGCTGACGCCGGTGGGGCACCTGCTGCGCGGGGTGTGGCGCACGGCCCGCGCCGCGGTGCGCGAGGCCCGGGCCGAGGTGCGGCGGATGCTGTTCGGTACTCCTCCCGGGGAACCGGCGAGGTCACGGGCGCGTACTCTGAGTAGTACGACAGCCGCCGCCGACGCGGCGCCCGCCGCCGAGTTCTCCCCGCCGCGCTGAGCCGCGCCAAGCGGGGGTGAGCCGCGACGGGGTCGACGGACCTCAGGGCGACGCGCGAGCCGCGGAGCCCCGCACAAGGAGAAGAACCACTGGGCAAGCGACAGCCCGAAGGCCCGCCTCCCGCACCGGTGGTGCAGCGCATCCGACTGCGCTACACCAAGCGCGGACGCCTCCGGTTCACCAGCCACCGGGACTTCCAGCGTGCCTTCGAGCGGGCCCTGCGCCGCTCGGAGGTGCCCATGGCGTACTCGGCGGGCTTCACCCCGCACCCCCGGGTCTCATACGCGAACGCCGCGCCCACCGGCACCGGCAGCGAGGCCGAGTACCTGGAGATCGCCCTCGCCGAGCCCCGCGACCCCGCGACGCTCCGCGAGCTGTTGGACGAGTCGATGCCGGTCGGGCTCGACATCGTCGACGCCGTCGAGGCCCGGACCTCCGGGCTGGCCGAGCGGCTCACGGCCTCCGTGTGGGAGCTGCGCCTGGACGGCGTGGACCTCGCGGACGCCGAGCGGGCCGTGACCGCCTTCCTCGCGGCCGAAACCGTCGAGGTCCAGCGCCGCACCAAGAACGGCATGCGGACCTTCGACACCCGAAGTGCCGTGGTCAGCCTCGAAGCGCATCCCGCCCCGGTTGATAGGCCACTGGACAATGCCTGTGCGATACTGCGGCTGGTTGTTCGGCATCTGACACCTGCCGTGCGACCCGACGACGTCCTGTCCGGTCTCCGAGCTGTGGCCGACCTGGCGCCGCCGGTCCCCGCAGCGGTGACCAGGCTGGCGCAGGGGCTCTTCGACGAGGAGTCCGGCACGGTGACCGACCCGCTCGCGCCCGACCGCGAGGCCGACACGGCCGCCCCACCCACGGCCGCCGTAGCGGCCGACGCGAAGGCTCTGGAAGGTCCCGCCGCGTAAGGAACGCCGTCGTCGCGCCGCCCTGGCACCCGGGAGCCAACCGGGTCGGGCAGCGCACAGACCTGAAGACTTCCGCCAGGCCGTACCGACAACGCGTACGGAACCGGCGGCCACGAACTGAGCTCCCGTGTGGCGAACGCGCCCCGGAGGCCGGCTCCACGCCCCTCGCGCGAAGCCGTGCCGGACCGGATGTCAGCCGCGGCGCCCGGGAGCGTGACGGGAGAACCGCCCGCATGCTCGACAACGAAACCGAGAACACCAACCCCACCGCCGCCGGCAACGCCGACAGCGGAACCCCGAGCGACAGCCTGCCGCCGCGCAGGCGTCGTCGTGCCGCGTCCCGGCCCGCCGGGCCGCCCGGCGCCGCTGCCGCGGAGGCCGCTCCGGCCGCCGCCGAGGGCGCACCGGCTCCCGCCGAGGAGGCCGCTCCGGCCGCCGCCCCGGCCCGTACCCGCCGCCGCGCGACCCGCGCCGTGGCCGCCCCGGTCGCCGACACGGTGGCGGAGGTGGTGGTCGAGGCTCCGGCCCCCGCCGCCGCTGCCGCCGCGGAGGCTCCGGTGGCGCAGGAGCCGGCCGCTGCCGCGCCGCGTGCCCGTCGTCGGGCCACCCGCGCAGTGACGGCCCCCGAGGCTCCGGCCGCGGAAGCCGTGCCGGTCGTGGAAGAACCCGTCGCGGAGGAGCCGGCCGCCCCGGCGCCGCGTGCCCGTCGTCGGGCCACTCGCGCAGTGACGGCCCCCGAGGCTCCGGCCGCGGAAGCCGTGCCGGTCGTGGAAGAGCCCGTCGTGGAAGAGCCGGCCGCCCCCGCGCCGCGTGCCCGCCGCCGGGCCACCCGCGCCGTGTCCACCCCGGAGGCTCCGGCCGCGGAAGCCGCCGCCGCGCCCGCCGCCGCGCCCGCTGTGGAGGAGCCGGTCGCCGCCAAGGCCACCGTCACCGTCGCGGACGCCGTCGACTCCCCGAAGCGCGGCGGACGCCGCCGCGCCACCCGCTCCGCCGCGCCGGCCGCCTCCGCGCAGCCCGCCGCCGCCGAGCCCGAAGCGCCCGCCGCCGCGGCCCCGTCGCGTGGCGCCCGCCGCGCCGCCCGTCCCGCCGTGGCCGTGTTCCAGGCGCCGGTGTTCGCCGAGCCGATGTTCCAGACCCCGGAGACCGCCGCCATGGCCGCCGCGGCCGCTGCCGCCGCCTCCCGGGCCGAGGAAGCCGAGGAGGAGGACGAGGCTGAGGTCGAGGCCCCGGCCGCCGCGGCCCCCGCCGCGCAGCCGGCCGGCCGTCGTCGCCGCCGCGGCCGTGGCGCGGTCGAGACCGCTCCCGCCGCCGAGTCGGCCCCCGCCGCCCCCGCCCCGGCCGCGTCCGCCCCCGTCTCGCTGGCCGACGTAGAGCTTCACGAGGCCGAGGAGTCCGAGGTGGAGGCCGAGGCCGCCGACCTCGACGACGAGGAGGGCGACGGCGAGCGCCCGTCGCGTCGCCGCCGTCGCGGTGGCCGTCGCCGTCGCCGCGGTGAGGCCGCCGACCTGGACGAGTCCGCCGATGAGGACGCCGAGGCCGAGGCCGAGCAGGAAGCCGACGAGGAGGCGGAGGAGGACGACGCCGACGAGTCCGGCGCCCTGGGCTCCAGCTCCAGCCGGCGTCGCCGGCGTCGTCGCCGTCGCAGCGGTGACAGCGGCACGGACGTCGAGGCGGCCGAGGAGGACGGGATCCGTACCGTCGTCAAGGTCCGCGAGCCGCGCCCGGCCCGCGAGAAGGCCGAGCCGTCGGACGAGGTGCAGTCCATCAAGGGCTCGACCCGTCTGGAGGCGAAGAAGCAGCGTCGCCGCGAGGGCCGTGAGCAGGGCCGTCGTCGGGTCCCGATCATCACCGAGGCCGAGTTCCTGGCCCGCCGCGAGGCCGTCGAGCGCGTGATGGTCGTCCGCCAGGCGGGCGAGCGCACCCAGATCGGCGTCCTCGAGGACAACGTGCTCGTCGAGCACTACGTCAACAAGGAAGAAGCCACCTCGTACGTCGGCAACGTCTACCTGGGCAAGGTCCAGAACGTGCTGCCGTCGATGGAGGCCGCCTTCATCGACATCGGCAAGGGCCGCAACGCCGTCCTGTACGCCGGCGAGGTCAACTTCGAGGCGCTGGGCATGGCCAACGGCCCGCGCCGCATCGAGTCCGCCCTCAAGTCGGGCCAGTCGGTCCTGGTGCAGGTCACCAAGGACCCGATCGGCCACAAGGGCGCCCGGCTGACCAGCCAGGTCTCGCTGCCCGGCCGGTACCTGGTCTACGTGCCCGAGGGCTCGATGACCGGCATCAGCCGCAAGCTGCCCGACACCGAGCGCGCGCGGCTGAAGACCATCCTCAAGAAGATCGTCCCCGAGGACGCGGGCGTCATCGTGCGCACCGCCGCCGAGGGCGCGAGCGAGGACGAGCTGCGCCGTGACGTCGAGCGCCTGCAGGCCCAGTGGGAGGACATCCAGAAGAAGTCGAAGCAGATCACGACGTCTTCGCCGAGCCTGCTGTACGGCGAGCCGGACATGACGGTCCGGGTCGTGCGTGACATCTTCAACGAGGACTTCTCGAAGGTCATCGTCAGCGGTGACCAGGCGTGGGAGACCATCCACGGCTACGTGTCCCACGTGGCGCCGGACCTCGCGGACCGGCTGTCGCGCTGGACCTCCGAGGTGGACGTCTTCGCGACGTACCGGATCGACGAGCAGCTCGCCAAGGCGCTCGACCGCAAGGTGTGGCTGCCCTCGGGCGGTTCCCTCGTGATCGACAAGACCGAGGCGATGATCGTCATCGACGTCAACACCGGCAAGTTCACCGGTCAGGGCGGCAACCTGGAGGAGACCGTCACCAGGAACAACCTGGAGGCGGCCGAGGAGATCGTGCGCCAGCTGCGGCTGCGCGACCTGGGCGGCATCGTCGTCATCGACTTCATCGACATGGTGCTGGAGTCCAACCGCGACCTGGTGCTGCGCCGCATGCTGGAGTGCCTGGGCCGGGACCGGACCAAGCACCAGGTGGCCGAGGTCACCTCGCTGGGTCTGGTGCAGATGACCCGCAAGCGGGTCGGTCAGGGTCTGCTGGAGTCCTTCTCCGAGACCTGTGTCCACTGCAACGGCCGCGGTGTCATCGTGCACATGGACATCCCGACCGCGGCGGGTGGCGGTGGCAACGGCAAGCGCTCCAAGCGCCGTGCCGGCCGCGGTCACGAGCACGACCACGAGATCGAGGCCGTGGACACGGTCGAGACCGTCGACGTCGAGGAGTACGAGGCCGAGACGGAGGCGGAGGTCGCGGCCGAGGTCGCGGCGCCGCGTGCGCTGCCCGAGCCGGAGTTCGTCGCGGGCGAGGAGCTGTACAGCAGCCCGGCCGAGGCGGAGGCCGCCGCGGGTGTCAGCAGCCGTCGCAACCGTCGCCGTGCGACCCGTAAGGCGACCGCTCCGGGGGGCGCCCCGCGCGGTGCGACCGCCGCACCGGCGCAGGCCCCGGCCGAGGCCGAGGCCGCTCCGGTGGCCCCGGCCGTCCCGGTGACCCCGGTCATCGAGGAGGAGCCGGTCGTGGCACCGGCCGACACCGTGCTGGAGCCGGCCGTGGAGGTCGTCGAGGAGGCCGTGGAGGCCGCCGAGACGATCGTGGCCACGCCGGTGGAGGAGGCCCCGAAGGGCCGTACGCGTCGCCGTGCGACCCGTAAGGCGACCGCCCCGGCGGGTGCCCCGGCGGCTTCGGCCGAGCCGGAGATCGTGGTCGAGGCCGTGGTCGAGCCCGAGCCGGCCCCCGTGGTCGAGCCCGAGCCCGCGCCGGTCGCCCCGGAGGAGGCCCCGGCCGAGCCCGTGGCCGAGGCGGCTCCGGCCCGTCCGCGTCGCCGTGCGACCCGTAAGGCCACCGCCCCGGCCGGTTCCCCGGCGGGCGCGGCCGAGGCGGCCGTCCTGGTCGTCGAGACGCCGTCGGCGGAGCCGCAGACCCCGGCCGAGGCGCCGGCGGAGGCGGAGCAGCCCGCGGCGCAGGCCGAGGAGGACGCTCCGGTCGTCGCCAAGAAGGCGGTCCGCAAGACCGCCGCCAAGAAGGCGACCACCACCGCGGCGAAGAAGGCCCCGGCCAAGAAGGCCCCGGCCAAGAAGGCGGCGGCCACCAAGACCGCCACCGCGAAGAAGACGGCCGCCAAGAAGGCCACCACGGCCACCACGGCGGCCAAGAAGGCCCCCGCCAAGCGGGCGACGAAGAAGACCGCGGCGGCCGAGCAGCAGACGCCGCCGTCGGTCTCGGCTCCCGCCGAAGGCTGATCCGTCGTACGGCCGTGGGCCCCCGCCGTCCGGCGGGGCCCACGGCCTTGCGGAGGCCGGTTTGACCCCCTGGAACCAGGCCCGTAACCTAGACCGTCGGCATGTCCCAGGCGATTTGTACGTCTGGTGCGCGTCGCGCTCCTGAGCACCTTCCTCCCATTCGCTGCGCTGTGCGCCGCACGGGAGAGGCCGCTCGTCCAATCCGGATCACCGTGGGCCCCGGCCCATGTGAGCGGCTGGCTTCAGGAGCATCCGTCCCGAGTGAGAGAGAGATCCGCGTGTACGCCATCGTGCGCAGCGGTGGTCGCCAGCACAAGGTTGCTGTTGGTGACATCGTTGAGGTTGACAAGATTTCCACTGCCAAGGTTGGCGACACGGTCGAGCTCTCGACCCTGCTCGTTGTCGACGGCGACGCCGTGACCAGCGACCCGTGGGTGCTGGCCGGGATCAAGGTTCAGGCCGAGATCGTGGACCACCACAAGGGCGCCAAGATCGACATCCTGCGCTACAAGAACAAGACCGGCTACCGCCGTCGCCAGGGTCACCGCCAGCAGTACACGGCGATCAAGGTCACCGGTATCCCCACGGCTGCGAAGTAAGAGGGACTGAGACATGGCACACAAGAAGGGCGCATCGTCCACCCGGAACGGGCGCGACTCCAATGCCCAGCGGCTCGGCGTGAAGCGCTTCGGCGGTCAGGTCGTTTCCGCCGGTGAGATCCTCGTCCGCCAGCGCGGCACCCACTTCCACCCGGGTTCGGGTGTCGGTCGTGGTGGCGACGACACGCTGTTCGCGCTGCAGGCCGGTTCGGTCCAGTTCGGCACGCACCGTGGCCGCAAGGTCGTCAACATCGTTCCGGCCGCCTGATCTCAGCTCTGCTGACCAGGCGTTCGTAACCTCCCGAGGGCGGATCTCAGCTCTTTCCGGCGCGAGCCGGGAAGAGAGGTCCGCCCTCGGCGCGTTGGTCATATAGACCACGTTTAATGGGCAGCGGTAGCAATACGGACTGCCCGGGACATATCCCGTATGTATCTGGAGGAACACCCATGACCACCTTCGTGGACCGCGTCGAGCTGCACGTCGCCGCGGGTAACGGGGGCCACGGCTGCGCCTCCGTTCACCGGGAGAAGTTCAAGCCGCTCGGCGGCCCCGACGGCGGCAACGGCGGCCGTGGCGGCGACGTCATCCTGGTGGTGGAGCAGGCGATCACGACCCTGCTCGACTACCACCACAGCCCCCACCGCAAGGCCACCAACGGCAAGCCCGGCGAGGGCGGCAACCGCTCCGGCAAGGACGGCCAGGACCTGGTCCTGCCCGTGCCGGACGGCACCGTCGTCCTCGACAAGGAGGGCAACGTCCTCGCCGACCTCGTCGGCCAGGGCACCACGTACGTCGCCGCCGAGGGCGGTCGCGGCGGCCTCGGCAACGCCGCGCTGTCCTCCGCGCGCCGCAAGGCGCCCGGCTTCGCGCTCCTCGGCGTTCCCGGCACCACCGGCGACATCGTCCTGGAGCTCAAGACCGTCGCCGACGTGGCGCTGGTCGGCTTCCCGAGCGCCGGCAAGTCCTCGCTGATCTCGGTGCTCTCCGCCGCCAAGCCGAAGATCGCGGACTACCCGTTCACCACCCTGGTCCCGAACCTCGGCGTGGTCACGGCCGGCTCGACCGTCTACACCATCGCCGACGTCCCCGGTCTGATCCCGGGCGCCAGCCAGGGCAAGGGCCTCGGCCTGGAGTTCCTGCGCCACGTCGAGCGCTGCTCGGTGCTGGTGCACGTACTGGACACCGCCACCCTGGAGTCCGACCGCGACCCGGTGGCCGACCTCGACGTCATCGAGGAAGAGCTCAAGATCTACGGCGGCGGTCTGGAGAAGCGCCCGCGCCTCGTCGTCCTCAACAAGGTCGACATCCCGGACGGCAAGGACCTCGCCGACATGGTCCGCCCGGACCTGGAGGCCCGTGGCTACAAGGTCTTCGAGGTCTCCGCGGTCGCCCGTACGGGCCTCAAGGAGCTCTCCTACTTCCTCGCCGAGGTCGTCGCGAAGGCGCGCGCCCGCAAGCCGAAGGAGGAGGCGACCCGCATCGTCATCCGCCCGAAGGCCGTGGACGACGCCGGCTTCACCGTCACCTACGACGAGGTCGAGGACGTCTACAACGTGCGCGGCGAGAAGCCCGAACGCTGGGTCCGCCAGACCGATTTCAACAACGACGAGGCCGTCGGCTACCTCGCCGACCGGCTCAGCCGCCTCGGTGTCGAGGACGCGCTCAAGAAGGCCGGCGCCCGCGCCGGTGACGGCGTGGCCATCGGCTCCGACGAGAACGCCGTCGTCTTCGACTGGGAGCCGACCATGATGGCCGGCGCCGAGATGCTGGGTCGTCGTGGCGAGGACCACCGCATGGAGGCCCCGCGTCCGGCCACGCAGCGCCGCAAGGAGCGGGACGCCAAGCGCGGTGACGCGGCGCAGCAGGAGTACGACGAGTTCCGCCCGTTCTGACGCCCGCCCCGGCGCTGACCGGTCCGGTTGAGGTGACCTTTACCCGGGTCGCCTAGGATCCACCAGGTGACCAGCACCAATGCCGCCACCGTTTCCGTCGTGGTGATCGCGTACAACGACGCCGGGCTCGTGGGCGAGGCCGTTACCTCGGCTCTCGCCCAGGGCCCGGTGGTCGCCGAGGTCCTCGCCGTGAACGACGCCTCCTCCGACGACACCGCGAGGGTGCTGGACGAGCTGGCGGCCCTGCACCCCCGGGTGAAGGTCCTGCACCGGACCGAGAACAGCGGCGGCTGCGGGACCCCGCGCAACGACGGGATCGCGGCCGCGACCGCCCCGTACGTCCTCTTCCTGGACAGCGACGACGTCCTGCCGCCGGGTGCGGCCGACGCCCTGGTCAGCGCCGCGCGGGAACACCGGACGCCGGTGACCGTGGGCGCGTGCGTGCGGCGCGAACTGCCGCAGTACCAGGACGTGCCGTGGGTGCCGGGGCTCTACACCCCCGGTGACGTGATCGAACGGCCCGCGCAGCGGCCCGGGCTGGTCCGCGACACCCTGTGCGTCAACAAGCTGTACGAGCGCGCCTTCCTGGACGCGCACGCGATCCGGTTCCCCGACGGCCGGTTCCGCTACGAGGACTTCGTCTTCACTGCCCGCGTGCTGGCCGCCGAGCCCCGCGTCGCGGTGATCGACGACCTCGTCTACGTCTGGCACGTGCGCCGCGGCGCCGCGCGGGTGTCGATCTCCCTCGACCGCAAGGACGTCGGCAACTGGCGTTCGCGCATCGAGGCCCACCGCACCGCCTCCCGGATCCTGACCGAGTCCTCGCCGGAGCTGGGGCACGCCTGCCAGGTCAAGTTCCTGGAGTACGACCTGCGCATGTACCTTCGCGAGATCGGCCGGGACCCCGAGTACCAGGCCGCCTGGTGGACCCTGACCCGGGACTACCTGGCCGGCTTCGCCGACGCCGACATCGAGGCCGCCGGGGCGCACGCGCGGTGGATCGTACGGGTCCTGCGGGCCACCGCGACCCCGCCCGGCGACCTCGACCGGCTCGCCCGCTTCGCCGCCGAACCGCCGCGCCTGGAGCCCCCCTACGCCACCGCCCCCGACGGGACGCCGGTGTGGAGCGAGGAGCTTCCGGTGGAGCTGGACCGGCTCGCGGAACTGCCGACCGAGGCACTGCCCGTCACCATCGACGCCCGGGCGGCGGGCGTCGCGTCGCTGCGCCTGCGGGTGCGCGACCTGTACGGGCGGCTCGCCGCGGCCGGCCCGCGCACCGCCCGGCCGCTGTTCGTGCCGCGTTCGGGCGGGGAACCCGTACACGGGGCGCCGGTGGAGCTGCGCCCCGCGGAGGACGGCGACGGCTGGGTCTGCGACGTGCCGTTCCACCTCACCACGCTGGCGGAGGCCGGGCGGCGGCAGGGTCGGCGCGGGATGCAGGCGTGGGGCGTGCGGATCGGCGTGGAGTGTGCCGACGGCAGCTCCCTGGTCACCTCCCCGCGCCCCCTGGACGACCTGCTGCGCCGACGCGCCCTGCCAAGTAGCCGGTACGGTGTTCTGTTGGCGCAGCCGTACCGGACGGCCGGCGGTTCGCTGGCGGTCCGGCTCGCGCCGGGGGCGGCGGGTGCGCTGAGCTTCGTACGCAACCGGCTCGGCCGGGCCGGGGCCAAGGCGGCGCCGCGGTCGGGCTGAGGGCCGGGTGACCTCCGCCGCCGGGACAGAGCAAGACCCACAGGACTGACAGGACTCGGGAGACTAGGCATGACATTTCTGATCACCGGTGGCGCCGGGTACATCGGCGCGCACGTCGTCCGCGCGATGCTGCTCGCCGGCGAGGAGGTCGTCGTCCTGGACGACCTCTCCACGGGCGACGAGAGCCGTGTCCCGGAGGGCGTGCCGCTGGTGATCGGCTCGGTCCTGGACCGGCTGACCCTCGACGAGACCATCGCGCGGCACAAGATCACCGGCGTGGTGCACCTCGCGGGCAAGAAGCAGGTCGGCGAGTCCGTCGAGAAGCCGCTGTACTACTACAACGAGAACGTGCAGGGCCTGACGGTCCTGCTCCAGGCCGTGGCCGCCGCCGGCATCCGCAACTTCCTGTTCTCCTCCTCCGCCTCCGTCTACGGCATGCCGGACGTCGACCTCGTCACCGAGGACACCCCGTGCCTGCCGCTGAGCCCGTACGGCGAGACCAAGCTGGCCGGCGAGTGGCTGGTCCGCGCCGCCGGGAAGGCGCACGGCATCTCCACCGCCTGCCTGCGCTACTTCAACGTGGCGGGCGCCGCGACGCCCGAGCTCGCCGACACCGGCGTCTTCAACCTCGTCCCGATGGTCTTCGAGCGCTACAGCGCGGGCGAGGGTGCGCGGATCTTCGGCGACGACTACCCGACCCCGGACGGCACCTGCATCCGCGACTACATCCACGTCGAGGACCTCGCGGACGCCCACGTGGTGGCCGCCCGCAAGCTCGCCGAGTGGGGCGCGCAGGGCCAGTACCAGGACCTCACCGTCAACATCGGCCGCGGCGAGGGCGTCTCCGTCCGCGAGATGGTCGAGCTGATGAACGCCCACACCGGGCACGACCTGGCCCCCGTGGTCACCCCGCGCCGCCCCGGTGACCCGGCGAAGGTGGTGGCCTCCGCCGACAAGATCGCCGCCGAGCTGGGCTGGAAGGCCAAGCACGACGTACGCGAGATGATCACCTCGGCCTGGGCGGGCTGGGAGGCCAACCGCGTCGGCGCCGTGGAGCAGGTGGGCAGGTAATCCGCTCGTACGAAGCCGCCCGCCCCGGATCGGTTCCGGGGCGGGCGGCTTCGTACGCAGGCGCGGAGGTCAGCGCTCCAGGAAGGAGAACAGCTCCTCCCAGCGGTCGGTGATCTCGGCGCTGGAGTAGCGGCGGACATCGCGGAACGCGGTGTCGCCCAGCCGGTCGCGCAGCCCCCCGTCCGTCATCAGCACGTCCAGGTGCCCCGCCAGCTCCATCGTGTTGCCGAGCCGGGCCAGCAGCCCGTCCTCACCGTGCCGCACGATCTCCCGCACGCCCGGCGCGCAGTCGAACGCGACCACCGGCAGGCCCGCGGCCATCGCCTCCAGCAGCGTGATGGGGAAACCCTCGGCCCGCGACGCCTGCGCGAAGACCGAAGCCCCGCGCAGCGCGCCCAGCACGTCGTCGGTGCTGCCCATCCACCGCACGGAGGCCTCGATGCCCAGGTCGGCGGCGTGCGCCCGCAGTTTCGGCTCCTCCACGCCCGCACCGTAGATCCGCAGGACCCAGTCGGGGTGGCGCGGAGCCGCGTCCGCCCAGGCGTCGAGGAGCAGGTCCATGCCCTTCTCGAACGCGAGGCGGCCGACGCTCGCGACGACCTTCTCGGTGCGCGGGGCGGGGGAGTCCGGCATGAACGGCAACGGGTTCGGCATGCTGTCCACGTTCTGCACGCCCGCCCGGATCCAGGCGTCCGCGTCCTCCGGCGTGAGCACCAGCAGCCGGTCGGCGTCCTTGAAGAAGCGGCGCACCCGCTCGCCCCGGGAGGACGTGTGGCTCGCCTCGTACGACTCGTGGCTCATGCCGATGAGGGTGAGCCCCTTGGTGTCGGCGAGCGCCACCCACTCCATCGCCCACACCTGCGTGACGATGACCACGGCGCCCGGGCGGGCGGCGCGGAACAGCGAGTTCAGCGTCTCGGCCTTGGCCCGCATCCCCGCGCGGCGGGCCGCCTGGCGACGCCGTTCGGGGGCGTTGAGCCGGCCCTTGATGCCGGTCAGCCTGCGCGCGCCCGGCGGACGGGTCGCGTACAGGGTCGTCGTCTCGTACGGGAGGTCCTGCGGGAACTTCTGCCGCAGCTCCTCCTCGACCGGCGCGATGCCGATGACGTGCACCCGGTGCCCGCGGTCGGTGAAGAGCCGGGCCATCTGGTGCGACCACGTGGTCACACCGCCGAGCTCGTCCACGCTGTTGGAGACGAGGAAGATGTCACGTCCGTCCGACGCGGGCGCGACGGCCGGTTCGGCGGCGCTCTGCTGGCTCACTTGCCGCTCCTGGTGAAGAACTTCTCGACGATCTGGCGGGCGGCGTCCCCGCGGTCGTACTCGCCGAACTCGGTGAGGAAGCGCCGGCGCGCCTCCGCGTACTTGACGTCGGCCTCGTCGAAGGCGGAGACGGCCTGCATCAGCTCGTCGGCGGTGGCCACGACCGGCCCCGGCGCCTTCTCCTTGAGGTCGAAGTAGGTGCCGCGGATGTCCGTCGCGTACGCCTCGTAGTCGTAGGCGAAGAACATCATCGGCCGGTCCAGGACGGCGTAGTCGAACATCACCGACGAGTAGTCGGTGATCAGGCCGTCGGCGAGCGCCAGCAGCGGGGTGATGTCGTGGTGCCGGGAGACGTCGATCACCCGGCCGGCGACCGACGGCGGCAGCGAGACGCTGTTCAGGTAGTGCGTGCGCACCAGCAGGACGAAACGGTCACCCAGCCGGTCCGCGAACTCCTCCACGTCGAAGGGGAAGGCGAAGTTCTCCACCGCGCCGTCGGCGGCCGCCCGGAAGGTCGGCGCGTACAGCAGCACCCGCTTGTCCGGGTCGATGCCGAGATCCGCGGCGAGCGACCCGCGGACCCGCTCCCCGCTCTCCACCTCGGCGCGGTGCGCCTCGACCAGGGCGTCGTTGCGCGGGTAGCCGCTGCGCATCAGCACCTCGTCGCGCAGCCGGAAGCCCTTGGCGAGGGTCCGGGCGTCGTGCTCGGAGCGGATCAGGAAGTGGTCGAAGCGGTCCACGGCCGCCTGGAAGCGGTCCTGGCCTGCCTTGCCCTGGGCCTTGGTGCGGGGCTCGTGGAAGCCCATCCGCTTGAGCGCCGAGCCGTGCCAGGTCTGGATGTACGTGGTGCCCGCGCGCTTGGTCAGCGCCAGTGGGAAGCCCTGGTTGTCGATCCAGAACTCGGCCTGGGCCAGCGCCCGCAGGTACGGCCAGCTCCAACGGCGCACCAGGGTGGCCTCCTTGGGGAAGCCGGTGGGCTTGCCGCCCGCGTAGGACCAGATCGCCTCGAACGGCACGCCCTGGCGCACCATCTCCTCGTAGATCGCCTTCGGGCTGTCGCTGTACTGCTTGCCCATGTGGCTCTCGAAGACGACGGTGCCCTTCTTGAGCGGCAGCTTCGAGAAGACCTCGTGGTAGACCTTCACCTTCTGCTCGCCCGAACCGATGTTGCGGCGGGCCCGCAGGGCCTTGCGCAGACCGCGCTTGACCACGCCGGCGGCCTTGCCGTGCATCGCGCTGTCGATCAGCGTCCGGGTGCGTACGGCGGCGGCGCCCTCGGCGGTCAGGACGTAGGAGAGGTTGCCCTTCTTGGTCACCTCCGGCTCGAAGCGGTCGGAGACCAGCCGGGTCAGCCGGGGCCGCACGCGCAGCCGGGCCGCCGATTCCAGGTCGACGCCGCCGACCGAGACGCGGGTGGTGATCCGCTCGGTGCCGGCCGTCAGCTTCAGCCGGACGTCCCAGACGGCGTCGATGATGCCCAGCGGGCGGACGGTGCCCGCGACATCGGCGGTCGCGGTCCACTCGATCGTGTCACCCGCGTGGCGCACGGTCGTCGCCGGGAAGGCGAACGAGCGCACGCCGATCTGGCGGCGGGCCCGGAATTCGAGGGTGGCCTTGAGCTCCTGCCCCTCCGGGATGCGGCCGAGCGGGTTGACGACGGCGCCGGACAGCGTCACCGTGCCGCGCCCGTCGTCCTCGTACGAGGTGAGGCGGTTGCCCAGGGACAGCGAGGGGAGCGCGGTGGTGTGGAAGCCCTGCTCGGTGACGTCCAGTATCCGGCGGCCCTCGGCGTCGTCGAGGTGGCCGGCGCACCAGTAGATCCGGCCGTCGCGTTCGGCCAGCGGGGACGTGAGGCGCCCCTTGTTGGTCATCGCGTCCGCGGCCAGCAGCAGGTTGTCCCAGTCCTCCTTGCCGAGCAGGTAGGCGCAGATGGCCTGGAGGTGGTTGACGCTGTCGTACGCGGCCGGGTCGATGCCGGCCAGGTAGCCGTTGGCCAGGCGGGCGAACTCCTGGCGGTACGCGTCGCCCAGCAGGGGCAGGTCGCGCAGGTGCAGCACCAGGTCGTGCTTGAGGAACTTGGCGTCCTTGGCGGTCTTGATGTCGGTGTGGCCCTTGGCGGCCAGCAGTTCGTCGACCCGCCGGTGGATCTCCATCCGGTGGACGAAGTTCGCGATCTCGTGGCGCCGGTTGCTGATCGACTTCGCCGCCGCCTTCTCGACCACGTTCCAGAAGTAGACGTGGTTGGGGATCAGCGTGATGCGGCGCGCGGCGACGTACGCCTGCGCGGAGAAGAGCAGGTCCTCGTAGTGGATGCCGACCGGGAACTCCAGGCCCTGCTCCAGCAGGAACGCGCGCCGGTAGCACTTGTTCGTGGAGAGGGTGTCGTACACCAGCAGGTCCGGGTACTCGGTGATCGACTCCAGGGTGCGGGTGCCCGAGTAGATCCAGGGGTACCACTCGGTGGTCTTGCCCCACCGGTTGTCCAGGTGTACGCGGACGCACATGCCGGAGACCAGGTCGGAGCCCGTCCGCTCGGCCGCGGCCAGCATGTTGCGGCAGGCGTTGCGTTCCAGCACGTCGTCGCTGTCCAGGAACATGACGTAGGTGCCGGTGGCCTGCCGGATGCCGTGGTTGCGCGGCGCGCCGCAGCCGCCGCTGTTCTCCGGCAGGCGAAAGGCCCGCACCCTGCCCGGATGCGCTGCTTCCAGTTCCTGGGCGACCGCGTAGGACCGGTCCTTGCTGCAGTCGTCCACGATCACGACTTCGACCCCGTGAAGGGTTTGGTCCAAAACCGACTGGACGGCTGTCGACAGACGCTCTGCGTCGTTATAGACGATGACGACCACGGAGACGTCAGGCACGTGCACCTCGATCCCTTTGTTCCATTCCGCCCTCGGACTCCGTCCGAGGGGACCCCCCGCCCGTCAAAGCTACCGTGTGTCACGCCAGACTCCGGCAGGCCGGCCCCGGCCGTGCATACTTCTGAGGAAGAGGTGTGTGGCGGGTCCGGTCGCCGACAATCACCCGTTCGGACCCAGCAGGAAGTGTTCATGACCAAGCTGTCGGTAGTTGTCCCTTGCTACAACGAAGAAGCAGTCATCGACAGTTTCGACGTCGAGATCCGCAGGGTCCTGGACGCGCTGCCCGTCACCTATGAGGTGTGTTACGTCGACGACGGCAGTCGCGACGGGACCCTGGAGAAGCTCCGCAAGATCGCCGAGGCGCACGGCGAGCAGACGCGCTACGTCTCCTTCAGCCGGAACTTCGGCAAGGAGGCCGGCATGCTCGCCGGCCTGCGCGAGGCCACCGGCGACGCCGTGGTGATCATGGACGCCGATCTCCAGCACCCGCCCGAGCTGATCGCCACCATGCTCGACTACCACCGGCAGGGCCACGACCAGATCATCGCCCGGCGCACGCGCGAGGGGGACAAGAAGGTCCGCTCCGCCCTCAGCCGGCTCTACTACCGCGGCGTCAACCGCTGGGTCGACGTCGAGCTGACCGACGGCGTCGGCGACTTCCGGCTGCTCTCCCGCGCGGCCGTCGACGCCCTGCTGTCGCTGCCGGAGTACAACCGGTTCTCCAAGGGACTCTTCTCCTGGATCGGCTTCGACACCGTCCACTTCGACTACCGCAACGCCCAGCGCGAGGCGGGGGAGACGAAGTGGAAGTTCGGCTCCCTGCTGAACTACGCCATGGACGGCCTGATCTCCTTCAACAACCGGCCGCTGCGGATCGGGATCTGGCTCGGCGTGTCCCTCGTGGGGCTCACCGGGCTCTACGCGCTGTGGATCACCGTGATGGCGATCACCCACGGCGTCGAGTCCCCCGGGTACGTCACCCTCGTCGCGCTGATCACGGGCCTGGGCGGCGTGCAGATGATCATGCTGGGGTTGATCGGCGAGTACATCGGCCGCATCTACTACGAGACCAAGCGCAGGCCGCACTTCCTGGTCAAGGAAGCACACGGCGCGGGGCGGGACGGCACCGCCCGAGGCGCGGCCGTGAGCGGGGCCGGGGCCGTCGGCGAGGCCGTGATCGTGGAGCGCGGTCGCGGATGACCGACGGCACCCGGGGCACGAACGGCACCGGCGGCACCGGCGGCACCGGCAGCCCCTCCGGCCCGTCCGGCCCGTCCGGCCCGTCCGGCCCGTCCGGCCCGTCCGGCCCGTCCGGCCCCTCCGGCCGGTCCGGCCCCTCCGGCACCCGGCGCGAGCAGCTCGGGCAGATCCTCCGCTTCGGCCTGGTCGGCGGGGTGAACACCGGCACCTTCTTCGGCATCTACCTGTTCCTGCACCCGTGGATGCCGTACTTCGCCGCGTACACCCTGGCCTTCCTGCTCTCGATGGTCGGCTCGTTCTTCATGAACACCTACTTCACCTACCGGACCAGGCCGACCTGGAAGAAGTTCGCCCTCTTCCCGCTGACCAACGTCACCAACTACGTGATCCAGTCGGTCGGCCTCTACGCCCTCGTCACCTGGGCCGGGATGGACACCCGGATCGCCCCGCTGGTCGCGGCCGTGGTGGCGATCCCGTTCACCTTCCTGCTCTCGCGCAAGATCCTCGTCCCCGGGGCGGCCCGGGCGGCGGCCGGGCCGGGGCCGGACCGGGCCGGCACCGGTCAGGACCCGGCCCACAGCTCGTCCACGCTCTGAAACCGCCGCGCGGCGCCCTCCGGCCACCCCGTAGATTGAGGGCGCAAGGATCAGGCAGGCAAGGGGCAAGGGGAAGACGTGTCAGCGGCTAGGCAGAGCGTCGTGGACGCCCGCAGGATCGTCGTCAAAGTGGGCTCCTCCTCGCTGACCACCGCGGCGGGCGGACTCGACGCCGACCGGGTGGACGCGCTGGTAGACGTCCTGGCCAAGGCCCGCAGCGGTGGCGAGAAGGAGATAGTCCTCGTCTCCTCCGGCGCCATCGCCGCCGGCCTCTCCCCCCTGGGACTGCGCCGCCGGCCCAAGGACCTCGCCCGCCAGCAGGCCGCCGCGAGCGTCGGACAGGGACTGCTCGTCGCCCGTTACACCGCCTCCTTCGCCCGCTACGGCATCCGCGTCGGCCAAGTGCTGCTGACCAGCGACGACACCAGCCGGCGCGCCCACTACCGCAACGCCTACCGGACCCTGGACCAGCTCCTCGTCATGGGCGCCCTGCCCGTCGTCAACGAGAACGACACCGTGGCCACGGACGAGATCCGGTTCGGCGACAACGACCGGCTGGCGGCCCTCGTCGCCCACCTGGTCCGCGCCGACCTGCTGGTCCTGCTGTCCGATGTCGACGGCCTCTACGACGGCGACCCGTCGCTCCCCGGCACCACCCGCGTCGAGGAAGTCCGCGGCCCGGAGGACATCGCCCACGTCTCGATCGGCAGCGCGGGCAAGGCGGGCGTCGGCACCGGCGGCATGGTCACCAAGGTCGAGGCCGCCCGGATCGCGGCGGCGGCCGGTGTCCCGGTGGTCCTCACCTCCGCCAGCCAGGCAGCGGACGCCCTCGCCGGGCGCACCACCGGCACCCTCTTCCACGCGACGGGCCGCCGCTCCGCCGACCGGTTGCTGTGGCTCCAGCACGCCTCGACCCCGCAGGGACACCTCGTACTCGACGACGGCGCGGTGCGGGCGGTCACCGAGCGCGGCAGCTCGCTGCTGCCCGCCGGGATCGCCGCGGTGGAGGGGGAGTTCGTCGCCGGTGATCCCGTGGAGCTGCGGTCCGCGGACGGTCGCGCGGTGGCCCGGGGCCTGGTCAACTTCGACGCCAAGGAACTCCCGAGGCTGCTGGGGCGCTCCACCCGCGAGCTCGCGCGAGAGCTCGGACCCGAGTACGAGCGGGAGGTCGTCCACCGGGACGATCTGGTGCTGCTGGAGGGCTGAGGTTCGGTAAAACCGCCGCACGGCAGGCCAAGGACTGGTCAACTGTGAGAGGCAGACGGACACGCGGGGCGTGGTGGAGCAGACAGGAGGCGGCTGGTGAGGCGAGCGCTGACCAGCGTCGGCACCGGGGACGGTGACGGCGGCGGAGGCGGGCATCAGGGCGACACCTCCCGTCTCTGGCACGTGACCCTGAGCGTCTCCGGCAAGCCGGCCCCGCTGTGCGAGGTGCGGCGCGGGCTGGAGCAGCTCGCGCATGATCACCCGTTTCTGTTGACCAGCCGGTATGCCGATGATCATGCGGAGATCCGGTACTGGGAGGAGGCCCGCGACCTCCACGACGCGGCGGCCGTCGCCCTGCGGCTGTGGGGCGAGCACCGCTCCTCGGCGCGGCTGCCCCCGTGGGAGATCGTCGGCCTGGAGGTCATCGACCGCGCGACCTACCACCAACGCGTGGCCGAAGGTTACGGCCCACCCCCGGCCCACCCGGTCGGCGTGCACCCGTATTAGACGCGTCCCTCGCACCGGTCAGCGCCGGGACGCTTCCCGGGCTTCGGCCCGCTGCGGCGGCCTCCGACCGCCGGACGAGGGGCGGGGTCCCGTGGCTGCCTGTCTCGGAGGCCGTTCCGTCGCCCCGCGCTTGAGGGCCCGGCGCCGGCGGGCCGGACGTTCACCGCCGAACTCGGGGACTTGAGGCTCCGGCCCCTGGCATTTCCAGCCCCGCCGGCGTTTGAGGCGCGGGGGTCCGGGCGGAGTCCCGGGAGGCGGTGAAAGGGCGGGGCGGGGAGAAGGCCCGCGCAGCGCACCCCGGCTCCGCCGAGTCCGGGGCCCGGAGGCCAAGGCCGACCGTTGCCGGGCCACCGCCCCGGCCAGGGCCGCGGCTCAGCTCGGCGCCCGGCTGCGGCTCCGCCCGGCCGGGCATTCGCAGTTCGTCCGGCGTTCGAGGACCGGGTCCGGGCGGAGCCCGAGTGGCTGCCGTGCAGCGGCTCACTCTCCCCGCTCGGCCGAGCAGGGGGCGGGGCAGACCCCGCACTGCCGAGGGGCAACGGGTCGGTCCCCTTGGTGCCCGGTGGAGCCCCGCGGCGGGACGCGTCTCGCGGGGTGAAACCGCGTCGGGTGGCGACCCGCCGGGGATTACCCTGGGCCGCATGACCTCGTACGACGCCCCCAGCCCCGTCACCGCCACCGCGCGCGCCGCCCGGACCGCCGCCGCGGCCATCGCCCCGCTCCCGCGGTCCGCCAAGGACGCCGCCCTGCTGGCCATCGCGGACGCGCTGGAGGCCCGTACCGCCGAGATCGTCGAGGCCAACGCCGTCGACACCGCCAAGGCCGCCGCGGCCGGCACGAGCGAGACCGTCATCGACCGTCTCACCCTCACCCCCGAGCGGGTCCGCGCCATCGCCTCCGACGTGCGCGACGTCGCCGCCCTCCCCGACCCCGTCGGCGAGGTCGTCCGCGGCTCGACCCTCCCCAACGGCATCGACCTGCGCCAGATCCGCGTCCCGCTCGGCGTCGTCGGCATCATCTACGAGGCCCGTCCCAACGTCACCGTCGACGCCGCCGCCCTCTGTCTCAAGGCCGGCAACGCCGTTCTGCTGCGCGGTAGTTCCTCCGCCTACGCCTCGAACACCGCCCTCGTCGGCATCCTCCGCGACGCGATCGTCTCCGCCGGCCTCCCCGCGGACGCGATCCAGCTCGTCCCCGGCGAATCCCGCGACTCCGTCCGCGAGTTGATGCGCGCCCGCGGCCTCGTCGACGTCCTCATCCCGCGCGGCGGTGCCTCGCTCATCAAGACCGTCGTCGAGGAATCCACCGTCCCGGTCATCGAGACCGGCACCGGAAACTGCCACGTCTACGTCGACGCCCAGGCCGACCTCGCCATGGCCGTGGACATCCTCGTCAACTCCAAGGCCCAGCGGCCCTCCGTCTGCAACTCCGCCGAGACGCTCCTGGTGCACCGCGACATCGCCGCCGCCTTCCTGCCCCTGGCCCTCGACGCCCTCGCCGACGCCGGCGTCACCGTCCACGGCGACGGCGAGGTGCTCTCGTACGCCGAGGGCACCAAGGTGACCGCGCTGCCCGCCACCGACGAGGACTGGGCCGCCGAGTACCTCTCGTACGACATCGCCGCCGCCGTCGTGGACTCCCTCGACGCGGCCGTCACCCACATCCGCCGCTGGACCTCGGGGCACACCGAGGCGATCGTCACCACCTCGCAGGCCGCCGCCCGCCGCTTCACCCAATTGGTCGACTCGACCACGGTCGCCGTGAACGCCTCCACCCGGTTCACGGACGGTGGTCAGTTCGGCTTCGGCGCGGAGATCGGCATCTCGACCCAGAAGCTGCACGCCCGCGGCCCGATGGGCCTTCCCGAGCTGACCTCGACCAAGTACATCGTCACCGGAGACGGTCACATCCGGTAGCCCGGCCGGCCACGCGGTGTGGCCGGATTTCCGGTTACACCCTGCCCAAAGCGGCCCCCCAGGTCTACGCTGTTCCCGTGCCGGACGACGTGGGGGGCAAGCCGTTCCCGGACGACGGTGAGCCCGACGACGACCGCGGAGGCGCGGATCAGGACTTCGCCTCCGTGGTGTTCGACGAGGCCTTCGTCCGGAACGCCGAGATTCACGAACCGAGCGCGGCCGAGCGCCAATGGGCCGCCGACCGGGCCCGCGCGGAAGCCGCCGAGGCCGCGCGCGTGGCCGGTGGCCGGCCCGGCGAGGACGACCACGAGGCATTCGGATACGGGCCGCCCGGCGCCTTCGGCATCGACGAACCCGGTTGGGAGCACGGCGCCTACGGCCCCGGCTACCCGGAGGGTCCCTACGGGGCCTACGGGGGCCGGCTGCGGCCCTACCGCGGTCGCTCGCCGTGGCTGCGGCCGGTCGCCTGGGTGTTGGCCGTCGTCATGGGCCTGGGCATGGTCGCCCTGGCCTTCAGCGCGGTGTACCGCAGTGCCGAAGGCGACCCGGACCCGGCCCCCGTCCCAGCCAGTACCCCGCTGCGTGAAGTCACCGGCGCGGGGGCGTTTATGTACCCCGTCGGCCGCCAACCCTGAAAGTACGACCCCTTGAGCACGACCCCACTCGCGTGATCGGAGCCGGGGGCTTCTCTGAAGCGGGGACAGCGGGGAGAAGCGATGGCCGTTCCAGGAGATCCGCCCAACGGCACCCCCGACGGAATCGGCGGGGGCGACGACGACTTCCGGCCGGACGAGTACCGGTCCGTGGTGTTCGACGAGGAGTTCGTGCGCGCCGCCCGGCTCCAGGAGTTCTCCGCCGAGGAACGCATGGGCGAGCACGCCCGAGCCGTACGCAGCCGCTCCCTCTGGTCCGGCGGCGGCGTCGGGCACCGCACCGGCGCGCCCGGCAGGGGCGCCCGGCAGGGCATGCTGCTCGTGCTGCTCATCGCCACCGCCTTCGCGGTCGCCGTGTACATGGGCCTGCGCAACCCGTACCTGCCCGCGCCCCAGGGCGAGGCGCAGCCGCTCGCGAGCGTCGTCGTCCCGCTCGCGCCGACCGTGCCCGTGCCCGGTGGACGCCCCGCCGACCTGTTCGCGAACAGCCCCGCGGCGCAGTACCTCGTCGGGGCGGCCGGGATCAGCCTGCCCGCCGTGCGCCGTACCCCGCATTTCAGCGAGAGCCAGGTCCTCTCGGCGCTGTCCATCGCCAAGGACTACCTGGTGCAGTCCTCGCTGGACCCGGACGTCCTGGCCGGCGCCGCCTCCCGGCCCGTACGGGTCCTGCTCGACCCGGGGCAGGACGCCCAGTTCGACCAGAGCATGACCTCGCCCTCCGGGGACGGCCGGCACGCCGCCACCGGCTGGCTGGTCCGCTTCGACGCCGGGACCGCCGCGCTCGCCGACGCCCGCGTACGGGTGAACGGCACGCTCGCCTTCGATGAGGTCACCCCGGACGCGTTGCAGGTGACCTCCGACCACACCTTCGTCTACGCGGTGCGTCCCGCCAGCGGGTCGCCGGCGGCCGCCGACGGAGCCTCGCTCTTCACCGTGCGGCGCGAACTGCAGATGCGCTTCGACCGCGCCGACCTGACCGCCCGACGCACGGAGCTCGTCGCCGCCTACGTGATGGCCGGACCGCAGGACTGCGCCGCCGACCCGGCGGCGGGTTTCAAGCCGCTGCTCGCCGGGGCCGGCCCGACCACCGTCGGCCCGCCGGCCAGCGATCCGTACGCCGGCGGTCAGCCGAGGCGCGCGGCCGGGCTGTGCGGCGTCCTCGCGACCCCCGCGACCCCGGACGCCGCCGTCCCGAGCGCGCCGGACGGCGCGACTACGCCTCCGTAGCCCCGCCCTTGCCGGCGTCGCCCCTGCCTTCGTCCCGGCGCCCGGCGGCTCCGTTGGAACCGGAACCGGAGCCGGTGAACGCGTCGCGGAGCTTGCCGCCCAGGTCGCCCGCGCCGCCGGCGATGTCGCCGACCAGCTTCATCAGCGGATCCTTGCTGCCGCGCACCGAGTCGGCGTAGTGCGAGGCGGACTCACGGAAGGAGTCGCTCACCGACGCGTCCTTGTCCTCGTCCCGCCGCGGGTAGTGGCCGTCCATGATCCGCTGGTAGTCCCGGCTCTGCGACCACTTCTTCAGCTCGGCCGCGCGGACCGTGGTGAAGGGGTGCGTACGCGGCAGCATGTTGAGGATCTTCAGCACGGAGTCGCGCAGGTCACCGCTCGACTCGTACTCCTCGGCCTGGGCCAGGAAGGCGTCCACGTTCATCTCGTGCAGGTGGTGACCGCCCGCCAGCTTCATCAGGCCGCGCATCGACGCGTGCGCGTCCTGTCCCACCAGCAGCCCGGCCCGGTCCGCCGACAGCTCCGACTTGCGGAACCACTCGCGCAGCGCGGTGACGATCGCCATGATCGCCACATTGCCCAGCGGGATCCAGGCCACCTTGAGCGCCAGGCCCGTCAGGAACAGCAGGACCGTGCGGTACACGGCGTGCCCGGACAGCGCGTGACCCACCTCGTGGCCCACCACGGCCCGCATCTCCTCCTCGTCGAGCAGCTCGACGAGGCCCGTCGTCACCACGATGATCGGCTCGTCCAGCCCGATGCACATGGCGTTCGGCTTGGGGTCCTGCTGTACGTACATCTGGGGGACCCGCTCCAGGTCCAGGACGTAACAGGCGTCGAGCAGCATGCCGTGCAGGTGGGGGAACTGCGTCTCGCCCACCCGGACCGAATCGGAGAGGAACAGCAGTCGCAGGCTCCGCTCCGGCAGCAGCCCGCTGAGGGCCTTGAACACCGTGTCGAAGCCGCTGAGTTTGCGCAGGGCGACGAGGGCGGAGCGGTCCGCCGGATGCTCGTACGCCCGCGAGGAAATGCCGGGGAACCTCCTGCGGTTCCGGGCCGGTACCTTCTCGGTTCCGGTGTTCGTCATAGCGCCCTCCCCCTGGATAGACCTGGACAGACACGTCTGCTCACGCGTCCATCCTCTCCAACGCCTGAGTCGGCGTGAGCGTGCCCGGGGCCCCCGCATACGATGTGAGGGAAGTCTCCGCTCCCTCCCGACTCGATAGGTACCTGCCTGATGAGCCTCTCCACCACCACCCACAACCTGGTCGTTCTCGCCTCGGAGGGTGCCGAGCAGCACGGCGGCAACCACGACAGCCTGAGCCCCTACCTGACCGGTGGCGGCGCCTTCTGCATCCTGCTGCTCCTGCTCTGGGTGACCACGCGCCTCAACCGCGACCGCTAGGCCCCGTTGTCCTCGCCGTCCTCGCGGTCCCCGCGCGACGCCCGGCAGCCCGTGTCCCCGGGCAGCCGCTCGGACGCGGGTCGGGGCCGGGCCACCGGGCCAGTAGGCTCTGCGCTCATGGGAGAGCAGGGAACGCCTACCGGCCCGGTCAAGCGCCGTCTCGGCGTGATGGGCGGGACATTCGATCCGATCCACCACGGACACCTGGTGGCCGCCAGCGAGGTGGCCGCCCTCTTCCACCTCGACGAGGTGGTGTTCGTACCGACCGGCCAGCCGTGGCAGAAGTCGCACAGCGTCGTGTCGCCGGCCGAGGACCGCTACCTCATGACGGTCATCGCGACGGCCTCGAACCCCCAGTTCTCGGTGAGCCGGATCGACATCGACCGCGGCGGCCCGACCTACACCATCGACACGCTGCGGGACCTGAGCGCCCTCAACCAGGACTCGGACCTGTTCTTCATCACCGGTGCCGACGCCCTTGCGCAGATCCTGACCTGGCGCAACGCCGAGGAGCTGTTCGCCCTCGCGCACTTCATCGGGGTGACCCGGCCGGGCCACGTGTTGACCGACGACGGGCTGCCCGAGGGCGGTGTCTCCCTCGTCGAGGTGCCCGCGCTCGCGATCTCGTCCACCGACTGCCGGGCGCGCGTGGCGCAGGGCGACCCCGTCTGGTATCTGGTGCCGGACGGTGTGGTGCGCTACATCGACAAGCGTGAGCTGTACCGGGGAGCCTGAGCTTCCGGTTCCGGAGAGAGGGGCCCCGCGGTGAACGACCGACAGGATCCGTACGACCCGTACGCCGCCCAGGAGCAGCAGCAGTTCATCGGCTACGACCCGTACGGTCGGCCGGTGTACGGGCGAGGGCCGGCCCAGGCCCCCGACGCCGCCCAGGAGGCGTACGAGCAGCCGTACGGATACGCGTACGAGGGCTACGCCCCCCAGCAGCCCGCCTACCCGCAGCAGCAGCAGGCGGCGGCGCCGGACCCCGGCGCGCAGGACGGCACGTACGGCCGGGAGCAGTACGCCCACGGCGCGGGCCACGGGTACGACACGCAGCAGGCCCGGCAGTGGATCCCCCAGCAGCAGGCGCCGCAGCAGCCGGCCCCGGACCCGCGGCCCGCACCGCACGTCCCCGAGCCGCGCCGGGCCGCCCCCGAGGCCGCCTCCGAGGCCGGGCCCCGTCCCGCCCGCGCCGCCGAGCCCCAGGCCGGCCGGGACTACCGCACCGAGATGTTCGCCTTCATCGACCAGCCGGACGAGGAGTCCGAGGACGTCATCGACTGGCTCGCCTTCACCGAGAGCCGTACCGAGCGGCGCGAGGAGGCCCGCCGCCGCGGCCGCAACCGGATCGTCGCGCTGATCGTCGTCGTCGCCCTGTTCGTCGTCGGCGGCGTCGGCTACCTCTGGTACGCGGGCGGGCTGCCCTTCCTCGACGGGCCGGACGCGCAGAAGAAGACGGCCGCCCCCGGGGCGCAGAAACGCGACATGATCGTCGTCCACGTGCTCAACACCAAGAAGGGCGGCTCCTCCACGGCGCTGCTCGTCGACAACGTGACGACGAAGCAGGGTGCCACCGTCCTGCTGCCGAACACCCTGAACGTCCCCAAGGAGGACGGCACGGTCCGGCCCTTGTCCAAGGCGGTCGAGGACGGCGGCCTCGGCACCCGTGAGGCACTCGACTCGGTCCTGGGCACCCGCATCGGCGGAACCTGGCGCCTGGACACCCCCTTCCTGGAGCGGCTCGTCGAACTGGTCGGCGGCATCGAGGTCGACACCGACACCGCGGTCCCGGCCGACGACCAGGCCAAGACGCCGGCCGTGACCCAGGGCGCCAAGCAGAGCCTGACCGGCGCGATGGCCGTCGCGTACGCCACCTACCGCGCGCAGGGCGAGCCGGAGGGCAGGCAACTGGAGCGGCTCGGCAAGGTGCTCTACGCGGTCCTGCGCAAGGTCCCCGGCGATCCGAAGGCGGCCGCGGCGACCGTCGACAGCATGGGCCAGATCCTGGACCCGGCGCTCAACGCGCAGAACCTGGGCGCCCTGCTGTCGCGGATCGGCGAGCACGCCAAGGTGGGCGCCTACCGCACCGAGGTACTGCCCGTGAAACCGGACGGCTCGCTCGACGACGGCCCGGGCAAGAAGGCCGTCGACGACATCCTCGGCGGTGCCGGCGCCTCCGTTCCCGGCGCCGCTCCCCGGATCGGCCTCAAGGACGCCACCGGGGACGACAAGACGCAGCTCGCGGCGAAGGCGGCCTTGCTGAACGGCGGCTACACGCTGGTTCAGGGCGGCAAGGCCGACAAGACCGCGGCCCTCTCACAGATCACCTACCAGGACGACGCGCAGCGGCCCAAGGCGATCGAGGTGGCCAGGACGCTGGGGCTGCCGGAAACGGCCGTGAAGAAGGCCGAAAGTACGGTGAACGCGGACGTCGTGGTGCTGCTCGGCAAGGACTACAAGGCGGGCTGAGCCCTCGCGTCCAGGCTGTGAGCTGGGCGTTCGCCCGGGCGGAACCTTCCGCGCGGGCGGTGTCTGCGGTACGTGAGACCCTTGAGAGGATCTGCCCGCCAACCCGAAAGCATGGCCAGTGACCGCCACGGACCGCTCCATCGAGCTCATCACCGCCGCCGCCCAGGCCGCGGCCGACCGGCTCGCGCACGACATCATCGCGTACGACGTCAGCGACGTGCTGTCGATCACCGACGCCTTCCTCCTCGCCTCCGCGCCCAACGACCGCCAGGTCAAGTCGATCGTGGACGAGATCGAAGAGCGCCTGCTCAAGGAACTGGGCGCCAAGCCGGTGCGCCGCGAGGGCGACCGCGACGCCCGCTGGATCCTGCTCGACTACGTCGACATCGTCGTGCACGTCCAGCACAGCGAGGAGCGGGTCTTCTACGCGCTGGAGCGCCTGTGGAAGGACTGCCCCGAGATCGAGCTGCCCGAGGACGCCAAGCTCACCATCGGCAAGGCCGAGGAGCACGCGAAGCTGCGCGAGGCGCAGGGCGACGACGAACTGGACGGTGATCTGTTCTGAGCACGACCGACACGGGCACGACCGGTACGTCCGCCTCCACCGCACCGGCCGTATCGGCCGGCAAGAGCGGCGGGACCGGCCGGAAGATCGTCCTTTGGCGGCACGGACAGACCTCCTGGAACCTGGAGCGCCGCTTCCAGGGGTCCACGGACATAGAGCTGACCGAGACCGGTGTGGCGCAGGCGCGCCGCGCCGCCCGGCTGCTCGCGTCGCTGAAGCCGGACGCCATCGTCGCCTCCGACCTCCGTCGCGCCTCCGCCACGGCCGCCGAACTCGCCGGCGTCACCGGCCTTCCGGTGGCGCACGACGCGGCGCTGCGCGAGACGTACGCGGGCGAGTGGCAGGGGCTCACGCACGAGGAGATCCTGCACAAGTACGGCGAGCAGTACGCGGCGTGGAAGCGCGGCGAGCCCGTACGGCGCGGTGGTGGCGAGCTGGAGACCGAAGTCGCCGACCGGGCCGCGCCGGTGGTGCTGCGCCACGCCGACCTGCTGCCCGAGGGCGGCACGCTGGTCGTGGTCAGCCACGGCGGGACGATCCGTACGACCATCGGGCGGCTGCTGGGGCTGGACTCGTCCTCCTGGGAGAGCCTGGGCGGGCTCTCCAACTGCTGCTGGTCGGTCCTCGGCGAGGGCGCGCGCGGCTGGCGGCTCATGGAGCACAACGCCGGCACGCTGCCGGAGCCGGTGCTCGGCGACGACGACTGAGCACGTCGGCCGAGCACTCTCGGCTGAGCAGCGCCGATGCGGGCGACGGCCGGATTTCACTTTCCGGCTGGTCCCAGGCTAGAGTTCTTCTTGTTCGCAGCGCGGAACACCGGAAACGGGCCAGGCGCGGCGGAGAGCGGGGCTATAGCTCAGTTGGTAGAGCGCCTGCATGGCATGCAGGAGGTCAGGAGTTCAATTCTCCTTAGCTCCACAATCGGTATCCCGTCCCCAACAGGGGGCGGGATACTTGCGTTTGTTCCTTTTGTGCTTGCTGACCCGGCCCGTACCGGCATGGCAGAATCGGACGGCCGGAGGGGGACACGACGGCCCGACGCGGGAGGGAGTCGCTGACGGATGGGTGCACACCGGCGGCGGTGCGACTGGTGCAACAACGGCACGCCGATCGTGCGGGACATGGAGCCGGTCAATCCCGACTACCAGTACTGGTGCGAGGAATGCGCGCGGGCGCTGATCATAAAAGGCGACCCCATCGAGACCTACCGCGAGCTGGAGGGGGAGCCGATCTACGGCCGGCTGCTCGACGAGCACTGCACGCTCAAGCGGTTCTACCAGTTCGCCAAGGCATGATGAAACGGGCGTAGCGATACATATCGGTCATGGCCTCGGGGTCGCGGAAACCGATTTTTGGACCAGGGCCATGACCGTGTAATGTTTGGGACGTCGCCGAGGGGAACCGGCAAGGGAAACCGAAGCGGCGGCCAGTACAGCGGTACAAGGGGCTATAGCTCAGTTGGTAGAGCGCCTGCATGGCATGCAGGAGGTCAGGAGTTCAATTCTCCTTAGCTCCACAGTGAAGAGAAGCGGGGGCCCCCGCGCGGGGGGGGGCCCACGGGTTGGGGGGGAAGCCGCCGGGCGGGGGGGGGGGGGCGGGGGGCGC
>NZ_JBHVYA010000002.1:507409-518955 GCF_042881255.1 Streptomyces sp. NPDC058279 | reverse complement strand
GCCCCCGGCGCTTATCCCCCTGGGGGCCGCCCCCGGCCCGCCGTGGCTGGCGCTCCTTCGACCCTTCCTCAACCCACCCCCCGCCCCCCGCGCGGCCCCCCCGGGGGGCGCCCCCCCGCTTCTCGTTGTGCGGAACGCCGGAGCGGGCGTCGGGGCCGCTGCGGTACCCTGACGCCATGCGTGCCGTACGCCTTCTGCTTACCGAGCCGCGCTGATCAGTACCGACCCTTCGAGACGGTCGGCATCGGCGCGGCGTCCCCTCCTGTGCGAGGGGTTTTTTCGTTTGGGCAGGCAGAGACGGCAGAGACGATCGATGGAGCTTCAGAAATCATGAGCGAGACGAACACCCCGGCCCCCGAGGCGGCCGAGGCGCACCGCTACACGGCTGCCATGGCCGCCGACATCGAGGCACGCTGGCAGGACGTATGGGACGCCGAGGGCACCTACGAGGCCCCCAACCCGACCGGTGACCTGGCCGGGGACCCCGCGGTCGTCGCGCGCCCCAGCAAGTTCATCATGGACATGTTCCCGTACCCGTCGGGTGCGGGCCTGCACGTCGGTCACCCGCTCGGCTACATCGCGACCGACGTCTTCGCCCGCCACCAGCGAATGTCCGGCCACAACGTCCTGCACACCCTGGGATTCGACGCCTTCGGCCTGCCGGCCGAGCAGTACGCCGTGCAGACCGGCACGCACCCGCGCGTGTCCACCGAGGCCAACATCGAGAACATGAAGGTCCAGCTCCGCCGGCTGGGCCTGGGCCACGACAAGCGCCGCTCGTTCGCGACGATCGACCCGGACTACTACAAGTGGACGCAGTGGATCTTCCTGCAGATCTACAACTCCTGGTACGACACCGACGCCGGGAAGGCCCGCCCGATCGCGGAGCTGGTCGCCGCCTTCGAGGACGGCTCCCGTGAGGTTCCCGGGGGCCGTGCCTGGGCGGAGCTGAGCGCCGGCGAGCGGGCCGGCGTGCTGAACGAGTACCGGCTGGCCTACGCCTCGGACGCGCCCGTGAACTGGTGCCCGGGGCTGGGCACCGTACTGGCCAACGAGGAGGTCACCGCCGACGGCCGGTCCGAGCGCGGCAACTTCCCCGTCTTCAAGGCCAAGCTGAGCCAGTGGAACATGCGGATCACGGCCTATGCCGACCGCCTGCTGGACGACCTGGACGCCCTGGACTGGCCCGAGGCCATCAAGCTCCAGCAGCGCAACTGGATCGGCCGCAGCGAGGGCGCGCGCGTCGACTTCGCCGTCGGCGCCGACGCCATCACCGTCTTCACCACCCGCCCCGACACCCTGTTCGGCGCCACCTACATGGTGCTGGCGCCCGAGCACGAGCTGGTCGAGAAGATCGTCCCGGCCGCGTGGCCCGAGGGCACCCACCAGGTGTGGACCGGCGGCGCCGCGACCCCGCGCGAGGCGGTCGACGCGTACCGCAAGCAGGCCGCCGCCAAGTCGGACGTCGAGCGCCAGGCCGAGGCCAAGGACAAGACCGGTGTCTTCACCGGCGCCTACGCCACCAACCCGGTCAGCGGCGACCAGGTCCCCGTCTTCATCGCCGACTACGTCCTGATGGGCTACGGCACCGGCGCGATCATGGCCGTCCCGGCCCACGACAGCCGCGACTTCGCCTTCGCCCGCGCCTTCGAACTGCCCATGCGCTGCGTCGTGGAGCCCTCCGACGACCGCGACGCCGACCCGGCGGAGTGGGACGACGCGTTCTCCTCCTACGACGGCACGATCGTCAACTCGACCGGCGAGGGCGTCTCCCTGGACGGCCTGGGCGTCGTCGAGGCCAAGGCCCGCATCACCGAGTGGCTGGCCGGGCGCGGCATCGGCGAAGGCACCGTCAACTTCCGCCTGCGCGACTGGCTGTTCAGCCGCCAGCGCTACTGGGGCGAGCCCTTCCCGATCGTCTACGACGAAGACGGCGTCGCGCACCCGCTGCCCGAGTCGATGCTGCCGCTGGAGCTGCCGGAGGTCGAGGACTACTCGCCGCGCACCTTCGAGCCGGACGACGCCGCCTCGAAGCCGGAGACCCCGCTGTCGCGCAACGAGGACTGGGTTTATGTAGAGCTGGACCTGGGTCGCGGCGAGGGCGTCAAGCGCTACCGCCGCGAGACCAACACCATGCCGAACTGGGCCGGCTCCTGCTGGTACGAGCTGCGCTACCTGGACCCGCACAACGACTCGGCGCTGGTGGACCCGGCGATCGAGCGGTACTGGATGGGCCCGCGCGAGGGCGCCCCGCACGGCGGCGTCGACCTGTACGTGGGCGGCGCCGAGCACGCGGTGCTGCACCTGCTGTACGCGCGCTTCTGGTCCAAGGTGCTGTTCGACCTGGGCCACGTCTCGTCCGCCGAACCGTTCCACAAGCTGTTCAACCAGGGCATGATCCAGGCGTACGCGTACACCGACGCGCGCGGCGTGTACGTGCCGGCTGCCGAGGTGGAGGAGCGCGACGGCGGCTACTTCCACCAGGGCGAGCCGGTCAAGCGCGAGCACGGCAAGATGGGCAAGTCCCTGAAGAACGCCGTCACGCCGGACGAGATCTGCGAGGAGTACGGCGCCGACACGCTGCGCCTGTACGAGATGGCGATGGGCCCGCTGGATGTGTCGCGTCCGTGGGACACGCGGGCCGTGGTGGGTCAGTACCGGCTGCTCCAGCGCCTGTGGCGCAACATCGTGGACGAGGAGACGGGCGCGGTGACCGTCGTCGACGCCGAGCCGGCCGAGGACACCCTGCGCGCGCTGCACAAGGCCATCGACGGGGCCGGCGCGGACATGGCGGGGCTGCGCTTCAACACCGCCATCGCGAAGATCACCGAGCTGAACAACTTCCTGACCAAGGCCGGCCGGCCGCTGGAGCGCTCGGTCGCCGAGCGGCTGGTGCTGCTCGTCGCCCCGCTGGCGCCGCACATCGCGGAGGAGCTGTGGCACCGGCTGGGGCACAGCGAGTCGGTGGTCCACCAGGACTTCCCGGTCGCGGACCCCGCGTACGTCGTGGACGAGAGCGTGACGTGCGTCGTCCAGGTCAAGGGCAAGGTCAAGGCCCGCCTGGAGGTGCCGCCGACGGTCTCCGAAGGTGACCTGGAGCAGCTGGCGCTGGCCGACGAGGCGGTCGTGGCGGCGCTCGGCGGAGCGGAGATCCGCAAGGTGATCGTGCGTGCGCCGAAGCTGGTGAACATCGTCATCTGAGCGTCGACACCCGGCTCGCTGCCGAGCGCGGCGCCGACGGCCGTGGATCGCGGTGTAGGGGTCTTCCCGTACGGGCAGGTTGGGGGTTCGAAAGGAACCCCCGACCTGCCCGCTGCGTTTACGGTGGAAGGGACGGAATAGGCAGGGGAAGGGAGCCTCATGGAGGCGGGCGCGTTGATCATCTTTGCCCTGTTGATGCTGTTCGCTTTCCTGGGGCTCGGCATATGGGCCACCGTGAAGGCGGTCGGCGCGGCGAAGCGCGGCGTCGACCGGACGCTCACGCAGGCCCGGCGGACGGTGGAGGACACGACCCTCAGGGCCAGGAGCCTCGGCCAGGTGGGCGTCACGGCGGGGCTGGCGCAGCTCCGGCTCGACCTGCGCACGTCGATGCGGGCGACGCAGCAGGCGCTCTACCAGGGCGTACAGACGGACGCCTCGCTGAAGGAGTCGATCGGCCTCTTCGAGCGGCTCAGCGAGCACGGGCACGACCTGGACGCCGAACTGAAGCGGCTGGAACAGGAGCCGGACCGCAAGCGGATCGCGGAGGGCCTGCCCGACCTGCGGGAACGCACCCGCAAGATCACGGAGTCGGCGGACTCCCTGCGGTGGGCGGCGCGGGAGCGCGCGCGGCGCTTCGCGGAGGACGAACTGTCCGCCTTGTCGGCGCAGATCGAGGTGGAATCGGGCGCGCTGCGCGACTGGTCGCGGGAGTCGGTGGACGACCTCACGGCGGCCGCCGCCTCCTGGGAGGCGGGCGAGCACGAGCGCCGGCCCGGCGGCCCGAAGGAGTCCGGTCCCGCCGCCCTGAAACCGGCCTCCCCGCAGCCGCGACACCCGTGGGAGAAGGCGCCGCGGCCGGAGAAGACGGCCTGAGGCGACGGCCTGGGGCGACGGCCTTAGGGCGCCGGGTGGCGGACCGGGGGCGGCCGGGGGCGACGGCCTTAGGGCGGCCTGGGGGCGGGCTGGGGGCGGGCTGAGGAGGGCCTGTCCCGCGTGGGGCCCGTGGGTTGCCCGAGCGGTGGCGTTGGATCTTGCGGGGGCCGCGGGCGGGGAGCCTGTGAGGGGGCCAGGCTGCCGGAGGGGGGTCGCTGGCGGTAACCTCCCGCTCATGTCCCGCCATGTCGCGATCGTCACCGATTCCACGGCCTACCTGCCCCCACCGGCGATGGCGCGGCATCGGATCACCGCTGTCCCGCTGACCGTGGTGCTCGGCGACGAGGCGCTCGAAGAGGGCACCGAGATCTCGGCCCGCAGCCTTGCCCTGGCCCTGCAGAAGCGGCGTTCGGTCACCACGTCCCGCCCGAGTCCGGATGACTTCGCCCGGGCCTACCGGGCGGCCGCCGACGCCGGTGCGACCGGGATCGTCAGTCTCCACCTCTCCGCCGAGTTCTCCGGCACCTGGGACGCCGCCGTGGTGGCCGCCAAGACCGCCCCCGTCCCGGTCAGGGTCGTCGACACCGGCATGGTGGCCATGGCCCTGGGTTTCTGCGCGCTCGCCGCCGCCGAGGTGGTGGAGAGCGGCGGCTCCGTCGACGAGGCCGTGGCCGCCGCCGAGAAGCGGGCCGCCGACATGTCGGCGTACTTCTACGTCGACACGCTCGACTACCTCCGGCGCGGCGGTCGCATCGGGGCCGCGCAGGCCCTCCTCGGCTCGGCGCTCGCCGTCAAGCCGCTGCTCACCCTCGACGGCGGGCGGATCGAGATGCTGGAGAAGGTGCGTACGGCGTCCAAGGCCATCGCCCGTCTCGAAGAACTGGCCGTCGAACGCGCCGGCACCGGGAGCGTCGACATCGCGGTACACCACCTCGCGGCGCCGGAGCGGGCGGAGAAGCTCGCGCAACGGCTCCGGGAACGGATTCCGGGGCTGGTCGAGCTGCACGTCAGCGAGGTCGGCGCGGTCATCGGCGCGCACACCGGGCCGGGTCTGTTGGCGGCCGTCGTCTCGCCGCGCTGATTTCAAGGAGCGGAAGGGCGGGTTGCGGTGGTGGGCGCTGTGGGGGGTGCTGTGGGGGTGCTGTGACGGTGGCTGAGCGGGGTGCCGGGGCGGCCGGGTGGTCACCGGAACGGGTGACGGGGTTATCCACAACCGTCCGGTCATCCACCGGAATTGAAGCCTCCGAACGAAGATCGGGAGGGGCCCCTACCGTCGTGGCATGACTCCACGAACGCGTACCTCGCCCCCTTACCGAGCCGGCGCCACCAGTGGCCCCGGCCGTCCCCACCGGTCCGACGGCCGGTTCCGCGACCGACGGCGGCCGCACGCCGATCCCGTGGCGGTGCGACGGCGGGCGGAAGCCCTCCTGACGGCGCCGCCGCCTGCGCACCTGCCGGGTCCCGTGCCTGATCCCCCGCCTGATCCGCTGCCTGATCCGCTGCCTGAACCCGTACCCGATCCCGTGCCGGGTCCGGCGCCCGGGATTCGTGTCCGGGGTGCCGACTCCGAGTCCGGCATCGGCCGTGCGCCGGTCGCCATGGCGGCCGGGGTGGGGACGGGGGCGCGACTCGACCGGCGGGGCGCGCGGTGGCTCGCGGTGCGCGAACGGCTGCCCGTGTGGGTGCAGTCGCGGTGTGCGATGGAGCCGAGGACGGTGGCGGCGCTCGCGGTGGTGCTGGTCGCGGCGGTGGGCTTCGCGGGCCGGTCGTACTGGTCGGCCGGGCCGCGGCCGGTGACCGCGCCGGCCGTCGTCGCCCCCGCTTCGGTACCCGCCCCCACCCCGGCGCCGGCGGCCCCGGCCCCCACCGCGGGCACCCGGGTCGTGGTGGACGTCAGCGGCAAGGTCCGGGAGCCGGGGGTGCGGACGCTGCCGGCCGGGGCGCGGGTGGAGGACGCACTGGCCGCCGCCGGGGGAGTGCGGCCGGGCACCGACACGACCGGGCTGAACCGGGCCCGGGTGCTGGTGGACGGCGAACAGGTGGTGGTGGGCGTACCCGCGCAGCCCCCGGCGGCCGGCGGTGGTCCGGGACCCGGGTCGCCGGGGGGCCCGCTGAGCCTGGGCAGCGCCACCGTCGCGCAGCTCGACGGGCTGCCCGGGGTCGGCCCCGTACTCGCGCAGCACATCATCGACTTCCGGACCGCGCGGGGCGGTTTCCGCTCGGTGGAGGAACTCCGGCAGGTCGACGGGATCGGCGAACGCCGGTTCTCCGACCTGCGCAAGCTGGTGCGGCCGTGAACCGCCCGGAGGGGGCCGCGCCGATGGACCTGCGGCTCGCCGCGCCGGCGCTCGCGGCCTGGGCGGCGGCCGCCGTCGCCCTCGACGCGCCGGCCGGGTGGACCGCCGTCGCTGTGGGCCTGGCGGTGGCCGCGGCGGGGCTCTTGCTGTGGGCCGGCTGTCGAAGGCCACGTCCGGTGTGGAGGTTGGGTGCGGCCGTCGCCGCCGGATTGCTCTGCGCGGGCGCCGGTGCCGGGGTGGCCGGGCTACAGCGGGCCGAGGCGCGGGCCGGTCCCGTCGTCGGACTGGCCGGGGAGCACGCCCGGGTCCTGGCGGAGTTCACCGTCGCCTCCGATCCCCGCCGCGTCGGGGCCGGGAGCGGGCCGCCGATGGTGACGCTGGACGCGGTGGTGACCCGGGTGACGGGCCCCGACGGGGCGCGCACCAGGGTGGAGACGCCGGTGCGGGTGCTGGCCGGGCACCCGGCGTGGGCGGGGTTGCAGCCCTCGACGCGGGTCGAGGTGGTGGGGCGGTTGTCCCCGGGCCGGGGTGGGGAGCGGGCGGTGGCGTTGCTCCGCCCGGCGGGGGACGTACCGCCGAGGGTGGTGCGTGGCCCGGACGAGGCGCAGCGGCTCGCCGGAACCCTGCGGGCCGGGTTGCGGGAGGCGACACGGGGACTGCCGGCCGACGCCGGGGCGCTGCTGCCGGGGCTGGTGGTAGGCGATGTGTCCCGGGTCCCGCCCGACCTGCACGAGGCGTTCCGTGCCACCGACCTGCTGCACCTGTTGGCGGTATCCGGTTCCAACCTCACCGTGGTGCTGTTCCTGCTCATCGGGCCACCGGCCGCGGCGCAGCACGCCGAGCGGCGCGGGCTCGCGCCTCGCCTCGGGCTCTCGCTGCGGGCGACCGCCCTGTGCGGGGCGGCGCTGACGCTCGCCTTCGTGGTGGTGTGCCGGCCCGAACCGAGCGTGCTGCGGGCCGCCGCCTGCGGGGCGATCACCCTGCTGGCCCTGGCCACCGGCCGGCGCAGGTCGCTGGTTCCCGCGCTGGCCGCCGCCGTTCTGCTGCTGGTCCTGTACGACCCGTGGCTGGCCCGCAGCATCGGGTTCCTGTTGTCCGTGCTGGCGACGGGGGCCTTGTTGACCCTGGCGCCGTGCTGGGGGGAGGCCTTGCGGAGGCGGGGCGTGCGGCCCGGGCTCGCCGATGCGTTGGGTGCCGCCGCGGCCGCCCAGGCGGTGTGCGCCCCGGTGGTCGCGGTGCTCTCCGCCCGGGTGAGCCTGGTGGCGGTGCCGTGCAACCTGCTGGCCGAACTCGCGGCGGGTCCGGCCACGGTGCTGGGCTTCGCGACGCTGGCGGTGGCCCCGCTGTGCATGCCGGCCGCGGAACTCCTCGCCCGGTGCGCGGGCGTGCCGGCCGGGTGGATCGCGGGGGTGGCCCGCGCCGGGGCCGCGCTGCCCGGGGCGGAGCTGGCGTGGCCCGGCGGGTTCGCGGGCGGTGCGCTGCTGGTCGCGGCCACCGCCGGCGTGCTCGGCCTGTGCGTCCGGTGGGGGCGCAGGTGGTGGTTCTGCTCCGCCTTGGCCGTGGCGCTGCTCGCCGCCGTACTCAGGCCGCCCGTGCTCATCCGTACATTCAAAGGTTGGCCACCGTCCGACTGGAGCTACGTCCAGTGCGCGGTGGGGCAGGGGGACGCGGCCGTCCTCGCCGTGGCACCGGGCACGGCGGTGGTCGTGGACGCGGGACCGGAGCCCGGACCGGTCGACGCGTGCCTGCGGGACCTGGGCGTGCGCAGGATCCCGCTGCTCGTGCTGACGCACTTCCACGCCGATCACGTGGGCGGTCTCGCCGGGGTGCTGCGCGGCCGGGCCGTGGGGGCGATCCAGACGACGACGCTGGAGGAACCCGCCGCCCAGGCCGAGTTCGTCCGGCGCACGGCCGCCGAGGGCAAGGTGCCGGTCGTCGCGGCGGTGGCGGGCGAGCGGCGGCGGACCGGGCCGGTGGAGTGGCGGGTGCTGTGGCCGCCGCCCGGCGGGCCGCCGACGGAAGGACCGAACGACGCGAGCGTCGCGCTGCTGGTGCGCACCTCCGGCCTGACGCTGCTCCTCCTCGGTGACCTCGAACCACTGGCCCAGCAGGCCCTGTTGCGGGAACATCCGGAGCTCGGTCCGGTGGACGTGCTGAAAGTCGCCCACCACGGCTCCGCCCACCAGGACCCGGACCTCCAGGCGCGGGTCAGGCCACGGATCGCGCTCGTACCGGTGGGCTCCGAGAACCGGTACGGACATCCCGCGCCCGCCACGCTCGCCCGGCTGCGGGCGATGGGGACGGTCGTGCTGCGCACCGACACCGACGGCAGCGTGGCCGTCGTGGGAAGCGGCCCAGGGCTACGAGCCTTTCCGGCCGGCCGGCGGCGCCGACGGCGCGGGCATACCGGGCGCGACCCTTCTGTTTGCCCCCGAACCGGCAGCATGATCGAATGCGTCTTCGCCGGAACGGTCAAAGTCCACAACGCACGGGGGTGCATCAACCATGTTCGGACGCCGACGGGGGATGGAGACGGGCGGCAGCGCCGCCTCCCACACGGCCGCGACGCTCACGCTGCCACACACGGCCCGACTGCTCAGCTGCCGGGTGCTCGACACGGTCCACCAGCCGGTGCGCCAGGCGAAGTTCGAGGTGACCGACCCGATCGGCCGCCGGGTCGTCGGCGGGGAGACCGATCCGTACGGCGGGTTCACCGCAGCCGTGCCGGAGGGGGAGTACCGGCTGACCGTCACCGCCGAGGGCTACGCGCCCTTCCACGGGGCGACGCTGGTGGGGGACCCGGCGCAGCGCGGCACGGCGGAGATCGTCCTGGACGCCGTGGAGCCGCCGCTGCTGCCCGCGCCCGGGCACTGGGAACTCGATCCCACGCACTCCTCGATCGCCTTCACCGCACGGCACATCGGCTTCGCCCGGATCCACGGCCGGTTCACCACCTTCGCCGGCGGGGTACGGATAGCCGAGCGGATGGAGGACTCCTCCATGCGCGTGATCATCGATGCGGGAAGCATCGACACGGGGCTGCGGATGCGGGACGACCACCTGCGTTCCGCGGACTTCCTGGACGCGACGCGCCATCCCACGGTGGAGTTCTACAGCGAGCGCTTCATCCACCGGGGCGGCAGCCGCTGGGCCGTCGCGGGCGCCCTGACCCTGCACGGCGTCAGCCGCTCCGTGACCTTGGACACCCGCTACCTGGGCAACGGCACGGGCCTCCAGGGCGAAGCGCGGGCCGCGTGCCGGGCCACGACGGAACTGAACCGCGAGGACTTCGCGCTGAACTGGCAGTCGGTGCTGGCCCACGGGGTCGCGGCGATCGGCGCGAGCGTGGAGGTCGAGTTGGACATCCAGATCGTCCACAAAGCCTGAGGAGGCCGGGCCGGGGGCCGGGGTCGGGGCGGGGCTCAGGGAGCCTCCAGCCACCCCTCGTAGGCGGCGGCGAGGTCGTCCAGCGAACCGGGATCGAGCTTCTCCTGCGGGTCCTCGACGACCACCAGCCACTGGGCGTCCTCCGCGTCGTCCTCACCGGCGAGGGCGTCGCGGACCAGTTGAGGTTCCTCGGGCAGGCCGAAGCGGTCGACGATCTCGGTCGCCACTTCCTCGGCGGCGTCGCGGTCGGGCAGGACCAGTACATGTCGCGCGTTCACCCGACCATTCTCCGGGACGGGGTTGTCGCCGGGGATCGGGGGAGGGGGGTTGTCGGTGGGGCGTGGGATGCTGGAGGCGATGGCCACCAGGAAGAACCCCACCGACGATCCGCTCGCCCCGCTCACCCTCGCGGTGGGGCAGGAGGACCTGCTGCTCGACCGAGCCGTACGGGAGGTGGTGACGGCGGCGCGGGCCGCCGATGCCGACACCGACGTGCGGGACCTCGCCTCCGAGCAACTCCAGCCCGGCACGCTGGCCGAGCTGACCAGCCCCTCGCTCTTCTCCGAGCGCAAGGTCCTGATCGTGCGCAACGCGCAGGACCTGTCGGCCGATTCGGTGAAGGAGGTCAAGGCGTACCTCGCGGCGCCGTACGAGGAGATCATCCTCGTCCTCCTGCACGCCGGCGGCGTCAAGGGCAAGGGCCTGCTGGACGCGGCGCGCAAGGCCGGTGCCCGGGAGATCGCCTGCCCGAAGATGACGAAGGCGGCGGACCGGCTGTCGTTCGTGCGGGGGGAGTTCCGGACGCTGGGGCGTTCGGCCACCCCCGAGGCGTGCCAGAGCCTGGTCGATTCGATCGGCAGCGACCTGCGGGAACTGGCGAGCGCGGCGGCGCAACTGTGCGCGGACGTCGAGGGAACCATCGACGAGGCCGTGGTCGGGCGTTACTACACCGGTCGGGCGGAAGCCTCCAGCTTCACCGTCGCCGACCGGGCGGTGGAAGGGCGGGCGGCGGAAGCCCTCGAAGCGCTGCGCTGGTCACTGTCCACCGGTGTGGCGCCGGTGCTGATCACCAGCGCGCTGGCCCAGGCGGTACGGGCGATCGGGAAACTGGCCTCGGCGCCGCGCGGGGCCCGCCCGGGCGATCTCGCGCGGGACCTGGGCATGCCGCCGTGGAAGATCGACCGGGTCCGGCAGCAGATGCGGGGCTGGTCGGCGGACGGCGTCTCGGAGGCGCTGCGCGCGGTGGCGCTGGCCGACGCGGGGGTGAAGGGCGGCGGCGACGACCCGGAGTACGCCTTGGAGAAGGCGGTCGTAGCGGTCGCCCGCGCGGCCCGCCCCCAACGCCGTTAGGTGGTGTCAGGCGCAGTCGGCCGCCCGCCCGTACGACCCAACGTGGCCTCGGGCCGGCCGGTCGGGAAGCCACCGCTGCGCACCCAGCGCCGCGGAGGTGGTGCCCCGTAGCGGTGCGTCGCCCGGTGCGCCCGACGTCCGGGCCCCTCGGTGGTGGCTGCGAGACCCGGCACAGGGCGCCGGCGGTAGGCGGTGATGCCGGCCTGCGCGCCGATCCGGCGGGCCGGCCGGATGACCGGTCGGCTCCTGAGCGGTGCCGGGCCGTTCAGGCGCGCCCCCGGCGGGTGTACCGGCCTGCGGTCCTGGCCCCTGGCCGGGTGGCGGTCTCCGGGGGGGGGGGGCCGGGGCCCCCCCCCCCCCACCCGGACCGGGAGGTGCGGGGGGGGCCCCCGGACCCGCACGCCCGGGGGGGGGGGGGGGCGGCCCCGGTTGGTGGCC
>NZ_JBHVYA010000002.1:0-507399 GCF_042881255.1 Streptomyces sp. NPDC058279 | reverse complement strand
GGGTGTACGGGCCTGCGGTCTGGGCCCGTGGCGGGGGGGCGGTCTCGGTCGGTCGGCGCCGGCGCCGACCGACGGAGACCCGTGACGTGACGTGCCGGTGGGTCCCGCAGACCGGGAAGCCGGTGGAGGCGTGGGCAGCGCCTCGGTTGGTGCCCCGGTCGGGTCGCACCGCAGGCCGGGATCAGTGACGAACCGGGCGGCTCACGGCGGCGGTGGGCGGACGACGAGGTACCGCGGCCGACCCGCCGGGACCCTGCCTTGCGGCGGCGGTCGGTAGCCGCGCCGTCCGTCCGAGCCGTGCACCTGGCGGAAGACGGCGCGGGCAAGGCCGTCTGCGCCTCGGACCGGCACTCCGCCGCCCCCCGGGCCGGGCCGGGGCCGCCCGCCGCCCGCCGGCGCCTGGGGAACCGGCTGGCCCGCGCGTGGCCCGAGCGGCACGGCGGCGGGTATGACGAAGGCCCCGGCCGAACCCTGGGGAAGGGTGGCGGCCGGGGCCTTCGGTTACTTCTGGGTGCGCCGCACCCGCGTGGCGAACGCTTCGCGTGCGGCGCGGTTGCCGGTCGGGAGCGGGAGAGAGGGCCCGCTGGATCCCTACCCGGCGATCACATCAGGAGCTCAGCCCTGGAGGGTGGCAACCTTGGTGGCCAGCGCCGACTTCTTGTTGGCGGCGGCGTTCTTGTGGATGACACCCTTCGAGACAGCCTTGTCGAGCGCACGCGCGGCGGCACGGGAAGCCACGGTGGCCTTCTCGACGTCACCGGCGGCCACGGCCTCGCGGGCCTTGCGGATCGCGGTCTTGAGCGAGGACTTGACGGCCTTGTTGCGCAGGCGCGCCTTCTCGTTCGTCTTGTTCCGCTTGATCTGGGACTTGATGTTCGCCACGAAAGAGCCTTTTCAGGTTCAGAGTTTGATCTTCGGATTGTGTCCCGGACGGTGAGAGGCCATACGAGACACAGCTGCCCAGGCTACCAGGCACGCTCCGGGCAGCCCAAACCGAGCGCACTGCGCCGGCCATGGGACCATGGGACTCTGCATATACGAGACCACGTTCCGACTGCGACCCGAGAATCAGGACACTGCGTGCCCGCGATCCCCAGCCACGTGCCCGAGCCGAGCCGTACCGACCCGGCGCTGATCCGCAATTTCTGCATCATCGCGCACATCGACCACGGCAAGTCGACCCTCGCCGACCGGATGCTCCAGCTGACCGGCGTCGTCGACCAGCGGCAGATGCGCGCCCAGTACCTCGACCGCATGGACATCGAGCGTGAGCGCGGCATCACGATCAAGTCGCAGGCGGTCCGCCTGCCCTGGGCGCCCACCGAGGGGCCGGGCAAGGGCAACACGCACATCCTGAACATGATCGACACGCCCGGCCACGTCGACTTCACGTACGAGGTCTCGCGCTCCCTCGCGGCCTGCGAGGGCACGATCCTCCTCGTCGACGCCGCCCAGGGCATCGAGGCGCAGACCCTCGCCAACCTGTACCTGGCGATGGAGAACGACCTCGCGATCGTCCCCGTCCTGAACAAGATCGACCTGCCGGCCGCGCAGCCGGAGAAGTTCGCCGAGGAGCTCGCGAACCTGGTCGGCTGCCGGCCCGAGGACGTGCTGCGCGTCTCCGCGAAGACCGGCATGGGCGTCGACGCGCTGCTCGACAAGGTCGTCGCCACCGTCCCGGCCCCGGTCGGCGTCAAGGACGCCCCCGCCCGCGCGATGATCTTCGACTCGGTCTACGACTCGTACCGCGGTGTCGTGACCTACGTCCGTGTCGTCGACGGCCAGCTCAACAAGCGTGAGCGCATCCGGATGATGTCCACCGGCGCCACGCACGAGCTGCTGGAGATCGGTGTCTCCTCCCCGGAGATGACCCCGGCCGACGGCATCGGCGTCGGTGAGGTGGGTTACATCATCACCGGCGTGAAGGACGTCCGTCAGTCCAAGGTCGGTGACACGATCACCAGCCTGCACAACGGCGCGACCGAGGCCCTCGGCGGCTACAAGGACCCGAGGCCGATGGTCTTCTCGGGCCTGTACCCGCTGGACGGCTCGGACTACCCGGACCTGCGCGAGGCCCTGGACAAGCTCCAGCTCAACGACGCCGCGCTCGTCTACGAGCCGGAGACCTCGGCGGCGCTCGGCTTCGGCTTCCGCGTCGGCTTCCTCGGCCTGCTGCACCTGGACGTGGTCCGCGAGCGGCTGGAGCGCGAATTCGGCCTCGACCTGATCGCGACCGCCCCCAACGTGGTCTACCGCGTGGTGCTGGAGGACGGCAAGGAAGTCACCGTCACCAACCCGAGCGAGTTCCCCGAGGGCAAGATCTCGGACGTGTTCGAGCCGGTCGTGCGGGCCACGATCCTCGCGCCCAGCGAGTTCATCGGCGCGATCATGGAGCTGTGCCAGACCCGCCGCGGCACCCTGCTCGGCATGGACTACCTCTCCGAGGACCGGGTCGAGATCCGCTACACGCTCCCCCTCGCGGAGATCGTGTTCGACTTCTTCGACCAGCTGAAGTCCAAGACGCGCGGTTACGCCTCCCTCGACTACGAGCCCACCGGCGAGCAGTCCTCCAGCCTGGTCAAGGTCGACATCCTGCTGCACGGCGACAAGGTCGACGCCTTCTCCGCCGTCTGCCACAAGGACGCCGCCTACGCCTACGGGGTGCGGCTCGTCGCCAAGCTGCGCGAGCTCATCCCGCGCCAGGCGTTCGAGGTGCCGATCCAGGCGGCCGTCGGCTCCCGCGTCATCGCCCGCGAGACCATCCGCGCCATCCGCAAGGACGTCCTCGCGAAGTGCTACGGCGGTGACATCTCCCGTAAGCGGAAGCTGCTGGAGAAGCAGAAGGAAGGCAAGAAGCGGATGAAGATGGTCGGCTCCGTGGAGGTCCCGCAGGAAGCCTTCATCGCCGTCCTCTCCAGCGACGAGTCCGCCGGCAAGAAGAAGTAGCCGGCCGGCGACACCGGTCATGACAAACGGGCCCACATGCGGACGCATGCGGGCCCGTTTCGTTATGAACCGGCCGCCCGCCGCCCCTTACGCGCGGGCCGGGCGGCCTTTAGTCTGATCACTGCTCGATGGTTACTCGCCAGTCACAAACTCGCCAACAGCACGTGCGCAGGTCCCCACCCCGCCAGCCCCAAGCGCCCCACGCCCACGCTGCCGCGTGGACCGGTCCGGAGGATGTCGTGAGCGACACACAGACCTTGATCGAGAACCGCCCGCCCACCGTGGCGGCCCTCTTCCTGGAGCGTGTCGCCGCCACGCCGGACGGGGAGGCGTACCGGTACCCGGTCCCCTCCGCCAACGGCGGGCCCGACGCGTGGAAGTCGCTGAGCTGGGGCCAGGCCGCCGAGCGGGTGTTCGCCATCGCCGCCGGCCTGGCCGACCTCGGCCTGGGCCCGGAGGACCGGGTCGCGCTCGCCTCGAACACCCGGGTCGAGTGGATCCTGGCCGACCTCGGCGTGATGTGCGCCGGCGCCGCGACCACCACCATCTACCCCAGCACCAACGCGGAGGAGTCGGCGTTCATCCTGGCCGACTCCGAGAGCCGGGTGCTGATCGCCGAGGACGCCAAGCAACTGGCGAAGGCCCGCGCCCACCGCGCCGACCTGCCCCGCCTCGCCCACGTCGTCGTCCTGGACGCCGAGGACGCCCTGGCCGCGGACGGGGACCCGGAGGGCTGGGTCCTCTCCCTCGACGCCCTGGAGGCGCGCGGCGCGGAGTACCTGGCCAAGCACCCCGAGGCGGTCAAGGAGCGGATCGCCTCGATCACCCCGGACCAGCTCGCCACGCTGATCTACACCTCCGGCACCACCGGTCGCCCCAAGGGCGTGCGGCTGCCCCACGACAACTGGTCCTACATGGCCAAGGCGACCGTGGCCACCGGCATGATCCACGCGGACGACGTCCAGTACCTGTGGCTGCCGCTGGCCCACGTCTTCGGCAAGGTGCTCACCTCCGGCCAGATCGAGGTCGGGCACGTCACCGCGGTCGACGGCCGCATCGACAAGATCATCGAAAACCTGCCGGTGGTGCAGCCGACCTACATGGCGGCCGTCCCGCGCATCTTCGAGAAGGTCTACAACGGCGCCGCCGGCAAGGCCCGGGCCGCGGGCGGGGCCAAGTACAAGATCTTCAAGTGGGCCGCCGAGGTGGCGCGCGAGTACGCGAGGACCCGGCAGGACAACTACCGGCGCACCGGAAGCACGAAGGTCCCCGCCGGACTCGCCGCCAAGCACAAGATCGCCGACGCGCTCGTCTACTCCAAGCTCCGCGAGGCGTTCGGCGGCAAGCTGCGCGCCGCCGTCTCCGGCTCCGCCGCCCTCGCACCCGAGATCGGCTACTTCTTCGCGGGCGCCGGCATCCACATCCTGGAGGGCTACGGACTCACCGAGTCCAGCGCCGCCTCCTTCGTCAACCCCGGCGAGGCGTACCGCACCGGCACCGTCGGCAAGCCGCTCCCCGGCACCGAGGTCCGCATCGCCGACGACGGCGAGATCCTGCTGCGCAGCCCCGGCATCATGGAGGGCTACCACCGGCTGCCCGACAAGACCGCCGAGGTGCTGGAGGCGGACGGCTGGCTGCACACGGGCGACATCGGCGAGCTCTCGCCCGACGGCTACCTGCGCATCACCGACCGCAAGAAGGACCTGATCAAGACCTCGGGCGGCAAGTACGTGGCCCCGGCGGAGGTCGAGGGCCAGTTCAAGGCGATCTGCCCGTACGTCTCCAGCATCGTCGTCCACGGCGCGGACCGGAACTTCTGCTCGGCGCTGATCGCACTCGACGGCCCGGCGATCCTGACCTGGGCGGCCGAGCACGGCCTGGAGGGCAAGACGTACGCCGAGGTCGCGGCGGCGCCCGAGACGAACCGGCTGATCGAGACGTACGTACAGACCCTCAACGAGGGCCTCCAGCGCTGGCAGACGATCAAGCAGTTCCGGCTGCTGCCGCGCGACCTGGACGTCGAGCACGGCGACCTCACTCCCAGCCTCAAGCTGAAGCGGCCCGTCGTCGAGCGCGAGTTCAAGCACCTCATCGACGAGATGTACGCCGGGGCCAACGAAGCGTAAACGACCATGGGGCAGTGCGGGACAATGGGCCCATGCCTTCCGCACTGCCCGACGGTGAACCCATGCCCGAAGACGGCTCCCTGCCGGCGCACGCCCTGGCGGGTGCCGAGGACCGACCGCTCGGGTTCTACCTGCACGTCCCGTACTGCGCCACGCGCTGCGGCTACTGCGACTTCAACACCTACACGGCGACCGAGCTGCGGGGCACCGGAGGCGTGCTCGCCTCCCGGGAGAACTACGCCGACACCCTGATCGACGAGGTCCGCCTCGCCCGCAAGGTGCTCGGGGACGACCCGAGGGCCGTGCGCACGGTGTTCGTGGGCGGCGGTACGCCGACGCTGCTGCCGGCCGCCGACCTCGTACGGATGCTCGCGGCGATCCGGGACGAGTTCGGCCTGGCCCCGGACGCCGAGATCACCACGGAGGCCAACCCGGAGTCGGTGAACCCGGAATACCTGGCCGAGCTGCGCGCGGGCGGGTTCAACCGGATCTCCTTCGGCATGCAGAGCGCCAAGCAGCACGTCCTGAAGGTGCTGGACCGTACGCACACCCCCGGGCGCCCGGAGGCGTGCGTGGCGGAGGCGCGGGCGGCGGGCTTCGAGCACGTGAACCTGGACCTGATCTACGGCACGCCGGGGGAGTCCGACGAGGACTGGCGGGCGTCGCTGACGGCCGCGCTGGGGGCCGGCCCGGACCACATCAGCGCCTACGCGCTGATCGTGGAGGAGGGCACGCAGCTCGCGCGGCGGATCCGGCGCGGCGAGGTCCCGATGACGGACGACGACGTGCACGCCGACCGGTACCTGATCGCCGACGCGGTCATGGCGGAGGCCGGGTACCACTGGTACGAGGTGTCGAACTGGGCCACGTCCGAGGCCGGGCGGTGCCTGCACAACGAGCTGTACTGGCGCGGCGCCGACTGGTGGGGCGCTGGGCCGGGGGCGCACTCGCACGTGGGCGGGGTGCGGTGGTGGAACGTGAAGCATCCGGGGGCGTACGCCGCCGCGCTGGCGGAGGGGCGGTCACCGGGGGCGGGGCGGGAGCTCCTGTCGGAGGAGGACCGGCGGGTGGAGCGGATCCTGCTGGAGCTGAGGCTGGTGGACGGCGTGCCGTTGTCGCTGCTCGCGGGAGCCGGTCTCGCGGCGTCGCGGCGGGCGGTGGCGGAGGGGCTGCTGGCGCCCGAGCCGTACGAGGCGGGGCAGGCCGTGTTGACGTTGCGGGGGCGGTTGCTGGCCGACGCGGTGGTCCGGGACCTGGTCGACTGAGGTCGGGCGGGGCGGGGCGGGGCGTTCGGCTGCGGCGCCGCGACGCTGCGCGGCCTCGGCTGCGCCGGGCTTTCGGGGCTCCGCCCCGGACCCCGCGCCTCAATCGCCGGCGAGGCTGGATTTGGCCCCGCTGATCAGGCGGGGGCCGTGACGTGGTCGATGAGGTGTTCCACCGCGCCGAGGAGGGTGGGGTCGAGGTCCTTGTAGGACGTCACGCGGGACAGGATGTGCTGCCAGGCCGCGCCGGTGTTCGGGGGCCAGCCCAGGGCCTGGCAGATGCCCGTCTTCCAGTCCTGGCCCGGGGGGATCACCGGCCAGGCCTGGATGCCCAGGGCAGACGGTTTCACCGCCTGCCAGACGTCCACGTACGGGTGGCCCACCACCAGGACGTGCGGGGACGTCACCGAGGCCGCGATGCGGGACTCCTTCGAGCCCGGCACCAGGTGGTCGACCAGCACGCCCAGCCGGGCGTCCGGCGCGGGGGCGAAGTCCGCCACGATCGCGGGGAGGTCGTCGATGCCCTCCAGGTACTCCACGACCACGCCCTCGATCCGCAGGTCGTCGCCCCAGACCCGCTCCACCAGCTCCGCGTCGTGGCGGCCCTCGACGTAGATCCGGCCCGCCCGCGCCACCCGCGCCCGCGCCCCGGGGACGGCCACCGAGCCCGACGCGGTACGGGCGGGCGCCGCCGCCGCGCGAGCCGGGCGGGTCAGGGTGACCACCGCGCCGTCCAGCAGGAACCCGCGGGGCTCCAGCGGGAAGGCACGGCGCTTGCCGAAGCGGTCCTCCAGGGTCACCGTGCCCGCCTCGCAGGCCACCACCGCGCCGCAGAAGTCGATGCCCGCCACCTCCACCACCAGCCCGGGGTCGGCCGGAACCTCCGGCACGGCCTTGGCGCGCTTCCACTGCGGGGTCAGATCGGGGGAGTACTCACGCATCCGGCCGACGGTACGAGAGAGCCCGCGCTCACGCGCCCGACACGCCGAACCGCCCCGCGAGTGTGGCGCGTTGCGCACGGACGAAGGCCGCGTCGACCACCGCTCCGTGACCCGGCACGTACAGCGCGTCGTCGCCGCCGAGCGCGAGCAGCCGGTCCAGCGCGGCCGGCCATCGCGCCGGGACCGCGTCCGGGCCCGCCTGCGGTGCGCCCGACTCCTCCACCAGGTCCCCGCAGAAGACGACCTCCTGCCCGCCCGGCACGAAGACCGCCAGATCGTGCCGGGTGTGGCCCGGCCCGACGTTCGCCAGCAGCACCTGCACCCCGCCCAGCTCCAGCGTCCACTCGCCCGACACCAGGTGCCGCGGCAGCGGCATCAGGTCCGCCGCCTCGGCGGCCTCCGCCGCCGCCAGTCCCTGCCGGACCGCGTCCTCCCGCAGGGCGTCCCGGTCCAGCGCGAGGTGCGCGTCCAGCCCGACCGCACCGTAGAACTCGGCCCCCGAGAAGGCGGAGCCCCCCAGTACATGATCGAAATGTCCGTGCGTGAATGCGATATGGGTCACGTGGCGACCGGTCAGTCGCTCCGCCTCCGCCCGGATGTCCGCGCCCTCGCGGACACAGGAGCCGGGGTCGATCAGAAGGACCGACTCGTCCCCCACCACCAGCCCCACCGTGCAGTCCCACACCGGCAGTCGGCGTCTTCCGGCCCGCCCGGTCAGCCGTTCCCAGCCCGCCTCTTCCCAACGCACGTCCATGCGGGGACGCTACCCTGGCGGGCCGCCCTTGCCTCCGGCGTACTACCCGGCCGTACACTGACCGGGGGATCTCTGGCACTCGGATGCACAGAGTGCCAACACGGCCCGCCCCGGGCCGGCCGGAAACGACCGCAGCGACGACCCACCGCACTGGAGGTGTGCACGAGTGCTCAGCGAACGCAGGCTCGAAGTGTTGCGCGCCATCGTCCAGGACTACGTGGGGACGGAGGAGCCGGTCGGATCCAAGGCGCTCACCGAACGCCACCGGCTCGGCGTCTCCCCGGCGACGGTCCGCAACGACATGGCCCTGCTGGAGGAGGAGGGGTACATCGCCCAGCCCCACACCAGCGCCGGGCGCATCCCCACCGACAAGGGCTACCGGCTCTTCGTGGACAAGCTGGCGGGGGTCAAGCCGCTGTCGACGCCCGAGCGCCGGGCCATCCAGAACTTCCTCGACGGCGCCGTCGACCTCGACGACGTCGTGGGGCGCACGGTGCGGTTGCTCGCGCAGCTCACCCGGCAGGTCGCCGTCGTCCAGTACCCGAGCCTGACCCGTTCCACCGTCCGGCACGTGGAGCTGCTGTCCCTGGCGCCCGCGCGGCTGATGCTCGTACTGATCACGGACACCGGACGGGTCGAACAGCGGCTCGTCGACTGCCAGACCCCCTTCGCGGAGACTTCGCTCGCCGACCTGCGGGCGCGCCTCAACAGCCGGGTCGTCGGCCGTCGCTTCACCGACGTGCCGCCGCTCGTGCAGGACCTTCCGGAGTCCTTCGAGGCCGAGGACCGGGCGACGGTCAAGGCCGTCCTCGCGACCCTGCGGGAAACGCTGGTGGAGGAGGCGGAGGAACGGCTGATGATCGGCGGTACCGCCAACCTCACGCGATTCGGACATGATTTCCCCCTGACGATCAGGCCGGTGCTGGAAGCGCTGGAGGAGCAGGTCGTGCTCCTCAAGCTGCTGGGCGAGGCCAGTGAGTCGGGGATGGCCGTGAAGATCGGGCATGAGAACGCCTACGAGGGGCTGAACTCCACGTCGGTCGTCTCGGTCGGTTACGGTTCGGGCGGCGAAGCAGTCGCCAAACTCGGCGTGGTCGGACCGACCCGCATGGACTACCCCGGAACGATGGGAGCGGTACGCGCAGTGGCACGTTACGTCGGACAGATCCTGGCGGAGTCGTAAGTGGCCACGGACTACTACGCCGTTCTCGGCGTGCGCCGCGACGCATCGCAGGACGAGATCAAGAAGGCATTCCGTCGCCTCGCGCGCGAACTCCACCCGGACGTGAATCCGGACCCGAAGACGCAGGAGCGCTTCAAGGAGATCAACGCGGCCTACGAGGTCCTCTCGGACCCGCAGAAGAAGCAGGTCTACGACCTCGGCGGCGACCCGCTGTCCTCCTCGGGCGGTGGCGGCGGCGCGGGCGGGTTCGGGGCGGGCGGCTTCGGCAACTTCTCCGACATCATGGACGCCTTCTTCGGCCAGGCGTCGCAGCGCGGACCGCGCTCGCGCACCCGCCGCGGCCAGGACGCCATGATCCGCCTCGACCTGGAGCTGGACGAGGCGGCCTTCGGGACGACCAAGGACATCCAGGTCGACACGGCCGTCGTCTGCACCACCTGCTCCGGTGAGGGCGCCGCCCCCGGCACCTCCGCGCAGACCTGTGACATGTGTCGCGGTCGCGGCGAGGTGTCGCAGGTCACCCGGTCGTTCCTGGGCCAGGTCATGACCTCGCGACCCTGCCCGCAGTGCCAGGGCTTCGGCACCGTCGTCCCGACCCCGTGCCCCGAGTGCGCGGGCGACGGCCGGGTCCGCTCCCGCCGCAGCCTCACCGTCAAGATCCCGGCCGGGGTCGAGAACGGCACCCGGATCCAACTGGCGGGCGAGGGCGAGGTCGGTCCCGGCGGCGGCCCCGCCGGCGACCTGTACGTGGAGATCCACGAGCTGGCGCACCCGACCTTCCAGCGGCGCGGGGACGACCTGCACTGCACGGTCACCATCCCCATGACGGCGGCGGCCCTGGGCACCAAGTGCCCGCTGGAGACGTTGGACGGCCTGGAGGAGATCGACATCCGGCCCGGCACCGGATCCGGCCAGGCGATCCCGCTGCACGGCCGCGGCGTCACGCACCTGCGCGGCGGCGGCCGGGGCGACCTGATCGTCCACGTCGAGGTCACCACCCCCGGCAAGCTGGACGCCCAGCAGGAGGACCTGCTGCGCCAGCTGGCGAAGCTGCGCGGCGAGGAGCGGCCGATGGGCCAGTTCGCGCCGGGCCAGCAGGGTCTGTTCAGCCGCCTGAAGGACGCGTTCAACGGCCGCTGACCGGCCCGCCGCACCGCCTGTGAGCCCGGCCCGGGGACTGCCCCGGACCGGGCTCGCGGCGTTCGTGGACATGGGCCCGTGGTGAGCCCGCCGCGGGCCCGCACGGGGCACGCGGCGGCGTCGGACCCGTGCCGGGAAGCGGACTATGCCAGGCGAATGCCGTGATTCGGCCCGGTGCGCGGGACGTGGCACGATGCAGGGCATGTCCACCGCGCCGAACGGTCTCTCCCCGTACCCGATCGTGCAGGCCCCCATGGCGGGCGGCGCCTCCTGCCCGCCGCTCGCCGCCGCCGTGTGCGAGGCGGGCGGACTCGGTTTCCTGGCCGGCGGCTACAAGACCGCCGACGGGATGTACCAGGAGATCAAACAGCTCCGCGCGCTCACCCGGCGGCCCTTCGGCGTCAACCTGTTCATGCCGCAGACCGGCTACGTCGACCCGGCGGCCGTCGAGACGTACCGGGGCCAACTCGCCGGGGAGGCGACCTGGTACGAGGTGTCCCTCGCGCCGGACGACATCGTCGGCACCTGCGACGACGGCTACGACGCCAAACTCGCCACCCTCCTGGAAGACCCCGTCCCGGTGGTGTCCTTCACCTTCGGTTGCCCCCCGGCCGGCGTCCTGACCAGGCTGCGCGAGGTCGGCACGTACACCGTCGTCACCGTGACCGCCGTCGAGGAGGCCCGTACCGCCCAGGCCGCGGGCGCCGACGCGGTCTGCGTCCAGGGCGTCGAGGCGGGCGGCCACCAGGGCACCCACCGGGACGACCCCGAGACCGACGGCACGGCCGGCGTCGGCCTGCTCGTGCTCGTCACGGCGGTACGGGAGGCGGTGGCCCTCCCGATCATCGCGGCGGGCGGGGTGATGCGCGGGGCGCAGATCGCGGCGCTGCTCGCCGCCGGCGCATCGGCCGCCCAGCTCGGCACGGCCTTCCTGCCCTGCCCCGAGTCGGGCGCCGACCCCCAGCACAAGCGGGCGCTCACGAACCCGCTGTTCCCGCACACGGAACTCACCCGGGCCTTCTCCGGCAGGCCCGCCCGGGGCCTGGTCAACCGCTTCATGCGCGAGCACGGCCCGTACGCCCCGGCCGCCTACCCGCAGGTCCACCACCTGACCGCGGGGCTGCGCAAGGCGGCGGCCGCCGCCGGGGACCCGCAGGGCATGGCGCTGTGGGCGGGACAGGGGCACCGGCTGGCGCGGGCGCTGCCGGCCGGGGAACTGGTGGAGGTGCTGGCGGCGGAACTCGTCGAGGCACAGAGTGCGTTGAAGGTCACGCAGATGAGGAGAGCGTCATGACGGCCCCGGTGTTCGTGGTCGAGGAGGTCCCCGCGGGGCCCGAGTTCGTGCTGGACGGCCCGGAGGGACGCCACGCGGTGTCCGTGAAAAGGCTGAACCCCGGCGAGGACGTGGTCCTCACCGACGGGCGCGGCCACTGGGCGGAGGGCGTCGTCAAGGCCGCCGAGGGCAAGGACCGCCTCGTCGTCATGGATCTGGAATCCACCCAGGAGGAACCGGAACCGGCCGTCCGGATCACCGTCGTACAGGCGCTCCCCAAGGGCGACCGGGGAGAACTCGCGGTCGAGACCATGACCGAGACCGGGGTCGACGCGATCGTGCCCTGGCAGGCGTCCCGGTGCATCACCCAGTGGCGCGGCGAGCGGGGCGCCAAATCCCTCGCCAAGTGGCGGGCCACCGCGCGGGAGGCGGGCAAGCAGTCCCGCCGGGTGCGCTTCCCGGAGGTCGCCGAGGCCCTGTCCACGAAGCAGGTGGCGGCGCTGCTCGCCGAGGCCGATCTGGCCGTGGTCCTGCACGAGGACCGCGACACCCCCTCGGGCGCCCTGGCGACCGCCGAGTTGCCCACCGCCGGCTCCGTCGTCCTGGTGGTCGGACCGGAGGGCGGGGTCTCACCGGAGGAGCTCGCCGTCTTCGCGGCGGCCGGCGCCCACCCGTACCGGCTCGGCCCCTCGGTGCTGCGGACCTCCACCGCCGGTACGGCCGCGACGGCCGTGCTGCTGGCCCGGACGGGCCGCTGGTCCTGACGGCCGGCGCGGCGGCGGGGAGGGTTCGAGCCGGCCACGAGCCGGGAGATCACCGCGCCGGTTACGATGCCCCGGTCGACTCGACGTCCTGATCGACTCGACGTCCTGATCCGACGCACGGCACGAGAGGCGCAGCAATGGCCGGGGAACCGCAGGCGGACTGCCTGTTCTGCAAGATCGTGGAGGGGAAGATCCCGGCGACGATCGTCAGCGAGTCCGAGACGACCGTCGCCTTCCGCGACATCAACCCGCAGGCGCCCACCCACGTCCTTGTCATTCCCAAGGCGCACTACCCCGACGCCGCGTCCCTCGCCGCCGCCGAGCCGACGATCGCCGCCGACGTGCTCCGCGAGGCCGGGCGGATCGCCGCCGACGAGGAGATCGCCGACCACGGCTACCGGATCGTGTTCAACACCGGAGCCGGCGCCGGCCAGACCGTCTGGCACGCCCACGCGCACGTCCTCGGGGGTCGCGGCCTCCAATGGCCCCCCGGATAAGCCGTGTCCGTACGCGAGTTCGTGGTCCTGGGGACCGCCAGCCAGGTCCCCACCCGGGCCCGTAACCACAACGGCTACCTGCTGCGCTGGGACGGCGAGGGCATCCTCTTCGACCCGGGCGAGGGCACCCAGCGCCAGATGCTGCGCGCGGGGGTCGCCGCGCACGACATCGACCGGATCTGCGTCACCCACTTCCACGGTGACCACAGCCTCGGCCTCGCCGGGGTGATCCAGCGGATCAACCTCGACCAGGTCCCGCACCCCGTCACCGCGCACTACCCGGCCTCGGGGCAGAAGTTCTTCGACCGGCTCCGTTACGCCACCGCCTACCGGGAGACGGTGCGGCTGCGCGAGGAGCCGGTGGCCGAGGACGGGACGCTGGCGCGCGGGGCCTCGTACACGCTGGAGGCCCGGCGCCTCTCGCACCCCGTGGAGTCCTTCGGCTACCGGATCACCGAGCCGGACGGGCGCCGGATGGTGCCGGAGCTGCTGGCGCGGCACGGGATCAAGGGGCCGGACGTGGGCCGGCTCCGGCGCGAGGGCGTCCTGGGCGGGGTGACCTTGGACGAGGTCAGCGAGCACCGACCGGGGCAGCGGTTCGCCTTCGTGATGGACACCCGGCTGTGCGAGGGCGTGGACGCGCTCGCCGAGGGCTGCGACATGCTGGTGATCGAGTCGACGTTCCTCGACGAGGACGTGGCGCTGGCCACCGACCACGGCCACCTCACCGCCGGACAGGCGGCCCGGGCGGCCCGGGACGCGGGGGTCCGGCACCTGGTGCTGACGCACTTCTCGCAGCGCTACGCCGACCCCGCCGAGTTCGAGCGGCAGGCGCGGGCGGCCGGCTTCGAGGGTGAACTGACGATCGCCGCCGACCTGGTACGGGTTCCCCTGCCGAAGCGGACGTAGACCGGCGGCCGGACCGGGAGTGCCGGACCGGGCCTGGCGGGCGATCGGGGCGGTCGGGGCATCGGATCCGACCGGATCCGAGCGCTCATATGGTGATGTGGGTCACACTGGGTTCCGGTTCGTCCGTGCTCGGCACGGTGCCCGCCGCGGGCCCGGGCTCGGCGGCGAACCGCCCACCCCTGGGCCGCACACACGAAACGGGAGGACATCGTGACCACTCGGGAAAGCCGCACCAGCCCCGAGGCGAGACTGGACCCGCTCGGGCCGGTGCGCGATCCCCATGAACCCGGCTGCGACGTCTTCCTCACCGGCACCGTCTTCCTCGACATCATCTTCACGGGCCTGGACTCGGCCCCCGTCCGCGGTACGGAGTCGTGGGCGCGCGGCATGGGCTCCAGCCCCGGTGGAGTCGCCAACATGGCCGCCGCGCTGGCCCGCCTCGGCCTGCGCACCTCCCTGGCCGCGGCCTTCGGGGACGACCACTACGGCGAGTACTGCTGGGACGCGCTGGAACAGGGCGAGGGCATCGACCTGTCGATGTCCCGCAAGATCCCCGGCTGGCACAGCCCCGTCACCGTCTCCATGGCGTACGAGGGCGAGCGCACGATGGTCTCCCACGGGCACGAGCCGCCCCTCCCGGCGGGCCCCGGCCGATTCCCGCGGTGCCCGCCGCGCGCCCGGGCGGCCGTGGCCTCGCTCGGCCCGGGCGCCGGCGAGGAGTGGATCGCGCGGGCGGCCCGCCAGGGCTCCCGGGTCTTCGCCGACGTGGGCTGGGACGAGAGCGGCCGGTGGGACCTGGGGGCGCTGGCGGACCTGGAGCACTGCGAGGCGTTCCTGCCGAACGCGGGCGAGGCCATGCGGTACACCCGGACCGACTGCCCCCGCGCGGCGGCCCGCGCGCTGGCGGAGAGGGTGCCGGTGGCGGTGGTGACCATGGGCGCCGACGGCTCCTGCGCGGTGGACGGGCGCACCGGCGAGACGGCGGAGGTCCCCGGGATCACGGTGGACGCCCTGGACCCGACCGGGGCGGGCGACGTGTTCGTGGCGGGCTTCGTCACGGGCACCCTGGCGGGATGGCCGCTCGCGGACCGGCTGGCCTTCGCAGGACTCACGGCGGCCCTGTCGGTGCAGGAGTTCGGCGGCTCCCTGTCGGCCCCCGGCTGGCCCGAGGTCTCCCACTGGTGGCGCGCCGCCCCGGAGGACCTGCGGGACCGGTACGCCTTCCTGGACGCGCTGGTCCCCCCGGGCGCGCCGCCGGGTCCCCGCCGCCGGGCCGTCCCCACGATCGGCTTCCGGCCGTCCGTGTAGGGCGGTGACGGAAGACATATCGGGCGCCCGGGGCCGGCCCCCGGGAAAAGCCCTCGGGGATGGCGCCGGGGAGTCGTACCCTTGGTAGTCCGGAGGTCGACGATCGGCGCGACCCCTCAGTGGGAGGTATGCGCAGGCCACAGTGCCGGCCCATGACTCAGACACCGACAGCCCGTAACCCGGCGCCGGGGCAGGCGCGAGCCCACTTCACCGTTCCGGCCACGCACCCGATGGTGACCGTGCTGGGCTCTGGTGACGCCCTGCTGCGCGTCATCGAGAACGCCTTCCCGAAGGCCGACATCCATGTTCGGGGCAATCAGGTCAGCGCGATCGGCGACGCGGTGGAAGTCGCCCTGATCCAGCGCCTGTTCGACGAGATGATGCTGGTGCTCCGCACCGGGCAGTCGATGACGGAGGACGCAGTGGAACGCTCGATCGCCATGCTCAAGGCGAACGGCAGGGGCAACGGCGGCGACGGCGGCCAAGACGAGACCCCGGCCGAGGTGCTCACCCAGAACATCCTCTCCAGCCGCGGTCGCACCATCCGTCCCAAGACGCTCAACCAGAAGCGCTACGTGGACGCGATCGACAAGAACACCATCGTCTTCGGCATCGGCCCCGCCGGTACCGGCAAGACCTACCTCGCCATGGCCAAGGCGGTCCAGGCCCTGCAGTCCAAGCAGGTCAGCCGGATCATCCTGACCCGCCCCGCCGTCGAGGCCGGCGAGCGCCTCGGCTTCCTGCCGGGCACCCTGTTCGACAAGATCGACCCGTACCTGCGTCCGCTCTACGACGCGCTGCACGACATGCTCGACCCGGACTCCATCCCCCGTCTGATGGCCGCCGGGACGATCGAGGTGGCGCCCCTGGCATATATGCGCGGTCGCACCCTCAACGATGCTTTCGTCGTACTGGACGAGGCGCAGAACACCACCGCCGAGCAGATGAAGATGTTCCTGACCCGGCTCGGCTTCGATTCGAAGATCGTCGTCACCGGTGACATCACGCAGATCGACCTGCCGGGCGGGGCCAAGAGCGGCCTGCGTCAGGTGCAGGAGATCCTCGACGGGGTGCCGGACATCCACTTCTCGCGGCTCACCTCCGAGGATGTCGTCCGGCACAAGCTGGTCGGCCGTATCGTCGACGCGTACGAGAAGTACGACGACAGCCAGGACTCCCCGCAGTCCCGGAACGGCTACCAGCGGAAGTAGAACTCAGCGCACCATGTCGATCGACGTCAACAACGAGTCCGGGATCGAGGTCGACGAGCAGGCGGTCCTCGACATCGCCCGCTACGCGCTCACCCGGATGCGGATCCACCCGCTGTCCGAGCTGTCCGTCATCGTCGTCGACGAGGAGGCGATGGAGCAGCTCCACATCCAGTGGATGGACCTGCCCGGACCCACCGACGTCATGTCGTTCCCCATGGACGAGCTGCGCCCCCCGGCGAAGGACGACGAGGAGCCCCCGCAGGGGCTCCTCGGCGACATCGTGCTGTGCCCGGAGGTCGCCAAGCGGCAGGGCGAGGAAGCGCCGACGGGGCATTCCATGGACGAGGAGCTCCAGCTCCTGACCGTCCACGGGGTGCTCCACCTGCTCGGGTACGACCACGAGGAGCCGGACGAGAAGGCCGAGATGTTCGGCCTCCAGGCGGCCATCGTCGACGGCTGGCGCGCCGAGCGCGGCCTGACCGGCCCGTCCCCCGCCCCCACCGTCTCGTGACCGGCGCACCGCAGCTGATCAGCGGCGCGGTGCTGCTGGTCGTCGTGGCGTGGTTCGCGGCCTGCGCGGAGTCCGGGATCGCCCGCGTCTCCAGCTTCCGCGCCGAGCAGGCCGTACGGGAGGGCCGGCGCGGCAGCGCCAAGCTGGCCCAGGTCGCCGGGGACCCCACCCGCTACGTCAACGTGGCGCTGCTCGTCCGGGTCACCTGCGAGATGGCGGCCGGGGTGTTCGTCACGTACGTGTGCCTGGACGAGTTCGGCGAGAACTGGACGGCGCTGCTCGTGGCCATCGGCGTGATGGTGCTGGTGTCGTACGTGGCGGTCGGCGTGTCCCCGCGCACCATCGGCCGCCAGCACCCGCTGAACACGGCGACCGCGGCCGCGTACGTACTCGTCCCGCTCGCGCGGATCATGGGGCCGATCCCGCAGTTGCTGATCCTCCTCGGCAACGCGCTCACCCCGGGCAAGGGTTTCCGCAAGGGGCCGTTCGCCTCCGAGGCCGAGCTGCGGGCGATGGTCGACCTCGCGGAGAAGGAATCGCTGATCGAGGACGACGAACGCCGGATGGTGCACCAGGTCTTCGAACTCGGCGACACCCTCGTCCGCGAGGTGATGGTGCCCCGCACCGACCTCGTCTGCATCGAGCGCTACAAGACGGTCCGCCAGGCCACGACGCTCGCGCTGCGCTCGGGCTTCTCGCGCATCCCCGTGACCGGGGAGAACGAGGACGACATCGTCGGGATCGTCTACCTGAAGGACCTCGTCCGCAAGACGCACATCAGCCGGGAGGCGGAGTCCGATCTCGTCTCGACGGCGATACGGCCGGCCGTCTTCGTGCCCGACACCAAGAACGCCGGCGACCTGCTGCGCGAGATGCAGTCGGTGCGCAACCACGTGGCCGTCGTCATCGACGAGTACGGCGGCACGGCCGGCATCGTGACGATCGAGGACATCCTGGAGGAGATCGTCGGCGAGATCACCGACGAGTACGACCGCGAACTCCCGCCGGTCGAGGAGCTGGGCGACGACCGCTACCGGGTCACGGCCCGCCTCGACATCACCGACCTCGGGGAACTGTTCAAGGTCGAGGCGTTCGACGACGAGGACGTGGAGACGGTCGGCGGTCTGCTCGCCAAGGCGCTCGGCCGGGTACCGATCGCGGGTGCGTCGGCGGTGGTGGAGCTGCCCGACGGGCGGCCGCTGCGACTGACCGCCGAATCCCCGGCCGGACGCCGGAACAAGATCGTGACGGTGTTGGTGGAGCCCGTGGTGACGGAGCCCGACGTGAGCGCGGAGGTGCCGGAATGACCCCCGCGGAGCTGCGCGCGTTCTGCCTGGGTTTCAACGCGGCGGTGGAGGAGTTCCCCTTCACGCCCGAGACCTCGGTGTTCAAGGTGCTCGGCAAGGTGTTCGCGCTGACGGCGCTGGACGCCGAACCATTGAAGATCAACCTCAAGTGCGAGCCGGAGGCCGCGGTGCGGCTGCGGGCGGAGCACGAGGCGATCGTGCCGGGTTGGCACATGAACAAGCGGCACTGGAACACGGTGACGGTCGGCGGGCTGCCGGACGAGCTGGTCCGGGAGCTGGTGGAGGACTCGTACGACTTGGTGGTCGCCGGTCTGCCGAAGGCCGAGCGGTTGCGGCTGGACCGGCCCTGAGCGGTCGCTCGTAGCGGCTCGGCGGGGTCGTTCCCCGGCCTCGCCGGGACGCTCCCTATGCTTTCGACCATGAGCGACAACACCGGGATCGACCCCGAGGACAGCAAGATCATCACACTGGCGCGCAGCGCCCGGGCCCGTAACGGGGTGCCGGAGGGCGCGGCGGTGCGCGACGAGACGGGCCGCACGTACGTGGCCGGGACCGTGGAGCTGGACTCCCTCAAGCTCAGCGCGCTCCAGACGGCCGTCGCGATGGCGGTGGCGAGCGGGGCCCAGTCCCTGGAGGCCGCCGCCGTGGTGAGCGCCGCCGATGCGCCGGCCGACGTCGACCGCGCGGCCGTCCGCGACCTCGGCGGCCCCGACACCCCGGTCTTCCTGGCCGCCCCGGACGGCACCCTCAAGTCGACGACCGCCGCGGGCTGACGTCTCCTACGGGGCGCGCCACACGAGCGTGTACCGCCAGAACAGGCGCCGGCGCGGGCGGGCGCCCGGCAGGGCGGCGCGCGCCCGGTCGCGGATCTCGCCGAAGGTCATCACCGGCGGGCGGGTCGGGGCCGTCATCGCGTCCGGTCGGGGCGCCGGCCGGCCCCGGTTCCGCAGCCAACCGACGGCCGCGTTCAGCGGGATCGAGAGGGCGCCGAGCAGGTGGTCGCCGACGGTCTCGGCCCGCGCCAGGCCGACGACCACCAGGGTCCCGCCCGGGGCGAGGCGGTCGCGGAAGACGTCCAGGGCCCGGTCGAACGGCATGTGATGGAGCGCTGCGACACAGGTGACGACCTCGTACGGGCCGGGCGGTAGCGCCGCCGGCGCGTCGCCGGCGGCGAAAGTGACTCGGCCGCCGGCCCCCGTCAGCTCACGGGCCCGGGCGACGATCGCCGGGTCGGCGTCGATGCCGAGCACCGTCTCCGCCCGGCCGGCCAGGAGCCTAGCCAGGTCGCCAGTGCCGCAACCGACGTCCAGCGCCCTCGCGCACCGCTTCGGCAACTGCCGCAGGATCCACCGGTGGTAGTGGGCGTTGTGGTCCCAGGGGTGGGCCGCGTTGAACCGGTCGAGGGCCGCCAGGGCGCGGAGGGCAAGGGTCATGCGGCCAGTGAATCACCGGCCCGGCGCCGGATGACCATGGCCATCAGGGCGGCCATCGCGCACAGCGCCCCGGCCGCGTACCAGACCAGGTCGTACGAGCCGAACGCGTCCCGTGCCAGACCGCCCAGGAACGCCACCAGAGCCGCGCCGACCTGGTGCGAGGCGAGGACCCAGCCGAAGACGATGGCGCTGTCCTCGCCGTACTGCTCCCGGCACAGGGCGATGGTGGGCGGGACGGTCGCGACCCAGTCCAGGCCGTAGAAGACGATGAAGAACACCATCGGCGGGTGCACGGTCGGCGCCAGCAGCATCGGCAGGAACAGGAGCGAGACGCCGCGCAGGGCGTAGTACACGGCCAGCAGTCGGCGCGCCTCGAACCGGTCGGTGAACCAGCCGGAGGCGATCGTGCCGAGCACGTCGAACACGCCGACCACCGCGAGCAGCCCGGCCGCCGCCGTCACCGGCATGCCGTGGTCGTGCGCGGCGGGCACGAAGTGGGTCCGCACCAGCCCGTTGGTCGAGGCGCCGCAGATCGCGAAGGTGCCGGCCAAGAGCCAGAAGGGGCCGGTCCGGGCCGCCTTGAACAGCACCGACACCGCCCGGCCCGCCGCACCGCGGGCCGGCGCCGGCTTGGCCGCGTACGTGCCCCCGTACGGGGCGAGCCCCACGTCCGCCGGGTGGTCGCGCAGCAGCAGCCACACGAACGGCACCACGGCCACCGCCGCCAGCGACACGGTCACCGCGCCCGGGCGCCAACCGTGGTGCTCCACCAGCCAGGACAGCAGCGGCAGGAAGATCAGCTGCCCGGAGGCGCCGGCCGCGGTCAGGATGCCCGTGACGAGACCGCGGCGGGCGGTGAACCAGCGGTTGGTCACCGTCGCGGCGAACGCCATGGCCATCGAACCGCTGCCCAGACCGACCAGCACGCCCCACAGCAGCACCAGTTGCCAGGCCGCGGTCATCCAGACCGTGGCGACCGCCCCGGCGGATATGACGAGCAGGGCCAGTGCCACGACCCGGCGCATGCCGAAACGGTCCATCAGCGCGGCCGCGAAGGGGGCGGTCAGTCCGTAGAGGGCGAGGTTGACGGAGACGGCGAAGCCGATGGTGCCGCGCGACCAGTCGAACTCCTCGTGCAGCGGCTCGATGAGCAGTCCCGGCAGTGAGGCGAAGGCGGCGGCACCGACGATCGTCACGAAGGCGACGGCCGCGACGAACCAGGCGCGGTGGACGCGGCCGGACGGGCGCGGAGCGTGCGGGCGGCCGGGATCGGCATCGGGATCGGCGGAGGGCGCGGGCGTGGGTGCTGTCTGGGTCACCGGGACAGCTTCCGGCCCCCGGGGTCCCCGCCGAAAGTGGCCTGAACGACATGCTTCGGTACGATCGGGCCATGGAGTCCCGGACAACCGTTCCCCCGAGGATCGCCGCGCACCGGGTGGTCGTCCTCGCCCTCGCCGGCCTGCTGCCCTTCGAACTCGGCATTCCGCACCGGATCTTCGGCCGGGCCAAGGACCCGGCCGGACGGCCGCTCTACGCGATCCTCACCTGCGGGTTGTCCGCGGGGCCGGTGACCACCGACGCCGACTTCGCGATCCACGTCGAGCACGGCCCGGAGCTGCTGGCCACGGCCGACACCGTCGTGGTGCCGGCCTCGTACGAGCTGGGCCCCGTGTACGAGCACGGCACGCTTCCGGTCGAACTCGCCGCCGCCCTGGCCCACATCCGGCCCGGCACCCGGCTCGTCTCCATCTGTACGGGTGGTTATGTGCTGGCCGCCGCGGGGTACCTGGACGGCCACCGCGCCACGACCCACTGGGCCCACGCCGACCACTTCCAAAGCCTCTTCCCGCGGGTGCTCGTGGACCCCGACGTGCTCTACACCGACGACGGGGACGTGCTCACCTCCGCCGGAGTCGCCGCCGGCATCGACCTGTGCCTGCACATCGTGCGCCGCGACCACGGCGCCGCCGTCGCCAACGACGTGGCCCGGCGGACCGTGGTCCCGCCCCACCGGGACGGCGGGCAGGCGCAGTTCGTCGAGCGCCCCGTCCCCGAGCCGCAGCGGGCCGGCACCACATCCGCGCGCGCCTGGATGCTGGAGCGGCTGCACGAGCCGATCCGGCTGAGCGACCTGGCCCGCCAGGAGGCCATGTCGGTACGGACGTTCACGCGCCGGTTCCGTGCGGAGGCCGGGGTGAGCCCGGGGGAGTGGATCGTCGGGCAGCGGGTGGAGCGGGCGCGGTGGCTCCTGGAACGCACGGAGCTGCCGATGGAACAGGTGGCACGGGAGACGGGGTTCGGGACGGCGCAGTCGCTGCGCAAGCACGTCCGGGCCGCGCTGGGCGTGAGCCCGACCGCGTACCGCAGGACGTTCCGGGCGGTAGGGAACTCCCTGTCACCGTCTGATGGTCCATCGGTTGACGCGGAGCCCGCGCGTTGACTTCCCCGGGGGAGCGCCGGCCACTGGGGGAACGGCCCCGGGGCGGGGCGCGGTGAGCTTTTCCTTCGCCTCCGCCTCCGCCTTCGCCTTCACCGTCGCGGGGCGGGCCGAGGCCGGGGACCACCCCGGCGCCGTCGTCGCCCCGGAGGACGGCCCGGCGCCGGCGCCTCCGGGATCGGGTGTCCGGCAGGCCGTCGCCGCCCGCCTCCACTGCCTCCGGGTCACGGGGCCCACCGCCCCCGCGCTCGCCGTCCGGGAGCCCCGGTCCGGGCCACCCCCACCGCCGGCGGCCTCGCCGGCCGCACCCTCGGCCGCCCGCTCACCGGCCTGCCGGCGGAGCCCGTGGCCCGATCCGCCGGCGCCGGAGTGGGCCCGGCTGGCCGTGCGCGCCGGGGACGCCGAAGGCACCGCCGACCACGCGGGGCGGCCCCGGCTCACGACCGCGCCGGCCCTCGCGACCGCGGCCTGGTCGGCGCCGGGAGCGGCATCGGGGAGAATGGCCCGTATGAGCGATCGTTCCCCCGAGCCCACCGCCCCGCACCGCGCGGGCTTCGCCTGCTTCGTCGGCCGCCCCAACGCGGGCAAGTCGACCCTGACCAACGCGCTCGTGGGCACCAAGGTCGCGATCACCTCGAACCGGCCGCAGACCACCCGCCACACCGTTCGCGGCATCGTGCACCGCCCCGACGCCCAGCTCGTGCTGGTCGACACCCCCGGCCTGCACAAGCCGCGCACCCTGCTCGGCGAGCGCCTGAACGACGTCGTACGGACCACCTGGGCCGAGGTCGACGTCATCGGCTTCTGCCTGCCGGCCGACCAGAAGCTCGGCCCCGGTGACAAGTTCATCGCCAAGGAACTCGCGGGGATCAAGAAGACCCCCAAGATCGCCATCGTGACCAAGACCGACCTGGTGGAATCGAAGCAGCTCGCCGAGCAGCTCCTCGCCATCCACCAGCTCGGCGCGGAGCTCGGCTTCGAGTGGGCCGAGATCGTCCCCGTGTCGGCGGTCGGCGGCAGCCAGGTCCAACTGCTGGCGGACCTGATCGCACCGCTGCTGCCGGAGAGCCCGCCGCTGTACCCCGAGGGCGACCTCACCGACGAACCCGAGATGGTGATGGTCGCGGAACTCATCCGTGAGGCCGCGCTGGAGGGCGTGCGCGACGAGCTCCCGCACTCGATCGCGGTGGTCGTCGAGGAGATGATCCCCCGGGAGAACCGTCCGGCGGACCGCCCGCTGCTCGACATCCACGCGAACGTCTACATCGAGCGGCCCAGCCAGAAGGGCATCATCATCGGCCCGAAGGGCTCCCGCCTCAAGGAGGTCGGGATGAAGTCGCGCAAGCACATCGAGGCGCTCCTGGGCACGCCCGTGTTCCTGGACCTCCACGTGAAGGTGGCCAAGGACTGGCAGCGCGACCCGAAGCAGTTGCGCAAGCTCGGCTTCTGACCTTTTTCGCGGCTCGGTCCGGTGCCGACTTCGGCCGGACAAGGGGCCGGTCCGGCCCGCAGGGCACGCTCCGGCGGGCTACGGCAGCCGCCGGACCTTCACCGCGTTGTCCGTGCGCGCCCCGGGGTGGCCGTCGGGCCGGGTCTGGGTCCGCTCGTGTTCCGCCGCGAGCAGCACCTCCCACTCGCCCTCCGGCAGCTCCAGCCGCGCCACCACCTCGTCCGGGGTCGGGAAGTGCACGGAGTGGTCCGGGTGGTCGTGCCAGGTAGGCCACGCCGCGTGGCCGACGACCAGCAGGACACCGCCCCCGGCCACGGCCGCGGCGGCCCTGCGCAGGACCCGCTCGCGCGGGAAGTCCCCGTAGGTGTGCAGGAAGCACGCCGAGACGAGGTCGAACTCGCCGTCCGGGAAGGACCGGGCCAGGTCGTGGCGCTGCCAGTCGACGCGGTCCTCGACCCCCGCCTCCTTCGCGTGGGCCCGCGCCCGCTCCAGCGCGACGCCGGAGATGTCGGTCGCGGTGACCCGCCAGCCCTGCCGGGCCAGCCACACGGTGTCGCCGCCCTCGCCGCAGCCGAGGTCCAGCGCGCGGCCCGGCGTGAGCCCCTCGACCTCCCGGACCAGGACGGCGTTGGCGTTGCCGCTCCACACGCGGTCGCTCTCGCGGTAGCGGGAATCCCAGTACTCCTCGCCGCCCTCGACGACGGTGTGCGCGGTGGCTTCGAGGTGGTCGGGGTGCGCGGCTTCTTCGGGCATCGGAGCCTCTTCTCTGTGCGGTGACCGGTACGCCGATGGTCCGCCCGGCCGCCGCGCGCGGGCAAACAACCTTGCCGTTCCGGCAAACGACCGCCTCCTCGCCCCGCCCGCGGGGGCCCTCAGGCTCCGGCCGTCGCCGGGGGCTCAGCGATCAGGGCGGTCCCGACCCGGCGGAAGCCGGCCCGCCCGTAGATCCGCGCCACGTCCTCGTCACCGGCGGAGAGGAACACCGTACGCACGCCGCGCGCGCGGGCCTCCTTGACCAGGGCCGCCGTCACCGCGAGGGCCAGTCCCCGGCGGCGGGCCGCCGGCAGGGTGCCGACGCCGACGATCTCGGCCACCTCGCCGACCGGGTTGTACTGGCCCGAGCACAGCACCACCGCGTCCCGGACGGCGGCGGCCAGCACCGTGCTGCCCGCCGCGATCTTCTCCGCCACCCAGGCCCGGCGGACCTCCACCGCCGGGTCCGCGGTCGCCGCCGCGAGTTCCGCCGCGCCGGCCTCGCCCGGGGCCGTGCCGGGGGCGGCGAAGGCCAGCATCGGCACGGTCACGGCGGCTGCCAGCAGAGGGTCGTCGGCGCCGAGCACCCGCGCCGGGTCCGGCGTCGGCGGGAGCGGGTCGGCGGGGTCGGCGGTGTCCGTGGTGTCGTCGGCGGTGTCCGCGGTGTCGGCGGGGTCCAGGACCATGAGCGGGTAGGCGTGGACCCGGAGTCCCGCGGCCTCCACCGCGGCGCGGAGGGAGGGATTGTTTTCGGCCACCCATTCGAAGCTCTCGGGCAGTTCGAGCTCCCGCTGGCGCGCCAGGACGCGTTCGACGTCCGCCGCGGAGACCTCGGGGCCGCCGAGCGTGGGTCGCGCGTAGTACGGCCAGCCCGCTCCCTCCTGCACGAACAGGGTCAGCGGACCGAAGTCCTCCGCCCGGGCGCCGCCCGCGCGCGGCGCCCCGTCGTAGTACTGCTCCAACGCGGCCAAGATCGTTTGTGTGGTCATCCGGTCATCCAAGCAAAGCCGCCGGTGCCGGTCATCCCAATTCGGGGCCGCCGCTACGCCCCCTCCTTGAGCACCCGCGTGATCAGGCTCCGCTGGGCCTCCGACAGGTACGGCTCCGCGCAGGCCACGGTGCGCCCGTCCACCGTGATCCGGTACGAGAACCCGTCCCGCACCCGGTCCGGCCCGTGCCCCGGCGGACCGGGCCGCAGGGCCAGCAGGGCCAGCGCCCGCAGCTCGTCCTCGTCGGGCCGGCCCGAGGTGTCCACCTCGGCCCGGCGTTCGATGCCCGCGAAGCCGCCCGTCCGTACCACCAGAATCAGCATGTCGGGCCTTCTACCCCAGCCCGACCGCCGACCACGCCTTCTGCATCGCCTGGTGCTCCGCGCCGCCCTCCCCGTACCGGGCGACGGCCGCCGCCACCGAGAGCCGGGCGAAGTCCGCGAAGTCGGCGTCGGGGGCGAGGGCGCCGCCGGTCAGGGTGTCGTACCAGATCCGCCCGGCCCGCTCCCACGCCTTGCCGCCCAGTTCGCTCGCCACGATGTAGAAGGCGTGGTTGGGGATGCCGGAGTTGATGTGCACGCCGCCGTTGTCGGCGTGGGTGGTGACGTAGCCGTCCATCGTCGCGGGCTGGGGGTCCTTGCCGAGCTCGTCGTCGTCGTACGCCGTCCCCGGCGCCTTCATCGAGCGCAGCGCGACCCCGGTGACGGCGGGTCCGAGCAGGCCCGCGCCGATCAGCCAGTCCGCCTGGTCGGCGGTCTGCCCGAGCGAGTACTGCTTGATCAGTGAACCGAACACGTCCGACATCGACTCGTTCAGCGCACCCGACTGGCCCCGGTACTCCAAGTTGGCCGTGTACTGGGTGACGCCGTGGGTCAGCTCGTGCCCGATCACGTCCACGGCCACCGTGAAGTCGAGGAAGAGGTCGCCGTCCCCGTCCCCGAAGACCATCTGGCGACCGTCCCAGAACGCGTTGTCGTAGTCCTCGTCGTAGTGCACGCTCGCGTCCAGCGGCAGGCCCGCGTCGTCGATCGAGTGGCGGCCGAATCCCTTGAGGAACAGGTCGTACGTGGCTCCCAGCCCGGCGTACGCGCGGTTGACGCTCGCGTCACCGGTCGGCTCGTCGCCCTCGCCGCGCACCCGCGTGCCCGGGAGCCGGGTGCGGTGGCCGGCGTCGTACACCGTCCGCCGGGGCTCGTCGGGGACCGGCGCCGCGAGCGCCGGGGCGACGCCGCGCACGGTGGTGACCCGGCGGCGGGTGCGCAGGGCGGCGTCGTGTTCGAGGGTCCGCTGCGCGGCGTCGGCGCGGCGGGTGTCCAGGGACCGGGCGATCCGGTCGAGGAGGTGGGGAGGTACGACCGTGCAGAACACGGGGGGCGCGGGGCGAAGAGAGGCATCCATGTGCGCAATGTGGCAGTGCGTGACGCTGCTGTCACTGATCGCGACCATGATTCATTCGGTTGTCTGAAAGACGGCGTGCCGCATTGACGGATCGACCGGACATTCCCCGCAAGCGGAGGACCAAAGGGAGTCTTAGCTCACAAAGGGGTACAAAACGGACCAGCAGGTCTTGCATACTGAAACAGGTCCTCGCGTTACGGCGCGGCTCGGCTAGGCTCGGCCCATCATGCGTTTCGGGCTGCTTCTCCTTAGCTGCCGCGGCGAGGGTCTGTAGTCGTAGGCCGGCCCCCTCCCCGCGGAGTTTGGTGTTGCGGATTTACGACCGCCGTCGGCCGTCCCAGCGAACTACACGCGGACACGCGAGGAGCCCCACGCCATGAGTCAGCACACTTTCGCAGGTCGCCCCACGCCCATCACGAACGCGACCCACACGCAGAAGCCCTCCGGGATGCCGATCCACAAGTACGGCTTCTACGAGCAGGTGGACATCCAGGACCGCACCTGGCCGAACGCCCGCGTCACCAAGGCCCCCCGCTGGCTGTCCACCGACCTGCGCGACGGCAACCAGTCGCTGATCGACCCGATGACCCCCGCCCGCAAGCGCGAGATGTTCGACCTGCTGGTGCGCATGGGCTACAAGGAGATCGAGGTCGGCTTCCCCTCCTCCGGCGAGACGGACTTCGCCTTCGTCCGCTCCATCATCGAAGAGGGCGCGATCCCGGACGACGTCACCATCTCCGTACTGACGCAGGCCCGCGAGGACCTGATCGAGCGGACCGTGGAATCGCTGGTCGGCGCCAAGCGCGCCACCGTGCACCTCTACAACGCGACCGCCCCGACCTTCCGCCGGGTCGTCTTCCGCGGCTCCAAGGAGCAGATCAAGCAGATCGCCGTCGACGGCACCCGCCTGGTCATGGAGTACGCCGACAAGCTGCTGGGTCCGGAGACCACCTTCGGCTACCAGTACAGCCCCGAGATCTTCACCGACACCGAGCTGGACTTCGCCCTGGAGGTCTGCGAGGCCGTCTGCGACGTGTGGCAGCCCGGGGAGGGCCGCGAGATCATCCTGAACCTGCCCGCCACGGTGGAGCGCTCGACGCCGTCCACCCACGCGGACCGCTTCGAGTGGATGGCCCGCAACCTGACCCGTCGCGAGCACATCTGCATCTCCGTCCACCCCCACAACGACCGGGGCACCGCCGTGGCCGCCGCCGAACTGGCCCTGATGGCCGGCGCCGACCGGATCGAGGGCTGCCTGTTCGGGCAGGGCGAGCGCACCGGCAACGTCGACCTGATCACGCTGGGCATGAACCTGTTCTCGCAGGGCATCGACCCGCAGATCGACTTCTCCCAGATCGACGAGATCCGCCGCACCAGCGAGTACTGCAACCAGATGGAGGTCCACCCGCGCCACCCCTACGCGGGCGACCTGGTCTACACCGCCTTCTCCGGCTCCCACCAGGACGCCATCAAGAAGGGCTTCGACGCCATGGAGGCCGACGCGGCCGCCCAGGGCAAGACCGTGGACGACATCGAGTGGGCCGTGCCGTACCTGCCGATCGACCCGAAGGACGTCGGCCGCTCCTACGAGGCGGTCATCCGGGTCAACTCGCAGTCCGGCAAGGGCGGCATCGCGTACGTCCTGAAGAACGACCACAAGCTGGACCTGCCGCGCCGCATGCAGATCGAGTTCTCCCGGATCATCCAGGCCAAGACCGACGCCGAGGGCGGCGAGGTCACGCCGAAGGCGATCTGGGCCGCGTTCCGGGACGAGTACCTGCCCAACCCCGAGAACCCGTGGGGCCGCATCCAGCTGCGCTCGGGCTCGACGGCCACCGACAAGGACGGCACCGACACGCTGACCGTCGAGGCGGTGGTCGACGGCGTCGAGACCGTCCTGACCGGCACCGGCAACGGTCCGATCTCGGCCTTCTTCGACGCGCTGGCCGGCATCGGCGTCGACGCCCGCCTGCTGGACTACACCGAGCACACGATGAGCGAGGGCGCCTCCGCCGTGGCCGCGTCGTACATCGAGTGCGCCATCGACGGCCGCGTCCTGTGGGGCATCGGCATCGACGCCAACACCACCCGGGCCTCGCTGAAGGCCGTCATCTCCGCCGTCAACCGCGCGGGCCGCTGATCCCACCGGTCCCACCCGGCCCCGCCGGCCCCGTACGACGAACCCCGCGCCCCCGCAGAGGGAGGCGCGGGGTTCCGCTTTTCCCGGGCTCCACCGCGCCCCCGGCGCGCGTCCCGGCGGGGGCACAGATCGGCCAACTCCGGTTCCGGAGCCAGGTTGTCTCGTCACACGACTGACACACACTCACGGATGTGGCTAACATCACGCCCACCCGGCGATGGTGCACGGGGTCCGTATACGGAGGTGCGACGTGCTGCCAGTTCGGGGTGGGGACGGCCGGAAGCTGACCGTATGGGGCATCCGTACCACCTGGAGCACCGTGGCCGACGGGGAGTTCTTCTGCCCCGGCTGCGGTGGTGACCGCAACTACCGCCGGCGCACCGGCCGCCGCCGCTTCGCGGTCCTCGGCGTGCCGCTGCTGCCGCGCGGGTCCGCCGGGCCGGTGGTCGAGTGCCAGGCGTGCAAGGAGCGCTTCGACACCGACGTGCTGGACCACCTGACCACCACCCGCTTCTCGGCGATGCTGCGCGACGCCGTGCACACCGTGACGCTGGCCGTCCTCGCCGCCGGCGGGACCGCCTCCCGCAGCGCCCTGGAGGCGGCCGTGTCGGCCGTACGCGGCGCCGGGTTCCAGGACTGCACCGAGGAGCAGTTGGAGGCCCTCGTGGACGCCCTGGCGACCGACGAGGGGCGGCTGGGCCTGTACGACGGGCCGGAGTGCTGCGGGGCCGCGCTCTCGATAGAGCTCCACGAGGCGCTGGAACCCCTGGCGCCGCACCTGGCCGGACCGGGGCGGGCGTCGCTCCTGCTCCAAGGCGCCCGGATCGCCCTCGCCGACGGACCGTACATCCCGGCCGAGCGGGAGGTGCTGGCGACCGTGGGCGCGGCGCTGCGCATGGGCGCCGACGAGGTCACCGGGCTGCTCTCGGCGGTCCGCGCCCCGTAACGATCCGGCCACGCCAGGCTGAACCAGGTCCCTCCGTCATCCGTGTCACGGATGGAGGGGCCTTACCGTTCGAAGCGGTGTGTCCACCCCTCGGACGGCCTCGAACGCGCGCCTCGCGGCGGCCCCATGATGCCTGCGCAGCCTCGCGCCGCAGGTCAGGCCGTTGTGGGGCCGTCGTGGCGGTGGGGGCGGGGCGACGCGGGGTGCGGGGGCGCGCCGTGGTTCTTACGCCCGCCGACCGACCTCGCGCCAGTGGAGGAACCTCTAAATCGGGCGCCTCTGAAGGTCAACACTTTGTAGAAGTCGACGATACCTGTGAGCCCTTCCACAGGCGTTCAATTCCGGTCACACGACGAGACGCCGCCGGTAACACAGCGGGGCTTCGATTCACGTGAACTTCACTGAAACCCCACCGGATCAACGGAGCCCGGCACACGCCGGGGGAGACCACTCCGGTCGGGGACAACCAGATCTCCTCTCACTTACCTACCTTGAAGGGCAAGGCAGAGATGGCACGTGTCGCCGCCCGGCTTTCCGTTGACGGAGAGCAGAGCTCACACCACCCGGTCGACGAGGTGCTCCCGCTCCCCAAGCTCGCGCTGTACGGCTTCCAGCACGTACTCGCCTTCTACGCCGGCGCCGTGATCGTTCCGATCCTCGTCGGCAGCGCGCTCAAACTGAGCCCGCACGACCTCATCTACCTGATCAACGCGGACCTCTTCACCTGCGGCATCGCCTCGATCATCCAGGCGTGGGGCATCGGCCGGGTCGGCGCCCGGCTGCCGATCATCCAGGGCGTCACCTTCACCGCCGTCTCCCCGATGATCGCCATCGGTCTCGGCGCGGGCGGCGGGACGGCCGCCCTGCTGGTCATCTACGGCGCGGTCATCACGGCCGGACTCGCCACGTTCGCCTTCGCCTGGATGCCCGCCAGGGTCTTCCGCCTGGTGATGTCGCTCTTCCCGCCGGTCGTCACCGGCACGGTCATCACCATCCTCGGCATCGTCCTGCTCCCGGTCGCCCTCAAGGACGCCGTCGGCGGCGCGCCGCTGGTCGGCGACGGCGGCGACCCCCGGCAACTGGCCTACGCCGTCGGCACGATGCTGTTCGTCCTGGTGGTCATGCGGCTGCGCCGGCCCTTCCTCTCCAGCATCGCGGTCCTGCTCGGCCTCGTCGCCGGCACCGTGGTCGCGTTCGTCCTCGGCGACGCGAAGCTCGACGCGGTCAAGACCTCCGACTGGGTCGGGGTGACCACCCCCTTCCACTTCGGCGCCCCCAAGTTCGAGTGGTTCCCGATCTTCCTCATGCTGATCGTCATGCTGATCACCATGGTGGAGACCACCGGTGACACCTACGCCATCGGCGAGATCGTCGGCAAGGACATCGACAGCGAGACCGTGGCCCGCGCCCTGCGGGCGGACGGCGCCGCCACCGCCATCGGCGGCCTGCTCAACTCCTTCCCGTACGTGGCCTTCGCCGAGAACGTCGGCCTGGTCCGGGTCACCAAGGTCAAGAGCCGGTTCGTGGTGGTCGCCGCCGGCGTCATCATGATCGTCCTCGGTCTGCTGCCGAAGGCGGCCGCCATCGTCGCGGCGATCCCGCCCGGGGTACTGGGCGGCGCCGCCACCGTCATGTTCGGCATGGTCGCGCTGGCCGGTATCCAGACCCTGGGCAAGGTGGAGCTCCGCGAGGAGAAGAACGCGCTCATCGTCGGTGTCTCGCTGGCCTTCGCACTCTTCCCCGCCACCGTCCCGGCCTACTTCGACAAGCACCTGAGCGCCGACCTGTCCTCGCTGCTCAACAGCGGTGTCACCCTCGGTGCGACGGCGGCCATCGTCTTGAACCTGCTCTTCAACGGACTGGCCAAGGGCGACCCGCACAACGCCCCGCACAACGCCCCGCACCTCGCCCTGCCGGCCCAGGCCGCAGCGGACGGAGCGGACACCGCGGTCGACGCGGAAGCCGTCCCGGAGGTCGACGCGGAAGCCGTCCCGCAGGCCGATGCGGACGCGGATTCCGATGCCGCCGCGGATGCCGATGGCAACGCCGAGGAGAGGAAGCCGGTACGGGACGTCGCCGCCCCGGACCCGGCGGACGAGGCGGCCGCCCCCGCCTCCTGACCCGCCCCGAAGACCGAGGGCCTCCTCTTCCCCCCGGAGGAGGTCCTCACCGTCCTTCCCGGCGGCCCCGATCGGGTCCCCGCGCAGGGGACAATGGACCCATGAGTCTGTTCCGCGACGACGGCATCGTGCTGCGCACCCAGAAGCTGGGTGAGGCGGACCGCATCATCACGCTCCTCACCCGAGGCCACGGCCGGGTACGGGCCGTCGCGCGCGGGGTGCGCCGTACGAAGTCCAAGTTCGGCGCCCGGCTGGAACCTTTCTCCCACGCCGACGTGCAGTTCTTCGCCCGCGGCAGCGACCTGGTCGGCCGCAGCCTGCCGCTGTGCACCCAGACCGAGATCATCGCCCCGTACGGCAACGGCATCGTCACCGACTACGCCCGCTACACCGCCGGCACCGCGATGCTGGAGACCGCCGAGCGCTTCACCGAGAACGAGGGCGAACCGGCCGTCCAGCAGTACCTGCTGCTCATCGGCGCCCTGCGCACCCTCTCGCGCGGCGAACACGACCCGCACCTCATCCTCGACGCCTTCCTGCTGCGCTCGCTGGCCGTCAACGGCTACGCCCCGAGCTTCGAGGACTGCGCGAAGTGCGGCATCCACGGACCCAACCGACACTTCTCCGTCGCCGCGGGCGGGGTCATATGCGGGGACTGCCGGGTCCCGGGCAGCGTCGTACCCTCGTCGGAGGCCATCGCTCTGCTCAGCGCGCTGCTGACGGGCGACTGGGGTCACGCGGACGCCTGCGAGGCGCGTCACGTGCGGGAGGGCAGCGGGCTGGTCTCGGCCTATTTGCACTGGCATCTGGAGCGCGGGCTACGCTCCCTGCGATACGTCGAGAAATAGGAGCTGGGCACATGGCACGACGCGGGATTCTGGGACGCTCTCGCCGCGAGTACAAGGTTCCCGAGCCGCACCCGTCCGGTGAGCGTCCGCCGAAGATCCCCGGCGAGCTGGTCCCGAACCACGTCGCGATCGTCATGGACGGCAACGGCCGCTGGGCCAAGGAGCGCGGGCTGCCGCGCACCGAGGGCCACAAGGTGGGCGAGGGCGTCGTGCTCGACGTGCTCAAGGGCTGCCTGGAGATGGGCGTCAAGAACCTGTCCCTGTACGCCTTCTCGACGGAGAACTGGAAGCGCTCGCCCGACGAGGTCCGCTTCCTGATGAACTTCAACCGGGACGTCATCCGCCGCCGCCGTGACGAGATGAACGAGCTGGGCATCCGCATCCGTTGGGTCGGCCGGATGCCCAAGATGTGGAAGTCGGTCGTCCAGGAACTCCAGATCGCGCAGGAGCAGACCGTCGACAACGACGCGATGACCCTGTACTTCTGCGTCAACTACGGCGGCCGCGCCGAGATCGCGGACGCGGCGCAGGCCATCGCCCGGGACGTGGCCGCGGGCAAGCTGGACCCCTCGAAGGTCAACGAGAAGACCTTCGCGAAGTACATCTACTACCCGGACATGCCGGACGTGGACCTGTTCCTGCGGCCGAGCGGCGAGCAGCGCACCTCCAACTACCTGATCTGGCAGAGCGCTTACGCCGAGATGGTCTTCCAGGACGTGCTGTGGCCGGACTTCGACCGCCGTGACCTGTGGCGGGCCTGCCTGGAGTACGCCCAGCGCGACCGCCGCTTCGGCGGCGCGGTACCGAACCAGCCGGCCCCGAACACGCCCCGCTGACCCCGGATCGCCCCGCCGCCCCGGCCGACCCCGCCCGCGTCCCCGGGCGGGGGCCCGGCCCGCGCACGCGGCCCGCGCCGGCCGTAGGGTTCGCTGTCATGGACATAGCAGCAGATCGGGCGGTCGAGCTCGTTTTCCGGGCCACCACGGCGGACGTCGCGGAGGCACTGCGCGCCCGGAGTACCCGTACCAGGTCCGGACGCCGCAGCCGATGGATGCTCCCGACGATGGGGACGGTGGCGGTGCTCTCCGCCGTCCTGCTGTTCAGGCAGGGCGGCCACCTCCCCGGCGCGGTGGGCTTCCTCGCGGCCGGGCTGACGCTGTGGGTGGGCACGGTGTTCGGCCCCCGGCTCACCGCCCGTGCCTTCGGCGGGCTGCTGGAGCGGGCGGGGGAGACGCGGGTCGTCATCGACGGTTCCGGCGTCCTTGTGGCGACGGAGGTCACCGAGACCCGTGTCGGCTGGGCCGCGCATCCGACGTACGCGGAGACGGACGGCCTGTTCGTCCTGCTCAGCGACGACAAGCGCGCCGTCGCCTTCATCGTCCTGCCCAAGCGGGGCGCCCAGGACCCGGCCGACATCGACCGGCTCCGGGCGGTCCTCGACCGGAACCTGCGGCGGGTCTAGCAGGCCGCGGCCGACCAGCCGCGGCTAGCCGGCCGCCGCGCAGTCCGCGCAGGTGCCGAAGATCTCCACCGTGTGGGCGACGTTCACATAGCCGTGCTCGGCCGCGATCGCCTCCGCCCACTTCTCCACGGCCGGACCCTCGACCTCGACCGCCTTGCCGCACTTGCGGCACACCAGGTGATGGTGGTGGTCGCCCGTGGAGCAGCGCCGGTAGACGGATTCGCCGTCGCTGGTGCGCAGCACGTCGACCTCGCCCGCGTCCGCGAGCGACTGGAGGGTGCGGTAGACGGTGGTCAGGCCCACGGAGTCGCCGCGGTGCTTGAGCATGTCGTGCAGCTCCTGGGCGCTGCGGAACTCGTCCACCTCGTCCAGCGCCGCCGCCACGGCGGCACGCTGCCGGGTGGATCGTCCTCGTACTGGCGCGGTCTCGCCAGGCGCAGTCGCCACCGGTTCCTCCTCGTGTCGGCCTCGGCCCATTGTGCCAGGCGGCCGGCCCTTCTAGACCTTCACATCGTCGCGCGTGCAGACCTCTTCGGCGGCCCGGGCGGCCTTGGCGCGGCGCCGGGCCAGTGGGGCGGACAGGGCGGTCATCGCCATGAAGACGCCGATGGCCAGCAGCACGATCGTGGAGCCGGAGGGCACGTCGATGTAGTACGTGGCGGCCGAGCCGGTCAGCGCGACGGTGAGGCTGATCGCCATCGCGAGGCCGAGGGTGGCGGCGAAGCCGCGGGTGATCCGCTGCGCGGCCGCGACCGGGATCACCATCATGGCGCTGACCAGCAGCAGGCCGACGATGCGCATCGCGACGGTGACGGTGACGGCCGCGGTGACCGCGATCAGCAGGTTCAGGGCGCGCACCGGCAGACCGGTGACCCGGGCGAACTCCTCGTCCTGACAGACGGCGAAGAGTTGGCGGCGCAGGCCGACGGTGACGGCGAGGACGAACGCGGCCAGGATCACCATCGCGATGATGTCCTCGGGCGCGACGGTGGTGATCGAGCCGAACATGGCGCTGATCAGGTTGGTCGTGGAGCCGCCCGGAGCCAGGTTGATGATCATGACGCCGCCGGCCAGACCCCCGTAGAAGAGCATCGCGAGTGCGACGTCGCCGCTGGTCCGGCCCCGGGAGCGGATGATCTCCATGCCGATGGCGCCGACGATCGCGACCGCCGTGGCCATCCACACCGGGCTCGACCGGAGCAGGAAGCCGAGGGCGACACCGGTCATGGCGACATGGCCGAGACCGTCGCCCATGACGGCCTGCCGGCGCTGGACGAGGTACGTGCCGATGGCGGGAGCCGTCAGGCCGACCAGCCCGGCGGCGATCAGGGCCCGCACCATGAAGGGGTAGTGGAGGAGGTCCATCAGCTCAGCAGTCCCGTCCGCAGGGGCTCGGCGTCGTGCGCCGCGTGGGGGTGTACGTGGTCGTGGCCGGGCAGGGCGTGTTGACCGACGGCCTCCGGGGGCGGGCCGTCGTGCACCACGCAGCCGTCGCGCAGGACGACGGCCCGGTCGATCAGCGGCTCCAGGGCGCCCAGCTCGTGCAGGACGAGCAGGACGGTCGCGCCGGCGGCCACCTGGCGGCGTACGGCCTTGGCGAGGACCTCCTGATTGGCCAGGTCCACGCCCGCCATCGGCTCGTCCATGATCAACAGTTCGGGCTCGACGGCGAGCGCCCGGGCGATGAGCACGCGCTGGTGCTGCCCGCCGGACAGGGCGTTCACGGAGGCGTCCGCGTACGTGCCCATGTCGACGAGGTCCAGGGCGCGCTCCACGGCGATCCGGTCGGCCTTGCGCAGGACGCCGAAGCGGGTACGGGCCAGCCGGCCGGAGGAGACGACCTCCCGGACGGTGGCGGGCACGCCCGCGGCGGCGGTGGTGCGCTGGGGCACGTAGCCGATCCGCGACCACTGCCGGAAGCGCTTGAAGTCGGTGCCGAAGAGGGAGAGCCGGCCCTCGGTGAGGGGGACCTGCCCGACGACGGCGCGGACGGCCGTGGACTTGCCCGAGCCGTTGGCGCCGAGGAGGGCGACGACCTCGCCGCGCCGGACGGTGAGGTCGACCCCGCGCAACACGGGGCGCGAGCCGAGCGAGGCCGTGGCCCCGCGCAGGGAGATGACGGGCTGCTCGGCCGCCGATGCGGATGTGTCGGACTCCATGGCGCGCGCCTCCGTTGCTGCTACCGCTGTCATCACTTGGTGCCGAGTGCCTTCTGCAGGTTCTTGAGGTTGGACCGCATGACCTCGAAGTAGTCAGCGCCCTGCGAGGCGGTGGTGATTCCTTCGAGGGGATCGAGGACGTCGGTCTTCAGGCCGGTGTCGGCGGCGAGGGTCTTGGCCGTCTTGTCGCTGGCGAGGGTCTCGAAGAAGACGGTGGACACGTTGTCCTTCTTCGCGATCGCCTGGAGGTCCTTCATCCGGGCCGGGCTCGGTTCGGACTCGGGGTCGACGCCGGAGATGCCCTCCTGGTCGAGACCGTAGCGCTCGGCGAGATAGCCGAAGGCGGCGTGGGTGGTGATGAAGGTCTTGGAGGCCGTGTCGCCCAGGCCGTTCCTGTACTCGGTGTCCAGCGCGCCCAGCCTGGCCACCAGGTCGTCGGTGTTCTTCGCGTAGTCGGCCGCGTGGGCGGGATCGGCCTTCCGCAGCGCCGCGCCGACGCCCTTGGCGATCTCGGCGTACTTGTTCGGGTCGAGCCAGACATGGGGGTCCGCGCCGGCCTCGCCGTGGTCGTGGCCCTCGTCCTCGCCCTCGGTCGCGTGGTCGTCGTGGCCGGAGGTGGCGTGTTTCTCCAGCCTGGTGAGGGTGGCGGCGTCGACGGTGTTCTTCACGCCGGCCTGGGCCACCGCTTTGTCGACGGCGGGCTGGAGGGTCTTGAGGTAGAGCACCACGTCGGATTCGCCGAGCCGGGCGGTCTGCTTCGGGGTGATCTCCAAGTCGTGCGGTTCGACGCCCGGCTTGGTCAGGGTGTCGACCTTCACGTGGTCCTTGCCGATCTGTTCGGCGAGGTACTGCAGCGGGTAGAACGACGCCATCACACCGAGTTTGCCGTCCTTGTGACCGCCCTCGGCAGCCGCGCCGGAACACCCGGTGAGGGCCGTCGCGGCGAGGGCCACGGCCCCGGTGAGGGCGGCGGTCGGTATGAGGCGTCGTACGTTCATGACATCCATTTTCATCAAACATGGAAACGATTGTCAAAAACCCTGGTGGGCGGGCTGCGGAAGGCCGTTGCAGGGGGTCCCGATTTGAAACGGGGGGTGCGGGCGCCGGTAACCTAAAGGCTTCGCCGTTCGTCCTCGTAATGAAGAGAGCACCGTGGCCGCCGACAAGATCGAAACCATCGTCAGCCTGAGCAAGCGCCGTGGCTTCGTTTTCCCGTGCAGTGAGATCTACGGCGGCTCCAGGGCTGCCTGGGACTACGGTCCGCTCGGTGTCGAGCTGAAGGAAAACATCAAGCGCCAGTGGTGGAAGGCCATGGTCACCGGGCGCGAGGACATCGTCGGCCTCGACTCTTCGGTCATCCTCGCCCCCGAGGTCTGGCAGGCATCCGGTCACGTCGCGACCTTCTCCGACCCGCTGACCGAGTGCACCGCCTGTCACAAGCGTCACCGCGCGGACCACCTGGAAGAGGCGTACGAGGCCAAGCACGGCCGCCCGCCGGTCAACGGCCTTGCCGACATCAACTGCCCGCACTGTGGTGTGAAGGGCCAGTTCACCGAGCCGAAGCAGTTCTCCGGCATGCTGGAGACCCACCTCGGCCCGACCCAGGACACCGGCTCCAAGGCGTACCTGCGGCCCGAGACCGCCCAGGGCATCTTCACCAACTTCGCCACGGTGCAGACCACCTCGCGCAAGAAGCCCCCCTTCGGCATCGCGCAGATGGGCAAGTCCTTCCGCAACGAGATCACCCCCGGCAACTTCATCTTCCGCACCCGCGAGTTCGAGCAGATGGAGATGGAGTTCTTCGTCAAGCCGGGCGAGGACGAGCAGTGGCAGGAGTACTGGATGGCCGAGCGGTGGAACTGGTACCGCGACCTCGGCATCCGCGAGGAGAACATCCGCTGGTACGAGCACCCGAAGGAGAAGCTGTCCCACTACTCGAAGCGCACCGCCGACATCGAGTACCGCTTCAACTTCGGCGGCAATGAGTTCTCCGAGCTGGAGGGCGTCGCCAACCGCACGGACTACGACCTCAAGGCCCACTCCGCCGCCTCCGGCCAGGACCTGTCGTACTTCGACCAGGAGGCCGGCGAGCGCTACACCCCGTACGTCATCGAGCCGGCGGCCGGTGTCAACCGCGCCATGCTCGCCTTCATGCTCGACGCGTACAACGAGGACGAGGCCCCCAACGCCAAGGGCGTCATGGAGAAGCGCACCGTCATGCGCCTCGACCCGCGCCTCGCGCCGATCAAGGTCGCCGTCCTGCCGCTGTCCCGCAACGCGCAGCTCTCGCCGAAGGCCAAGGGTCTCGCCGCCGACCTGCGCAAGAACTGGAACATCGAGTTCGACGACGCGGGCGCGATCGGCCGCCGCTACCGCCGCCAGGACGAGGTCGGTACGCCGTTCTGCGTGACCGTCGACTTCGACACCCTGGACGACAACGCCGTGACCGTGCGCGAGCGCGACACCATGAAGCAGGAGCGCGTCTCCCTGGACCAGATCCAGAGCTACCTCGGCAGCCGCCTGCTCGGCTGCTAGTTCCCGGCCGGAAGACCGGTGGCCCGGTGCGCTGTGCGCACCGGGCCACCGTCGTTCTGCCGAGCCGCCGCCGGTCAGGCGGCCCCGGGCCTAGCGGCGGCCGCGTCGGCCGCCGCCCGGCGTTCGCCCTCCGCCTGGGAGCGCTTGCCGTAGCGCGCGGTCCAGAGGGCCAGCACACCGAGCACCGTGTAGATCATGAACGGGCTGAGGGTGACCATCGTGCCGGTGTCCAGCATGTACGTCAGTGCGACGCGAACCCCGGCTTCCGCCAGATACGCCACGCCCCACACCGTGGTCATGACGGTCAACGTCCGGCGGAAGCCCTCGTACTGCCACAGGCCGTTCCACCAGGCGGTGCTCTGGGAAGTGCCGTCGGTGGCGAACTTGCGGCCGAAGTAGAACATCAGCGGTCGTGGGGCGAGCAGGGTCGCCAGGCACAGCAGCCCGAACAACCCGGTGACACAGGAGTCCTTGATCAGCAACGCGCGGGCCGAGTGCGCGCCGACCAGCGACACGACGGCCGTGATCACGAGGAACACCAAGGTCACGACGGCGAACTCGTCGAGCTTGCGGCGCCACGCCAGGCTGATCGCGCTGTCGAGCACCGGCCAGGCGCTGCTGAGCAGCAGGGCGCCGAACTCGCTCCAGCCGTGGTCGTGAAGCTGGTTGTACGTGATGATCGGCGCGACCACGTTGAGACAGATGGTCACGGTCCAGCCGAACGCGGCGACACCGGCCGACCGCGCGGGTGGCGCCGGGCGAGTGGCCTGCGGCTCCGAAACGGACATGCTTCCCCCTGAGAGTTGCCTGATGACTGTCCGGGGGGGAACCAGGGCAGGCGTGCGGGCCCACGACAGCGTTCCCCGGATCACATGATCACCAAGTCGGCCCGGAATGAGCCAGTCCGCTCAGCGGTGGGGGTCGCGGAGGTCGGTGGCGGCCGGTCGGGGTCGATGGCGGCCGGGAGGGGCGCCGGTTCAGGCCCGCAAGCCCCGGATGACCAGCGAGGTGACCGCCTCGAACTCGGCGAGGATCGTGGGCGAGAGCCAGTCGGCGGCGTACTGCGGGTCATGGAAGCGTCCGGTGGCATCGAACACCGCGCGCGCGGCGGCCGGCACGTCATGCGCGGCCAGCGTCCCGTCCGCGACACCCTCGGAGATGATCCGGGTCAACTGTCCGATCAGCTCGTTCAGATGGTGATCCACCACCCCGCTGCTCTCGGAGAGGAGCACCGTGTACGTCGCGAACAGCTCCGGGTCGTCGCCCGCCTTGTGTCGCTTGGCTTCGAAGAGCGCCTCCAACCACGCCTCCAGCTTGGAGGGGGCCGGCTCGGCCGGCGCCGAGGCGATCTCCTCCAACCGGACGACGCTCTTGGCGAGCCAGCGGTCGGTGACGGCCTCGCGCAGCGCCGCCTTCGACGGGAAGTGCCGGTAGACGCTGCCGTGGCTGACGCCCAGGGCGCGCGCCACGTCCACCACGGTCGCCTTGGTCGGACCGAAGCGGCGCAGCACTTCCTCGGTGGTTTCGAGGATGCGCTCGGGAGTCAGGGGTTCGGCGGCAGCGGAGGGCATGAGACGACCGTACCGTCAGCTCAGCGCTCGCTGTCTAGGTGGGCCATCTGCGCGGCCGGGTAACGCTCGCCGGCCGCCGCCCCCGCGGGTATCGCCGCCTCGACGGCGGCCACCTCGGCGGCGCTCAGCTCCACCTCCAGCGCGCCCAGTGCCTCCGCCAGCCGGTCCCGACGTCGGGCCCCCACCACCGGCACGATGTCGACACCGTGCCTCGGGCCCTGGGCGAGCACCCAGGCTATGGCGATCTGGGCGACGCTCACCCCCTTCTCCTGCGCCACCTTGCGCAGGGCCTCCACCAGATCGAGGTTCCGGTCGAGGTTCTCGCCCTGGAAGCGGGGGCTCATCCCGCGGAAGTCGCCGGGCGCCAGTCGGCGGTCGCGGCTGAAGTGGCCGCTGATCAGCCCGCGGGACAGCACCCCGTACGCGGTGATCCCCATGCCGAGTTCGCGCGCGGTCGGCAGGATCTCCGCCTCGATCCCTCGCGAGATCAGCGAATACTCGATCTGGAGGTCCGCGATCGGGGCGACCGCGGCGGCCCGGCGCAGGGTGTCCGCGCCGACCTCCGAGAGTCCGATGTGCCGTACGTGCCCGGCCTGGACGGCCTCGGCGATGGCGCCGACGGTCTCCTCGATGGGCACGTCCGGGTCGAGACGGGAGAGTCGGTAGATGTCGATGTGGTCCCGCCCCAGCCGCTGGAGCGAGTAGGCGAGGAAGTTCTTCACCGCCTCCGGTCGGCCGTCTATCCCGGTGAACGCACCTTCGACCGTCCGCAGCGCGCCGAACTTCACGCTGGTCAGCGCCCGCTCCCGCAGCGCGGCGGGTGCCGTGCGCAGGGCCTCGCCGATCAGCAGCTCGTTGTGGCCCATGCCGTAGAAGTCACCGGTGTCGAGCAGGGTATCCGTCCCGTCGGCCGCTGCCTCCAGATAGGCGTGGATGGTCGCGATCGACTCGGCGCGGTCGCTCTCCCCGTACAGCGCGGACATGCCCATGCAGCCCAGCCCCAGCGGGAAGACGGCGGGGCCGGTGGCGCCGAGGGTCGTGGTCGCGGACCCGGTCGCGGACGTGGTCGATGCGACGGTGGTCGGGTTGCTCTCGTTCGTCGTCATGCAACGAGAATGACATGACGAGTGACAGATTTCAATATCTGTCACTCGTCGGGGTTGCTACGCCGTCGCGCGCAGCACTAGGGCGGCCGCCGCGACCAGGGCGAGGACCGCCGCCGGGGCGAGTGCGTAGTCCTTGACGCGCAGGTGGCTGACGACGGCGCCGATGAAGTAGAGCGTCACGCCCACCGCCGCGGCCACGCCCAGCGGCGCGACCCACAGCCCGGCGACCAGTCCGACCGCACCGGCCGCCTTCAGGGCGGCCAGTCGCGGCAGCCAGGACTCCGGGACCTCGACCTTGCGCATGCTGCCCATCACCGCCTCGTTGCGCTGGAGCGTGAAGGTGGCGGACGCGGCCAGGGTGAGCGCCGGCAGGACGGCGACGACGGCGTAGGCAAAGAACATGAAGAACTCCAACGATCGAATGGGTGAGATCATTGAATAGCATCAACGATTGGCTGATCGCAATCATTCGGCGATTGTTACGATGTGCTACATGACGGCAGCTCAGGAACGCCCGCCCGCCCCCCAGCGACTGGGGCTGCTGCTGGCCTGGCACGGTTCGATCACCCAGAACCGGATGAAGGCGGCGTTCGGCGCCGCCGGACTCACACCCCGGCACGCGATGACGCTGATGGCGCTGGAGGACGGCCCGATCGGTCAGCGGACCCTCGCCGAACGGCTGGAGGTGGACCCGAGCGTGCTGGTCGGCATCCTCAACGACCTGGAGGGCGAGGGGCTGGCCGAACGCCGTCGCGACCCGGCCGACCGGCGCCGCCACAACGTCGCCCTCACCGACGCGGGCGCCGCCGCGCTGGGCAAGACCAACGCCGCGCTGGACCAGGTCGAGCTCGCGCTGTTCTCCGGCCTCTCGCAGCGCGAGCAGGACGCGCTACGAGGACTGCTCGCCCGCATCGACTCGCACGCCGACGACTTCGACTGCGGCGAATAGCGGGCTACCCCCGAGGCCTTCCCCGGTACGGCACGGGCCAAGCGTCACGGCACGGGCCGGGCGGTACGGCGCTAGCCGAGCGCGCGGGCGGTCCGGGTCGCCGTGGCCAGGGCCCACCGCCCGGTCGTCGCGACGCCCACCGCCAGCACCAGCACCCCGCACAGCGTGATGATCCACCAGGCCGGCAGCGCCGCCGTGACGAAGCCGCCGCCTTGGGAGAGGCCGGCCGCCAGCACCGCGCCGATCACCGCCACGCCCAGCGTCCCCCCGGTCTGCCGGCTGGTCGACGCGACCGCCGCCGCCACGCCCGCCTGGGCGCGCGGCATCCCGGACACCGCGGTGTTGGTGATCGGCGCGTTGACCATGCCGAAGCCGAGACCGAACAGCACGTACCCGGCGAACATCAGCGGATCGGACGCCTCCGCCGAGAACCCCGCGAACAGCAGCCCACTGGCCGCCATCGCCACCCCGGCGATCATCAGGGGCACCCGCGGCCCCACCGCGCCCACCAGCCGCCCGGACAGCGGCGCGCACAGGAAGGCCAAGGCCGCCATCGGCAGCATGTAGAGGCCCGCTTGCAGCGCGTCCAGCCCGCGCACCTCCTGGAGGTAGAGCGTGTTCAGGAACAAGAACCCCGAGAGCGCGGCGAAGGCGCTCACGGCGATCACCGTCGCCCCGCTGAACGGGGCGCTGCGGAAGAACCGCGGGTCGATCAGCGGCTCCGCCCGCCTCGGCTCGTAGACGAGCAGCGCCACCAGGGCCGCCACCGCGAGCGTCGCGCACCCGATGACCGTGGGCGAGATCCAGCCGGCCGAGGGGGCCTCGATGATCCCGTACGTCACCGATCCCAGCAGCGCCACGACCAGCAACTGGCCGACCGGGTCCGGGCGGCGCGGGTGCTCGGCCCGCGACTCGGGGATGAAGCGCAGGGTCAGGACGAGGGCCAGCAGCCCGACGGGCAGGTTCACCCAGAAGATCGACCGCCAGCCGACCGAGTCGACCAGCAGGCCGCCGATCAGCGGGCCGGCGGCCATGGAGATGCCGACGACCCCGCCCCAGACGCCGATGGCGCGGGCGCGCTCCTTGGGTTCCGTGAACGTGTTGGTGATGATCGACATGGCCACGGGGTTGAGCATCGAGCCGCCCACGGCCTGGATCATCCGGAACCCGATCAGCCACTCCAGGCTCGGCGCCAGCGAACACAGCATCGAGCCCGCCGTGAAGACGATCAGCCCGGTGCTGAACACCCTCCGGCGCCCGATCCGGTCGCCCGTGGACCCGGCCAACATCAGCAGCGAGGCCAGGACCAGCGTGTACGCGTCGATCGTCCACTGCATGCCCGCCACCGAAGCGTCGAACTCCCGCCGCATCGAGGGCAGGGCGACGTTCAGAACGGTGGTGTCCAGGCTCACGATCAACAGGCTCATGCAGCAGATGGCCAGCACGAGGCTGCGTCGCCTGGGGCTCAGGGTGCGCATGACTCCGATAGTACGGCTAACTAATGAAATGCGGGACGCGGTCCGGCTGGGCGACAATGGGGGGATGACCACGCTCCCCCCGCCCCTCGCGATCGGCCCGCACACCGTGCAGCCCCCGGTGGTGCTCGCACCCATGGCCGGTATCACCAATGCCCCGTTCCGCACCCTGTGCCGCGAGTTCAGCGGCGGCAAGGGGCTGTTCGTCAGCGAGATGATCACGACGCGCGCCCTGGTCGAGCGCAACGAGAAGACCATGCAGCTGATCCACTTCGACGAGACCGAGAAGCCCCGCTCGATCCAGTTGTACGGAGTCGACCCCACGACGGTCGGCAAGGCGGTCCGCATGATCGTCGAGGAGGACCGCGCCGACCACATCGACCTCAACTTCGGCTGCCCGGTCCCCAAGGTCACCCGCAAGGGCGGCGGCTCGGCCCTGCCCTACAAGCGGAACCTGCTGCGCGCGATCCTGCGCGAGGCCGTCGCCGGCGCCGGTGACCTGCCCGTCACCATGAAGATGCGCAAGGGCATCAACGACGAGCACCTGACCTACCTCGACGCCGGGCGCATCGCGGTCGAGGAGGGCGTCACCGCCATCGCCCTGCACGGGCGCACCACCGCCCAGCACTACGGCGGCACCGCCGACTGGGACGCCATCGCGCGTCTCAAGGAGCACGTGCCGGAGATCCCGGTACTCGGCAACGGCGACATCTGGTGCGCCGAGGACGCCCTGCGGATGGTTCGCGAGACCGGCTGTGACGGAGTGGTCGTCGGCCGCGGCTGCCTGGGGCGGCCCTGGCTGTTCAACGACCTGGTCGCCGCCTTCGAGGGGCGCCCCGAGGACTTCCACAAGCCCACGCTGCGCGAGGTCGCGGCCACCATGCACCGGCACGCCCAGCTCCTGGGGGAGTGGATCGGTGACGAGGCGCGCGGGGTGATCGACTTCCGTAAGCACGTGGCCTGGTACCTCAAGGGTTTCTCCGTGGGGTCCGAGATGCGGCAGAAGCTGGCGGTGACCTCTTCCCTCGCCGAACTGGACGCTCATCTGAGCGAGCTTGATCTGGACCAGTCCTGGCCCGAGAGCGCCGACGGCCCGCGGGGGCGGACGTCCGGAAACAACCGAGTTGTCCTGCCGGAGGGCTGGTTGAACGATCCCTACGACTGCGCCGGCGTGACCGAGGACGCAGAGTCGGACACGTCCGGAGGCTGACAGCAGCCGACAAATCGCCCTCGGTGTAGCGTGATATACGCCACGCATGGGTGAGGTTTCGCTCAGATGAGCACGTAAGTCACGGGTAAGACTTCCAAAGGGTGGCACTGGGTGCCACCCTTTGTGCGTTCAACACTTGAACGCAAATGTATCGATGATCGCTCATCGGAGCGCAGAAACCCCTCAGGCGCCCCATCACCCTTCGGGAGGTGAACGCTGTTCGCCCGTCGGCATTACTTACCGGTTACTTTCGATTGGCTGGCACACGGGTGGTTACAGCCCCATGACGCCTAAGTGGACATATCCAGACGCCTTCGATCTGGGTATGTTCCTGGCCGTCAGGGCAGCCACCCGAGTCCTCGAGGAGTCGAGACCCGTGTCGGAAAACAAAGATCAGAAGTTCGTCTACGACTTCACCGAGGGAAACCGCGACCTCAAGGACCTTCTCGGCGGCAAGGGAGCCAACCTCGCCGAGATGACCAACCTTGGTCTCCCGGTGCCTCCCGGCTTCACCATCACCACCGAGGCGTGCAAGGTCTACCTCGAAAGCGGCGAGGCCCCGGCCGCGCTGCGCGACGAGGTCAGCGCCCACCTGGCCGCCCTCGAGGCGAAGATGGGCAAGAAGCTCGGCCAGTCGGACGACCCGCTGCTGGTCTCCGTACGCTCCGGCGCCAAGTTCTCGATGCCCGGCATGATGGACACCGTCCTCAACATCGGCCTCTCCGACGAGTCCGTGGTCGGCCTCGCCGCCCAGGCCGGCGACGAGCGCTTCGCGTGGGACTCCTACCGGCGCCTGATCCAGATGTTCGGCAAGACCGTCCTCGGCGTGGACGGCGAGCTCTTCGAGGACGCCCTCGACGAGGCCAAGGCCGCCAAGAAGGTCACCGTCGACACCGACCTCGACGCCGCCGACCTCAAGAAGCTGGTCAAGGGCTTCAAGAAGATCGTCGCGAAGGAGGCCGGCCGGGAGTTCCCGCAGGACGCCCGCGAGCAGATGGACCTCGCCGTCGAGGCGGTCTTCAACTCCTGGAACACCGACCGCGCCAAGCTCTACCGTCGCCAGGAGCGCATCCCCGGCGACCTGGGCACCGCCGTCAACATCTGTTCCATGGTCTTCGGCAACCTCGGCCCCGACTCCGGCACCGGTGTCGCCTTCACCCGCGACCCCGCCACCGGCCACCAGGGCGTCTACGGCGACTACCTGCAGAACGCGCAGGGCGAGGACGTCGTCGCGGGTATCCGCAACACCGTCCCGCTGGCTGACCTGGAGACCATCGACAAGGCCTCCTACGACCAGCTCATGACGATCATGGAGACGCTGGAGACCCACTACAAGGACCTCTGCGACATCGAGTTCACCATCGAGCGCGGTCAGCTGTGGATGCTCCAGACCCGGGTCGGCAAGCGCACCGCGGGCGCCGCCTTCCGCATCGCCACGCAGCTCGTGGACCAGGGCCTGATCGACGAGGCCGAGGCCCTCCAGCGCGTCAACGGCGCCCAGCTCGCGCAGCTGATGTTCCCCCGTTTCGACGAGGGTGCCACGACCACGCTGCTCGGTCGCGGCATCGCCGCCTCCCCGGGCGCGGCGGTCGGCAAGGCGGTCTTCGACTCGTACACGGCCGTCAAGTGGTCCCGTTCCGGCGAGAAGGTCATCCTGATCCGCCGTGAGACCAACCCGGACGACCTGGACGGCATGATCGCCGCCGAGGGCATCCTGACCTCCCGCGGCGGCAAGACCTCGCACGCCGCCGTCGTCGCCCGCGGCATGGGCAAGACCTGCGTCTGCGGCGCCGAGGACCTCGAGGTCGACACCAAGCGCCGCCGCATGACGGTCGGCGGCACGGTCATCGAAGAGGGCGACGTCGTCTCCATCGACGGCTCCACCGGCAAGGTCTACCTCGGCGAGGTACCCGTCGTACCGTCCCCCGTGGTCGAGTACTTCGAGGGCCGCATGCACGCCGGCGCCGACGACGCCGACGAACTGGTCGCCGCCGTGCACCGGATCATGGCGTACGCGGACCGGGTCCGCCGGCTGCGGGTGCGCGCCAACGCGGACAACGCCGAGGACGCCTCGCGCGCCCGCCGGTTCGGCGCCCAGGGCATCGGCCTGTGCCGCACCGAGCACATGTTCCTCGGTGAGCGCCGCGAGATGGTCGAGCGCCTGATCCTCGCCGACACCGACGACGAGCGCGAAGGGGCACTCAGTGCCCTCCTGCCGCTGCAGAAGAAGGACTTCGTCGAGCTGTTCGAGGCGATGGACGGGCTGCCCGTCACCGTCCGCCTCCTCGACCCGCCGCTGCACGAGTTCCTGCCCGACATCACCGAGCTGTCGGTGCGCGTCGCCCTCGCCGAGTCCCGCAAGGACGCCAACGAGAACGACCTGCGCCTGCTCCAGGCCGTGCACAAGCTGCACGAGCAGAACCCGATGCTGGGTCTGCGCGGTGTCCGGCTCGGCCTGGTCATCCCCGGCCTGTTCGCCATGCAGGTCCGGGCGATCGCCGAGGCCGCGGCCGAGCGCAAGAACGCCAAGGGCGACCCGCGCGCCGAGATCATGATCCCGCTCGTGGGCACGGTCCAGGAGCTGGAGATCGTCCGCGAGGAGGCGGACCAGGTCATCGCCGAGATCGAGGCCGCAACCGGCACCAGCCTCAAGCTGAGCATCGGCACGATGATCGAGCTGCCGCGCGCCGCGCTGACCGCCGGTCAGATCGCCGAGGCCGCGGAGTTCTTCTCCTTCGGTACGAACGACCTGACGCAGACGGTGTGGGGCTTCTCCCGCGACGACGTCGAGGCCAGCTTCTTCACCGCGTACCTGGAGAAGGGCATCTTCGGGGTCTCGCCCTTCGAGACCATCGACAAGGACGGCGTCGGCTCGCTGGTCCGCAGCGCGGTCGAGGCCGGTCGGGCCACCCGCCCCGACCTCAAGCTCGGCGTCTGCGGCGAGCACGGCGGCGACCCGGAGTCGGTGCACTTCTTCCACGAGGTCGGCCTCGACTACGTCTCCTGCTCGCCGTTCCGGATTCCGGTGGCGCGCCTGGAGGCCGGCCGCGCGGCCGCCGAGTCGAAGGGCTCCGACAGCCGCTGAGCCCCCCTGTGCCGGGTTCCGGCGCGGCTCGGCCGGGCACGAACCCGGCCGGGCGGCACCGGTTCCCAAGGCTGCGCCCTGCTTCCGGTTTCCCTGACCCCCGGAAGCGGGCGCAGCCTGCTTTGCGTTTAGGGACCGCATTCAACCAAGTCGCCTTTACGGCACCAGGCGGTGGACGGATCCCCACCCGTCCACCGCCTGCCGCCTATCGCCGGGCACGTCGGCGCTTCCCTGTGCGACCGACCGCCAGGCCCCGCAAAGCCCCCCACGGCCTTCACGGAGCGTTTCGGTCGCACCGGAGTGTGCCCGGCGGAGTACAGGATTTCGGTTGTCACGCTCCTGCCGAAAGGGGTTTCAACTGTGGCTGAAAGGGCGTGGTGACCACGTGTGACGGCGTGCATACTCATGGGGCGGGGGGATTGCGGTTGCACAGGTGGGGGTTCGGTGCTTCGTATCCATTTCACGGGAGTGGACCTCGCACGCGTACGGATGGCGGGACGCCCCGATGCGCTGTGGGAAACGATTCTCAGTTTTCACCGCCTAAGGGACCGGCGAGATGCCCGGTTGTTCGGTGAATGGCGTACGGAAACCCGTAGCCGGTTGAATAGTGAAACAAGGCTCCTCGGCGCGCTGATACCGGGGCGCGGCTATTTCCCCGATTTCCTGACCCCGGTCGAGGGGCAGTACGGGTGGGACGTCGGGCTCGACGCGCTGCGCGGCATCCGCCCGGAGCGGATCCGGCGCGAGCTGTCGCTCCTGGGGGCCGGAGCGCGCGTCGGGGCTGCCTTCGGCATGCCCGCGGGCGCGGGCGGCGCGGGCGCCGACGCGCTCGTCCCCCGCCGGCTGCGCGAGTTCATGGACGACGCGCCCAAGCACATGCCGCGCGTGCTCGGCGAGCTACGCGCGTATCACCGGGTCGCCGTGGAGCCCTACTGGACCCACATCCAGGCCCAGATCGAGGCCGAGCGGGCCGCCCGGGGCCGCGCGCTGCTCGACGGCGGCGCGGACGAGCTGCTCGCCTCGCTGCCGCCGATGCTGCGCTGGCGGGCGCCGGTCCTGGAGTGCGACTACCCCGTCGACCGGGACGTTCGGCTGCGGGGGCGCGGCCTGCTGCTCCAGCCGTCCTTCTTCTGCCGCCGCACCGCCGTCACCCTGCACGATCCGGAGCTGCCGCCGGTCCTGGTGTACCCGGCGGCGGCGCAGCTCGCCTCGGCGCCCGCGCAGGGCGAGGGCGCCCGCCCGGCGGAGGAGCAGCGCCAGCGGACCCTGGGCAAGCTCGTCGGCCACACCCGCTCGGTGGTGCTGCGGGCGATCGGTGACGGAGCCACCACCAGCGAACTGGCCCGCCGGGCGGGGGTGTCGCTGGCCTCCGCGAGCCAGCACGCCTGCGTGATGCGGGAGGCGGGCCTGGTCACCACCCTGCGCCGGGGAAACGCCGTCCTGCACACGGTGACCCCGCTGGGCGCTGCGCTGCTGAAGGGCGGAGCCGTGGCCTCCTGACGGCCGGAGCGCGAGAAAACCGACGCTCGGAAAAAAGCTTCCCCACGGCGATGAGTTTCCCGGGGCGGCCCGGTCTACCCCTTCGCACGCACCACCACGAGAGAAGAGGGACCGAGATGTCCGCCACCATGATCTTCGTCAACCTGCCGGTCAAGGACCTGGAGGCGAGCCGGGCCTTCTGGGGCAAGCTGGGTTACTCCTTCAACGCCCAGTTCAGCGACGAGAACGGCGCCTCGCTGGTCATCAGCGACACCATCTACGCGATGCTGCTGACCGAGGCCCGCTTCAAGGACTTCACCCACAAGGCCATCGCGGACACCTCCACCACCACGGAGGCCCTGCTGTGTCTGAGCGCCGAGAGCCGCGAGGCGGTGGACGCGCTCGTCGACGCGGCCGTCGGCGCGGGCGGCACCGAGCCGCGGGCCGCGCAGGACCACGGTTTCATGTACGGGCGCGCCTTCGAGGACCTGGACGGCCACACCTGGGAGATCATGTGGATGGACCCGGCGGCCGTCCAGGGCCAGTAGGCTCCCCGGCCGCTACGCGGGCGAGGTCACGGCGGTCCGCACCGGGTAGGTCCGGACCGCCACCGCGTCGTCGTCCAGGCAGCGCCCCGACGCCAGGTCGAACCGCTGCTTGAGCAGCGGAGAGGCCACGAACGGCCGGCCCGTCACCGCGCCCACCAGCCCCCGGGCGAGCACCTGCGCGCCGGTGAAGGGGTCCCGGTTGCCGATGGCGTACGGGCGTCCCGCGCGGTCGACGAACACCGCGGCCTGGTTCCCGTCGGGCAGCAGGGCCGCGACCCCGCGGCCCGGGATCAGTTCCGACAGGTCGCACACCGTCAGCCAGCCGCCGTTCACTTCCAACTCGATGGTCACCGGTTGCCTCCCACGGGCTCAAGGGTGAGGACGGTCAGGTCGGGCTTGACCTGGTCGCGTTCGGGCACGAACCGCACGGTCGGGTCCGGGGCGCCGGGCGCGTTGACGAAGGACACGAACCGGCGCAGTCGCTCCGGGTCCTGGAGCGTCTCGGCCCATTCGTCGCGGTAGTGGGCGACGTGGTCGGCCATCAGCGACTCCAGCTCCGCGCACAGGCCGAGCGAGTCGTGCACGATCACGTCCCGCAGGTGGGCCAGGCCGCCCTCCAGCCGCTCCAGCCAGGTCGAGGTCCGCTCCAGCCGGTCGGCGGTGCGGATGTAGAACATCAGGAAGCGGTCGATGAGCCGGACCAGTTCGGCGTCCGACAGGTCCTGGGCGAGCAGGTCGGCGTGGCGCGGGGTGGCGCCGCCGTTGCCGCCGACGTAGAGGTTCCAGCCGTTGGCCGTCGCGATGACGCCGAAGTCCTTGCTCTGCGCCTCCGCGCATTCGCGGGTGCAGCCGGACACCGCCGACTTCAGCTTGTGCGGTGCACGCAGCCCCCGGTAGCGCAGCTCCAGGTCGATGGCCATGCGCACGCTGTCCTGCACCCCGTAGCGGCACCACGTCCGGCCCACGCACGACTTCACCGTGCGCAGCGCCTTCCCGTAGGCGTGCCCGGACTCGAACCCGGCGTCCACCAGCCGCGCCCAGATGCGCGGGAGCTGGTCGACCGAGGCCCCGAAGAGATCGATCCGCTGCCCGCCGGTGATCTTCGTGTAGAGGCCGAAGTCGCGGGCCACCTCGCCGATCACGATGAGCTTCTCCGGGGTGACCTCACCGCCCGGGATGCGGGGCACGACCGAGTACGAGCCGTTGCGCTGCATGTTCGCGAGGAAGTGGTCGTTGGTGTCCTGGAGGGCTGCCTGCTCCCCGTCCAGGACGTAGCCGCTCGCGCCCAGCGTCGCGGCGAGTGAGGCGATGATCGAGGCGACGGCCGGCTTGCAGACCTCGCAGCCCTCGCCGCCCCGGGCGCCTTCGCGGCCGTGGCCGTCGAGGAGCTCCCGGTAGGAGGTCAGGCGGCGGGTGCGGACGATCTCGTACAGCTCGGCGCGGGTGTACGGGAAGCAGCCGCACAGCCCCTTGTCGACGGCGGCGGGCAGCAGTTGGCCGATCACCTTCAGGCAGCCGCCGCAGCCGGTGCCGGCCTTGGTGCACGCCTTGACCTCGGGGAGCGAGGAGCAGGCGGTGATCTGCTGTTTGGTGACGTTGTGGCAGGAGCAGATCACCGCCGTGTCGGGGAGCGCGGCCGGCCCGAGCCGCGCGGCGGGCCCGATGCCCGCGGGCAGCACCAGTTGTTCGGGGGTGACGGGCGGGACGCTGCCGGTGAGCGGGCGCAGCAGCCCGTAGGAGTCGGCGTCGCCGACGAGGACCCCGCCGAGCAGGACTCCCTCGGGGGAGACGACCAGCTTCTTGTAGACGCCGGAGCGGGAGTCGGAGTAGACGACGTCGAGGCAGTCCGGGGTCGCGCCGTGTGCGTCGCCGAAGGAGGCCACGTCCACGCCGAGCAGCTTGAGCTTGGTGGACAGGTCGGCTCCGGTGAACTCCCGGTCGCGGCCCAGCAGGTCGTCGGCGGCCGTCTCGGCCATCTCGTAACCGGGGGCGACCAGGCCGTAGACCCGGCCGTCGGCGGCCAGCGCGCACTCGCCGATGGCGTACACGCGGGGGTCGGAGGTGCGGCAGCGGGCGTCGACGCGGATCCCGCCGCGTTCGCCGACCACCAGACCGGCATCGCGGGCGAGCTGGTCACGGGGGCGGACACCGGCGGAGAAGACGACCAGGTCGGTGGGGACGGTCGAACCGTCGGACAGGCGCATCCCGGTCACCGAGCCGTCCTCGCCGGTGAGCACCTCCTGGGTGCCGACGCCGGTGTGGACGGTCAGGCCCATGGATTCGATGGTCCGCAGCAGCGCGGCGCCGCCGCCCTCGTCGACCTGCACCGGCATCAGGCGCGGGGCGAACTCCACGACGCGGGTGGTCAGCCCCAGCCCCTGGAGCGCGCCGGCCGCCTCCAGGCCGAGGAGGCCGCCGCCGACGACGGCTCCGCTGCCGCGGCCCTTGCCGTACGCCTCGATCGCGAGGAGGTCCTCGATGGTGCGGTACACGAAGCAGCCGGGGGCGTCCTTGCCGGGTACGGGCGGCACGAAGGGGTAGCTGCCGGTCGCGAGGACGAGGACGTCGTACGGGAACACCCGCCCGGAGCGGGAGGTGACGGTGCGGGCGCCGCGGTCGAGGCTCTCGGCGGGGTCGCCCAGGTGCAGGTCGATCCCGTGCCGTTCCATGAAGCCGTCCGGGGTCAGCGACAGGTCCTCGGGGGTGCTGCCGGCGAAGTAGGAGGTCAGGTGGACCCGGTCGTAGGCCGGGCGGGGCTCCTCGCACAGGACGGTGACGCGGTGCGTGGCGGTGATCCCGCGTTCGGCGAGGGCCTCCAGGTAGCGCTGGCCGACCATGCCGTGGCCGACGAGCACGAGGGCGGGGCGGTGCGCCTGACCGTCCGTCGGGCCGTCCGCCGGGGCGGGCCCGGGGCCGGCTGCGGGGTCGGCTGCGGCCGTGGCCGCCGCCGTGGGTGCGGGGATGGGCGTGGGCGGGACTGCGGCCATGATCAGGAGCCTCCGTCGTCGGTGAGCAGGTGCGAGAAGTCGGTCAGGGCTTCGCCGTCCTCCCAGGAGCGGGCCAGCGCGCCCACGGTGGACAGTTCGCCGAGCAGGACCCCGCCGACCAGGCGGTCACCGCGGACGACGACCTTCCGGTAGGTCCGGCGGGTGGCGTCGGCGAGACGGATGACGTCGTCCCCGGGGAGCGGGGTCGCCTCCCCGAAAGCGGCCAGGTCCAACGGGCCGTCGCCGCCGGAGGTGAGGGTGAGCCGGGTCAGCGCGCGGGTCCCGGTGTAGCGGGAGGGGCCGGCGGGGTCGCCGGCGCCGGTGAGGAAGGCCGCGACGGCGTCGGCCTGCTCCAGCGCGGCCCCGGCCAGCCCGTACACGCGGCCGTCGTGCTCGGCGCAGTCGCCGATGGCGTGGATACGGGGGTCGGAGGTGCGCAGCCGGTCGTCCACGACGACGCCCTCGCGCACGTCGAGCCCGGCGGCCCGGGCCAGCCCGGTGCGCGGACGCACGCCGCAGGCGAGCACCACGAGGTCGGCTTCGAGCCGGTACCCGTCGGCGAGTTCCACGCCGGTGACCCGGGTTCCGGCACCGGCGCGGGAAGCCGCGGTCGTGGTCAGACCGCGTACCCGGCACTCGGTGTGGATCTCCACGCCGAGGGCCGTCAGATGGGTGTGCAGGAGCGCCGACGCGTCCGCGTCCAGTTGGCGTTCCATCAGCCGCTCGGCCTGCTGCGCGAGCACCACTTGGGCGCCGCGGGCGGCGAGGGCGCGGGCCGCCGAGACCCCGAGGAGCCCGCCGCCGATCACCACGGCGCGCACGCCGGGACGTACGGCCGCCGAGAGGGCCAGGCAGTCGTCCATGGTGCGGAACGCGTGCACCCCTTCGGGAAGGTCCCGTCCGTCCGGCTCGAACAGGCCGCGCAGCGGGGGCAGGACCGGGTTCGAGCCGGTCGCCAGCACCAGGGCGTCGTACCCGAGCACCGCCCCGTCGTCGCAGTGCACCGTCCGGTCGGCGCGGTCCACGCGCACCGCGCGCACGCCCCGGCGCAGCGCCGGTCCGGGGTCCGGGAGCGCGGTCACCTCGGGGTCGTACCGCCCGGCCAGGATCTCGGCCAGCAGCACCCGGTTGTACGGGGCGTGCGGCTCCTCGCCGAGGACCGTGACCGCAGCCGTGCGACCGGTGGCCAACCGCGCGGCGCACCGTAGGCCCGCCAGGCCGCCGCCGATCACCACCACACGCCGATTCGAGGTCATGGCACGAGCGTGCGGGCCCGCTGTTTCCCCGCCGCATCGCCGCTGTTACCCCGACGGAACGCGCGCCTCAGCACCCGGCCGGGCGGCCCGTGAGGCCCCGAACCGCACCCGAACCTCAACGTTTGCGCAAGTTTTCGATGTCCCGGGCCGTAGCGGTCGAACGCTCCATAGGGTCGGAGCCGTGCCTGACATATCAACCGCGATGATCATCGTGCTGTGCGTGGCCGCCGCGGCGGCCGGCTGGATCGACGCCGTGGTGGGGGGCGGCGGTCTGCTGCTCCTGCCCGCCCTGCTGCTCGGTCTCCCGCACTCGCCCCCCGCCGCCGTCCTCGGCACCAACAAGGCGGTGGCCATCGTCGGCACCACCGGAGCGGCCGTGACCTACGCCCGCAAGGCGCCGGTGAACGTGAAGCTCGCCGTCCGCATCGGCCTGGCCGCGCTCGCCGGATCGATGGGCGGCGCCGCGTTGGCCGGCGGGATCAGCAAGGACGCCCTGCGCCCGCTGATCATGGCGGTCCTGGTGGTCGTCGCCGCAGTGGTGATCTTCAAGCCCGGGTTCGGCGCGGCCGCGGACACCGCGCCCGTCAGCCGTCGCCGGGTCCTGCTCGCCATTGGCCTGGCGGGGCTGGGCATCGGTTTCTACGACGGCCTCATCGGGCCGGGCACCGGCACGTTCCTGGTCCTGGCCCTCACCGCGCTGCTCCACCTCGACCTGGTGACCGCCTCCGCCACCGCCAAGATCGTCAACTGCTGCACAAACGCCGGGGCGCTCGCGATGTTCGCGTACCAGGGGATGGTGCTGTGGCAACTGGCCGCGCTGATGGCGGCCTTCAACCTCGCCGGCGGCATGATCGGGGCCCGGATGGCGCTCACCAAGGGCAGCGCGTTCGTCCGGACGGTGCTGCTGACGGTCGTCGGGGCGCTGGTGGTGAAGCTCGGTATCGAGCAGTGGGGCTGAGCGGGGCCGCCGCCGTCCACGGCCGCTAGTACGTCCCCGTCAGGTGGGCGAAGACGACCACGTTGCCCTCGTAGCCGGTCCGGGGCGAGAAGCCGCCCCCGCAGGTGATCACCCGCAGCTCGGCGCGCGGCGAGGGTCCGTACACCCGGGAGTCGGGGAACGCCTTGGCGTCGTAGACCTCGACGGCGTGGACGGTGAACACGGCCGTCCGGCCGTCCGCGCGTGCCACCTCGATCGAGGCCCCGCGGCGCAGCGCGCCCAGGTGGTAGAAGACGGCCGGGCCGGTGGCGTGGTCGACGTGGCCCGCGATGAGCGCGGTGCCGGTGGCGCCCGGGGTGGTGCCGTCGCGGTACCAGCCGGCGAGGTCGCGGCGGCCGGGCGGCGGTACTTCGAGACTGCCGTCCGGCTGGAGTCCCAGCCCGGTGAGCGGGGCGTCCACCCGGATCGACGGGATACGGATGCGGGTGGGCGGTGATCCCGGCAGCGGGGCGATGCTCCCGGCGTAGGACGCCTGGCCGCTGAGCGTGCCCAGTGCCTCGGCGGGGGACGGCAGCGGCGGCCCGACGGTCTCCGAGGAGCCGCTGCCGACGAGCCAGATGCCCACGCAGGCGGCCAGGGCCAGGAGCCCGCCGCGGCCGGCGACGCCGGAGGTGCCCACCATGCCTGCCCCCTCGTGCTCGCTTGCCGTGCGTATGACTGGCCGTCGCCCGGCCCCGCGAACGGGGGGACCTCGCGGGGCGGGCGACGGGGACGGTACCGCTCGGACCGCGGTCGGGGCCGCGGGCGTCCGTCAGCTCCGCGTGCCGCTCGCCCGGCGACGCAGGAGCCAGGTACCGCCCACGGCGACCGCGGCCAGCACGACCGCTCCCGCCGTGACTCTGGCGGGGTCGGTGGTGGTGGTCGTGCCACCACCGACCCCGGTCCGTACGTGGCCTTGCGGGCCACGGTCGGTGACGATCAGGTCGCCGGTGGCGAACTTGCCGTTCGCACAGGTCGCGCCGATGTCGTAGGTTCCCGGTCGCAGGTCGCGGGCGACCTGGAACTGCCCCACGACCACCTCCTTGTGCGGGCCCGGCAGCAGCTTGAACCGGCCCCCGCCAACGGTGGTGGCGTCTCCCTCGGCGCGACCGGAGGGCCCGCAGGCGCCGGTGTTCACCGTCACGGTCACGCCCGGGGCGGCGGACTTCGGCCACACCTCCAGCGGGGCGAAGTCCCCCGGCGCGAAGGGGGGCATGCCGAGTTCCGCGGCGGCCACCGCACCCGCGACCGGGCCGGCGAAGGCGACGGCGGTCAGCGCGGTGGCGGTCAGCACATGGGCGGTGCGGCGGCGCATGGGGGCTCCTGGGAACGCGGGGTCGTGTTCCCGAGATAACCCTTCCCGCTCGCCCCCCGCCTCCTGATGTAGCGTCAGCTCAGCCGCGTCGGCCGGTGTTCCCCCAGGTCGGAGCGGCCCGCTTGGGCCGTCCGGGGGACTCTGCCCGTCCGGGTGACACCGGCCGCCGATCCGCGCGGGGGCGGGCTTACGGCGGCCCCGGCGCGCTGCGTACGGTGGGGGTGCGCGGACGGGCCGCCCGTACCGCGCCGGCAGTCCAGGGAGGGCCCGTGACACCGCTCGACGTGACACCGCCCGACCCGCCGGGAACCGCCGTGACCGCCCTGCCGTTCTTCGTGTACGGGACCCTGCGGCCGGGCGAGGTCAACCACGACCTGTTCCTGCGGGGCCGCACGGCCGCCGAGGAACCGGCCCTGCTGCCCGACACCGCCCTGTACGAGGGGCCGGGCTACCCGTACGCCGTCGCGCGCCCCGGGGCCGCGATACGGGGAGAGCTGATCACCGCCGCCCCCGAGAGCTACGCCGGGCTGCTGGTCGCGCTGGACCTGCTGGAGGAGTACCGCGGTCCGGGCCGGCCGGGGAACGTCTACGACCGTGTCGCCCGCGAGGCCCTGCGCCCCGACGGCACCCCGGTCCCGGCCTGGGTGTACCTGGCCGCCCCACCGCTGGCCCGCGCCCTCGCCCGCTCCGGGACCCGGATCCCGGGCGGCGACTGGCTCGCCCGCGACCGAACCCGGTGACGGGGGCCAGGGGGGGTGCGACGGGCCCGGCCTGACCCGTCACACACCCCCCTACAGCCCCTCGGCCCCGCGGTTGCGCAGCCGCTGCCCGTACTGCTGGAGGACCCACAGCTCCTCCTGGACCGCCGCGAGCTGTTCCGGCGGGGCCTGCGGGCCCAGGCGGGAGAGCGTGCCCTGGATCTCGTGCACCCGGCGGTCGACGGCGCGCAGTCGCACCTGGACCAGCTGCACGCCCGCGTAGACCTCGTCCACCGTCTTGGCGTGGATGGCTTCGACGGCGAGTTCCGTCACCAGCGCGCGGACCGTGTCGTTGGGCGCGGCGGCCCGGACCCGGGTCAGATAGTCCTCCGTGCCCAGGGAGGCGCCCCCGGCGTCCTGGATCGCCTGGCGGACCGCCGCGTAGGGCGGGGCGGTGAACTCGTCCATCCCGTAGGCGTCGAAGGCGGGGGAGACCAGGGCCGGTCTTTGCAGGGCCAGCTTGAGCAGCTCGCGTTCCGTGCGGTGGGCGGGGCTGCGCAGGTTCAGCGCCGGGCCGCCCGCCGCGGGGGCGGGCGCGGTCGCGGGGCCGGCCTCGTACGCCCGGCCGCGTCCGCTCTCCTGCGGCCGGCCGCCCCGCTCGCGCGCCCAGCGGGCGAGCTGGGCGACCCGCTTGACCACGAACTGTTCGTCGCGGATGCCGAGCATCCCCGCCAGTTGGACCGCCGACTCGTGCTGGATCGCGATGTTCTTGATGTGGGCGACGACCGGGGCCGCCTCGTCGAGCGCCGCCGCCCGGCCCGCCGGGTTCTCCAGGTTGTGCCGGGCCACGATGTGCCGCAGCGCGAACTCGAACAGCGGGGTGCGGGACTCCACCAGCCCCGACACGGCGGCGTCGCCCTGCGCGAGCCGCAGGTCGCACGGGTCCATACCGCCCGGAGTGATCGCGATCGAGGTCTCGGCGGCGAACTTCTGGTCGTCCTCGAAGGCGCGCAGCGCGGCCTTCTGGCCCGCCGCGTCCCCGTCGAAGGTGAAGATCACCTCGGCCGTCGCGTTGTCCATCAACAACCGGCGCAGGATCTTGATGTGGTCCCCGCCGAAGGCCGTGCCGCACGTCGCGATCGCGGTGGTCACCCCGGCCAGGTGGCAGGCCATCACATCGGTGTACCCCTCGACCACGACCGCCCGCGAGGTCTTCGCGATCTCCTTCTTCGCCAGGTCGATGCCGTACAGCACCTGGGACTTCTTGTAGATCGCCGTCTCGGGGGTGTTCAGGTACTTCGGGCCGTTGTCGTCGTCGCGCAGCTTGCGCGCGCCGAAGCCGACGACCTCCCCGCTGATGTCCCTGATCGGCCACATCAGCCGCCCGCGGAACCGGTCGATCGGCTTCCCGCTGCGGCTGTCCTGGGCCAGGCCGGAGGTGATCAGTTCCTTGTCGCTGAAGCCCTTGCCGCGCAGGAAGCGGGTCAGGTGGTCCCAGCCGGCCGGGCTGTAGCCCACGCTGAAGTGCGCGGCCGCGGCCTGGTCGAAGCCGCGCTCCGCGAGGAACTTGCGGCCGATCTCGGCCTCGGGGCCGTCCAACTGGTCGACGTAGAACTGGGCGGCGGCCTTGTGCGCCTCGACCAGTCGGATCCGCTCGCCGCGGCCGCTGGTCCCGGCGGTGTACCCGCCCTCCTCGTACCGCAGGGTGATGCCCGCCTGGCCGGCGAGGCGCTCGACCGCCTCCGAGAAGGAGAGGTGGTCGATCTTCATGATGAAGTCGAGGGTGTCCCCGCCCGCCTGGCAGCCGAAGCAGTGGTACAGCCCCTTGCTGGGGCTGACCTGGAAGGACGGGGACTTCTCGTCATGGAAGGGGCAGAGGCCCTTGAGGTTGCCGCCGCCGGCGTTGCGCAGCTGGAGGTAGTCGGAGACCACGGCGTCGATCGGGACCGCGTCCCGTACCGCCTTCACGTCGTCGTCGTTGATCCGTCCTGCCACGCGTGAAGTCTACGGCCGGGCGCCGACAAACCCGTCAGGCCCCCTCCGCCGCCACCAGCGAGGAAAGCGGAACGGATGGGTCCGCCAGTTTCTCCCGGTCGACCGGCGCGTGGGAGCGGATCAGGGCCTGGATGTGCTCCGTGACGTCCCACACGTTGACGTTCATCCCGGCCAGGACCCGCCCCTGCGACAGCCAGAACGCGATGAACTCCCGCTTGCCCACGTCCCCGCGGATCAGCACCTGGTCGTAGCCGCCCACCGGCGCGTACCCGGAGTACTCCAGCCCCACGTCGTACTGGTCCGAGAAGAAGTAGGGCACCCGGTCGTAGGAGACCTCCTGCCCGAGCATCGCCCGCGCGGCGGCGGGTCCGCCGTTGAGGGCGTTGGCCCAGTGCTCGACCCGCAGCCTGGTCCCCAGCGCCGGGTGGTGGGCGGCCGCCACGTCCCCGACGGCGAAGACGTCCGGGTCGGACGTCCGCAGCGACGCGTCGACGGCGATCCCGCCGCCGTGCTCCCGATCCACCAGGGCCAGCCCCGAGGTCTCGGCGAGCGCCGTGCGCGGCGCGGCGCCGATCGCGGCGAGCACCGCGTGCGCCGGATGCTCCTCGCCGTCGTCGGTCCGGGCGGCCAGCACCATCCCGTCCTGTCCGACGATCTCGGTGAGCCGGGCGCCGAAGTGGAAGCGGACCCCGTGATCGGCGTGCAGGTCCCCGAAGAGCCGGCCGATCTCCGGGCCGAGCACCGCGTGCAGCGGTGTGGCCAGCGGCTCCACGACGGTCACCTCGGCGCCGTACCCGCGGGCCGCCGCCGCGACCTCCAGGCCGATCCAGCCGGCCCCCGCGATCAGCAGGTGGCCGTTGTCCCGGCCCAGCCCGGCCAGGACCCCCTTGAGCCGCTCGGCGTGCGCGAGCCGCCGCAGGTGGTGCACCCCCACCAGGCCGGTGCCGGGGACGTCGAGGCGGCGCGGCTCGGCCCCGGTCGCCAGCAGCAGCTTGTCGTAGTGCAGCGCCGTACCGTCACCGAGGACGACCTTCTTGGCCTCCCGGTCGAGCTGGACGGCGGGCTGGCCCAGGTGCAGCTCGATGTCGGCGCGCGCGTACCAGGACGGCTCGTGGACGAAGACGCTGTCGCGTTCCTCCTTGCCGGTCAGGTACCCCTTGGACAGGGGAGGGCGTTCGTAGGGATGCTCCCGCTCGTCCCCGACCAGGATCACCCGGCCCGTGAACCCCTCCGACCTCAGCGTCTCGGCCGCCTTGGCCCCGGCGAGACCCGCGCCGACGATGACGAACGTCCGGTGTGCGTCGACCACCTGATGCCTCCTCATAACCTCTGCGCCACATGCGACCACATGCGAGCGTCCCGCACCGAGCCTGCCCCGGGAAGGGGGAGTGGCCCGATCGGCTCACCCTTCGGCGCGTCGTGGCCGCCTGGTGAGACGGGTGTGCAACGAGCGGGCCGAGGCGTCGGTGAGGGCGGCGATCTGGTCGATGACCGCGCGTTTCCTCGCCTTGTCGTCCGGCGCTGCCTCGAAGATCGCGCGGAACTGGGGGTCGAGGCCCTCGGGAGCCCGGGCGCTGAGCGCCTCGGCGAGTTCGGCCAGGACGATGCGCTGGTCCGCGCGGAGCCGCTCCTGCTCGTCGCGCTGCATCACGTACAGGTCGGCGACCGCCTTGAGGACGGCGCACTCGTTGCGCGCCTCCCGGGGCACCACCAGCTCGGCCGCGTACCGGGTGAGCCGGCCCGTCCCGTACGCCTCCCGGGTCGCGCCCTCGGCGGCCAGGCAGAAACGGCCGATCAGCTGGCTGGTGGCGTCCTTGAGCCGGGCCTGGGCGACGGCCGAGCCGTCGTAGCCGTGCGGCCACCACTCCTGCCCCATCAGCCGGTCCAAGGCCTCGCGCAACTCCTCCGGCGCGGTGTCCGCGGGCACGTACCGGCCGATCGCGACCCGCCAGATCGCCGCGCGGTCCGGCTCGGCGAAGAGCATGTTCGGGTCGAGGTGTCCGGCGTGCAGGCCGTCCTCGAAGTCGTGGACGGAGTACGCGACGTCGTCCGCCCAGTCCATGACCTGCGCCTCGAAGCACTTGCGGTCGGCGGGGGCGCCCCGCCGCAGCCAGGCGAAGACCGGCAGGTCGTCCTCGTACGCGCCGAACTTCACCGAGTCGGGGTCCGTGGGGTGCCCGCCGCGCGGCCAGGGGTACTTGGTGGCGGCGTCCAGCGAGGCCCGGGTGAGGTTGAGACCGACGCTGACCAGCTCACCCGTGGCCGGATCGGGTACGAACCGCTTCGGCTCCAGCCGGGTCAGCAGGCGCAGCGACTGGGCGTTGCCCTCGAAACCGCCGCAGTCCTTGGCGAACTCGTTGAGGGCTTCCTCGCCGTTGTGCCCGAAGGGCGGGTGGCCCATGTCGTGGGAGAGGCAGGCGGCCTCGACCAGATCGGGGTCGCAGCCGAGGGCCAGCCCCAGCTCGCGGCCCACCTGGGCGCATTCCAGGGAGTGGGTCAGCCGGGTCCGGGGGCTCGCGTCCCAGTCGTAGGAGCGGGTTCCGGGGGTGACGACCTGCGTCTTGCCGGCGAGGCGGCGCAGCGCGGCGGAGTGCAGCACGCGGGCGCGGTCCCGCTGGAAGGCGGTGCGACCGGGCCGTTTGTCGGGCTCGGCGGCCCAGCGCTCGGTGTCCGCGGGCTCGTACGGGACGGGGTGCGGGGTGGCTCGGGGGGTGGTGCGGGGGGTGCCTTCCATGCCTTCCATGTTCAGACGTTAACCGGAAGAGCCGACAAGGCGGGTGATCCGGGCGGCCCCGCTCCGCGCGCTGCCCTACGCGGTGGCGAGCACCGGCGGCGTCCGCCGCCGGGCGAGGGCCTCGTCGTAGCGCAGCAGGACGAGCCGGGCGAGGGCCGGGTGGTCGCCGAGCGGCGCCGCGGCCGGGCCGGACGCCGCCGCCGCGCTCTGGGCGGCGAAGCGGCCTGGGGCGGTGAAGTAGGAGGCCACGGCGGTCCGGTGGTGGCCCCGGGCGGCGAGGGCGCGCAGGGCGTCGGGGACGGTGGGGGCGGCGGCCGAGGCGTAGGCGGCCACCACGGGCACCCCGTCGAGCCGTTCGGACAGCAGGGTGGCGGTGCGGCGGACGTCCTCTGCGGCGTCCCGGTCGCGGGAGCCCGCGGCGGCGAGCACGACCGCCGTACCCGGAACCCAGCCGGCCTCCAGGAGCCGTTCGGACAGGGCCTCGACCAGCAGCGGGTGCGGGCCGAGCGGGGCGGCGACCCGGGTGAACAGGTGGCCGGCGCGGGCGGCCGCCGCGGGCAGGTCCCGCTTGACGTGGTGGCCGCGGCTGAGCAGCAGCGGCACGAGGACCGCCGAACCGGTGGCCCCGCCCAGGGTGTCGCCGAGCAGTGGCCGGTTCAGCTCGATGTGCCCGAGGCGGACGTCGAGGCGGGGCCGGAGTTCACGGACCCGGTCCAGGAGGGCCCGGACGGTCCGGAGGGCGTGCGGGTCACGGCTGCCGTGGGCGACGGCGACGAGGGTGGGCTGCATGCGTGGGCTCCGTGGGACCGGGCCCCCGGCGGACGCACGGCGTCCAACTGCGCCCCGAGCTGAGCGGTGATCCGGGACAGCAGCTCGCCGGCGGTTGCGGGGGGAAACGGGAAGGACGGGAGGGGCGGGAGGGGCGGGCCGGACGGGGATGCGGGAGGGTGCGCGGGCTCCGTCATGCACCGATCCTGCGGGTCGGAGATTGCCGTCGCGTTGCGCCGCGGTGACGGGTCTTTTCCGGCTGCTCACAGCCGGCCGGCCGGGCACCGACGGGCGGCGGTGAAACCGCACCGGCCCCACCGGCGTCCTGACCAGCGGAGACCGGGCGAGGACAAGTACCGGACGACAAGCCGGTATCGGACGACAAGCCGGAACCGGACGACGGCCGGGGACCCGGCGACGACCAGGAGGGGAACGTCATGCGCGGAGCGCGCCTGAGCCGGATCGCGGGCGGGGTGCGCGGCCTGGTGCCGCGTACGGTACGGGCCAGGCGGCGCGCCGTCCGGGCCGTGATGACGCTGTGTGTGCTGGCGCTGCTGCCCTCGGCGTGGACCCACGCGGTGGCCGCCGACCGGGTCGGCGACACGGCCCGGGCGCCGGCCGCCCCCGTGGCGGTGGTGTTCGGCGCGGGCCTGCTGGGCGCCCGCCCCACCCCGTACCTGGCCGACCGGCTCGACGCGGCCGCCGAGCTGTACCGCGCGGGGAAGGTCAAGGTCGTCCTGGTCACGGGGGACAACAGCCGCACCGAGTACTCGGAGCCGGACGTGATGCGGGCCTACCTGGCCCGCCACGGCGTCCCGAACGACCACATCGTCAGCGACTTCGCCGGCTTCGACACCTGGGACTCCTGCGTCCGGGCCCGACAGATCTTCGGCGTGCGGCGCGCGGTGCTGATCAGCCAGGGCTTCCACATCCGGCGGGCCGTCGCCCTGTGCCAGGCGGCGGGCGTGGACTCGTACGGGGTCGGGGTGGCGGACGTACACGACGCGACCTGGTACTACGGCGGCGCCCGCGAGGTCTTCGCGGCCGGGAAGGCGGCGCTGGACGCGGCGTTCAAGCCGAAGCCGACGTTCCTGGGGCCCAAGGAGGACGGGGTGTCGCGGGCCCTGACGCTCTGACAAACTGGCACGGATTGTCAGACTCTAGGGGTGGGGCACCGTGGTGGATCTGAAGGGCAAGGCCGTCGTCATCACCGGAGGCGCGCGCGGGCTCGGCGCCGCGGCCGCCCGGGCCGTCGTGGCCGGCGGCGGCCGGGTGCTGATCACCGACGTGCTGGAGGCCGAGGGCGCCGCGACCGCCGCCGAACTGGGCGACGCCGCGCACTTCCTGCGCCACGACGTCACGAGCGAGGACGACTGGCGGACGACGTTGGAGTACGCGACCGCCGCCTTCGGCCGACTGGACGGCCTGGTCAACAACGCGGGCATCGCCTCGGGCCGGCTGCTGGAGGAGGAGAGCGTCGAGCACTTCCGCCGGGTCCTGGAGATCAACCTGGTCGGCGTGTTCATCGGCGTCAAGGCCGCCGTTCCGCTGATGCGCGCGGCCGGCGGCGGCTCGATCGTCAACATCTCCTCGGCGGCCGGGCTCACCGGGCTGCCGCTCACCGGCGGCTACGGGGCCTCCAAGTGGGGCGTACGCGGCCTGTCCAAGATCGGCGCGGTCGAACTCGCCGAGTCCCGGATCAGGGTCAACTCCGTGCACCCCGGCATGACCTACACCGAGATGACCGCTTCCGTGGGCATCCGCACCGGCGAGGGCAACTATCCGGGCACCCCCATGGGCCGGGTCGGCGTCCCGGACGAGATCGCCGCCGCCGTCGCCTTCCTGCTCTCCGACGCCGCCGCCTACATCACGGGCGCCGAACTCGCGGTGGACGGCGGCTGGACCGCGGGTCCCACCCTGAGGCAACTGACCGGCGGGTGACCTCGGGCGCGGCCATCCTCACCGGGCCCCGGCGGGCGCGCTGAGGTCGCCGAACAAGAGGCGTAACCGGACGCGGCGGCCCGTGTAACACCGGCGGCGCACCGTGGCCGTATGAGCGCCGAAGCCACCGCCGGACCCGCCGCCACCGGCCCCGTCACCACCGGCCCCGTCACCGCCACGCACTGCCCCTACTGCGCCCTGCAGTGCGGCATGAACCTGCGCGCCGGGGCGACCGGCGGCGTCGTGGTGGAGGAGCGGCCCGACTTCCCCGTCAACCGCGGCGCCCTGTGCGGCAAGGGCCGCACCGCCCCCGCCGTGCTCTCCGCGCGGGTGCGCCTGACGGAGCCGCTCGTGCGCGGCCGCTCCGGCCGGCTGGAACCGGCCGGCTGGGACGAGGCCCTCGACGCCGTCGCCGAGGGCCTCTCCCACACGGCCCGGACCCACGGCCCGGACGCGGTCGGCGTGTTCGGCGGCGGCGGGCTGACCAACGAGAAGGCGTACGCGCTCGGCAAGTTCGCCCGCGTCGCCCTGCGCACCTCACAGATCGACTACAACGGCCGCTTCTGCATGTCCTCCGCGGCCGCCGCCCACCAGCGCGCCTTCGGCCTCGACCGGGGCCTGCCGTTCCCGCTGGAGGACGTCCCGCGCACCGGCTGCGTGATCCTCGTCGGCTCCAACCTGGCCGAGACCATGCCGCCGGCCCTGCGCTTCCTGCGGGAACTCAAGGACAACGGCGGCACGTTGATCGTGGTGGACCCGCGCCGCACCCGCACCGCCGAACACGCCGACCTGCACCTCGCCCCCCGCCCCGGGACGGACCTCGCCCTCGCCCTGGGCCTGCTGCACCTCGTCGTCGCCGAAGGGCGCACCGACGAGGCGTTCATCGCCGAGCGCACCAGTGGCTGGCCCGAGGCGCGGGCCGCCGCGATGGCGCACTGGCCGGAGCTGGTGGAGCGGATCACCGGTGTCCCCGTGCCTCGGCTGCGGGAGGCGGTGGACATGTTCTGCGCCCCGGAGTCCGCCATGGTGCTGACCGCCCGCGGCCCCGAGCAGCAGTCCAAGGGCACCGACACCGTCGGCGCCTGGATCAACCTCTGCCTGGCCACGGGCCGCGCCGGTCGGCCGCTCTCCGGATACGGCTGCCTCACCGGCCAGGGCAACGGCCAAGGCGGCCGGGAGCACGGGCAGAAGGCCGACCAGTTGCCCGGGTACCGCAAACTGACCGACCCGGCGGCGCGCGCCCACGTCGCCGGCGTCTGGGGCGTCGACCCCGACAGCCTCCCCGGCCCGGGCCGCAGCGCCTACGAACTCCTCGACGCCCTCGGCACGGACGTGAAGGCGCTGCTGCTGATGGGTTCCAACCCGGTGGTCTCCGCGCCGCGCGCCGCCCACGTCGAAGGCCGGATCCGCTCCCTGGACTTCCTCGCCGTCGCGGACGTCGTGCTCTCCGAGACCGCCGAACTGGCCGACGTGGTGCTCCCCGTCACCCAGTGGGCGGAGGAGACCGGCACCACCACCAGCCTGGAAGGCCGGGTCCTGCTGCGCCGGCGGGCCCTGACCCCGCCGCCGGGCGTCCGCACCGACCTGGAGGTCCTGCACGGCCTGGCCGCCCGCCTCGGCGTCGAGAAGGGCTTCCCCACCGCCCCCGAGGAGGTCTTCGACGAACTCCGGCGCGCCTCGGCGGGCGGCCCGGCCGACTACTCGGGCATCTCCTACGCCCGCGTCGAAGCCGAACAGGGCGTCTTCTGGCCCTGCCCCGAGGGCTCGCCCGGAACGCCCCGCCTCTTCCTGGACCGCTTCGCCACCGAGGACGGCCGGGCCCGCTTCGTGCCCGTGGCGCACCGGGACGCGGCCGAGGTGCCCGACGCCGCGTACCCGCTGCTGCTCACCACCGGTCGGGTCGTGGCCCAGTACCAGTCCGGGGCCCAGACCCGGCGGGTCGCGGAGCTCAACGCCGCCGCCCCCGGCCCGTTCGTGGAACTCCACCCCCGCCTCGCGGCCCGCCTGGGCGTGACCGAGGGCGCCCCGCTGGCGGTGGTCTCCCGGCGCGGGCGCGCGGTGGCCCCGGCCAAAATCACCGACACGATACGGGCGGACACGGTGTTCATGCCGTTCCACTGGCCGGGGGAGGGACGCGCGAACACCCTCACCAACCCGGCCCTCGACCCGATCTCGCGGATGCCGGAGTTCAAGACCTGCGCGGTGCGCGTCGAGCCGGCCTGACCGGCGCCGTCCGGCAGGGACGGCCGGGCCGCGGCCCGCTCGGACATGCGTCCGGGCGGCTTCGGGCACGTCGGCGAGGGGTAACCATCCGGTCACGCACCGGACTCAGAAAGTGCTCGCACGCCCCTCGTGGCCGTGATGTGTCGTACCCCACACTGAAATCCGGTGCCCCCGTCCTCGGAGCCCTGGAGGTCGCCCCCGTGCAGACCCAGACCCTGACCGTGAACGTGAGTCACCCCGCCCGGGTCGACGAACCCGCCGACGCGGAGGCCCAAGCCGTGGACACGGAACCGGAGGAGCCGGAGGAGCCGGAGGAGCCGGAGGAAGCCGAAGAGGCGGAGGAGCCCGGGGAGCCGGCGGCGCTCGACCTGATCGAACGGGTGCCGGCGCAACGCGGGCGCGGCGCCGGCAAGGCCGGAGGGTCGGCCGGTTCGGGTCCGTCCGCGGACCTCTTCCGGCAGTACCTGCGCGAGATAGGCAGGATCCCGCTGCTGACCGCCGCCGAGGAGGTCGAACTCGCCCGGCGCGTCGAAGCGGGACTCTTCGCCGAGGAGAAGCTCGCCGCCGCCTCCGGCCTCGACCTCCAGCTCACCCTCGACCTGGACCAGCTCGTCGTCATGGGCCGCATGGCCAAACGCCGCCTCATCGAGTCGAACCTGCGCCTCGTCGTCTCCGTCGCCAAGCGGTACGTGGGCCGCGGGCTCACCATGCTCGACCTCGTCCAGGAGGGGAACCTCGGACTGATCCGGGCCGTTGAGAAGTTCGACTACGCCCGCGGCTACAAGTTCTCCACCTACGCCACCTGGTGGATCCGGCAGGCGATGTCCCGGGCCCTCGCCGACCAGGCCCGGACCATCCGCGTGCCCGTACACGTCGTCGAACTGATCAACCGCGTCGTGCGCGTACAGCGCCGCATGCTCCAGGAACGCGGGTACGAGCCCACGGCCGAAGAGGTCGCCGCGCACCTGGAACTGACTCCCGAACGGGTGCTGGAGGTGCTCCGCCTCGCGCAGGAGCCGGTCTCGCTGCACGCGCCGGTCGGCGAGGAGGACGACGTCGCCCTCGGGGACCTGATCGAGGACGGCGACGCCGCCTCGCCCGTCGAGTCCGCCGCTTTCTTCCTGCTCCGCGAGCACCTCGAAGCGGTGCTGTCGACGCTCGGCGAACGCGAACGCAAGGTCGTCCAGCTCCGCTACGGCCTGGCCGACGGCCGCCCGCGCACCCTGGAGGAGATCGGGCGGATCTTCGGCGTGACGCGCGAACGCATCCGCCAGATCGAGTCCAAGACGCTCAACAAGCTGCGCGACCACGCCTTCGCCGACCAACTGCGCGGCTACCTCGACTGAAAGACCGTCCTGGACCTCCCCGTCGGGCGGGGACGCGCGAGGGGTGCCCCCGTACGAGGGCACCCCTTGCGGCCGACGACAGGACCTGTTCGTCCTGGTCGGTCTAGTCGACCTCGGCGACCGCCTGCGCGAACTGGGCCGCGTACAGCCGGGCGTAGGCGCCGTCCGCCTCCAGCAGCTCCTCGTGCGTGCCCTGCTCCACGATCGACCCGTTCTCCATCACCAGGATCACGTCCGCGTCGCGGATGGTGGAGAGCCGGTGCGCGATCACGAAGGACGTACGGCCGTGCGCCAGGCGCGCCATCGCCTTCTGGATCAGCACCTCGGTACGGGTGTCCACCGAGCTCGTCGCCTCGTCGAGCACCAGGATCACCGGGTCCGACAGGAACGCCCGCGCGATCGTGATGAGCTGCTTCTCGCCCGCGCTGACGCCCGCGCCCTCGTCGTCCAGCACCGTGTCGTAGCCGTCCGGCAGGGTCCGGACGAACCGGTCCGCGTGCGCCGCGCGCGCGGCCTCCTCGATCTCCTCGCGGGTGACCTCGCGCGAGGCCCCGTAGGCGATGTTCTCCGCGATGGTGCCGCCGAACAGCCAGGTGTCCTGGAGCACCATGCCGATGCCCGTGCGCAGTTCCTCGCGGGTCATCTTCGCGACGTCCACCCCGTCCAGGGCGATCCGGCCGCCCGTGACCTCGTAGAACCGCATCAGCAGGTTGACGAGGGTGGTCTTGCCGGCGCCCGTCGGACCGACGATCGCGACCGTCTGCCCCGGCTCGACGCTCAGCGAGAGGTTCTCGATGAGCGGCTTGTCCGGCTCGTAGCGGAACGCCACCTTGTCGAGGGTGACCTGACCGCGCAGCCGCTCCGGCCGCTCGGGGACCGCCACGTCCGGCTCCTGCTCCCGCGCGTCCAGCAGCTCGTACACCCGCTCCGCCGAGGCGACACCGGACTGCACGAGGTTCGCCATCGACGCGACCTGCGTCAGCGGCATCGAGAACTGGCGCGAGTACTGGATGAACGCCTGCACGTCACCGATCGACAGGGTGCCCGAGGCCACCCGCAGACCGCCGACCACCGCGATCAGCACGTAGTTGATGTTCGAGATGAAGAACATCACCGGCTGCATGATCCCGCTGACCAACTGCGCCTTGAAGGAGGCCCGGTAGAGCGCCTCGTTCTGCTCGGCGAAGACGGCCGCCGACTCCTTCTGTCGCCCGAAGACCTTGACCAGCGCGTGCCCCGAGTACATCTCCTCGATGTGCGCGTTGAGCACGCCCGTGGTCTTCCACTGCGCCACGAACTGCGGCTGCGACTTCTTGCCGATCTTCGCCGCGACGAAGATGGACACCGGTACGGTCACCAGCGCGACCAGCGCCAGCAGCGGCGAGATCCAGAACATCATCGCCAGCACACCGACGATCGTCAGCAGCGAGTTGAGCAGCTGCCCCATCGTCTGCTGGAGCGTCTGCCCGATGTTGTCGATGTCGTTGGTCGCCCGGCTCAGCACCTCGCCGCGCTTCTGCTGGTCGAAGTACGACAGCGGCAGCCGCGACAGCTTCGCCTGGAGCTCCTCGCGCATCCGGTACACGGTGCCGTTCATGACGTGGTTCGACAGCCGCGTCGCGACCAGCATCAACAACCCCGCCAGGGTGAACGCCAGCAGCGCCCACAGCGCCACGACCCCCACGGCTGCGAAGTCGATGCCCTCGCCGGGGGTGAAGTCGGTGCCGGACAGCATGTCCGCCATCCCGCCCTGTCCCTTGGCCCGCAGGCCGTCGAGCGCCTGCGCCTTGGTGATCCCGGGCGGCATCTCGCGCCCGACGATCCCCGCGAACACCAGGTCGGTGGCGTTGCCGAGGATCTTCGGCCCGACCACCGAGCAGCCGACGCTGCCGACGACGGCGGCGACCATGCCCCAGATCTTGGCCCGGTCCTGCGCGAGCTGGCCCAGCAGCCGCTTGCCCGATCCCTTGAAGTCCATGGACCGCTGGACCGGCCCCATCATCATCCGTCCTCCGGGCCCGCTCATGCGGCCTCCGCCTCCGTCAGCTGGGAGAGCACGATCTCCCGGTAGGTCTCATTGCCGGCCATCAGCTCCTGGTGGCGTCCCTCGCCCACCACTTGGCCCTCGTCCAAGACGACGATCCGGTCGGCGTCGCGGATCGTGGACACCCGCTGCGCGACGATGACGACGGTCGCGTCCTGCGTCTCGCGGGCCAGCGCGGCCCGCAGCGCGGCGTCCGTCGCGTAGTCCAGCGCCGAGAAGGAGTCGTCGAACAAGTAGATCTCCGGACGCTGGACCAGCGTCCGGGCGATCGCCAGGCGTTGCCGCTGACCACCGGAGACGTTCGTTCCGCCCTGCGTGATCGGCGCGTCCAGGCCGCCTTCGAGCTCGGAGACGAACCCGGCCGCCTGGGCCACCTCCAGGGCGCGCCACAGCTCCTCGTCCGTCGCATCGGGGCGCCCGTAGCGCAGGTTGGAGGCGACGGTCCCGGAGAACAGGTACGGCTTCTGCGGCACCATGCCGACCGTCTTGGCCAGCAGCTCCGGGTCGAGCCGGCGTACGTCCTCCCCGTCGACGAGGACCGCGCCGCCGGTCGCGTCGAACAGCCGGGGGACCAGACCGAGCAGCGTGGACTTGCCGCTGCCCGTGGAACCGATGACGGCGGTCGTCTCGCCGGGCCGGGCCAGCAGGTCCACCCCGCGCAGCACCGGCGCCTCGGCGCCCGGATAACGGAAGTCGGCGCCGCGCAGTTCGAGCTGCCCGTGGCGCAGCAGCTTGCGGACCGGGTCGACGGGCGGCACCACGCTGGAGTCCGTTTCGAGGACCTCCTGGATGCGCTCGGCGCAGACCTCGGCGCGCGGCACCATCATGAACATGAAGGTGGCCATCATCACGGACATGACGATCTGCATCAGGTAGGCCAGGAAAGCCGTCAGTTGGCCGATCTCCATGCCCTTGCCGTCGATGCGCATCGCACCGAACCAGATCACGGCGACGCTGGAGATGTTCACGACGAGGATGACGACGGGGAACATCAGCGCGAGCAGCTTGCCGGAGGCCAGGGACACCCCGGTGAGCTCCGCGTTCGCCTCCCGGAAGCGCTCCTTCTCGTAACCGTCGCGGACGAAGGCGCGGATCACCCGGTTGCCGGTGATCTGCTCGCGCAGCACCCGGTTCACGATGTCCAGCCGCACCTGCATCTTCCGGAAGAGCGGGCGCGTCTTGAAGACGATCGTGCCGACGGAGAGGCCGAGGACGGGGACGACGGCGAGCAGCACCCCGGACAGCTTGACGTCGAGCGACAGCGCCATGGCGATGCCGCCGATGCACATGATCGGCGCCGAGACCATCAGGGTGAAGGTCATCAGGACCAGCATCTGGACCTGCTGGACGTCGTTCGTCGTACGGGTGATCAGCGACGGGGCGCCGAACTGGCCGAGCTCCCTGGCGGAGAAGCTCTGCACCCGGTCGAAGACGGCGGCCCGGATGTCGCGCCCGACGGCGGCGGCGGTGCGGGCGCCGAAGTAGACGGCGCCGATGTTGCAGATGAGCTGGACGAGCGAGACGCCCAGCATCAGCGCGCCGAAGCGCAGGATGTAACCCGTGTCACCGTTGACGACACCGTTGTCGATGATGTCCGCGTTGAGCGTGGGCAGGTAGAGACTCGCGCTGGTCTGCAGCAGTTGCAGCAGGACCAGGAGGGCGATGGGTTTCCGATACGGACGCAGATGCGTCCCCAGCAGTCGTATGAGCACGCGCAGGCTCCGGTCGGCAAGATCGAGGGGGTTCACCCCATCTTCGGCCAACCGGCGGCCCGAACCCCAACCCTTTTCGCAAAGCCCGGTCAAAAGGAGTAGCCCCCCGGACGGGGGTCCTACGCCGTGACGCCCTGGAACGCCCCGGGGTGGATCTGCTCCCGCGTCGCGATGTACTGCCGGCGCACCGCCTGCCACACCGGCAACTCCTCGCCCGGCTCGAACGTCCGGCCGGCGGGGGCCGGCCACACCGGCGGGGTGTGCGGTGCCAGCGTGCCCTGCGCCACACCGAGTGCCCACGCCGCCTGGCGCGCGGAGCCCAGCGCGGCGTAGTCGGCCGGGGCCGGGACGATGACCTGCGTACCGAACAACCCCGGTGCGGCGGCCTGTACGGCGGCCAGCTCGGCCGCCGCCCCCAGCAGGAACACCCGGCGGATCTCCACCCCCCGGTGCCGCAGCACGTCCAGGGCGTCGACCAACCCGCACAGCATCCCCTCGAACGCGGCCCGCGCCAGGTGCTCGGGCTTCATCGAGTCCCGGCGCAGCCCGGACAGGGTCCCGGCGCTTTGCGGCAGGTTCGGCGTCCGCTCCCCTTCCAGGTACGGCAGGAGTACGAGGCCGTGGGCGCCCGGCGTCGACTTCAGCGCGAGCGCGCTCAGCCCCTCCAGGTCGGTGCCCAGCAGCTCGGCGGTGCCGCGCAGGGCCCGTACGGCGTTGGAGGTGTTCACCACCGGCAGGTGCATCCCGCCGGCGTCGGCGAGCGAGGTGATCAGACCGCCCGGATCGGAGACCGCCTGGTGGTGCACGGCCATCACCGACCCCGAGGCACCCAGCGAGACCACCGCGTCGCCGGGGACCAGCCCCAGCCCCAGCGCGGCGGCCATGGTCTCCCCGGTCCCGGCGGAGATCAGCAGCCCCTCGGGCGTCGTCCCGGCGGCGTCGGAAGGACCGAGCACCTCGGGCAGCAGTGCCTGGTGGCCGAGCGCCAGCTCGACCAGGTCGGGGCGGTAGGTGCCGGTGGCCGGCGACCAGTAGCCGGTGCCGGAGGCGCCGCCGCGGTCGGTGGTGCGGCGCGCGGGCCGGCCCAGCAACTGCCAGACGAGCCAGTCGTGCGGGGACATCAGCACGGCCACCCGCCGGGCCGCCTCCGGCTCGGTCCGGGCCAGCCAGGCCAGCTTCGCCAGCGGCTGCGCCGCGTGCGGGACCGAACCGACGGCCTCCGCCCAGGCATGCCGGCCGCCGAGCGCCTCGATCAGGTCGGCCGCCGCGACCTGCCCGCGCTTGTCGTTGCCGACCAGCGCCGGCCGGACCAGGGCGCCCTGCGCGTCGAGCGGGAGCAGGCCGTGCTGCTGCGCGGAGACGCCGATGGCCTGGACCCCTTCGAGGAGTCCGTTGCCGGCCGCCTCCCCGAGCGAGAGCAGCCACGCCTGCGGATCGGTCTCGTGCGGGCTCGCCCCGGCGGCCTCGCCGGTCGGCTGCGGGTGCGGGGCGTAGCCCTGGCGCAGCACGGCCCCCGTGTCGGTGTCGCAGACGACGATGCGAGTGAAGGCGGAAGAGCTGTCCAGCCCGGCGACTATCCCCATGCGGTGAATTCTGCCGCACCGCGCGCCGGTCCTGACCGCCGAGTAGGCACAGAACCGCCGCGGGCCCCGGAAAGTCCCGGGACCCGCGGCGGTTCGGCGTCGGCCGTCAGGTGTTGCTGGTACCCCACTCGTCTTCGCGGCCCGAGCCGCCCCGGCCGCGCAGCGTCCGTACCCGTCCGGCGAGGGACTCCGGCAGCGCGTCGCCGACCTTGTCGCCGACCACGGTGAACGCCTTGCCGGCGTAGGCGCGCCCGGCCTGCCCGGCGGTCTCGGCGGCGTTGCGCACCGCCGGGGTCTGCGCGACCTGACGCGCGGACTTCTTCAACTGCTCGTACCGCTCGCGCCCGGCCCGGGTCCCGAGCACGTACCCGACGGCCAGTCCGACCACGAACGTGACCTTGTACCGCATGCTTGCCACCCTTCGTCGTGTGGTGCCCGGCCCACTGCCGATACCGATTGGCGGAGCACCCCCCTGCTTGCGCTAATCTATGACTCGCAACGGGCGCTCGCCCCCCGGCAAGGCCGGAGGTGGGCTGTTCGGCGCACCGCAGCAATCCCCTGTAGCTCAATTGGCAGAGCAGCCGGCTGTTAACCGGCAGGTTACTGGTTCGAGTCCAGTCGGGGGAGCGCGATCCCCTGTAGCTCAATTGGCAGAGCAGCCGGCTGTTAACCGGCAGGTTACTGGTTCGAGTCCAGTCGGGGGAGCACGGAAGACGAGGGCCCCGGGTGGGTCCTCTTCTTTTTTGCCCCGAATCGGAACCGGGCAGCGCTCGGCACGGTCTTCCAGGGCAGGCGAAGCCGATCATGCGAGGCAGCAGATCGTATGAGCGGCTATGCTGCGGCAGACGGCGCGCACACATGTACGCGCCACGCCGTAGAGGGGCGGTAGCTCAGCCGGTTAGAGCAGCGGACTCATAATCCGTCGGCCGTGGGTTCGAGTCCCACCCGCCCCACTGCGTCGCGAACATGCAGGAACGTTCGGATCTGCATGTTCGCGATCCCGGCCCGTTCTGAATGCGGAGTAGCCGCCCAGAGGCCCGCTCGACGTCTTGCAACCGACCGTTCCGCAATGCCTTTTCGTGGTCAATGGACGGCAGCGGCGTTCGAGGAACCATGCCTGCTCCCCGAACGCCGGAACACGGGTACGGGCCGGCAGGGAGCCGGCGGTGGTCAACCGTCGGACCAGCGGTCCGTGAGCGTGGTGATCGATGCCGCGGTGCGGTCGAGCCCCGTGTCGTCCCCGCGGACCGTCCGGTTCAGTTCGAGGTGCAGGAAACGGACGTCGTCGCCGGCCGCGACCTGGCCCTGCTCGTTCTCCGTTCCCGACAGCCGGCACCGCTCGGAGTAGGCCGTGCAGACCTGTCGGCCGTCGCGGCGCAGCGCCGCGGCCAACTGCTTGGCGTCCGCCGTGGCCCGGTCGCCGGCGCCCGTGGACACCACCGCGTCGCGGCCGGGGAACGACTCGTTGGCGAAGCCGTGCAACTGGATCCCCGGGAGGTCGCGTCGCATCAGCTCGTCGACCACGCCGTGGAAGACGGAGTCCGTGCGGTGGGCCATGTCCGCCGCGCCGTCCCGGCCCGCGTTGCGGTGGGCTCCGGCGATCACCATCACCCCGCCCGGCGCCCCGCGGAGCACCCGTGCGCCCAAGAGCTCGGTGCGGGCGTCGGCGATCGGGTGGGGGACTTGTACCGACCAGCGCGGACGATGGTCGAGGTCCACGTACACGCGGCCCCAGCCCCGGTCGTCGCGACCCGACTCGCTCACCGCGTCCGCGACCTCCGCGTACCGGCGCCCGCTCACGTCGTCCGTCACGGTGCGCAGGGCGAAGTCGACGGTGGCGAGTTGTGTCCGCGCCGCGTCCTGATCGCCGTCGAGCAGGAGGGCGACGCCCCGGGTGAACGCCTGTCGTTCCCCGCTCGTGGGGACGCGGTAGCCCCCGTGCTCGCCGAAGCCGGCGGTGAAGCGGGCGATCCGTCGCACGAGGTCGTTGTCGGCGGTCGGGTGTGGCGCGGGGGCGGCCTGCCGAGCCTGCCGCGGGGAGGACGCTCCGTCCGGCCGCCCAGTGAAAAGCATCAAAACGGCACAAACCAAGGTAAACGCGCCGCATAGTATCGCAATTGTTATTCGCTGGGTCGACGGTGCGGTCATAGTCGTATGAAAATAGCGGAACGGCGCTTTCCGGTTACCCTCGCGCCGCACCCCCTCGGCCACACCGGCTCCAGGACGAAACGAAGAGGAGCCTGCGTTGGCCGCGTCGCGACCGAGGCGGCGGCGCCGCGCGCGCCGTAGAGCGGACATGTCCCTGCTCGGCGGCATCCGCCCTCCCATCGCAGCCCTCTCCGCCCTGCTGCTGGCCCTCGCCGCCCTCACCGCGTTCCAGCTCGGCCACGTGGGCAAGGGAACCGTACCGCCCGCCGTCCTCACCTCCCAGGAGCACTTCGCGGAGGACGGGGCCATCGCCCTGCGCGCCTCGCTCGACGAGAGCGTCACCGACATCGGCCGGACCGCTTCCCTGTTCACCGCGGGTGAGCCGGTCTCCCCGGACTCGGTGCTCGACAAGCTCGGCAACGTGTACCAGAAATGGCGCGGCACGGCCGTGATCGAGATCAAGTCGGGACGGCTCGAAGCCCAGCGCGGCGAGAACCTCCCGCTGACCGCCCTCGACCTCACCACCCTGAACGCCCCCAACGGCCTCGCCCCCCGCATGGTGCGGCTCGAAAACGGCGAGACCCGCCTCCTCACCCTCGCCCTGCTCTCCTGGCAGGGCCACCCGCAGCAGCTCCTGGTCGCCTCCAGCAGCCTGAAGGTGCCGGGTGTCAGCCTGGGCCAAGGACGCGCGATCGCCGTCCTCGACGCCGCCGGTCAGGTCCTCGACAGCAGCGGCGTCGGCAGCTCGGGGCGCGAGCGCAAGCAGCTCGACGCGTTCGCGAAGACCACGGCGCAGAAGGCGAAGCAGCACCCCCTGCAGTCCAAGGAGCCGGGCTCCGGTGGCTTCCCCGGCGTCAGCGGCAGCCTGCTCGGGGATGCCGCGTCCGGTCACCGCTCCGTGGCCGGCTACGCGAAACTCGCCGGTCCGGCGCCCGGTGAGGGCACCGACGCGACCGCCCTCGGCCTCACCGTCGTCTCGTTCGTCAGCGTCGCCGAACAGCGCTCCGCGGTCGGCGACTCCTTCTTCTGGCTCGCCGCGGCCGGCGCCCTGCTCGTCCTCGGGGCGCTCGCCGTCGCCCTACTCGTCGTCACCGTGCAGCGCCCACTGCTCCAACTGTTCCTGGAGAGCCGCCGGATCGGCCGCGGTGACCTGCACCGCCCGGTCACGCTCCCGAAGTACGGTGAGGCGGCCCGCATCGGCGCCGCCCTCGACCGACTGCGCCGCCAGTCGCTCGGGGAGCCCGGCTCACCCACCGACAGCCCCCGCCCGGGCCGCCGCGGCCGGATCGGATCGCGCGCCCTGCTCGCGGTGTGCGCGGTCCTCCTGCTGGTGTGGTCCGCGCCGCTCCTGCTGACGCTCAACCGCGCGGGCACCTCCGTGAAGGTGCCCCAGACGATCGTCGACGACCAGCGCGAGCGCACCGACACCCTCGCCGACCGGGTGCGTCGGGCCCTCAACGAAGGCCACGCCGACCTCACTTCCGTCGCCTCGGTGCTCACCGCCAAGGCCACGCCCGCCGAATTGACGGGCGTACTGGAACGCACCCGCAGCGAGCACGCGCGCTACGAATCGCTCTACGTCCTGAAGTCGGACGGCAGCATCATGGCGCGAGCCGGCGGCACGCCCCACCACACCGGCACCAAAGCGGCCTCCCGGGAACCGGTGACCGTGATCGACAGCGGCCACGAGCCCGTGATCACCGAGTACGCCGAGGCGCCCGCACTCGGTGGCGCGGTCGTCGTCGGTGAGCTGCGCATGGACTTCATCAACGCGTTGCTCAGGCGGCCGGGGATGGGCGAGGTCCGCGTGGTCGACGCCAAGCACCGCGTCATCGGCTCGAACAGCGGCTACCGCGCCTTCACCAAGCTGCCGGACGCCGAGCTCGACGCCCTGGTGACGAGCGCCAACCAGAAGAGCGGCAAGGGCCCCGGCCCCCACAGCAGCGTGCTGCGCCACGGCGGTACCTCCATCGCCGCCGCGGCGCCCATGACCGGTGGCGGCGTGGCCCAGCCGTTGGGCTGGACGGTCGTCACTGTGCAGCCCGCCAAGGGCCTGGAGATCGCCGCGTACACCACGCAGAACCGCACCGTCCTGGCCGGACTGCTCGGACTCACCGGCGCGGCGGCCTGCCTGGGCTGGCTGCACATCATCGTGGTACGACCGCTGCGCGCCCTCGCCGAGCGGGCCGAGGCCCTCGCCGACGGCGACCGTCGCACCGTCCTCTACCCGACCCACCACGACGAGGTCGGCGCCGTCACCCGCAGCCTCGAGGTCATCCGTCAGCAGCTGCAGGAGCAGCGCAAGCGGGACGCCGGCGGCGGCACCGGCCGGACGCCCGGCCGCACCACCCCGGCCGGAAGGAACTGATCCGCCGTGCTCTTCCTCTACTGCGTGCTGCTCGTCTGCTGCCTGGGCATGCTGGTCGCGGGCATCGTCGAGCAACGACGCCACTACGCCAACCTCGACCGAATACCCCACCGGGTCCTCGTCAACGGCATCCGCGGCAAGAGTTCCATCACCCGGCTCTGCGCCGGAGCACTGCGCGGCGGCGGACTGCGCACGGTCGCCAAGACCACCGGCACCGCGGCCCGCTTCATCCACCCCGACGCCACCGAGGAACCCGTCTACCGCAAGTTCGGCATCGCCAACGTCGTCGAACAGATCGGAATCGTCCGACGCGCCGCCGCCTACCAACCGGACGCGCTGGTCATGGAGTGCATGGCGGTCATGCCGGCACTCCAGGAGATCAACCAGTCCAAGCTCATCCAGTCGACCATCGGCGTGCTGTGCAACGTCCGCGAGGACCACGTCGCCGAGATGGGACCGACCCTCGACGACATCGGCCGCTCCCTGTCGCGGTCGATGCCGCACGGCGGTATCTGCGTCACCGCGGAGAAGGAACGCTTCCACGTCCTCCAGCAGGAGGCGGACGCGCGCGACTGCAGGCTGATCTACGCCGACCCCGACACGGTCAGCGACGAGGAACTGCGCGGATTCAGCTGGTTCACCTTCAAGGAGAACGTCGCGATCGCGCTCACCGTCGCCGAACTGCTCGGCGTCGACCGGGAGACCGCGCTCCAGGGGATGTACGACGCCCCGCCCGACCCGGGCGTGCTCTCCGTGGAACGGTACGTCGCGCCCGGCGGCAAGCGGGTGCGCTTCGCGAACGTCTTCGCCGCGAACGACCCCGAGTCCACGCTGATGAACATCAACCAGTTGCTCGACCTCGGGGCCGTCGACCGTCCACTGCACGTGGTGATCAACTGCCGGCCGGACCGGGTCGAGCGCAACGGACAGATGGGCCAGATCGTGCCCGACCTGATGCCCGAGAAGGTCTTCGTGATCGGGCACCCCGCCAAGAGCGCCATCGACGCCATCCCCGCCGAGTGGCGCTCGCGCGCCGTCGACCTCGGCGGCGACCAGCGCGACGGCGAGGAGTTCATGCACGAGCTGCTCGGCCACCTGGGCGCGGAGTCCTCGTTGGTCGCCATCGGCAACATCCACGGTCAGGGGGAGATCCTGCTGGAGCACCTCGCGGAACTCCCCGGGTTCGAGGACGAGCCCGCCCCCGAGCCGCCCGGGGAGGACCGGCCGCAGCAGCCGCAGTACGTCCCGCACCTCGACCCGTACGCGGACCTCACCGCCGCGCAGGAGGCGCGGTACGCGCAGCCGCCCGTGCCGAGGCAGTACGTGGCGGAGCAGCCGTACGGGGACCCGGCGCGGTATCCGCAGCCCTCGTACCCGCAGGACCGGCCGTACCCGCCGCAGCCGTACGACCCGCAGTGGCACGACCCGCAACAGCACTATCCAGGAGAGCCCCGTTGATCCCCGCAGTCCTCACACCCGAGATCGCCGCGATCGGCATCGCACTGGGCCTGCTCTTCTCCCTGCTGTGCTACCTGACCACGAACCTCTCGCCCGGCGGCATGATCACCCCGGGTTGGCTCGCCCTCACCCTCATCGAGGACCTGCAGCGGGCGGCCCTCGTCGTCGGCATCACCGTCCTGACGTACGTGCTGACGCTCGTCACGCAGAAGTTCGTGATCCTCTACGGCAAGCGGCTGTTCGCGGCCGTCGTCCTCATCGGCGTGCTCCTGCAGGCCACGGTGGTCATCGTGCTCCAGATGAAGTTCCCCCTGCTGTACGCCAACCAGACCCTCGGCTTCATCGTCCCCGGACTGATCGCCTACCAGCTGGTCCGCCAGCCCAAGGGCGCCACGCTCCTCGCCACCGGGTCCGCGACGCTCATGACGTACGTCGTCCTGACGTCGGGCATCCTGCTGGGCTTCCTGCCGCACGCCTGACCGACGCCCGCCCCGACCGACGCCGCGCCCGACCACCCGCACCGCCTGCCGTACCGCCCGGAGCCACGATGACCGCCAAACCCGCCCGTCGCGCCCGTCCCGTCCTGCACGCCTTCGTGGTGACGAGCCTGCTGGCCGCCAGCGCGTACTTCACCTACGAGCTGCGCACGGAGCAGCAGGCCCAAGCCCCCGCCGTCATGCGCGTGACCGACCAGGCGGTGAAGGGCGGCGCCAAGGGCGGTCAGGACGGCACCCAGAAGTGGGAGCGGCTGAAGAACCCACAGCGCTCGGTGCTCCGCAGCGGGGACGGCGCCGTCCTCGCGACGTTCACCGACGGGGCCCGGACCGCGACGCTCACCGGCAAGAGCCGTACCTTCACCGAGCCGGCCACCACGCAGACCCGTGTCGTCACCGACACCTGGGTCCGCCTGCTGCCGGAGCCCTGGCGCGTCGGCGCGGAGCGCGAGCAGTGGTTCCAGGACTGGTTCAAGAAGTACAACGGCAGCGAGGAGGACGACGTCTTCGCGATCGCCTTCCAGTACGGGGACAAGGCCCCCGTCAAGAAGGACGGGGCCGGCGTCCCGTACGCCGGCGACGCGGCCTTCGGCCCGATCAACCCCAACGGCTCCGTGGGCAACGACCTGCGCCTGGAGCAGTCGGACTTCTACGACTACCTCGGCATCCCGTACACCTTCCGCGACGGCACGACGGAGCAGCCCGAGAAGCCCAAGTTCCGGGCCGTCGACTGCTCCGGCTTCATCCGCACCGTCTTCGGCTACCGCAGCCGCTTCCCGCTGATGGCCACCGACACGGGCGGCACCGGGCTGCCCCGTACCGCCAACGGCATGGCGCGCTCAAAGGTCGGGGTGGACATCCTTCCGCTCAAGGGCGTCACGGCGAAGGACCGGCCGGCCTCCATCGACGTCCTCCAGCCGGGCGACCTGGTGTTCTTCAAGCTCGACGCGCGGACCGGCGAGCGGCTGGACCACACCGGCATGTACCTCGGCAACGACACGGACGGCCACAAGATCTTCATATCGAGCCGTGAAGAGGCCAACGGCCCCACCATCGGCGACAAGGGCGGCGCCTCCCGCCTCGACGGCAACGGCTACTACGCCACCACCCTGCGCAGCGCCAAGCGTCTCTAGTGCTGTGGCCGCGGTCAGGTAGGACACGGTCGTTTCGGTGCCTCGGCCCGGCCTTCGCCGGGGCGAGGCACCTGTGGTTCGGGGTGGTCGGGGAGGGTCAGCAGTCCTCCGTCTCGTCCGCCGCCTCGCGCAGGACGTCCAGGAAGTCCCGGTGGTGGGCGTACGCGCGGCGTTGCCGGTGGGCGCCCGAGCCGTCGCGCAGCAGGCGGGCCATCGTCTTCGCCGCGTGGTCGAGGTCTCCGTACGCCGCCAGCTCCGGGGCGACCAGGTCGAGCAGGGCCTCCGCCAGGTCGGCCGCCGGGAGTTCGACGCCCGTGTACGGGTCGAGGCCGAAGCCCTCCAGGCCGTCGTGGGCCGCCCGCCAGCGGGCGAGGCGCAGGACCTCGTCCCGCAGGGGCGGATCGGGGCGTCGCTCCGCGATCTCGTGCAGCGCGGTGGCCACCAGGGCGCGGCCCAGTTCCGCCTGGAGGACGGCCGAGTCGATGTCCGAGGACATGTCGGGCGCCCGGATCTCCAGGGTGGGCCAGTTCCCGGACGGGCGGAGGTCCCAGTAGACCATCTTGGTGTCCAGGGCGGCCCCGGAGCGGAGCAGGGTCTGCACCGAGCGCCGGAAGTGGGCCGTGGACGGGAAGTGCGGCGGCAGCCCGGCGGAGGGCCAGCCGGACCAGGCCATCGCCCGCCAGCTGGCGTGGCCGGTGTCACGGCCGCCCCAGAACGGCGAGTTGGCGGCCAGCGCGATCAGCGTCGGCAGCCACGGTCTGACCCGGTTCGACACCGCCACCGCCGTGTCCACGTCGAGGGTGCCGATGTGGATGTGCCGCCCGCAGCTGACGAGGGTCTCGGTGAGCGAGCCGAAGCGCCGGTGCTGCTCGCGCTGGCGCGGCTCGTCGTCGGTCAGGTGCAGCGGCCCCTCCACCGCCACGATCGGCGAGGGCGCCGCCACCAGCCGGCAGCCGTGCGCCCGGGCGGCCGCGGCGAGGGTGCGCCGCAGGGCCGCGAGCTCCGCGCGGAGGGTGACCGCCGAGTCGGCGACGGGGGTGGAGAGTTCCACCTGGTAGCGGGTGCCCTCCGCGTGCAGTTGGTGCGCGTGCCCGCCGGCGGTGGCGAGGATGAGCGGGGCGGCCGGGACCACCCGGAAGGTGCGGGCGTCGACGAGGAGGAACTCCTCCTCGACCCCGACCGTGAGGGGGGCGGTGCCACCGTTCAAGGTGCGCAGCCGGACCTCCGCCTCACTGGTGCTCGTGGTGCTGTTGCCAGGTTCGATCACTACGCCTCCCTGGACATACGAGTCTTTTCATCATGAGCGGAACCGGAGGGAGGGCGGCTACGCCGATTCGGTCAAATGTCCGGTGGTGGTGGCGGGTTAGCGGCAAGGGCGGCGGCAGGTCGGGGCGTGCGGGACCCGGGGGGCGGCCGTTGCGGGGGTGTGAACAGGTGTCCGGGTCCGGCGGTCCTCGACCGCAGGATGGTTATCATCCGTTGTGACCGCTACGACGACCCCGCCCCGACCCCGACAGCGCATATTCGCCGACCTGACGCCCCTGCGCACCTCCCCCGACTACCGGCGGCTGTGGGTGGGCAACACCGTCTCCTGGGTAGGCCAGGCGATGACCACGCTGGCGATCTCGCTCCAGGTCTACGAGATCACCGGCTCCAGCTTCTCGGTCGGGCTCGTCGGACTCTTCTCCCTGGTCCCGCTCCTCGCCTTCGGCCTCTACGGCGGCGCCATCGCCGACACCGTCGACCGCCGCAAGCTCGGCCTCTACAGCTCGCTGGGCCTGACCGTGCTGTCGGTCGGCCTGGCCGCCGCCGCGCTGCTCCACTACGACCGGGTCTGGCTGCTGTACGCGGTCGTCGCGCTCCAGGCGGTCTGCGGCGCCCTCAACGGGCCGGCCCGGTCGGCCATGATCCCCCGGCTGCTGCCGGCCGAGCAGTTGCCCGCCGCCAACGCGCTGAACTCCGTCACCATGACCTCCGGGATGATGGCCGGGCCGATGCTGGGCGGCCTCGCCGTCGGATGGTGGGGTTACCAGGCCGCGTACCTGATCGACGCCGTCACCTTCGTCGCCGCGCTCTACGCGATGTGGCGACTGCCCTCGATGGCACCCGAGCGGGGCGACGGCACGCGGGGCCGGGCGTCGGTGATGGACGGGCTGAGGTTCCTCGGGACGCGGCCCAACATCCGGATGACCTTCTTCTCCGACCTGGCCGCGATGGTGCTGGCCCAGCCGAAGGCGCTGTTCCCGGCGATCGCCGTGCTCTGGTACGGGGGCGATGCCAAGACCGTCGGCCTGCTGGTCGCCGCGCCCGCCGTCGGGGCGCTGCTGGGCGGGCTGTTCTCCGGCTGGCAGGGCCGGATCCGGCGGCACGGGCTGGCGATCCTGCTGTCCGTCGCCGCGTGGGGGCTCGCGATCGCCGTCTTCGGGCTGACCCGGAACCTGTGGCTCGGCCTGCTCTTCCTCGCGCTGGCCGGCTGCGCCGACACCGTCTCCATGGTGTTCCGCTCGACGATGATGCAGGCCGCGACCCCCGACGAGATGCGGGGCCGGCTCCAGGGCGTCTTCATCGTGGTCGTCGCGGGCGGACCCCGGCTCGGGGACTTCCTCGCCGGGACCGCCGCCGACCTCAGCTCCCCGGCCGTCGCGATCACCGGCGGGGGCCTCGGCTGCGTGCTGGTGGTGGGCCTGCTGGCGGCCCGCTGGCGCGGCTTCGCCCGCTACGACGCGCGTTCGCCGCAAGCCTGACGCAGGGGGTGTCCGACGGGTGGGGGTCGGGCCGACCCTGTCCCGTCAGACACCCCCTGGCTGTGACCCGGCGCCCGTACGTCCGCGCCGGCCCCGCGGGCTCGGCCGAGCCAGAGTGCCGCGCGGCGGTGACGGGCGGGTCGGATGTCCGTGTCCGCCGCCTGGGACAGGTCGAGCCGCCGGTCGCGGCCGCGGTCCGTGCGGCGAAGCGGCGTACGGGCGTCCGCGCGCAGCCGCAGCCGCAGCCGCAGCCGCTGCCGCGCACGGCGTTCCTCCTGCGCGGCCCGGCCGGACAGGGACCGGTCGCGCAGGACGCGCGGAAGGCGACGGACCACGGCGCGCCGGCGCACGGCGCTCGGCCGGGGACGCCGGCCGGCGCGGGCCGCCCCGGCGCGGCGGCGGGAACGGACGTGGTGGGCGGTACGGGACACGGACGGCTCCGGGATCGGGACGCCGCCGGGCGAGTCCGGCGGGCACTACCGGAAGCGGCAGGGGCCCGCCCCACGGGAGCGGGCCGTCATCCGCGGGCCTCCGGCGCCACGACGCCCCGGGCCACGCCGAGGGCCACCAGGTCGTGCGGGCGGATACGGAGCTGGTCCGCCGTGGCCGGGGCCTCGGAGGCGGGGCGCTTGAGGATGGCCGCCGCCAGTTCGGGGGCGATGACCGAGAAGTAGCTGTCCGGGGTGACCCAGGTGTTCCCCGGCGCGGCCAGCGCGAGGGCGCCGCCCGAGCCGCCCTCGCCGATCAGGAGCGTGGTCACGGGGACGCCGGCCGACGCCACCGCGGCGAAGGCGTCCGCGATGGCCGCCCCCGCCCCGGCCCGTTCCGCGGCGGCGTCATTGGCCGCGCCCGGGGTGTCGACCAGAGTGAGCACCGGGATGCCGAGCCGGTCCGCGAGGCGGATCACGCGGGCCGCCGTACGGTAGCCCGCCGGGAGGGTGGCGGTGCCGCACTGGGCGACGTACGCGACCGCCCGCCCGTCCCGCAGGCCGAACCCGCAGAGGAGCCCGGGGTCGGTGCCGCCCGCCCGGTCGCCGCGCAGGGGGAGGCGGAGCGTGAAGTACGCGTCCAGGTACGCCCCGGCGCGCGGCCGGTCGGGGTGACGGGCCCGCCGCACGGCGTCCCACCCCGTCGCGGGCGCCGCCACGTCGGCCAGGGCGGCCGGGGGCGCGACGGGTCCGGTCGGGCGGGGCGCGGCCAACACCCGGAGCCAGTCGCCCACGGTCCGGGCGAGCTCCGGGCCGGGCACGACGGCGTCGACGTGCCCGGCCGCGTACTGCCCCTCGGCGGTGTAGGCCGCCGGGTCCGCGTCCGGCGGGCGCACCCGGGACCCGGCGAAGCCGACCTGGGCACCCGGCAGGGCGAGCACGATGTCCGCCCCCGCCCCGAGGGTGGCCCAGCCGCCGCCGGTGGTGGGGTCGCGCAGCACGGCGATCTGGGGGAGCCCGGCGGCCCTGGTGAGGGCGGACTGGGCGGCCACGCGCTGGAGTTGGGTCAGCGCGAGCATCCCCTCCTGCATCCGGGAGCCGCCGGTGGCGATGAGGGAGACCAGGGGGAGCCGGTGCTCGCGCGCGTACCGGTACGCGGCCTCCAGTCGGTCCCCGGTGTGCCGACCCAGCGAGCCACCGAGGAAACCGAACTCGAACGAGATGAGCACGGCCTCCCGACCGCCGATGCGCGCGGCACCGACCACGACGGACTCCGTCTCCCCGGTCCTCGCGGCCGCCCGGGCGCGCGAGCCGGCGTACCCCGACCAGGCCAAGGGGCCGTCCGGAGCCGACTCCCGCTCGGGAACGTCGAGTTCGGTGTCGAGTTCGGCGAACGTGTCGGGGTCGGCGAGGGAGGCGATGGCCGCGCGGGCCGACAGGCGGGTCGTGGTCACGGGGCCACTGTAGGTCGTGGTGGTGCGGCCGTGGCCCGGTGTGTGCGGCGGCTCACGGGAGCGGGAAGGCGATCTTGAGGGCGTAGCCGGCGACCAGTCCGTAGCCGAGGCGGAACGTCCACACGCGGACCCCGGGGGAGATCCGGGCGGCCGCGAAGGAGCCGACCACGACGAGCAGTTGTTGCCAGATCAGGGAGGCCAGGCCGACGCCGACGAGGAAGGCGGTTCCGGCCGCGCCGGTGCGCAGGCTCGCCCCTTGGGCGGTGGTCAGGGCGGCGAAGTAGAGGGCGGTGGTGGGGTTCACGGCGGTGAGCCCGACGTAGCGGGCGAACGCGGCGCCCACCGATCCACCGAAGCCGAAGCCGAAGCCGAAGCCGAAGCCGAACCCGCGCCGCGCAGCCGGCACCGGCGCGTGACCGGCGGGGGCGGACCCGCCGGCGCCCGCCGGGCCCGGTCGGGCCGCTCGGAGGCTGCGGAGGGGCCGCCGGGCCCCGGGTGCGGGCGGCACGGCTCGGACGGAGCGCGTGGCACGCAGGCCCCGGGCGGCGATCGCGAGGAGGACGACCGCGGCCACCAGGCGCACCCACGCCTCGACCGGGCCGACCCGCGCGGCGACCCACGGACCGAGCGCGGTGGCCAGGGCCGCGTACCCCAGGTCCACCACGGCGATGCCCGCCGCGGCGGCCACCGCCGTACGGCGGTGCCGCATCGCCTCCTGGAGCAGCAGCACGCTCATCGCGCCCATCGGCATCGCCACGCCCAGGCCGGCCACCGCCCCCGACAGGGCGGTCGCCGGCAGCCCGCCCGGCCCGCTCATGCCGCTCAAGGTGCTCATGCCGCTCAACGCGCTCAGCCCGCTCGGATCACTCATGCGGGAGAGCCTGGTCCGGGCGGGTGCCGCGAAGGCGGCGGATATCGGCGCTGACTGCGACAATCGCGGAATGGACCGCCTGGACAGGGACATCCTCGGAATCCTGCGGGAGGATGCGCGGATCTCGTACCGCGACCTCGGCGCCCGCGTCGGGCTCAGCGCCAACGCCACCGCCGACCGCGTGCGACGGATGCGGCGGGACGGGGTGATCCTCGGCTTCACCGTCGTGGTCGATCCGGCCGCCGACACGCGCGGCGGGCTCGTCGTGTTCATCGACCTGACGCTGCGCGAGGGGGTCACCAACGAGGAGTTCGAGCAGCGCGTCGTCCGACTGCCCGGGATCACCGAGGTCGTCCATGTCACCGGCGCCTACGACTACCTCGTACGGGCCCGCGCCGCCGACGCCGCCGCGCTCGACGCGCTGCTGCGCCGGCTCAAGCGGGAGGCCGGGGTGGCCCAGTCCAGTACGCGGATCGCGCTGCGGGCCGCGAACACCGCGGGATGACGGCGGAACGCCGTCGGGCGGGAGCCCTCAGAGCGGGGATTCCCAGGTGAGCGTCGTCCCGCGGGTGCCCGCCGGCGTACGGCCGTCGTCGGTGACGGTCAGCCGGACCCGGTCCGGGACCGCGTCCACCTCCACCTCGATCGAGGTGACGTCCGCCCGGCGGTGGGCCGCGGCCAGGGCGCTGCGGAGGGCGGCGAGCAACTCGGCCGCCACCGACTCCGGGACCAGCGCGTCGACGGCCCCGGCGAAACGCACCGACGGCTGGAAGCCCAGCGGCACCGCCGCGCCGCCCGTCTCGCGCAGCACCCGGCCCCGGAAGGTCGTCGGGGCGTCCGTCGGGGGCTGCTGGAGCGCGAAGATCGCGGTGCGGACCTCCTGGATGGTGGAGTCCAGCTCGTCGACTGCCCGCCCGAGTTCGGCGCCGACCGTGTCCCCGGAGGCGGCGGACGCCGAGCGCTTCTTCGTGCTCTCCAGCATCATCTCCGTCGCGAACAGCCGCTGCACCACCAGGTCGTGCAGATCGCGCGCGATCCGGTCGCGGTCCTCGTAGACGGCCAGTTGCTCGCGGTCGTGCTGCGCGCCCGCGAGGACGAGGGCCAGCGCCGCCTGGGAGGCGAACTGCGAGGCCAACAGCCGGTCCACGGCGTCGTACGGGCGCCCGCCGCGGGCCCGCGGCAGGGCGAGGGTGCCGATCAGCCGGCCGCCGCTCTGGAGCGGGAGCATCATGCTCGGGCCGAACCGTTCCCGTACGCGGGTGGTCATCCGCGGGTCCGTCGCCGAGTCCTCTATGAAGACGGGCTCCCCACCGAGGAGTTGTTCCAGGACCGCCGAACCCGGGGCGATGGTGGTGCCGACCAGGTCGCCGGGGTCGCCGTGCGTCGAGGCGGCGACGATCTCCATGCCGCCCTCGGGGGTCGGTTGGAGCACCACCCCGGCCGTCGCGTCCGCCAGCAGCCGGGCCCGTTCCGCGACACACATCAGCGCGTCGGCCGCCGGGCGGCCCGCCAGCAGGGTCGTGGTCACCGCGGCGGCGCCCTCGATCCAGCGCTCCCGGCGGCGGGCGGTGTCGTAGAGGCGGGCGTTGCCGATCGCTATCCCGGCCTGCGAGGCCAGGACGCGCAGCAGGGACAGGTCCTCGTCGGTGAAGGGGCCGCCGCCGCGCTTCTCGGTGAGGTAGAGGTTCCCGAAGACCTCGGTGTGCACCCGGATGGGTACGCCGAGGAACCCCCGCATCGGCGGATGTCCGGGCGGGAAGCCGGCCGAGCGGGGGTCCTGGGCGACATCGTCGAGCAACAGTGGTCGCGGGTCGCCGATGAGCGCGCCGAGCAGGCCCGTGCGACCGTCCGGCAGCCGGGGGATCGCGGCCCGCTGGGCGGCCGTCAGACCGGAGGTGAACAGCTCGGTCAGCCGGCCGCGCTCCGGGTCGACGACCCCGAGCGCGGCATAACGCGCCGCGCACAGGTCGGCGGCCGAGTCCACCAGGTGCTGGAGGGTGCTGTGCAGCTCCAGCTCCGACCCGACGGCGAGCACCGCCTCCAACAGCACGGGCAGGCTCGCCGACTCCGCGGACCGTGCGTACTCCGCCGGGCCCGCAGCGTCCGGTGTGCCGGGCTCCCGGCCCGGCGCGCCCTCCGGGTGTTCAGGTGCGTGTGGCGTCATTCGGTCAAGGGGTTGAGGACCATCGGGGCGATCTTTCCTTCCAGCATCGCGCCCAGACCCAGCACGGCGCACACGTCGGGGCGTTCGGCGATGGCCACGGGCATCCCCGTCGCGTCGCGCAGCATCTGGTCCAGGCCCGGCAGCAGGGCACTGCCGCCGACCATCATGATGCCCCGGTCCGTCAGGTCGGCCACCAGGTCCGGCGGGCAGTCCCGCAGCACCTTGCCGATGCCGTCGAGCACCGCGGTCAGCGGCGTGTGGATCGCGTCGCGCACCGCCGCGGTGTCCACCTGCACCGAGCGGGCCAGCCCGGTGGCCACGTCCCGGCCGTGGATGAGGGTGGAGGCCGGACCCTCGGCGGTGATGCCGTTGCCGTGCAGGGCGAGCTGGAGCGGCCGGACGGCCTGGCTGGGGAGCATCAGCTCGTGCGCGTGGCGCAGGTGTTGCACCACCGCGTGGTCGATGGCCTCGCCGCCGACCGGAATCCGTTCGGCGGTGACGATGGACCCCAGGGACAGCACCGCCACCTGGGTGGCCGCCGCCCCGCACACCATGATCATGGTCGCGGTCGGCTGCTCCACGGGCAGGCCGCAGCCGACGGCCGCCGCGATCAGGGTGTCCACCAGCTCGACACGCCGGGCGCCGAGGCCGACCAGCGTCTCCACGGCCGCCCGCTGCGCGAGCGGATCGGCGTCGTGCGGGGTGCAGGCGGCGGCCCGCAGCCGCGGCTTGCGCCGCAGGGCCCGGCGCAGCTTCTCGCCGAGCAGGTGACGCAGCATCCGCTGCGCCATCTCGATGTCGACGACGGTGCCGCCGGAGACGGGGCGCACCACCCGGATGTAGTCGGGCGTACGGCCCGTCATCCGTTCGGCGAAGGTGCCGACGGCGATGAGTGCCCCCGTACGGGTGTTCACCGCGGCGACGCTGGGCTCGTCGACGACCAGGCCGGCGCCCTTCACGTAGACGCGGGTCCTGGCCGCCCCCAGGTCGACAGCGACGTGGCAGCGGCGCAACTGCTCAAGACTGACGGTCACGGCAGATCCCTCCGAGAGCGCTGACGCAAGAAGACCGGCGACTGCCGGTCGGACAACTCATATCTTCTCGGGTCAATAGGGTCCCGCGCCTGTTGAGATGCTCCGGCCGGGGTGGGTCGCGTGTGCCGGGCGGTGCTGCACAGGGGTGGTCTTCTGTACCGACAGGCGCCACGATGCGCGCACTGTCCGCGCTACCGGCGCGTAACGAGGTAAAGGGGACCCGATGCTGACGCCCCGCCAGGGACTGCCGGCCCTCCTGACGCTCTGCCTGACGCTCTGCGTCGCCCTCCTCGCGCCCGCGCCGGCCCGGGCGGCGGCCGGACCCGCCGAACGGACGGCCGCCCGCGATCCGGTGGTCTTCGTGCACGGTTACAACGCCGATCCGGGTGTGTGGGGGTCGCTGCGGGAGGACCTGCGCGCCGACGGGTACACCGACGCGCAGCTCTTCTCCTGGGGCTACGACACCCACCAGTCGGTGAACGAGGTCCTCGCCGGGCGGCTCGGCGCCTACGTGGACCAGGTCCGCCGGCAGACCGGAGCGGCCAGGGTGGACATCGTCGGCCACTCCTTCGGTTCGCTGGTCAGCCGCTGGTACGTGAAGTTCGGCGGCGGTACGGCGACCGTCGCCCACTGGGTCTCGCTCGCCGGCCCCAACCACGGCACCTCCACCGCCTGGGCCTGCGCCCTGTGGGACCAGGCGTGCCGGGACATGACCCCCGGTTCGTACGTGGTGAAGAACCTGGCCGTCGGGGACGAGACGCCGGGCGCGGTCGCCTACGCCACCTTCCGGTCGGACTGCGACGAAGTCGTCAACCCGGACGACAGCGTGGCACTGGCCGGGGCCACCAACGTGGTCGTGGGCTGCCTGAAACACAACGACCTGCTCGGGGACGACGCCACCTCGGCCGGCGTACGGGCCTTCCTGGCCTCCTGAGCCCGGCCGGGCGGCTCAGGCCGTCCCCGGCCGGACCTCCTGGAGGAGGCCGTACGTGAACTCCGCCACCAGCGGCGTCCCCGACGCGGTGAAGGCCAGCCGCCACCGCGTCGGGGCGGTGCCCTCCATCGGCCGGACCGGCGCGAAGGCGCGGGCCACCTCGTCCACCGTCGCCGACCAGGGCCGCAGATCCTCCGGGCCCTCCAGTACGGGCCCCGGCGCGCCCGGGGCCCGCACCAGCCACTCGTTCCACACCGCCCCGTCCGGCCCGGCCAGCACCTCGAAGCGCAGGTCGGGCCAGAGCGGCACCGGCCACAGCAGCGCCTCGCACTCCAGGTCCCCGATCCGCCGGGGCCCGGTGGACTCGGGCGGGCCGAGCACCGAGCGGTAGCGGGCCAGGGCCCCGCGGGACCGGGGCGAGCGGACCATGGCCTGCCAGCGCTTGTTGGCCTGGCGCTGCTCGGCGAGCGAGGCGCCCAGGCGCAGCCGGGCCCGTTCGGCGAGGTCCGGTCGGAAGTCCGCCATCCTGCGCAGCAGCACCAGTTGGAAGGCGGCCGGGCCGAAGGCTCCCGAGCCGGCCGGGGGTGGTTTCGGCGGGATCGCGGTCATGGAAGTCACGATTCCACACAGGATCCTTACGTTCCCGGAATCCCGCTGTTGCCGATCACCACGTAGCCTGCGGGCCCTATGAATTACTGCCCTGCCTGTCGGAGGTACCTCAACGGCGCGCTCGCGTGCGCCGGATGCGGGACCCCGGCCGAGTACCTCATACCCGCCCCGCCGGCCTCCGCCGCGGCGCCCGGCCATGAGCGGTACGGCCACGAGCAGTACGGCCCTGGACAGCCGGACCCGGCGCGGCACGACCCCGTGCGGCCGGGGTACGCGCAGCCGGAGTACGGGCACCACGGAGACCCCGGCCACGCCGGCGGGACCGCATACGCCGAGCCGGGGTACGCCGAGCCCGATTACGCCCGGCCCGAGTACGCCGAGCCGGGGTACGCCGGGCCCGAGTACGCCGGGCCCGGTCACGGCGACGCCCCCGACCCCGCCCTCCGGCCCGCCGACCCGTACACCGAGTCGATCGTGCTGCTCTCCGGGCCGGTGGAGGGCCGGGGCCGGTCGCGCGGCCGGGCCGCCGCCCGCGGCCGCCGGACCGTGCTCAGCGTCGGACTCGGCCTGCTGCTGGCGACCGGCGGTTCGGTGGCCCTGGCCCGGATGGCGACGGACGACGAGGGCGGTGGCCGGGCCGCCAAGGTCGAGCTGACCGACGAGGTCGGCCCCGAGAAGCCGGAGCCGGCGCCGGACGCGCCGAGCGGGGCCGCGCACTCCGGCGCGACGGGCACGGGCAAGGGCGCCGGGGGTGCGAAGGCCACCGGGGGCGCGACGAAGTCGGCCGGGCCCGGCGGGAGCCCGAGCGCGTCCGCGCAGCCGGGCGCCGGGGCGAGCGCCTCCGCATCCGGGACACCGGGGCCGACGCCGACCGCTTCCGGGCCGGGTACGTCCGTACAGCCCACGAAACCGGGACAGCCCGCGCCCAGCACGTCCGGCACCGCGAAGCCGCCCACGCCGCTGCCCACCCCCACCAAGACCAAGAAGCCCAAGCCGACCTGCTGGCTCTTCTGCTGGTGAGGCTCAGCCCAGCATGCGCCTGAGCAGGTCCCGCAGTGTCCCCCGCTCGGCGTCGGAGAGGCCGGCCAGCGGTTCGCGCGCGAAGTCGAGCGACTCGCGGAGCCGGTCGGCGGTCTGCAGGCCCTCCTCGGTCGGGGCGGCCAGCTTCACCCGACGGTCCGCCGGGTCCGGCCGGCGTTCGACCAGACCACGCGACTCCAGCCGGTCCACGATGCCGGTGATGTTCGAGGGCTCGCACTTGAGCTTCTGCGCGATCCGGCGCATGGGCATCGGTTCCAGGGACAGCAGGTTCAGGACGCGGGCCTGGGCGCCGGTGAGCTGGTGGCCCGCGGCCGCGTGCTCGTACTCCTGGTGGTAGCGGGCCACGACGTCGCCGATGAGTTCGACGACCTCAAGGGTCAGGGGGTCTGTGCGACGACTGGGCATGGAACCAGCGTACCCATTTACTTGACAACATGAAATATCCAGGAGCATGGTTGTTTCAGGTAGTGAAGTATTTCGCCGCCGGGTTCCGTTTTCCCCATGCCTCAGGAGCACACCATGTCCCAGATCCCCGCCGTGAGCCGCGAGTGGCACCTCGTCCGCCGCCCGCAGGGCTGGCCCGTCGCCGAGGACTTCGCCCTGCGCGAGGTCCCGGTGAACGCCGAGCCCGCCCCGGGCCGGATCCTGGTGCGCAACCTCCACATGTCCGTCGACCCGTACATGCGCGGCCGGATGAACGACGTGAAGTCCTACGTACCGCCGTTCCAGCTGGACCGGCCGATGGACGGCGGCGCGGTCGGCGAGGTCGTCGCCTCCGCCGCCGAGGGCTTCGCGGTGGGCGACCACGTCCTGCACGGGCTGGGCTGGCGCGAGTACGCCGAGCTGGACGCCAAGCACGCCACCAAGGTCGACGGCTCGCTCGCCCCGCTCTCCGCCTACCTGGGCGTGCTCGGCATGCCGGGCCTGACCGCCTACGCGGGTCTCTTCGAGGTCGCCTCCTTCAAGGAGGGAGACGCCGTGTTCGTCTCCGGCGCCGCCGGCGCGGTCGGCAGCCTCGTCGGCCAGTTCGCGAAGATCAAGGGCGCGTCCCGGGTGATCGGCTCGGCCGGCTCGGACGAGAAGGTGACGCTCCTCACGGAGAAGTACGGCTTCGACGCCGCCTTCAACTACAAGAACGGCCCCGTCGCCGAGCAGCTCAAGGACGCCGCTCCCGAGGGCATCGACGTCTACTTCGACAACGTCGGCGGCGACCACCTCGAAGCCGCCATCTCCTCCCTGAACGTGCACGGCCGGGCCACCCTGTGCGGGGCGATCGCCCAGTACAACGACACCGAGCCGGCGGCCGGCCCGCGCAACCTCGTGCAGGTCATCGGCAAGCGGCTGCGCCTCCAGGGCATCCTCGTCAGCGACCACGCCGGCATCCAGGACCGGTTCGTCCAGGACGTGGCCGGCTGGCTGCGCTCGGGTGAGCTGCGCTACGACGAGACGGTCGTCGAGGGCGTCGAGAACGCGGCCGACGCCTTCCTCGGAATGCTGCGCGGCGAGAACACCGGAAAGATGATCGTTTCCTTCACCCGTTAGGCTCACTCCACACCGTCGTGATCGTGGGCGCGAGTCACGGCGATTCCTATGGAGGATCCACTTTCATGTCCATCACGCAGTCCGACGTCGCGTACACCGCCGTGGCCACCGCCGAGAACGGCCGTGACGGTCGCGTCGCCACCAACGACGGCAAGCTCGACGTCGTCGTGAACCCGCCGAAGGAGCTCGGCGGCAGCGGCGCCGGTACCAACCCGGAGCAGCTGTTCGCCGCCGGTTACAGCGCCTGCTTCCAGGGCGCCCTCGGGGTCGTCGCGAAGAACGAGAACGCCGACATCTCCGGCTCCACCGTCACCGCCGAGGTCGGCATCGGCAAGAACGACGACGGTTTCGGCCTGATCGTCAAGATCTCGGCCGTCATCCCGAACGTGGATGCCGCCACCGCCAAGGACCTCATCGAGAAGGCCCACCAGGTCTGCCCGTACTCCAAGGCCACCCGCGGCAACATCACGGTCGAGCTGGCCGTCTGATCCCGCACCGCGCCGAAGCGAAGGCCGCACCCCCCTGGGGGGTGCGGCCTTCGCCGTAAACTGGGCCGCATGGGTGATCTTGTGGGGGGCTTCCGGTACCTGCTCGCCGGACAGCGATGGGTGTTCGGCAACGGCCGGTGGCTCGGCTTCGGCCTGCTGCCGGGGCTGGTCTCGCTCGTGCTGTACGCGGGCGCGCTGGTCGGGCTCGGGTACGGCGCCGACGACATGACGGCCTGGGCGACGCCCTTCGCCGACGACTGGTCCGCGCCCTGGCTCGGGCTGTTCCGGGGCTTCCTGACGGCCCTGGTGTTCGCCCTCGGACTCTTCCTCGCGGTGATCACCTTCACTGCCGTGACCCTGCTGATCGGTCAGCCGTTCTACGAGTCCCTGTCCGAGCAGGTCGACCGGACCGAGGGCGGCGAGGTGCCCGAGTCGGGGCGCGGCCTGTGGCGGGACCTGTGGATCTCGGGCCGGGACAGCGTGCGGCTGCTGCTGCGGGTGGCGCTGTACGGGGTCCTGCTGTTCGCCCTCGGGTTCGTCCCGGTGATCGGGCAGACGGTGGTGCCGGTGATCGGCTTCTGCGTGTCCGGCTACTTCCTCACCCAGGAGCTGACCTCCGTCGCCCTCCAGCGGCGCCGGGTCGACCTCGACGAGCAGTTGACGCTGCTGCGGGGGCGGCGGGCGCTGGCGCTCGGGTTCGGGGTGCCGCTGGTGCTGGCGTTCCTGGTGCCGCTGGTGGCGGTGTTCCTGATGCCGGGCGCCGTGGCGGGGGCGACCCTGATGGCGCGGCACCTGGTGGGGGCGGACGGCGCCGCCGAGGACACCGCCGCAGCGGATGCCGAGGATGCCGGCGAGGGCGCGGAACGCGGGGCGCGGACCGTCCCGGTCGGGGAGTTCGGTCCGCCGAAGCCCTGGTAGAACGCCGCGCTCGGACGGCGCTGCCCGGATGCCTCCGGTCGGACGGCTCTGCTCAGACCTCGACGGCGGCCGTCACCACGGAGGGCGTGCGGTCGTCCGCCTCGGCCAGGAGCGTGCCGTCCGGCGCCCATACGGCGGCGCCGCCGCAGCCGGTCCACGGGCCGGCCGGGCCGACGTGGTTGGCCAGCACCACGTACAGGCCGTGATCACGGGCGATCCCGGGGTAGACGGTGGCCCGCTCCCGGATGCCGTCGCCCGTCCCGTAGAGGGAGCTCGCCAGGTGCACCCGGCAGCCGTCGGCCGCGCCGCGCGCGGGCAGGTCCGGGAAGTGGTTGTCGTAGCAGACGCCGAGGCAGAAGCGGATGCCGCCGAGGGTGAAGCGGCCGTCGGCGGCGCCGGCCGCGAAGACGTCGTGCTCGTGCCGGTAGAGGTGCTGCTTCGCGTACGTCGTCACGTGCGCGCCGGTCGCGTCGTGGACCAGCGTGGCGAGGACGGGGCGCGGCCCGGTCGTGCGCAGGGCGACGTTGACGGCGGTGGCGATACCGGTGGAGCGCAGCGGGTCCAGTCGGGGGTCCTCGGCGTCCGTCAGCCACAGGCCCGGGTCGGACGCCAGCGCGTCCATTTCGTAGCCGGTCAGGGTGAGTTCGGGGAACACCACGAGTCCGGCGCCCTGCTCCCGCGCGGCGGCGGCGAGTGCGACGGCCGCGGCGACATTGGCCGTGACGTCGGCCGGGACACAGGTGAGCTGGGCTGCCGCGATCTTCATGGGCTTCAGGATGCCGGCCGCCGCCGGGTCCCGGACGGGGGCCCGTCCCCCTGCGCTAAGGGGTCGCGTCCGGGCCGCGGAGCAGGGTCAGGAAGGAGCGGAAGGCGGCCGGCATGTCCACCGACTGCGGGGCGAGGAGCCACTGGTACTGGAGCCCGTCCATCACCGCGGTCAGCAGCGGGGCCGCCTCCTCGGGGGTGAGGCCGGAGGGGAGGCGGTCGCCGAACTCCGCGCGCAGCACCGCGGCCATCTCGGCGCGCACCTGCGCGTAGCGGTCGGTGAAGAACTCCCGGGCCGGGTGCCCGTCGGTGACGCTCTCGCCCAGCAGCGCCGAGAAGGTCTGCACGATGCCGGGGCGCATCGCGTTGTAGTCGACGAGGGACGCCAGCAGGTCGAGCCGCCAGGTGTCCGCGGAGGCGCGCGAGCCACCGCCGGTGTCCCAGCGGTCGCGTTCCTCCAGCACCGCGACCAGCAGGGCCTCCTTGGTGGGGAAGTAGTGCAGCAGCCCCTGTTGGGTCAGGCCGACGCGTTCGGCGACCGCGCCCAGGGACGCGCCCCGGTAACCGCGCTCCGCGATCACCTCGACCGCGGCGCGCACGATCTCGCCGCGCCGCTCCTCGCTCCTCGCCCTGACCATCGCCCCGGCTCCCCTTCCGTTCGCACCTGCCAGCAGGACCGTACGGTATGCGAGTATCACAAAAACATAACAAGACCTACCGTTCAACAGGTGTCGGCATCAGGATGGGCGCACCGCACCGCACACCGCACGCATCCCAGACGAGGAGGCACGGCCGTGACCGATGCCGATCAGGCCCGCGAAGACGCCGTAGCGGCCGCGCTCGACAAGCTGGACCTCGACACGAAGGCCCGGCTGCTGTCGGGCCGGGACATGTGGTCCCTGCCCGCCCTCCCCGAGATCGGGCTGGCCTCCCTGGTCATGTCCGACGGCCCCATCGGCGTCCGCGGCGTCCGCTGGACCGCCGACGACCCGTCCGTGGCGCTGCCCTCCCCGACCGCGCTCGCCGCCTCCTGGGACCCCGCGCTCGCCCGCCGCGTCGGCCGGCTCCTCGCCCAGGAGGCACGCCGCAAGGGCGTCCACGTCCTGCTGGCGCCGACCGTCAACCTGCACCGGTCCCCGCTCGGCGGCCGGCACTTCGAGTGCTACTCCGAGGACCCGTACCTCACCGGCGCCATCGGCTCGGGCTACGTCAGCGGCGTTCAGGACGGCGGCGTCGGCACCACCGTCAAGCACTTCGTCGGCAACGACGCCGAGACCGACCGGTTCACCGTGGACAACGTCATCGCACCGCGCCCGCTGCGCGAGCTGTACCTGGCGCCCTTCGAGGCCATCGTCAAGAACGCCCGCCCCTGGGGCGTCATGACCGCCTACAACCGGGTCAACGGCACGACCATGACCGAGCACCGGCACCTCGTCAAAGACGTGCTGCGCGCCGAGTGGGGCTTCGACGGCTGCAACGTCTCCGACTGGATGGCCGCCCGCTCCACGGCCGGCGCCATCCTGGGCGGCCTGGACGTGGCCATGCCCGGCCCGCAGACCGTGTACGGGGCCGCCCTCGCCGAAGCGGTCCGCGCCGGGGAGGTCCCGCGGGAGGCGGTGGACGGCGCCGTGCGCAACGTCCTGCGGCTCGCCGCCCGGGTCGGGGCGCTGGAAGGCGCGCCCGCCGTCGTCACCGACCCCCCGGCCGGGATCGACGGCGCGGCCCTGGCCCGGGAGGTCGCCGTCCGCGGCTTCGTCCTGGTCCGCAACCAGGTGGTGGCCGAGGGGCGGCGCGCCCTGCCGCTCGACACCTCCGGCGGTCGCACGGTGGCCCTGATCGGCGCCGCCGCCCGCGACGCCCGGGTCCTCGGCGGCGGCTCCGCGACGGTCTTCCCCGAGCGGGTCGTCTCCCCGCTCGACGGCTTGGCGGCCACGCTCCCCGCCGGGTCGCTCACCTTCAGCGTCGGCGCCGACCCCAGCGAGGAGCTCGTCCCCGCCGACCAGGGCTTCGAACTCCGCGCGATCTGCCGCGACGCGGCCGGCGCCGTCCTCGGCGAAGGCAGCCTGCCGTCCGGCCAGGTCCAGTGGATCGGCGCGGACCTGCCCGCCGGCGCCGCGTACGAGACGATGGCGACCATCGAGGTCACGGGCACGTTCGTGCCGCGCGAGAGCGGCGAGCACGCCTTCGGCACCCGGGGCCTGGGCGCCTTCGCCCTCGCGGTGGACGGGCGCCCGCTCTGGGAGGGCGTCCAGTCGATGGGCGACGAGGCCGACCCCTTCGAGGCGTTCTTCGGCGCCCCCAGCGAACGCGCCCGCGTGACCCTGACCGAGGGCGAGCCCGTCGAGGTGTCCCTGACCTTCCAGGTCCCCGACGTGAGCGCCCTGCCGCTCAAGGCCATCATGTTCTCGCTGCTCCACCTCGGGCCCCGGCGGGACGCGGACGAGCTGATCGCGGAGGCGGTGGCGGCCGCCCGGGCCGCGGACACCGCCGTGGTCGTCGTCGCCACCACCGAGCGCGTCGAGTCCGAGGGCTTCGACCGCAAGGACCTGCGGCTGCCCGGGCGCCAGGACGACCTGGTGCGGGCCGTCGCCGCCGTGAACCCGAACACCGTGGTCGTCGTCAACGCCGGTTCCCCGGTGGAGCTGCCCTGGCGCGAGCAGGTGGCCGCCGTGCTGCTGACCTGGTTCCCCGGACAGGAGGGCGGCGCCGCGCTGGCCGACGTACTCCTCGGCGCGGCCGAGCCCGGCGGCCGACTGCCCACCACCTGGCCCGCCGAGATCGCCGACGCCCCCGTCACGGAGGTCGTCCCCGCGGCGGGGCGGCTGGAGTACCGTGAGGGCCTCCTGATCGGGCACCGGGCGTACGAGGCCCGGGGGGTGGCCCCCGCCTATCCGTTCGGGCACGGTCTCGGTTACACCGAATGGGCGTACGAGTCGCTGGAGGTCACCGGGTCGGTGGCGCGGGTGCGACTGACCAACACCGGCTCCCGGCCGGGCCGGGAGGTCGTCCAGGTCTACCTGGCCCCGCTCGCCGACCCCGCGGAGCGCCCGGTGAGCCGGTTGGCGGGCTTCGCGTCGGTCGCGGCGGGCGCGGGCGAGAGCGTCGAGGCGGAGATCGCCCTGCCCGAGCGGGCCTTCGAGATCTGGGACGAGGCGGCCGGGTCCTGGCGGCGGATCGGCGGCGCGTACGAGGTCCGCGTGAGCCACGCGCACGGCGACACGCGGTTGACGGCCACGCTCCAGGCGTAATGGCCGGAAATCACCCCTGAACCGGACCGGTGGAGGCCCCTGACGGCCGCCACCGGTCCTCTGCAGGCGGTGGGGGAGTTCAGCGCGGCGGCGCCGGCGCCGTCACCTGTCGGTGGGCGAGTTCCGCGAGCCGGGCCTGGCCCGCCTTGCCCGGGTGGAACCAGTCCCAGCGGCTCAACTGGTCCGTGCCGAAGGGGTACTGGAACACGGCACCGCCGTCGTAGCGGCACAGCGGGTCCTTCGAGCAGACGGTGCGCAGCACCTCGTTGTACTCGACCACGCGCGCCCGGACCCGTTCGCGCCGGGCCGTCGCCTCCCGCGTCGACGCCAGCGGCTCGGCCAGCATCGACTGGCAGATGCCGAGCTTCCAGACCTGCCGCACCATCGGGGCGTCCTTGCCCTGCTCCCACAGCCGCTGCAGGTCCGGCACGGAGGACACGTACACCTGGGTCGCGGGAGAGGCAGCCCTGAGCTCGGCGAGGGCCTTCTCGAAGTTGGTCTTGAAGGCGGCCACCGAGGTCATCGAGGAAATGGTGGGCCGGCAGGCGTCGTTCGAGCCGACCATCACCGTGACCAGGTCGGGCTTGTGGGCGGCCGCGGAGGTGAGCTGGCCCGCCAGGTCCGCCATCCGGGAGCCGGTCACCGCGTAGTTCCAGCTGTGCGCGGGCGCGTCGGAGGGGCCGAGCAGTCGGGTGGCGAGGGAGTCGACCTCGGGGTCCGCGCCGGTGGCCCACGAGACCTCGGGGCAGTCCGCCAGTACCGAACAGGCGTCGAACCCACGGGTGATGGAGTCACCCACGGCGGCGATCGACTTCGGGGCGGTGTTCCAGCGGGGCCCGGCCTGCGCCCCGCGACCGCCCTCGGTCCCCGGCCCGCCGGAATCGCAGGCCGTCACCGCCCCTGCCAGCAGGGCGGCCGTCGCGACCGCCGCCGCGAGGGTCCGGCGGGTGCGTCGGCGCGGAGCGGTGGTGCCCATCGGGGTGGTCCCTCCCTCGTCGTCCCCCGTCCCGCGGGGGCGTCCTGCTGAGTGAATGCTCTGTGTTCACGGGGTTCTGAGCGACCGTACGTCACACCAGGACCCCTGGCGCACGGTAGCTTTTTCCCGTGGCGTTTCGGCCGCAGGTCCCGCGACGCAATGTCAGATCATTTCCGTTACATTACATCTCGTCACATACTGTCCGTTTTCTGGAGTTTATTCCCGACCTCGTCCCACACTGGAGGTCCCGGTGACGACACGTGGAGTTCTGTACGTGCATTCCGCACCGCGCGCGCTCTGCCCGCACGTGGAATGGGCTGTTGCGGGGGTGCTGGGGGTGCGGGTGAACCTCGACTGGATCAGGCAGCCCGCCTCCCCCGGAACCTGGAGATCCGAATTCTCCTGGCAGGCCGAGGCGGGTACCGCCTCGAAGCTCGCCTCCGCGCTGCGCGGCTGGCACCTGCTGCGCTTCGAGGTGACGGCCGAGCCCTGCCCGACCGCCGAGGGCGAGCGCTACAGCTGCACCCCGGAACTCGGCATCTTCCACGCCGTCACCGGCCTGCACGGCGACATCCTGATCCCCGAGGACCGGCTGCGCGCCGCCCTCGCCCGGTCCGCGAGCGGCGAGAGCGACCTGGAGACGGAGATCTCCACGCTGCTCGGCAAGCCCTGGGACGACGAGCTGGAGCCCTTCCGCTACGCGGGCGAGGGCGCCCCGGTCCGCTGGCTCCACCAGGTGGTCTGAGCCCGCCACGCGGCCCGGCCCACGCGAAAGGCCCGCCCGGTCACCCGGGCGGGCCTTTCGCGGTCTTCGGGGTCGGCGCGTCAGACCGTACGGAACGCCAGCGTCACGTTGTGGCCGCCGAAGCCGAACGAGTTGTTGATCGCCGAGATCGGACCGTCCACCGGCAGCTTGCGCGGCTCGCCGCGCACGATGTCCGCGTCGATGTCGTCGTCCAGCTCGTCGACGTTGATCGTCGGCGGTGCGATGCGGTGGTACAGGGCCAGTACCGTCGCGACCGTCTCGATGCCGCCCGCACCACCCAGCAGGTGGCCGGTCATCGACTTCGTCGCCGAGATCGCGATGTGGTCGAGGTCGTCGCCGAGGACCTGGCGCAGCGCCTTCAGCTCGGCCGTGTCACCCTGCGGGGTGGACGTGGCGTGCGCGTTCAGGTGCACCAGCTCGGCCGGGTCGAGACCCGTGTTGTCCAGCAGGTTGCGCACCGCGGCCGCGACGCCGCGGCCCGTGGGCTCCGGCTGCGCGATGTGGTGGCTGTCCGCGGACAGGCCCTGGCCCAGCACCTCGCAGTAGACCCGGGCGCCGCGCGCGGCGGCGTGCTCGGCGGACTCCAGGACCACGACGCCCGCGCCCTCGCCGAGGACGAAGCCGTCACGGGCCTTGTCGTAGGGGCGGGACGCCTCGGTGGGGTTCTCGTTGTTCTTGGACATCGCCATCATGTTGGCGAACGCGGCGATCGGCAGCGGGTGGATCGCCGCCTCGGTGCCGCCGGCGACGACCACGTCGGCGCGACCGGTACGGATCATCTCGACGGCGTAGCCGATGGCCTCGGCGCCCGACGCGCAGGCACTGACCGGCGTGTGCACACCGGCGCGGGCGTTGACCTCCAGGCCCACGTTGGCGGACGGGCCGTTCGGCATCAGCATGGGGACGGTGTGCGGCGAGACCCGGCGCACACCCTTTTCCTTCAGTACGTCGTACTGGTCGAGCAGGGTGGTGACGCCGCCGATGCCGGAGGCGATCACGGTGCCCAGTCGCTCGGGGACGATCGAGTCGTCCTCGCCGGCCGGGGCGGTGTAGCCCGCGTCGGCCCAGGCCTCACGGGCCGCGATCAGCGCGAACTGCGCCGACCGGTCCAGCTTGCGGGCCAGCGGCTTGGGCAGGACCTCACTCGGGTCCACGGCGGCCTGAGCGGCGATGCGGACCGGGAGTTCGGCGAAACGTTCGCCCTCCAGGGGCTTGACGCCGGAACGGCCGGCAAGCAGACCTTCCCAGGTCGAAGCGCTGTCGCCACCCAGCGGAGTGGTTGCGCCGATACCGGTGACGACCACGGTGCGATTGGTCGGGCTCACAGGAATTCTTTCTCCACGTCTCAGGGGGTGCTGAATTGTCACGGCGCCACCGCGGGGTGGCGACAAACGCTCGGCAGGCTCTTAGGCCTGGTTCTTCAGGATGTAGTCCGCGGCGTCGCCGACCGTCTTGAGGTTCTTGACGTCCTCGTCCGGGATCTTGACGTCGAAGCGCTCTTCGGCGGCGACGACGACCTCGACCATGGACAGGGAGTCGACATCCAGGTCGTCGGTGAAGGACTTGTCGACCTGGACGTCCTCGGTCGGGATACCGGCGATCTCGTTGACGATCTCGGCGAGACCCTCGACGATCTCTTCCTGGGTGGCGGCCATGAGGCGCTCCTTCGCTAGCTAATTGATGATCAGGGAGGGAAAAACGATCCCGGCCCTAGGGGAGGGTAACGACCGTCGCGGCGTAGACGAGCCCCGCCCCGAAGCCGATGACGAGCGCGGTGTCGCCGCTCTTCGCCGCTCCGGTCGCCAGGAGCCGCTCCATAGCGAGCGGAATCGAGGCGGCCGACGTGTTGCCGGTGGTTTCCACGTCACGGGCGACCGTGACGTGGTCCGGCAGCTTGAGAGTCTTCACCATCGAGTCGATGATCCGCATATTGGCCTGGTGCGGAATGAAGACGTCCAGGTCATCGGCGGTGATCCCGGCCGCGTCGAGCGCCTGCTGGGCCACCTTGGCCATCTCGAAGACGGCCCAGCGGAAGACCGCCTGGCCCTCCTGGGTGATGGCCGGGAACTTCTCGCCGCCGCCCTTGCCGAGGTATTCGTCCCACGGCACGGTCTGCTTGATGGTCTCGGACTTGTCGCCCTCCGAACCCCACACCGTGGGGCCGATGGCCGGCTCGTCCGAAGGGCCGACGACCACCGCGCCGGCGCCGTCACCGAACAGGAAGGCCGTCGCGCGGTCCTCCAGGTCGGTCAGGTCCGACAGCCGCTCGACGCCGATGACCAGGACGTACTGCGCCGATCCCTCGACCACCATGCCCTTGGCGAGCGTCAGGCCGTAACCGAACCCGGCGCAACCCGCGGAGATGTCGAACGCGGCCGGCTTGACCGCCCCGATCCGGTGCGCGATCTCCGTCGCGACGGCCGGCGTCTGCTTGAAGTGCGAGACCGTGGAGACGATCACCGCGCCGATCTGCTCCGGCGAGACGCCGGCATCGGCCAGCGCCTTGCCCGACGCCTCCACCGACATCGCGGCGACCGTCTCCTGGGGCGAGGCCCAGTGCCGGGTCGCGATGCCGGAGCGCGAGCGGATCCACTCGTCGGACGAGTCGATCGTCTCCAGGATGACCTCGTTGGGCACCACACGGGTCGGGCGGTAACCGCCGACACCGAGGATGCGGGCGTACGGGGAGCCCTTGGCAGGCTTGATCTTCGACATGCTGAGGGGGCTCCTTCTCTCAGGCCGCGTGCTCGGCGATCAGCGCCGCGGCCTTCTGGAGATCGTCCGGGGTCTTCAGGGCCACGTTCGGAACGCCCTTGAGCGCGCGCTTGGCCAGACCCGTCAGGGTCCCGCCCGGGCACAGCTCGATGATCCCGGTGACACCCAGCTCGGCGAACGTCTCCATACACAGGTCCCAGCGGACCGGATGGGCGACCTGGCCGACCAGGCGGGCGACGACATCGGCGCCCGAGGTGACGACCCCGCCGTCCTTGTTCGACACGTACGTCAGCGCCGGGTCCGCCGGGGCGAGGGCCTGGGCGGCCTTCTCCAGGGTGGCGACCGCCGGTGCCATGTGATGCGTGTGGAAGGCGCCCGCGACCTTGAGGGCGACGACCTTCATGGAGCCTTCGGGCTTGTCGGCCTCCAGAGCGGCGATCTGCTCCAGGGTGCCGGCCGCCACGATCTGGCCCGCGCCGTTGATGTTGGCCGGAGTGAGCCCCAGCTTCTCCAGGTGCGCCACGACCACGTCGCGGTCACCGCCGAGCACCGCGGCCATGCCCGTCGGGGTGACGGCCGCGGCCTCCGCCATGGCCAGGCCCCGGGTCCGGACGAGCGACAGCGCGTCGGCCTCGCTCAGCACACCGGCGTACGCGGCGGCGGTGATCTCGCCGACGCTGTGACCGGCGACCGCGCCGAAAGCGGCGGGGGAACCCAGCGCCGAAGCGGACAGCAGACCCGCGGCGACCAGCAGCGGCTGGGCCACGGCCGTGTCACGGATCTCGTCGGCGTCGGCCTTCGTGCCGTAGTGGGCGAGGTCGAGCCCGAGAGCGTCGGACCACCCCGAGACGCGCTCGGCGGCGCCGGGGAGTTCGAGCCAGGGAGTCAGGAAGCCGGGCGTCTGAGCGCCTTGGCCTGGAGCGACGAGTACGAGCACCCTCACACTCTCTCTTGTATCCGGCCCGCGCCGCCCGTGGGGACAGGGACGAAGAACCGTCGGGGTAATTGTTGATGTCCGACAAAAGTCTAGGACTGGAGATCGCCGTCGGCCAGACGCCCCAGGATCAGGGCGATCCGGAGCGTGAACGCGGAACGGACATCCGAGGGCGACCAGCCGGTGACGTCGGTCACACGTCGGAGCCGGTAGCGCACCGTGTTGGGGTGGACGAACAACATCCGCGCCGCCCCTTCCAGACTGCTCGCCTGCTCCAGATAGACGCTCAACGTCTCCAGCAGCGCCGAGCCCGCCTCCTCCAGCGGTCTGTAGATCTCCTCCACCAGCTGCTCCCGCGCCGAGGGATCAGCCGCGATCGCGCGCTCCGGAAGGAGATCGTCCGCGAGCACCGGACGCGGGGCGTCCTGCCAGGCCGTGCACGCCTTCAGACCGGCCGCCGCGGCCTGCGCCGACTTCGTCGCGTTCAACAGGTCGGGAACCACCGGGCCGGCCACCACCGGGCCGGCCGCGAACGGCCCGATCAGCGACTTCGCCACCTGCAACGGGTTGTCGCTGCCGCCCGCGATGACCACGAGACGATCGCCCAGCACACCCGTCAGCACCTGGAGCTTGTGGTGGCGGGCCGCGCGCCGGATCGCCTCGACCGTCAGCTCGCTGTCCCCGTCGGGGGCCGTGCCCAGGACGACACACACGTGCTCCGGCGAATTCCAACCGAGCGCCGCCGCCCTCGACAACGCGCCCTCGTCCGCCTCGCCCGACAACACCGCGTTGACGACGAGGGACTCCAGGCGGGCGTCCCACGCCCCGCGCGCCTCCGCCGCCTGCGCGTACACCTGGGCGGTCGCGAAGGCGATCTCCCGCGCGTACACCAGCAGCGCCTCGCGCAGCACCGACTCGTCACCCGGGGCCGCCACCTCGTCGATCGCGGTCTCCATGACCTCGATCGTGGTACGGACCATCTCCACCGTCTGCCGCAGCGTGATCGCCCGCGTCAGCTCCCGCGGAGCCGTCCCGAACACGTCCGTGGAGATCGCCTGCGGGGTCTCCGGGTGCCGGAACCACTCGGTGAACGCGGCGATGCCCGCCTGGGCGACCAGGCCGATCCACGACCGGTTCTCCGGCGGCATCGCCCGGTACCACGGCAGGGTCTCGTCCATGCGCGCGATCGCGTTCGCGGAGAGCCGACCGGCGGACTTCTCCAGCCGGCGCAGCGTCGCGGGATGCGGATGCGCGGGTTGCGCGGCGTGCGCGGGACGCGCCGGGCCGGTCTCGGGGGAATGCTCACGTTCGGGTTGGGGCACGGGACAAGACTGCCTTATCGGCGCCCCGGCGCGGAGCCGGGTCCGGGACCGACCCTCCCGGCCGCCCGCCGGAGCCGTCCCGGAAGCACCCGCCCCGGGGGTCTACGGTGGCCACCATGATTGATGTACGCCGTGCCGCGGACCGGTACGAGGGCGGGAACCCGGCCGCTGGGATCACCACCCGGCACGCCTTCTCGTTCGGGTCCTTCTACGACCCGGACAACATCCGCTTCGGACCCGTCCTGGCTTGCAACGAGGAGCTGCTGCGGCCCGGCTCCGGGTTCGACGAGCACCCGCACAGCCAGACCGAGATCGTCACCTGGGTGGTGGAGGGCGAACTCACCCACAAGGACAGCACCACCGGCCACACCGGCCTGGTCCGCGCCGGCGACGTACAGCACTTCGCCTCCGGGTCGGGCGCGCGGCACATCGAGCGCAACGACGGCCCCGCGCCGCTGCGCTTCGTCCAGACCTGGCTCGCCCCGCTCACGGCGGGCGGCGAACCCTCGTACCGGCTCGTGCCGGGTCTCGCGGACGGGGAGCCCTACGAGATCCCCGCGGCCGGGGCGGTCCTGCGCGTGCGGCGGCCCGGCGCGGGCGAACGGATCACCGTACCGACCGCGCCCCGGGTCTACCTGCACGTGGTCCGCGGCGACCTGCGCCTGGACGGCGAGGAACTCGGCCCGGGCGACTCGGCACGGATCACCGACGAGCCTGGCCTGTCCATCGTCGCCGGCTCCCCGGGCGAACTGCTGGTCTTCGAACTCCCCTGAGCCTCGCCGGAGGCGGCTACCGCCCGCGGAGTTCGGCGAGGACCGCGTCGGTGAACGGGGTCCACGCCTCCACGGCCCACGGGCCGAAGGCGCGGTCGGTCAGCGCCACGCACGCGGCGCGCGCGTCCGGGTCCACCCACAGGAAGGTGCCGGACTGGCCGAAGTGCCCGAAGGTGCGCGGCGAGGAGGTGGTGCCCGTCCAGTGCGGGGACTTGCCGTCGCGGATCTCCAGGCCGAGCCCCCAGTCGTTGGGGGACTGGTGCCCGTAACCCGGCAGGACGCCCTTGAGCCCCGGGTGCACGACGGATGTGGCCTCGGCGACCGTGCGCACGTCCAGCAGTCGGGGCGCCTGGAGTTCGGCGGCGAAGCGCACCAGGTCGGAGACGGTCGACACGCCGTCCTTGGCGGGGGAGCCCTCCAGCGTGCTCGACGCCATGCCCAGCGGCTCGAAGACGGCCTGGTGCAGGTACTCGGCGAAGGGGATGCCGGTGGCCTTGGCGATGTGGTCGCCGAGCACCTCGAAACCCGCGTTGGAGTACAACCGGCGCTGCCCGGGCGGACCCATCACCCGGTGCTCGTCGAACGCCAGCCCGCTGGTGTGGGCCAGCAGGTGACGGACCGTGGAACCCTCCGGTCCGGCCGGCTCGTCCAGTTCGACCGCGCCTTCCTCGTACGCGACGAGGGCGGCGTACGCGGTGAGCGGCTTGGTGACCGAGGCCAGCGGGAAGCGGTGGTCCACGGGCCCGTGGGCGCCGGCGAGGCTCCCGTCGGCGCGCACGACGGCCGCCGCGGCCGTCGCCGCCGGCCAGCTCTCGATGGTCCGCAGGGTCTGCAAGGTCTCCGGGCTCTCCATGCGCCCGAGCCTACTTGCTTGGAGTGCACTCCAAGGATTTAGCGTGGTCGCCATGAGCCTGACGCAGACGCGGTACACGATCAGCGAAGTCGAGGCACGGACCGGTCTGACCCAGCACACCTTGCGCTGGTACGAACGGATCGGCTTGATGCCGCACGTGGACCGCTCCCACTCGGGACAGCGCAGGTTCACCGACAAGGACCTCGACTGGCTGGCCTTCGTCGGGAAGCTGCGCACCACCGGGATGTCGGTGGCGGACATGGTGCGCTACGCGGAACTGGTCCGCGAGGGGGAGCACACCGTCGACCAGCGGCGGGAGCTGCTGGAACGGACCCGCCGAGAGGTGCGGGCGCGGCTCTCGGAGATGAAGGACGCGCTCGCCGTACTGGACTACAAGATCGATCACTACGCGGGGAAGGCTGTACGGCAATGACGGAGAGCACGAAGAAGATCGAGCGGGTCGAACTCGGCAAGGGTGGCCCCCTGGTCGGTGTCCAGGGTCTCGGCTGCATGGGCATGAGCGAGTTCTACGGGGACACGGACGAGACGGCGGCCCGACAGACCCTGGACGCGGCCCTGGCCGCCGGGGTCACCCTCTTCGACACGGCGGACGTGTACGGGCGCGGGGCGAACGAGGAGTTCCTCGCACCGTTCGTCGCCGCGCACCGGGACGAGATCACCCTCGCGACGAAGTTCGGCATAGAGCGCAGCGACGACCCGCAGTACCGCGGCATCCGCAACGACCCGGCCTACATCCGGCAGGCGGTCGAGGGCAGCCTGCGGCGGCTGGGCACCGACGTGATCGACCTGTACTACATGCACCGGCGCGACCCGGCCGTGCCGTTCGCCGAGTCGGTGGGCGCGATGGCCGAACTCGTGCGCGAGGGCAAGGTGCGCCACCTGGGCCTCAGCGAGGTCACGGGGGCGGAGCTGCGCGAGGCGCACGCGGTGCACCCGATCGCGGCCCTCCAGTCGGAGTGGTCGCTGTTCAGCCGGGACGTGGAGCGCAGCGCGGTCGGCGCGGCGGCGGAGCTGGGCGTGGCGTTCGTGCCGTACTCCCCGCTGGGGCGCGGGTTCCTGACGGGCGCGTTCGCGGACGCGGCGGCGGACCTGTCGGAGGGCGACTTCCGCAAGTACCAGCCGCGGTTCACGGGCGACAACGCGAAGGCGAACGCGGCGCTGTTGGCCCCGGTGCGGGAGATCGCCGCCGCGCACGGGGCGACGCCGGCGCAGATCGCGCTGGCGTGGGTGCAGCAGCGGTCGGCGGTGCACGGGCTGTCGGTGGTACCGATCCCCGGCACCCGCAAGCCCGGGCGGCTGGCGGAGAACACGGGGGCGACGCGGATCACCCTGACGGATGCGGAACTGGCACTGCTGGAGCCGATCGCCGCCCAGGTCACGGGCGACCGCTACCCGGACATGTCCTCCACCTCGGCGGCCCGCGAGGGCTAGGGGGTGCCGGCCCCGCCGGCGGGGCCGGGCCATTGCAGCCCTTGCCCGGGTCCGCGGCGCGGGCCCCCGGTCCGGCCCGGCTTGGGCGGAGTCCGGGCGCGGGGGGTGGGGCGCGGCCCCACGGAGCCCGGCGCGGCAGCCCGGCCGACCCCGGCGGGGTACGGCTACGCCAGCCGGTCCCGCAGCGCCGAATACTCCGCGTCCGTGAGCAGCCCCGCGCTGTGCAGCTCGCCCAGGTGATGGAGCCGGTCCCCGCCGGCGGCCCTCGGCCCGGCGGCCGTCACCGGCATCCGCCGCCCCCGCACCGCCGCCAGCACGGCCGCCGCGAACGGCAGCGACTCGTGCACCGCTCCGTACCCCACCCCGAACACGGCCGCCGCCAGGTCGTGGTCCGGCCGGACCTCACCCGTCGCGGCGTCCCGCAACAGCAGCCGCAGGTGGCCCTCCGGCCCCTCGGGGGAGCGCCACACCACCCCCGTCACATCCCCCAACCGATACCGCTGGTCGCCCGCCTTCCACTTGGTGCTGCTGGCCCCGGTACGCGACCAGTGGAAGGTGACGGCCGTCCCGTCGAACCCGACCCGCGCGTCGTACGCCTTGAGGGGCGCGCCCGCCTCGGGGACGGCGACCAGGAAGCGCTCCGCCGCCGTCGCGGGTCCGAGCCGATCGCGTACCTCGTCCGCCAGCGCCGCGGCCTTCGGGGCCGACTCGCCGGGCAGCACCACCCGGTACGGGTCAAGGCTCTCCTTGAGCTGGCCTGCGGCGGCCTCCATCAGCGGGTCCGCCCCGGGCCGGGGCACGGCACGCAGCACCACCGAGTCCCGTTTGCCCCCCGTCAGACTGATCTCCGACAGCGCCTCCAGCGGGATCCGGCGCTCCCTGAGGGCGTGCCAGAGTCGCGGCGTCCGCAGCCCCCGCGCGAAACGGATGGTCACCGAGTCGGAGTCGAACTCCCAGACAGCATGGTTTCCGGCCAGTACGTCCCCCATGCGGCTCATGGTAAAGGGACGTGCCCCCGCTCGTCCCCCTCGCCGCAGAGACGGTTCTGTGGGGCCCGAAGGCCCGTCAGTCCCCCGAAACTCCCTGTCGGCACGTGTCGTCCCCGGTCACGCACACAACGGAACCGAACGCGCCGGTTCCGATCTTCGCGAAGTTGTCCAGCGAGGCGGTCCCTGGCTCGAAATAGCCGGTGTGGCTGCGGGCGCCCGCCGAGGACAGCAGCCGCGCGCCGAAGTCCGGCGACACCGGGTCCGCCCCGTGCCCGAGGCCGCCCAGTTCCAGGTGCGGAACGTCGGCGATCCAGTCCCCGGAGTCCCGCATCGCCCACACCCGGGCCGCCGTGTGCAGCTCGGCGGCGTTGGACACGCGCATCCCGGGGCTGCCGGCCACCACCACGTCGGTCACCCGCGACGGCAGCTCGTGCGCGGCGACCCCGCACACGACCGACCCGTAGCTGTGGCAGATCAGGGCCACGCTGGAGCGCCCGGGCAGTGCGGTGGTCAGCGCCCGCAGCCGAACGGAACCCTCCACGGCCAGCTTTCCGGTGGCGGCGTCCATGCCGACGCCGGTGGGCGCGGTGTACCCGGCCCAGGCGATGACCGCGGTACTGCTGTCCGGCGCGCTCGCGTGTTCGGCCTCGTACAGGGAGCGCGCCATGCCCGACGGCGCGGTCAGGCGGCGCTGGGTCCGCTCGAAGGTGAGCAGGTCGGTGTCGACGCCGGGCACGATCACCGACACCCGGCGGGCCTGGTCCAGGTCGCCGAAGACCTCCGCGACGAGCCCGTCGCCGGTGGGGTCGAAGAGGAGGATCTGCCGCGCCGGGTCGGCCAGCGATTCCAGGCGATGGGCGCGCCGGAGCGCGGTGGCGCGGTCGGCCGGGGTCAGCGCCACGTCCCGGCTGCGGGCCTCCTCCACCCGGCGGGCCTGTTCCAGGGAGTGCAGGTTGGCCCGGTAGCGGGTGGCGGCGGGCACCCCGTCGAGGTTTCCGACGACGAGCGGGTAGCCGTCCGCGAGCCGGGCCCGCTGGGCTCCGTCGAGCCCGGCGAAGAAGCGCGAGACCGCGGCGGCGGGGGCGTCGGCGGAGGGCAGGGCCCGCCCGTCGATCCGGGCCAGGGACCAGGCGGAGAGGGCGGCGGCCCGGGGGGAGATGCCCGCCTCGGGCCGGTGCACCGAGGTCCAGCCGGTGATCACCAGCATGACGAGGACGACCGCGAGCGCGAGCAGGGTGCGCATTGCGGCGGGGGGCGCTGTGGCGCCGGCGGTGTGGTGGACGGAGCCGGGCAGTTTCACTGCAACCAGCCTAGGAGACCGCTGGAGTACCTGGCACTCCGGGTGACGGGTCTCACCGCCGACCGTGTCACAGTCGCTCGGGCCGTCACGCTCGGCTACTGCCCCGGGCGCCGCACGTACGCCCCATGGGCGCGGTCGCTCAGCGCCAGTCCGCGGCCAGCGCCGGGCCGATCTGGTCGAGGTACGCCTCGGTCATCCGCCGGATCGCCGCCACACTGGTGTCCTGACCCTGCCCCCACAGCCGCCCCGTGACCCGCATGACGCCGGAGAAGGCGGCCACCGCCACCCGTGGCCGCGGGTCCGCGTCCACGTCCAGGCCCTCGCGGTCGGCGACGAGCCGGGAGATGCGCTCCTCCAGCTCGGTCGAGCGCCGCAGGTGCACGGCGAGCAGCGCCGGCGTTGACTCGATGAGCTGGTAGCCGCGCATGTAGAGGTCGACGGGCACCACGTCGGAGATCGCCTCGTCGACGGTGTCCCAGGCGACGAGCACCGCGTTCCGCATGGCCGTCAGCGGGCCCTCGGCGGCCGGTCGGGCCCGCAGGGCCGCCACGAAGTGCGATTCGACCAGGTCCTGGACGGCGAAGGCGACCTCTTCCTTGTTGGCGAAGTAGCGGAAGAAGGTGCGCTGGGAGACCTGCACGACGTCGGTGATCTCGTCGACCGTCGTCTTGTCGTACCCCTGGGAGAGGAACAGCAGGAGGGCCGCGCGCAGCAGCGCGTCCCGGGTGCGCCGCTTCTTGCGTTCGCGCAGGCCGGCCGTCGGGACGGCCGGCGCGGGCCGGTGCTCGGTCGTCACCGCGGGGTCCCCTTCCGGTGTGCTGCCGTCGGCCCGATCCGATGCCGAAGGCGACGCGCGGGCGGACGGCCTGTGCCGTCGGCCCGCTCTGACGCTGAGTGAGCGGTCAGGGTACCTGTGACCCACCTGACAGCGACTGTCCTGTTAAGCCGTTTGTGAAGTGTCAGTCGCTGTCACTAGCCTGTTCGCATGACTAGTCAGATCACCGCCAACGGCCGGGTGAACCTGGAGAAGTCCGGCCCGGCGCCGTCGGGTTCAGGCCTGCGCGGCCATCCGTGGCTCACCCTCTTCGCCGTCGCGATCGGCGTCATGATGGTGACCCTGGACGGCACGATCGTCGCGGTCGCCAACCCCGCCATCCAGAAGGACCTCGGCGCCACCCTCGCCGAGGTGCAGTGGATCACCAACGGCTATCTGCTGGCCCTGGCCGTCTCCCTCATCACCGCCGGCAAGCTCGGCGACCGCTTCGGCCACCGGCAGACGTTCCTCATCGGCATCGCCGGCTTCGCGCTCTCCTCGGCCGTCATCGGCCTGTCCAGCGGTGTCGAACTCGTCATCGGCGCCCGCGTGGCCCAGGGTCTCTTCGGCGCGTTGCTGATGCCCGCCGCGCTCGGCCTGCTGCGCGCCACCTTCCCCGCCGAGAAGCTGAACATGGCCATCGGCATCTGGGGCATGGTCATCGGCGCCTCGACCGCCGCCGGGCCGATCGTCGGCGGCCTGCTCGTCGAGCACGTGAGCTGGCAGTCCGTCTTCTTCGTCAACGTGCCGGTCGGCGTCGTCGCGCTCGGCTTCGGCCTGTTCATCCTGCTCGACCACCGGGCCGAGAACGCCCCGCGCTCCTTCGACCTGCTGGGCGTCCTGCTGCTGTCGGGCGCGATGTTCTCCCTGATCTGGGCCCTGATCAAGGCCGCCGAGTGGGGTTGGGGCGACACCAAGACCCTGGTCTTCCTCGGCGCCTCGGTCGTCTGCTTCGGGCTCTTCACCCTCTGGGAGAGCCGGGTCGCCGAACCGCTCATCCCGCTCGGGATGTTCCGTTCGCTGCCACTGTCCGCCGGCACCGTCCTGATGGTGTTGATGGCCTTCGCGTTCATGGGCGGCCTGTTCTTCGTCACCTTCTACCTCCAGAACGTCCACGGCATGAGGCCCGTCGACAGCGGCCTGCACCTGCTGCCGCTCACCGGCATGATGATCATCGGATCGCCACTGGCGGGCGCCGCGATCACCAAGATCGGGCCGCGGGTCCCGCTCGTCGCCGGCATGGTCGCCACCGCGGTGGCCTGCTTCGGGATGGCCCGACTGACGCCGGGCACCGGCACCCTCGTCATGTCGCTCTGGTTCGCCCTCCTCGGCCTCGGCCTCGCCCCCGTCATGGTCGGCGCCACCGAGGTCATCGTCGGCAACGCCCCGCTGGAGCTGTCCGGGGTGGCCGGTGGCCTCCAGCAGGCCGCCATGCAGGTCGGCGGCAGCCTGGGCACCGCCGTTCTCGGCGCCGTCATGGCGGGCACCGTCCGTGACTCGTTCGGCGACAACTGGCGGGCCGCGGGGTTGCCGCCGCTCGGTCCCGAGCAGCTCGACCTCGCGGAGAAGGGGGTGCAGGTCGGCATCGCGCCCGTCCCGCCGGGCGTCCCGGAGCAGGTCAAGCAGGCGATCACCACCGTCGCGCACGACACGTTCGTCTCCGGTATGAGCGCCGCCTTCACGGTCGCGGGCGTGGTCGCGGTGCTCGCGGCGGTCGTGGCCGGCTTCACCAAGCGCGGCGCGAACGCCGCCGCGGGAGCGGGCGCGGCCCACGTCTGAGCCCGCAGCCGGCCCGCCGGCCGCCCGCCGTTCGGGCGCCGCCGGCGTCAACCCCGTGCGTACGACAGCCCCGCCGGACGGTTCCGGCGGGGCTGTCGCCTATCCGGGTGGACCCGGTCGCAGCCCCTTCCGCAGCCGCGTCACCGCAGGTCAGCGTGGGGTCGTCGGAGCTTCCGGAAACGGTCCGGGGCCCGCCGTCCACCAGGAGTTGACCCGTCATGCGTACGAGTTTCCCCGCGCGTCCCGGCGCCTTCCCCGCGCGCCCCACCACCTTCCTCGCCGCCGTCGCCCTGGCCGCGGCCGCCCTCGTCCCGGGCACCGCGGGCCCCGCCCACGCCGCCGGGCCACCGACGCTCGGCGCCTGTGCCACCGGGCAGCTCTGCCTGTGGGCGAAGCCGGACTTCAAGGGCACCCGGCACACCTACGAACTCAGCACCCTCGACATCAACAGCTGCACCGCCCTGCCCGCCGGGACCAGCGCCCAGGCCCTCACCAACCGGACCGGCCGCCCGGTGACCACGTACCAGTCGGCGGAGTGCCAGGAGACGGGCGAGTTCCAGACCTACCCGGGCGACGGCGTCTGGCTGCCGCAGTCGCCGTACCAGGTACGCGCGTTCAAGGTGTGGGAGCGCTGACGGGCGCCGCCGACACGGGGCGGTCGTCCGCCGGCTCGACGCCGTCGACCGCCCCGGCCACCGCCCCGTCCGTTGCCCCGGCGCGGTCCTCCCGCGCCGGGGCGCCACCCGATCCCGGCTCCGACCCTGGTTCCGGCTGCCGCCCCGACCCCGGCTCCGGCGCCGGTCGCGCCGCGCCGCCCAGCCGGGCGACCTCGGCGCGCAGCGCCCGTACCTCTCGCGCCAGTTCGGCGATCGCGGCCGTCTGGGCCCGCTCCACCTGGTCGTCGCGCTCGAACCGGGAGATGAACCAGGCGGCGATGTTGGCGGTGACCACACCCAGCAGCGCGATCCCCGACAGCATCAGCCCGACCGCCAGCAGCCGTCCCAGCCCGGTGGTGGGGGAGTGGTCCCCGTACCCGACCGTGGTCATGGTGGTCACCGACCACCACAGGGCGTCCCCGAGGCTCTTGATGTTCCCGCCGGGCGCGTCCCGCTCCACGCTGAGCACGGCCAGCGAGCCGAACATCAGCAGCCCCACCACCGCCCCCGCCACGTACGTCGTCAGCCGGATCTGCGGCGCCATCCGGGCCCGCCGGCCCACCAGCAACAGCGTCGACACCAGCCGGAGCAGCCGCAGCGGCTGGATCATCGGCACCAGCACCGCCGCCAGGTCCAGCCAGTGACCCCGGACGAACGCCTTGCGCGACGGCGAGAGGGTCAGCCGGACCAGGTAGTCGGCGGCGAACGCGGCCCACACCACCCACTCGGCGTGCGTGCACGCCCGGTGCACCGCGGGACTCGCGTCCGGCGCCACGATCGGCACCGCGTACGCGACGGCGAACGCCACGGCGAGCACGAGCAGCGGGGTCTGGCTCCGCCGCTCCCACCGGGCCTGGCGGGAGGGTTCCTTCCTGACAGCATGGTAAAGAAAGGGTAAGGGGCGTTGGGACACCTGTCCCAACGCCCCCTCGGAAGAGTGACGGCTACGCGTCGCCGCCCGCCGCGCCCGGGTCGGCCGCCGTGACGTCCAGCAGCTGGTACCGGTCGATCGCCTGCTTCAGCACCGAGCGGTCGATCCGACCCGCCTTGGCCAGCTCGGTCAGCACCGCCAGCACCACCGACTGCGCGTCGATGTGGAAGAACCGGCGGGCCGCGCCACGGGTGTCCGCGAAGCCGAACCCGTCGGCGCCGAGCGAGGTGTACGGGCCGGGGACCCAGCGCGAGATCTGGTCCGGCACCGACCGCATCCAGTCCGAGACCGCCACGAACGGTCCCTCGGAGCCCGACAGCTTCCGCGTCACGTACGGGACGCGCTGCTCCTCCTCCGGGTGGAGCAGGTTGTGCTCCTCCACCTCCACGGCCTCGCGGCGCAGCTCGTTCCAGGAGGTCGCCGACCAGACGTCCGCCTTCACGTTCCACTCCGCGGCCAGCAGCCGCTGCGCCTCCAGCGCCCACGGCACGGCCACGCCCGAGGCCATGATCTGCGCCCCGACGCTGCCCTCGGTGCCCGCCGACACCCGGTGGATGCCCTTGAGGATGCCGTCGACGTCGACGTCGGCCGGCTCCGCCGGGTGCTGGATCGGCTCGTTGTAGACGGTCAGGTAGTAGAAGACGTCCTCCGACTCGGGGCCGTACATGCGCCGCAGGCCGTCCTTGACGATGTGCGCGATCTCGTACCCGTACGCCGGGTCGTAGGCCACACAGCCCGGGTTGGTCGACGCCAGCAACTGGGAGTGACCGTCGGCGTGCTGGAGGCCCTCACCCGTGAGGGTGGTCCGCCCGGCGGTCGCGCCGAGGACGAAACCGCGCGCCAGCTGGTCGGCCATCTGCCAGAACTGGTCACCGGTGCGCTGGAAACCGAACATCGAGTAGAAGACGTAGACCGGGATCAGCGGCTCGCCGTGCGTCGCGTACGCCGAACCGGCCGCGATCAGCGAGGCCGTGCAGCCCGCCTCGGAGATGCCGTCGTGCAGCATCTGGCCGGTCGGCGACTCCTTGTACGCGAGCAGCAGCTCGCGGTCGACCGCCTCGTACTGCTGCCCCAGCGGGTTGTAGATCTTGGCGCTCGGGAAGAAGGCGTCCATACCGAAGGTGCGGTACTCGTCGGGCGCGATCAGCACGAACCGCTTGCCGATCTCCTTGTCCCGCATCAGGTCCTTCAGGATGCGCACGAACGCCATCGTCGTCGCGATCGACTGGTGGCCCGAGCCCTTCTTGGCCGCCGCGTACGCCGAGTCGTCGGGCAGCGCGAGCGGCTTGGCGCGCACCACCCGCGTCGGCACGTATCCGCCGTGGGCGTTGCGCTGGTCGTGCATGTACTGGATCTCGGGGGAGTTGCGGCCCGGGTGGTAGTACGGCGGGGCGCCGCTCTCCAACTGCGCGTCCGTGATCGGGATGTGCAGGCGGTCGCGGAAGCGCTTGAGGTCGTCGACCGTCAGCTTCTTCATCTGGTGCGTCGCGTTGCGGCCCTCGAAGTTCGGGCCCAGCGTCCAGCCCTTGACCGTCTGGGCCAGGATCACCGTCGGCTGGCCCTTGTGGGACTTGGCCGCAGCGTAGGCCGCGTAGACCTTCTTGTGGTCGTGGCCGCCGCGCCCGAGGTGCTGGATCTGCTGGTCGGTCATGTTCTCGACCATCGCGCGCAGCCGCTGGTCACCGCCGAAGAAGTGCTCGCGGATGTACCCGCCGGACTCGGTGGCGTACGTCTGGAACTGCCCGTCGGGGGTGGAGTTCATCTTGTTGACCAGGATGCCGTCGCGGTCCTGGGCCAGCAGCGGGTCCCAGGAGCGGTCCCAGATCAGCTTGATGACGTTCCAGCCGGCGCCCCGGAAGATCGACTCCAGCTCCTGGATGATCTTTCCGTTGCCGCGGACCGGGCCGTCGAGGCGCTGGAGGTTGCAGTTGACGACGAACGTCAGGTTGTCCAGACCCTCGCGCGCCGCGATGGACAACTGGCCCAGCGACTCCGGCTCGTCCATCTCGCCGTCACCCAGGTACGCCCAAACGTGGGACTTGGAGGTGTCCGCGATCCCGCGCGCCTCCATGTACCGGTTCATCCGCGCCTGGTAGATCGCACCGAGCGGGCCGAGGCCCATCGAGACGGTCGGGAACTCCCAGAAGTCGGGCATCAACCGCGGGTGCGGGTAGCTGGACAGGCCGTACGGGGCCTTCGACTTCTCCTGCCGGAACGCGTCGAGCTGCTGCTCGGAGAGCCGGTCCAGGAGGTAGGCGCGGGCGTAGATGCCGGGCGAGGCGTGGCCCTGGAAGAAGATCTGGTCGCCGCCGTCGCCCTCGTCCTTGCCCCGGAAGAAGTGGTTGAAGCCCACGTCGTAGAGGGAGGCGGAGGAGGCGAAGGTCGCGATGTGACCGCCGACCCCGATCCCCGGGCGCTGCGCGCGCGAGACCATGACGGCCGCGTTCCACCGGGTCGCGTTCAGGACCTTGCGCTCGATCTCCTCGTTGCCGGGGAAGAAGGGCTCGTCCTTGGTCGCGATCGTGTTGACGTAGTCCGTGCTGCGCATCTCGGGCACGGCCACGCGCTTCTCGCGGGCCCGCTCGATCAGTCGCAGCATGAGGTAACGGGCGCGCTCACGGCCGCGCTCGTCGACGGCCGCGTCCAGGGAGTCGAGCCACTCCCGCGTCTCTTCCGGATCGAAGTCCGGGACCTGGCTCGGCAGGCCGCCAATAATGATCGGATTGCGATCGGATGCGGAAGCCACGCTGTTCCTTCGCTGTCGGGGGGAGTCGTGCCTTGGGTCGCCGCCTCCCATGGTCTTACGCTCGGCCCGAATCTTCACCTCTACCACTGGGTAACCCCTGGAAAGTCCGGGCAACGTCGGTGGAGCGGGCGCAAGGCTCGGCAGAGCGGGTCCGGCCGGACCGCCACCCTACGCCCCGGACGATCAACCCCTTCGCAAGACCGTTCGTCCCTCAAACAGGTGGGAAGTCCCGACCGATGCCGAATGAGGCGGAATGGTGTGGGATGAATCACCACAGGCCCGTACGGGCAGGCTCAAAGTTGCGGCGAGACGGCCGCAATCGTCACCGTTTCGACGGTCTCGGCGGCCGGGTACTTGCGCGATCCGCCGCGCCCGTGTGGACTACGCCCAATGCTGCGCGTACGCGCGCCGCCGAAAGACATTCACCGAACATGAGCAGGAGGCACCCCGTGAGCGCGACCGCGGACCACGCGGAGAGCCTGGCCGCCCGGCTGGGTTTCCAGTCCGAACAGGTGGTCCAGGAGATCGGCTACGACGACGACGTCGATCAGGAATTCCGTGACGCCGTCGAGAAGCTCGTCAGCGAGCTCGCCGACGAGGACTACGACGACGTCGCCGACGCGGTGCTGTTGTGGTTCCGCGACGAGGACGGCGATCTGACGGACGCCCTGGTCGATGCGACCGAGCTGGTCGAGGACGGCGCACTGATCCTGCTGCTGACCCCCAAGACGGGCCGTGACGGCTACGTCGAGGCCAGCGACATCAGCGAGGCCGCCGAGACGGCCGGCCTCTCGCTCGCCAAGGGCGGGCCCGTCGGCAAGGAGTGGACCTCCACCAAGCTGGTGACGCCCAAGACTGCCCCCAGCAAGACCAAGCGCTGAGCCGCGCCCGCAGCCGAGCGGGACACACCCCGCCGACCGGAATCACCCCGGTCGGCGGGGTGTGCGCTTTCCGGCGGCGTACGCGCGTTCCCCTCCCGGAGCCGATACCCCATAGGCTGGCCACACCCGAACAGCCCACCGCAGGAATGCGGGAACGAAGGGATTGCGAGAGATGGCGATCGAGGTCGGCAGCAAGGCCCCGGACTTCGAGCTCAAGGACAACCACGGCGCCACCGTGCGGCTGTCCGACTTCCGGGGGGAGAAGGCCGTCGTACTGCTCTTCTACCCCTTCGCCTTCACCGGCGTCTGCACCGGCGAGCTGTGCGAGCTGCGCGACCGGCTGCCCCGCTTCCAGAACGACGAGGTCCAGCTCCTCGCCGTCTCCAACGACTCGGTGCCGACCCTGCGCGTCTTCGGCGAGCAGGAGAACCTGGACTACCCGCTGCTCTCCGACTTCTGGCCGCACGGCGAGACCTCCCGCGCCTACGGGGTCTTCGACGAGGACAAGGGCTGCGCGGTCCGCGGCACCTTCATCATCGACAAGGACGGCATCGTGCGCTGGACCGTCGTCAACGGGCTGCCCGACGCGCGTGACCTGAACGAGTACATCAAGGCCCTCGACAGCCTCTGACGCGCACGCCGTCCGATCCGCGGGAAATTCGCTGCCGGGCGGGAACCCGTCACTAGGATCGAGACGTTGATCGGACAGCAACCGCACGAAGGGGCGCAGCCCCACATCGAAACCCAATGGAGGACCCGTGGGAGTCAGCCTCAGCAAGGGCGGCAACGTCTCGCTGACCAAGGCCGCGCCTAACCTGACGGCGGTCATCGTCGGTCTGGGCTGGGACGCTCGCACCACCACCGGTGTCGACTTCGACCTCGACGCCAGCGCGATCCTGACCAACGACCAGGGCAAGGTCGCCAACGACTCGAACTTCGTGTTCTTCAACAACCTGAAGAGCCCGGACGGCTCGGTCGAGCACACCGGTGACAACACCACCGGTGAGGGCGAGGGCGACGACGAGGCCATCAAGGTCAACCTGTCCGGCGTCCCGGCCGATGTGCACAAGATCGTCTTCCCGGTGTCGATCTACGAGGCCGAGACCCGCCAGCAGAGCTTCGGCCAGGTGCGCAACGCCTACATCCGTGTCGTGAACCAGGCCGACAACAGCGAGCTCGCCCGCTACGACCTCTCCGAGGACGCCTCGACGGAGACCGCCATGGTCTTCGGCGAGCTGTACCGCAACGGCGCGGAGTGGAAGTTCCGCGCGATCGGCCAGGGCTACGCCTCGGGCCTGCGCGGCATCGCCCAGGACTTCGGCGTCAACGTCTGAGTCCTGGCCCCAGCCAGCCGGCTGTGACCCACAGCCGCATCCTGTCCGGCGCCGTGCACTGTGTGTACGGCGCCGGACCGGCTTTACCGGCCCACCGGAATCCCCGGTTCAGCCGGCCGTCGCCGCCCCACCGCGGCACCGGCACCCGCAGCACGGGTACCACCGCGGAACCCGCGGAACCCGCAGCACCCGCAGTACCCGCAGTACCCGCACCACCATCACCACGTCGTCCGGGGAGGACCACAACATGGGCGTCACACTCGCCAAGGGGGGCAACGTCTCCCTGTCCAAGGCCGCACCGAACCTCACCCGGGTCCTGGTCGGTCTCGGATGGGACGCGCGCTCGACCACGGGCGCCGACTTCGACCTCGACGCCAGCGCGCTGCTGTGCCGCGACGGTCGGGTGCTCGGCGATTCGTACTTCGTCTTCTACAACAACCTGAAGAGCCCCGAGGGCTCCGTCGAACACACGGGGGACAACCTCACCGGCGAGGGTGAGGGCGACGACGAGTCGATCATCATCGACCTGACCAAGGTGCCGGTGGAGGTCGACAAGATCGTCTTCCCCGTCTCGATCCACGAGGCGGAGGCCCGCCGGCAGAGCTTCGGCCAGGTCAGCAACGCGTTCATCCGGGTCGTGAACCAGGCCGACGGCCAGGAACTCGCCCGCTACGACCTCACCGAGGACGCCTCCAGCGAGACCGCGATGATCTTCGGCGAGGTCTACCGGTACGGGGGCGAATGGAAGTTCAGGGCGGTGGGACAGGGGTACGCGTCGGGCCTGCGGGGCATCGCTCTAGACTTCGGGGTCAACGTTTCGTAAAGCCGTACAAGACGATGGGGTGCCAGTGGTTCTCAAAACCTTCGGCTGGTCGTTCGCAATCACTGCGCTCGGTCTGGCCGCAGCGGTGTTCTACGGGGGGTGGACCGCTTTTGGGATCGTGGCGATCCTGTCGATCCTCGAAATCTCGCTGTCCTTCGACAACGCGGTGGTCAACGCCGGAATCCTGAAGAAGATGAATGCCTTCTGGCAGAAGATCTTCCTCACGGTCGGCGTGCTGATCGCGGTCTTCGGCATGCGACTGGTGTTCCCCGTCGTCATCGTCGCGATCACCGCCTCCCTGGGCCCGATCGAAGCCGTCAATCTGGCATTGACCGACAAGGACCGCTACCAGCAGTTGGTCACGGACGCCCACCCGGCGATCGCGGCCTTCGGCGGCATGTTCCTGCTGATGATCTTCCTGGACTTCATCTTCGAGGACCGGGACATCAAGTGGCTCGCCTGGCTGGAGCGTCCGCTGGCCAAGCTCGGGAAGATCGACATGCTGTCGGCGTGCATCGCGCTGATCGCCCTGGTCATCACCTCGGCCACCTTCGCGACCCAGGCCCACCAGCACGGTGGCGCCCACGTCGACAAGGCACAGACGGTCCTGGTGGCCGGCATCGCCGGCCTGATCACTTACATGATCGTCGGCGGTCTCTCCGGCTACTTCGAGAACAGGCTCGAAGAGGACGAGGAGGCCGAGCACGAGGCCGAGGAAGAGGCGAAGCGGAGCGGGAATCCCGTCTCCGCCGTCGTCATGGCCGGCAAGGCCGCGTTCTTCATGTTCCTCTACCTCGAAGTCCTCGACGCCTCGTTCTCCTTCGACGGGGTCATCGGCGCCTTCGCCATCACCAACGACATCGTGCTCATGGCCCTCGGCCTCGGCATCGGTGCCATGTACGTCCGGTCGCTGACGGTCTACCTGGTCCGCCAGGGCACCCTCGACGACTACGTGTACCTGGAGCACGGCGCGCACTACGCCATCGGCGCGCTCGCCGTGATCCTGCTCGTCACCATCCAGTACGAGATCAACGAGGTCATCACCGGCCTCGTCGGCGTCGTGCTGATCGCCTGGTCCTTCTGGTCCTCCGTGCGCCGCAACAAGCGTCTGGCGGAAGTGGAAGGGGTCCCCGTCGAGGCATGAGCCCGGCGGTAATGCGGAACGCTCCATGTGCGGGGCGGCCAGGGGAACCCCAGGGCCGCCCCGCTTCCGTACGCGTGTGGGGTTTCAGGGGGGTAGGGGAAATGGGTCTCTTCGGCAGCGTCTTCGACAGCGGCTTCTTCGACGGCATCAGGGGCGCCCGGGCCATGCGCTTCGACTCGGGCAGCGCCTCGTCCAACGCGATCGAGCTGACGCGGCGGCATCCGACGGTGTCACTCGCCAAACAGGGGGCCGTCCACGGGAACCTGCGGGTCAACCTGTCCTGGCGGATGCGCAGCTCCGACATCGGTGGCCGCTCGGGTCAGAGCGGCCGGCTGCTGCGGCACCCGTTCAAGCTCTTCAAGCCCGACATGGTGCAGGCGCACACCCAGGGCATGGTCAACGTCGACCTCGACATCGGCTGCCTGTACGAGCTGACCGACGGCACCCGCGGCGTCGTCCAACCCCTGGGCGACCTGCACGGCGACATCAACAACCCGCCGTACGTGAAGCTCAGCGGCGACGACCGGTTCGGCGCCCCCTCGGGCGAGACCATCTTCGTCAACCTCGACCACGCCGACGAGATCAAGCGGCTGCTGGTCTTCGTCTACATCTACGACCAGACGCCCGCCTTCGACCGTACGCACGCCCTGGTCACCCTGTACCCCAGCACGGGGCCGCGCATCGAGATCCAGTTGGAGGAGCGCCACCCGCAGGCCCGGTCCTGCGCCGTCGTCTCGCTGGAGACCGTCAAGGGCGAGCTGACCGTGCGCCGCGAGGTGAAGTTCGTCTACGGGTTCCAGGCCGAGCTCGACCGGCTGTACGGGTGGGGGCTCCAGTGGGGGCGGGGCTACAAGAGCACCAAAGCCTGACCGGCCGCGCGCGCGGGCTCCCGGTCAGGCCACGGCTGGTTCCGGTGTCAGCGGCGGATGAACTGGGGGCCCTGCGCCGGCAGCCGGAAGGCGGAGTCGCCGCCCGGGCCCGGAACCGGGGACACCGGCTGCGGGTAGCCGTAGGCCGGCTCGACGGCCGGCGGGGCCTGCGTCGGCGGTGCGGGCACCGGGTTCGCCGGGGACACCGGGTTCACGGGAGGGGTCGGCGGCATCATCGCGGCCGTCTGCTCGTCGGTCGGTCCGGGAGCGGGGGTCGCCGCCTGATCGGGGGCGTTCTCGTCGACCGAGATGCCGTGGTCGGTCGCGAGTCCCACGAGGCCGTCCGAGTAGCCCTCGCCCAAGGCGCGGAACTTCCACCCCTCGCCCCGACGGTAGAGCTCGCCGCACATCAGCGCGGTCTCGGCGCCCGTCTCCGGGTGCACGTCGAAGTACGCCAGCGGCTCGGAGCCGCCGGTGGGCGTGGCGTCGTACAGGAGGATGCGCAGGTCACGGACCCGCTCGAACGGGACGTCCTCGGCAGAGGCCACCACCAGGACGCGGTCCACCACGGCCGGCACCGCGCGCAGGTCCGCCTGGACGGCGTCGGTGATCGCGTCCCCGATCTGTTTCTTGCCCAGGCGCCACACGGCCCCCGAGGGGTGCCGGGGCTGGTTGTAGAACACGAAGTCCTCATCGGAGCGCACGCGCCCGTCCGCCCCCACCAGGAGCGCCGACGCGTCCACGTCGGGCACCTCGGGTCCGGTGGTCCAGCGCAGCACCGCCCGGACCGCCACGGCGGCCACCGGGATGTTCGAGCCCTTCTGCATCGCGTGCGTCATGCCGGTCATCCTGCCCTCCCGGCCATGACCTGGACAATGCGGCCCCCCGTAGACGCCGGTCCGTAGCCACTTGTACCGAACCCGAGACCTGGGCATGGTGCAAGAGGGTTACCTGAACTTCATGCGCTTGCGGAACTCTTGACTCTCATTCGTACGTACTATTACCGGCCACGCCAGTTGGGCCGCCGAGGCAGTACGGGGGAAGCACATGCGTCACTTCGGGCACATATCGCCCAGCGTCCGCAAGGACCTCTTCCACCAGGAGCCGGCCGAATTCACCGCCGCCTCCCCCGCCCGTACGCTCGCCGCCGGACTCGGCGCCACCCTCTACAGCCCCGCGATCCGCCCCCGCCTCGCCGACGACATCCGCAAGCAGGCGGCCCGCGGAGTCGTCTCCATGGTCCTCTGCCTGGAGGATTCCATCAGCGACGGCGAGGTCACGGCCGGCGAGGCCAACCTGATCCGCCAGTTCGCCGCACTCGACGAGACCGCCGCGGAACCCCCGCTCCTCTTCATCCGCGTGCGGACCCCCGAGCAGATACCCGACCTCGTACGCCGGCTCGGTGGCTCCGCGCGACACCTGGCCGGATTCGTACTACCGAAGTTCACGGAGAGCCGCGGGACCGCGTTCCTCGACGCCGTGGCGCAAGCGGAGCGGGAGAGCGGCACGGCCCCCCTGTACGCCATGCCCGTCCTGGAGACTCCCGACCTGCTACACCTCGAAACCCGGGTCGAGGCCCTCGCCGGGATCTCCCGGACCGTGAACCGCTACCGCGAGCACGTCCTCGCCCTGCGCCTCGGCGTGACCGACTTCTGTTCCGTATACGGACTGCGCCGCACCCCCGACATGACCGCCTACGACGTCAAGATCGTCGCGGGCGTCATCGCCGACGTCGTGAACGTCCTCAGCCGCGCCGACGGCACCGGCTTCACCGTCACCGGCCCCGTCTGGGAGTACTTCCGCAGCCAGCAGCGCCTCTTCAAGCCGCAACTGCGCCGCAGCCCCTTCCTCGCGGAAGGCGTCGAGGAACTGCGCACCGCCCTCATCGAGCACGACCTCGACGGACTGCTGCGCGAGATCGAACTCGACCGGGCCAACGGACTGCTCGGCAAGACCTGTATCCACCCCGCCCACGTCACACCCGTCCACGCGCTGTCCGTGGTCTCCCACGAGGAGTTCAGCGACGCCCAGGACATCCTGCGCCCCGAGCGCGGCGGCGGCGGCGTCATGCGCTCCGCCTACACGAACAAGATGAACGAGGTGAAGCCCCACCGGGCCTGGGCCGAGCGCACCATGCTGCGCGCCGAGGTCTTCGGTGTGGCGAGGGAGGAGGTCGGCTTCGTCGACCTGCTCACGGCCGGGCTCCAGGTATGAGCCGGTCGTCGCACACTGGGTATCCGGAGCCTTCGGAGCCCATCGAGAAGGGGAAGACGATCGAAGAGGTGTGGTCGGGAACCTGGGTCGCGGACCGGCTGGGCGTACGCCTGGAACCGGTCGGCGCGCAGCCAGGCCAAGCGGCGCCTGGGCAAGCGGCGCCCGGGCAGGCCGAGAGCGGGCAGCCGCCGTTGTGTGAACTCCTCGGGCTCGCCCTCCGACGCAACCCCAAGCGGGCCCACCTGCTGGTCTCCCGCGTCCTCGGCAAGCACGTCCCGCAGTCCCCGGCGGCCGTCCACGCCGCCGGATACCGGCTCGGCGAACGCGTCCGGGACCTGCTGGGCGAGGAAACCGCCGACGCGGTCGTCCTCGGATACGCGGAAACCGCCACGGGCCTCGGCCACAGCGTCGCCGACGGCCTCCGCGTCGCCCCCTACCTGCACTCCACCCGCCGCCCCGTACCCGGCGTCGAGCCTGCCGGCGGCTTCGAGGAAGCCCACTCGCACGCCACCTCGCACCTGCTGCTCCCCGAGGACCCGAAGCTGCTGACCGGCAGCGGACCGCTGGTGCTCGTCGACGACGAGTTCTCCACCGGCAACACCGTCCTCAACACCATCCACGACCTGCACGCCCGCCACCCCCGCCGGCGCTACGTCGTGGTCGCGCTCGTGGACATGCGTTCCCCGGCCGACCGCGAACGCCTCGACACCTTCGCCGCCGGGCTCGGCGCCCGCATCGACCTCGTCGCCCTCGCCCGCGGCACCGTCACCCTCCCCGACGACGTCCTGGCCAGGGGTCGGGCGCTGGTCGAGGAGTACGAGAGCCACGGGTCCCGGGACGCCCCGGCCGATCCCGCCGGCGCCGACCCCCGCCCGGCCGCCCCCGTCCGGCGCGTCGCCCTGGAGTGGCCGGCCGGGCTGCCCGACGGGGGCCGGCACGGTTTCACCCCCGCGCACCGCGCCCGCCTGGAGGCGGCGCTGCCCGCGCTGGCCGCCCGGATCGACGCCGAGCTGGGGACCGGCCCCCGGCGGGTCCTGGTCCTGGGCAACGAGGAGCTGATGTACGCGCCGCTGCGGCTCGCGCGGGCCCTGGAGGAGTCCGGGGCGCCCGCGGGACGCGAGGTCCGCTTCTCCACCACCACCCGCTCGCCGGTCCTCGCCGTGGACGACCCCGGCTACGCCATCCGGACCCGGCTGACCTTCCCGGCCCACGACGAGCCCGCGGACGGGCCGGGGCAGCGGTACGCGTACAACGTGGCGGGCGCCGGCTTCGACGCCGTCGTCGCCGTCGTCGACTCCCACGCCGACACCGACGCGCTGCACGCCCCCGACGGGCTCCTCGCGCGACTCGCCCCGCACACGGGGCAGGTGCTGCTGGTGGTGGTGCCGTCGTACGTACCGTCGCCCGCGCCCGGGGCCGCGGCCGTGCCGTCCGTCCCGTCCGTCGTGGAGCGGCCCGCCGCCGCCGAGCGTTCAGCGTCTTCCGACCGGCAGGAGCCGATCATGACCGAGCCCCTGCGCGGGCCCGCCTTCTCCTCCTACGCGCCCGAGGACGTCGGCTGGCTGCTCCAGGACCTCTCGGACGTGGAACTGGAGGCCCCGACCGAGGAGCGGGAGGAGGCCATCCAGGCCGGCGGCGCGCACTATGCCGAGTCGCTGCCGGTGGAGTACCAGCCGTCCCCCGATTACCAGCGGCTCTACGAGAGCGCGCTGAACGCCTCCGCCACCCGAATAGCCCGCGCCGTGGGCACCGTCACCGAGACCGTGCTCGCCGAACGGTCCCCGTCCCCCGTGCTCGTCTCCCTCGCCCGCGCCGGCACCCCCGTCGGCGTGCTGATGCGGCGCTGGGCGCAGGTCCGGCACGGCCTGGACCTGCCCCACTACGCCGTCTCCATCGTGCGCGGGCGCGGCATCGACGCCAACGCGCTGCGCTGGCTGGCCGCCCACCACGACCCCGCCGACGTCGTCTTCGTCGACGGCTGGACGGGCAAGGGGGCCATCACCCGGGAGCTGCGGGATGCCCTCGCGGGGTTCGACGGCTTCGACCCGGAGATCGTCGTCCTCGCCGACCCCGGCTCGTGCGTGTCCACGTACGGCACCCGCGAGGACTTCCTGATCCCGTCCGCCTGTCTCAACTCCACCGTCTCGGGGCTCGTCTCGCGTACGGTGCTCAGGTCCGACCTGGTCGGGCCCACCGACTTCCACGGCGCGAAGTTCTACCGCGAACTCGCCGGCGCCGACGTGTCCGTCGCGTTCGTCGACGCGGTCGCCGCCCGCTTCGAGGAGGTGGCCGAGGCCGTCGACGCCGACGTCAAGGAACTGTCGGCCGCCGACCGGGCCCCCACCTGGGAAGGCTGGGCCGCCGTCGAACGGATCAGCGAGGAGTACGGCATCCACGACGTGAACCTGGTCAAGCCCGGCGTCGGCGAGACGACGCGGGTACTGCTGCGCCGCGTGCCCTGGAAGATCCTGGCCCAGCGCGGCGCCGGCGCGGACCTGGACCACGTACGCCTCCTCGCGCGCCAGCGCGGCGTGCCGGTCGAAGAGGTCGACGGGCTTCCCTACACCTGCGTCGGACTCATCCACCCCCGCTTCACGCGCGGCGCCACCGGCGCCGACGGAAAGGCCGTGGCCGCCAAGTGACCGTCCTCGTAGCCAGTGACCTCGACCGCACGCTCATCTACTCTTCCGCCGCCCTGGGCCTGACCATGCCCGACCAGGAGGCGCCGAGGCTGCTGTGCGTGGAGGTCCACGAGAGCAAGCCGCTGTCGTACATGACCGAGACCGCGGCGGGCCTGCTGGCGGAGCTGACCGCGGACCCGGGCGTCGTCTGGGTCCCCACGACCACCCGGACGCGCAAGCAGTATCAGCGCATCCGCTTCCCCGGTCGGCCGGCGGAGTACGCGATCTGCGCCAACGGCGGGCAACTACTCGTGGACGGCGCACCGGACCGGGACTGGCGGCGGCAGGTCGCGGCGCGGCTGGCCGAGGAGTGCGCCCCGCTCGGCGAGGTCAACGAGCACCTGCTCGCGACGGCGGACCCGGCGTGGCTGCGCAAGGCGCGGGTGGCGGAGGACCTGTTCGCGTACCTGGTCGTGGAGCGGGCGCTGGTCCCCGACGAGTGGCTGAAGGCACTGGTGTCCTGGGCGGAGCCGCGCGGCTGGACGGTGTCCCTCCAGGGCCGCAAGATCTACGCCGTCCCGCGCCCGCTCACCAAGAGCGCGGCCATGCGGGAAGTGGCCCGCCGCACCGGGGCCGGCACCACCCTGGCGGCCGGCGACTCGCTGCTGGACGCCGACCTGCTGCTCGCGGCGGACCGGGGATGGCGACCGGGCCACGGCGAACTCGCGGAAGCCGGCTGGACCGCCGGGTCGGTCACGGCCCTCGCGCGGGCCGGGGTCCTGGCGGGCGAGGACATCGTGCGCGCGTTCCGGCGAGCGGTGGGGGAACTCGGCACACTGGGCGCATGACCAAGGGCAACAGCACCAAGATCACCGACGAGCTCTACCGGTACGTGCTCGACCACAACCCCCCGCTGGACGCGGTCCAACGGGGGCTCGTGACGTTGACGTACGAGAAGTTCCCCGACGTGGCGGGGATGCAGTCGGCGCAGGAGCAGGGGCCGCTGCTGGCCTTCCTGGTCCGGCTCACGGGGGCCCGCCGCATCGTGGAGATCGGCACCTTCACCGGTTTCTCCACCCTGTCCATGGCGCAGGCGCTGCCCGCGGACGGCGCCCTGATCGCCTGCGACATCTCCGAGGAGTGGACCGCGTACGGCCGGCAGGCGTGGGAGGAGGCGGGCGTCGCCGACCGCATCGACCTGCGGATCGCCCCGGCCCTGGAGACGCTGCGTGCGATGCCGGGGGAGCCGCACATCGACATGGCCTACATCGACGCCGACAAGGAGAACCAGATCGCCTACTGGGAGGAGCTCGTCCCGCGCATGCGGCCGGGCGGCCTGATCGTCAGCGACAACACGCTCTTCCACGGGCGGGTGCTCGACGAGGCCGCGACCGGCGCGGCGGCGGCCATCCGCGCGTTCAACGACCGCGTACTGGCCGACGACCGCATGGAGTCGGTGCTGCTCGCCATCTCGGACGGCCTGACCCTGTCGCGCAAGCGGTAACGCGGGCCGGCCCGGTCGTGGGCCGACGGTTGTCGCCGGTGCGCGCGGGGGGCCGGTGTGCGAGGGCCGGGGTGCCTGGGCCGGTGTGCACGCGGGCCGGGGTGCGCGGGCCGGGGTGCGCGGGCCTCAGCCGCAGCCGCCCCCACCGCAGCAGCCGCCGCCCATGGCGGGGGCGGGCGTGGCGGCCGGGCCGCCCCGGGCCGATCCGCCGACCGCGACCGCGGAGAGCAGCTTGACGGTGTCGGCGTGACCGGCCGGGCAGTCGGCGGGCGCGGCGGACTCGGCCATCGGACGGCTCACCTCGAAGGTGTCGTCACAGGTACGGCAGCGGTATTCGTAACGAGGCATGCGGACAGGCTAGCCGTACCGCCGCTCCGGATGGGGCGGGCGCCGGGTGCCGAGCGCCCGTCCGGCCGCGGCCCGGTCCTCCCGCGCCGCCTCCTCGGGGTGGCGGGCACGCCAGTACGGGTTGTCGTGCGACAGCCCGCCACCGACCCGCCCGTACATGCCGAACCACATCAGCATCACGCCGACGACGAAGCTGAACAGCACGTTCGGGATGCGGAACGCGAGGAAGTTCAGCCCGGTGTCCAGCAGCGCGAGATTCACGAACCCGCTCGCGATGAACAGCAGACCCAGCACGATGTTCAGGGTCGAGGCGAAGTTCCCGCCCACCACCATCCCGTAGAACAGCAGCGCGCCGATGCAGATCGACAGGACGCTCAGCGCCCCGTTCGTGTTCAGCTCCAGCACCCTGTCGCCGCCGGTGTCGAAGAACCCGATCCGGTGCACCAGCCCCAGGACGCCGAACACGACCAGCAGCAGGCCGGTCAGGCCCGCGCCCGCCCGGTACACCCGGCTGAGCTTGTGATCGACCGGCAGGTGCTCGTCGAGCCGGGCACCGACCGGACGCCGCACGTGCGGCGTCGCGTGAGTGGCCATGACGGCCTCCTCTGCCTGGCGTCTGCCTGACGTCTGCCCGACGTCCCTCCCAGCATCCGCCGCGGGCCCCGCCCGGACAACCCCGGCCCCGCCCGGGCAAGCCCGGCCCCGCCCGGGCCTCAGGCGTGGCCGCGCTCCACCCGGATGTCGTTCACCACCCGGTTCACGGCCGCCCGTACCCCCTCCATCTCCTGGAGGAACCGCCAGTAGTCGGGGTGGCGCCCCTCCAGCCCGGCCAGCGCCCGCTCCACCCGCGCCACCGCCTCGTCCAGCGGCCGGGCGTGCCGCGGTTCGGGCACCGTACGGCCTTCCATCGCCAGCCGCTGCGCGTCGCGGATCGCGAAACGGGTCCGGCGCACCTCGTCCTGGGGGTCCCGCGCCACCGCCTCCAACCGCGTCAGCCGCTCCTGCGCCGCCGACACCGCCTCGTCGGTGGCGTCCAGACCGGCGCGGACCTCGTCGATCAGCGCCCCGACCTCGGCCCAGCGCTGGCCGTCCCGCGCCCGGCCGGCCTCCGCCAGCTTCTCCTCCGCCCGCGCGACCTCCCGTACCGCCTGGTCGGGCACGTGCTGGAGGTCCTGCCAGCACGCCGCGCTGAACCGCCGGCGCAACTCGCTGAGCACCGGATCCACCCGGTCCGCCCGATTGCGCAACGCCTGCGCGCGGGTCCGCAGGCTCACCAGCCGCCGATCGACCTCCGCCGCCCGCTCCGGCAGCCTGGCCGCCTCGGCCCGTACCGCCTCCGCGTCGCGCAGGATGCGGTCGGCGCGCTGCACCGTCTCCTGCACCCCGTGCCGGGCCGCGCCCTGGTTCAGCATGGTCAGCTCCGGCCCCAGCGCGGCGAGGCGCGCCGCCAGGTCGTCGGCCCGCATCCCCTTCGCACGAACCTCGTCCAGCGCGTCACTCGCCGCCAGCAACGCCGCCTTCGCCCGCTCCCGGGCCGGCGCGACCCGGGCCAGCTGCGTCTCCGCCTTGTCCAGCAGCGGCTGCAACCCCTGCTGGAACCGGTCCAGCTCACCCTTGACCCGTACGAGCTCGTCCCGCGCCCGCGTCAACTGCTGCCGCGCCTGCGCGGCGACCGAGCCCTCCAGATCGACACGGTCCAGGTCGTGCGCGTCGACGGCCTCGATGTACACCTGGCTGACCTGGTCGATGCGCTGCCCGAGCGCGACGAACCCCTCGGCCGCCTGCCGCGCGGCGGGCGACCCGTCCGCCGCCGCGATGGTCTCCATCGAGATCCGCAGATCCCGCTGCGCCGTGTCCAACTCGTAGAACGCGGCCGCGGCGGCATCCTTCGCCGCCTGCGCGTCCGCCCGCCGGCTCTCGTCCCGCCCACCGAACCACCGCCGGGATGCCGTTGTCACAATCCCTCTCCCGTACCGCGTCCGCCATGCCCCGCTCCATTCTCCCCTACGGGAACGCGTTTGCGCCGGGGGTGCGCCCTCCATGTACTCTGTCCACTCGTCCACGGGTGCGTAGCTCAGGGGTAGAGCGCTGCTCTTACAAAGCAGATGTCGGCGGTTCGAAACCGTCCGCGCCCACCAGCCCGAAGGCCCCCAACCGATCTTGGTTGGGGGCCTTCGGCATTCACGAGCAGCCCCGAAGCGGGCGATCCGGTCCGGTCCGGCGGCTGCCTGCCTGGCCGCCTCGCGTTGCGGGGCGGGACCGGTGGGTGTGGACAGCCCCGACCTCCGGGGCGCGTGCGATGATCACTCTCTTGCGGGTCCTTGGGGAGGGATTGCCATGGGTGAGATGCTGCGCGTCGGGCAGGTGCTGCGCTATGCGAGTGGCAAGGACCCGACCGAGCCCGTGCTCGACGGGTATCCAAACTTCCACCACCTGACGGATTCCCCCGGTCACAAGAGGGCGCTTCTCGAGTCCGGCATCAACGGCATGGCGAAGGTCCCGGTAGGCGGGCGCCGGCGACGGCCGGCGATCCTGGTCCGCTCCAGTCCGTGGAAAGCGGGCAGTGAGCAGACGCCCTGGCACGATGTCTTCGACATGGACAACGGCCACGTGCGCTACTTCGGTGACCACAAAGCCGGCCTCGCCAAGCCACCCGGAACCACCACCGGAAATGCCGCCCTGCTCGATGCATTTGCAGAGCACCAGGCACCCACGCCGGAGGAGCGAGCCGGCGCGGCTCCGCTGCTGCTGTTCCGTGCGGTGTCGCGCAATGGCAGGGTCAAGGGCTACGTCGAGTTCTGCGGAATCGGCGTCATAGAACGGGCCGAACGGATCGTTCAGTGGGCAGGACACGAGCACACCACATTCACCAACTACGTCTACGACATCGCCCTGCTCGATCTGGCGGTCGAGAACGATCAGGTCGACTGGGACTGGATCACTGCGCGTCGCAGTCCGGCCGTCGCCGATCAGGAGACCCTCGTAAAAGCACCCCGCGCCTGGCGGGAGTGGGTCAAGCGGGGCCACTCCGCCCTGCCGCGGGTCCGCCGGCGCGTTGCTCGAGCTCGCGTCACGAAGGTGCGTGATCAGCGTCCTGTGCCGGGCAGCCGACGACATGAAGACCTGCAGTTCATCTACGGGCAGTTCGACACACGCAAGCACGATTTCGAGGCTGTGGCCTCGGCCGTTGCCGCTCGCGTCCTGAAGGGCTCGGGACACAACTACCGCGAGGGATGGATCACGCGTCGCTCCGGAGACGGCGGGGCGGATTTCGTCGGCCGCATCGATCTCGGCTCAGGGCTTGCCGGTACCAGCCTTGTCGTCCTGGGCCAAGCCAAGTGCGTGAACCCGGACAGCCTCGTGTCTGCCGAGCAGATCGCACGGGTCGTGGCGCGCCTGCGCCGTGGCTGGATCGGCATTTATGTGACCACCGGTGCCTTCTCGGAGCCGGCGCAAGTGGAAATGGTGGAGGACCAGTACCCGATCGTTCTCGTCAACGGGCTGGATGTCGCCCGCGAGTTGCGCGGCATGGCCCGAGACGATCACGGGGACGACCTCACTGCCTGTCTGAACCACATCGTCTACGCCCAGGGCGTTCCGATCACCAGCCGGCGCCCCGAAGAGATCCTTCTTGAGTGAAGCGCGCCGCCGTGCGGCCCCGCCGACAGAGATCGGCCACGCCGACGGCAGCCGCAGTTCCATCGCTGTGGACCACGACGGAGACGACAGGGAGCGGGGGAGTGTGGAGGTCGTCGAGCGGGAGGTGAGGGAGCCCTGGGAAGGCGTGGTCGTGGCTCCCGTGGCGGGTGGGGAGGTCGGCGTTCTGGTGTTGGCCGGGTCCAGTGGGCGCATCGAGCGGGAGCGGGCGCGGATCCTCGCCCGGCAGGGTTTCGTGGCCTTGGCGATCCGCTGGTTCGGCGGGCCGGGACAGCCTCCGGGGATCTGTGAGGTCCCCTTGGAGACCTTCACCGCCGGAGTCGACCACCTCCGGCAGGGCGGGGCGCGACGCATCGGGATCCTCGGCACTTCCAAGGGGGCCGAGGCGGCAACGCTCACGGCGGTGCACGACCCGCGCGTCGATGTCGTCATCGCGCTGTCGCCCACCTCCCGGGTGTGGTGCAACGTCGGCCCCGGCCTCGACGGAGCCCACCATCCGTACCGTTCCTCCTGGACCTGGCGGGGGCGGCCGCTGCCCTTCGTCCCGATGGACGACGCCTGGACGCCCACGGAGCCGGACACGGGCCCGGTCGCCATCCGCGGGTGGTACGAACGCAGCGAGCGGACCTACGCCCACCTGCCGGCGCCGGCCGAGATCCCGGTGGAGGCGGCCGGAGCCGACCTGCTGCTGGTCGCGGGCGGGGACGACGCGATGTGGCCGTCGCTCCCGTTCGCCGAAGACCTCGCCCGGCGGCGGCGCGCGGCCGGCGCCCCCGTGCGTCTCATCACCCGCCCCGAGGCCGGCCACCGGCCACGCCTCCCCGGCGAGGGCCCCGCACCTGCGTCGCAGCGCTTCCTGTACGGAGGGACACCCGAAGCCGACGCGCGCCTCGGCGAAGCCGCCTGGCCCCACATCCTGGAGGCCCTCCGCGCCGGCCGCTGAATCGATCTCACCCCCACGCGGCCCGACGGCCGGCGGCGGGGATCAGCGGTTCATGGTGGTGCCGAACGAGGTAGCGGTCCTCGCGGCGGAGTTCGGCCGAGCCCCATCGGGCGCCCGTCCCGGGGTCTTGGCGGTGGGAGTAGGGCGTGGGAAGGTCGGGGGATGGGGGAGTGGGGTGCGGGGCTGGGCGGGTTGGTCGCGGTGCTCGTCGCCGGGGCGGCGTACATCGTGCTGGAGCGGCGGGCCGGGCAGGCGTTCGAGCGGCGGCGGCAGGCCGAGCGGGAGCGGTTGCTGGCGCTGCTGCCGGGGCCCGGGGCGGAGGCGGGCGATCCGAAGTACGCCGACGTCGGCGGTGTGCCGCATCCCGATCACCGGCCCACGGGGTCGGAGGACGACTTCACGACCCTCCTCGTCGAGTACTACGCCTACGGCCTCACCCAGGCCCGCAGCAGCTTCCTGACCAGTCAGCGCTTCGCCGGCGCGGGAGCGGTGATCCTCCTGGGCGGGGTGGCGCTGGCGGTGTGGAAGGCCGAGAGCAGCGGCGACCTGTACCTCGGGGTCGTCACCAGTTCCGTCGGACTCGTCGTCACCCTCATCGGGCAGCTCTTCCACCGCAGGGCCGACGTCGCGCTGCGCCACATGGCCGGGCAGACGGCCTCGCTGCGCGACGACCGCCGGTCGGCGGAGTCGATGGCGCAAGCGGTCCGGCTGCTGGACGAGGTCGCCGACCCCGAACTGCGCGGACGGCTCCAGGCCGGACTGATCATGAAACTGTCCGGTGCCGAACTGCCGGAGCAGGGCCGAGCCGCCGGGTAGCGGAGCCATAGTGGAGATATGTGCCGTTCCATTAAGACCCTGCGCCCGCCCGCCATCCCCGAGAAGGCCACCGAGGAGGAGATCCGCGCCGCCGCCCTCCAGTACGTGCGCAAGGTGTCCGGGTTCCGGGCGCCCGCCGCACACAACCGGGAGGTCTTCGACGCCGCCGTGAACGCCATCGCCGAAGCGACGGCGGCGCTCCTCGACGGCGTGCACGTACGAGGCCGGGAGCCGGTCGCCCAGGCCCGGTGACCAGATCCGGTGAATGGATCCGGTGAACAGACCCGGTACCGGAGACCGGTCGGAGACCGGCAGGCGTGCCGGAGACCGTCAGACGTGCGACTCCCTGCGCCGGCGCAGCACCCACAGCCCCGCGCCCAGCGCGCTCGCCACCAGCGCGCCGCCGATGGCGACCGGACCCGTACTCATCGAGTCCACGCTGCCGCCCAGCCCGCCACGGGCGGCGCCCAGCCCGACGGTCAACGTCACCGTGACCCGCTCGCCACCGGCGCCCCCGCACTCGAACGTGACAGGGTGCGAACCGGTGGCGGCGCTGCCGAAGACGATGGCACTGCCGGACAGCCGGGTGGCCTGGGCGTTGCCGGGCGCCAACTGCACGTCCCCGAACGCGGGCGAGGACGCCCTCGCGGTCCGGGCGCCGCAGCCCGTCACACTGAGGTTGACCCGGCTGCCCGGGGCGACGACACCGGGTGAGACGGACCCGGACGCGTTGGCGTGGGCGAGGGTCGCGGGGACGACGGCGGTGACGACCAGCGCCGCGGCAGCGGCCCCCGTCAGGCGGTACCGCTTACGGGTAGCGGGCATGGAGTGAACTCCTCGGGCTCCTCGAAACGGCGCGGCCAGGACACGGGCATGACGCGGAATGCGGTCGCGCTCCCTGCCCATGACGCTAGGAGCCCGGCCCGCACCCGGCGATCTCAGCCGGGTGAACGGGTGACCGACTGCCCCGACCGGCCCACATCCGGCCCCATGGGAGCGTCGTGCGAGCGCGGTGGGAGAGCCGTACGCATCCGCCGCGCGCGCCGTCCGCAGGAGCCGCCCTACGCCGCCGGAGCAGCCGACGGGACCGGACGGCGCAACAGGAACACCGCGAGGGAGCCCGCCGCGAACAAGGCGATGACGGACACCGCCGTACCCAGCCAGGCCGCACCCAGCCACTGCGTGCCGAAATATCCCAACGCGACGCTGTAACCGGCCCACGCCATGCCCGCCAGCACCGACCACGGCAGGAACTCCCGCACCTCCCGCTGCGTCTTGCCCGCACCCAGCGACACCACCGAACGACCCGCCGGCGCGAAGCGGGCGATCACCACCAGAGCCCCGCCCCCACGCGCCAGCGCCACGCCCAACCGCTCATGGGCCCGGGTCAACCGGCGCGAGCGGGCGATCGCCCGATCCAGCCGGGCACCACCGCGCCGGGCCAACCGGAACGCGGCCATGTCACCCAGCACCGAAGCCGTCGTCGCGATCACCAGCAGCGCCATGATGTCCGGCACCCGCGCCGGCACCGGCGCCGGCGAACCCGCGGCCCCGGCCGCCGCCGCGGCGGCCGCCGACGTGATCACCAGGACACCGCTCGGCAACACCGGCACGAACACGTCCAGCACGACGGACACCGCCACCACGACATAGATCCAGGGGGTCGTGGTCAGCGAACCCAGAGTCTCAAGCAAAGCGGGACTCCCCAGTCCGAAGCGCCGCGTCGTCGCGGGGAGCGGCAGGGGCGGCTGACAGCCATACAGCGTACGCCCGACGCCACCACCCCCGAGCCCCGGGGCAGCCGGTCCGTCAGCCTCCGCGCACAGCACGCCACACCCGGCCCGCCGACACCGGCGCCCGAGGCCCGGCACACCCTCCGCCGGTCACCCTGCCCCGGTCCGGACGTACGCGTTACTCCGGTTCGGTGAGCCGCCGGTCCAGCACCGTCACCAGCCGGGCACCCGAGCCGCCCGAACGGGCCTGGTCCAGCCAGAGCCGCGCGGTCCGCCCCGCCAACGCCAGCGTCATCAGCTGGTTGCCGAACCACGGTCCGCCCGTACGCCGCCAACTCAACGGCGGTCGGCCCGTGCGACCGTGCCGGGAGAAGCCCCGACCCAGCCACCGCCCCACCCGGGACCACCCCAGACGAAAGCCCCATTTCACCGCCGTGTGGATCGAGTTGTGGACCGGTGAGCAGGTCAACTGGAACACCCGCGCCGTGCTCGGTATTCGGGGCTCGGCCACATAGGCGTGATGCACGTCCCCGGACAGGACCATGACGGTCGCCGGAGCCCTCGGACCCGTCCCCACCTCCTCGATCAGGTCACTCAACGTCGCGAACGAGCCCGGGAACGCCGCCCAGTGCTCCAGATCCGCGCGCCGACGCAGGTCCTCCCCGATCCGCGCCCACCGCGGCCCCCGCTCCCCACGGCACAGCGCCGCGTTCCACACCTCCGCGTCATGGATCAGCGGCGGCATCAACCACGGCAGCGACGACCCGATCAGCAGATGGTCGTAACCCCCGTGTCCGGCCAGGGCGTTCTCCCGGAGCCACTGGTGCTCCGCCGGATCCAGCATCGCCCGCCCGTCCTCGGCCAGCACCCGAGCCGCCCGCGTGTCCACCATCAGCAGGCGCGAACGGCCGAAGTCCCGCCGATAACTCCACCGCACCGAACCGGGATCCGTGTCAGCCCGAGCGGCGAAGGCGCGCAATGCCTCCGTACCGTCCGGGGAAGCCCGTACCGCCCCATACAACCCGTCGGCCGCGAGCTCGGCGGGCGAGAGATTGCCGAGGTGCTGGTGCACCCAGTACGACATCAGCCCGCTGAGCACCCGCTCGCGCCACCAAGGCGTCGCCCGCATCCCCGCCAGCCACGCCTCGCTGGTGTTCCAGTCGTCCACGACATCGTGGTCGTCGAATATCTGCAGGCTGGGCACGGTGGACAGCAGCCAGCGGATCTCCGGGTCCAGCCAGGACTCGTAGTAGAGCCGGGTGTACTCCTCGTAGTCCGCGACCTGGGCACCCGGAGCCTCCCGCAGGTCCCGACGGGCCGCGAGCCATCGCCGGGTATCCCGCGACAACTGGTCGGCGTACACCTGATCGCCCAGCAGGAGCAGCACATCCGGCCGAGCCGCCTCCGGTTGGGCGGCCAGCCGCGCCGCGAGGGTGTCGAGCGCGTCGGGTCCGTGGGGTCCGCGCCGACCGGCCGGTGGCGCCGCCTGCCGGCAGGACCCGAACGTCAACCGCAGCTCCGGCGCGGCCCGGCCGGGGCCGGTGACGGCGGGCATGGTGATGGTGCTCGGCGGGAACCCGCCGCCGGACAGCGGCCACACGCGGACCCCGTCGAGCAGCACCTCGTACGCCGTGGTCGTACCCGGGGTCAGGCCCGTCACCGGGACCAACGCGTAGTGGTGGCCGGCTATCTGGAACGTGCGCACGCTCCCGGCGGCGCCGTCCGCACACCGCACCTCCGCGGTGCACGGGCGGTCGGCCTCGACCCACACCGTGGCGCAGGCGCCGCGGTCCCAGTCGACGTAACGCAGCAGCGGCCCCAGACGCAGTCCGGCCATCGAACTCCCCCTCCTTCGCATCCCCTTCGATCACGGTACGGGGTGGAGGGGGCGCCTGACCTCCCCCTGGTGGGGGAGAAAGATCGCCGTCCGCTTCCGGGCGACGGCAGGCGCCCGGGAGGGCCCGGGGAGGGCCTGGGGAGGGATGCGGGGAGGGCGACCAGGAGGCGGGGGCTGTGGGGGGACGCGGTGGGGCCGCCGCTGTCAGCAGCCGTTGAGGATGTCGACCAGGGCCGTCTTCTCGCCCGAGTTCATGCTCAGACCCCAGTACTGCTTCACGTCGACCCACATGCGGGCGTACGTACAGCGGTAGGCGGTCCTCGGCGGGAGCCACGTGCCCGGGTCCTGGTCGCCCTTGGACTGGTTGACGTTGTCGGTGACCGCGATGAGTTGCGGCCGGGTGAGGTCGTTCGCGAACTGTTGGCGCTTGGCGGTGGTCCAGGAGGAGGCGCCCGAGCGCCACGCTTCCGCGAGCGGCACCACGTGGTCGATGTCGACGTCGGAGGCGGCGGTCCAGGTGGCGCCGTCGTACTCGGAGTACCAGCTTCCGCTCACCGCCGCGCAGGAGGACGAGACGACCACCCCCGAGCCGTCGCGCTTGAGGACGGTCTCCCGGGTGTCGCAGGTGCCGGAGACCGTGCTCCAGTGCGGGAAGAGGGTGCGGCTGTAGCCGCTGAGGGAACCTTCCGCCACCGGGGTCACCGTGGCCAGGTACGAGCGGGCCGCCGCGGCGCTGATGGGGGCGGGCGGGGACGCCTGGGCCGCGGGTGCGCAGACGAGCGAGGTGAGGGCGGCAAGCGCGGCGGCCGAGGCGAGAACGCCGATCCGGCCGGCTCGACGCGCGTAGACGGAAGCTGTGAGCGCCATGGGGGCTCCTTGATGCGGGGGGTGGTGGCCGTGCGACCCGGGCGGATCGCGGCCATGGTGGCGGCGCCAGGTGTCCGACGGGTGGGCGCCAGGTGACAGCGTGCCGACATGAGCACGTCACATCAAGGTGTCCAAGGTGCCGGATTCGCAAGGGACTTGGGATGGGGCTTGGGGTGGCGCGTGAAACAGCCGGGCGAACGTGGGGTCAACGTCACATTCCGGACGCCGCACCCGTCGGCGGGCATCGCGTACCCTGGAGGAGCAGAAGGGGAGTAGCTCTTCGCCGGACCGTCGACATACTGCTGGGTCACACCAGCCGGCGCCCGGAGGCAGACCGCGTCGGCGGTCGGCCAGCGAGACCTTCGGCCGCAGTGTCCTGGCGCCACGCACTTCGCGTGGCAACGTATCCGGGGTGCCGCCGAGCCGAAGCGACCCCCGATACATCCCAGGTCTCTCGGTGCCGACGGCGTCCTGCCCGACCGATTGAGGTTCTGCCCCCGTGTTCAGCTTCAGCGTCACGGCGATCGCCTTCGGCGTCGTCTTCCTCGCCGAACTCCCCGACAAGACGGCCCTGGCCGGGCTGATGCTCGGCACCCGCTACCGCGCTTCCTACGTCTTCGTGGGCGTCGCCGCGGCCTTCGCCCTGCACGTCGGGCTCGCCATCGCGGCCGGCAGCGTGCTCACACTGCTCCCGCACCGACTGGTACAGGCCGTCGTGGGCGTCCTCTTCCTCGCGGGCGCGGCCATGCTGCTGTGGAAGAAGGGCGACGACGAGGAAGAGGTCAAGCCGCCCGCCGACCAGTCCTTTTGGAGGGTGTCGGGGGCCGGCTTCATGCTGATCCTGGTGGCGGAGTTCGGTGACCTGACCCAGATCATGACCGCGAACCTCGCCGCCCGGTACGACAACCCCGTCTCGGTCGGCGTCGGAGCCGTGCTAGCCCTGTGGGCGGTCGCCGGCATCGGCATCCTGGGCGGGCGCACGCTGATGAAGTACGTGCCGCTGAGGTTGATCACCAAGGTGGCGGCGGCCGTGATGGCGGCGCTGGCCGGGTTCTCGCTGTACGAGGCGATCGTGGGCTGAGGCGGCGCGGGCGCGGGGGTGGGCGCCGGGTGCGCGGTGCGTGCTCGCGTGTCGCCTGCCCGTGCTCGTGCGGTCGGCTGCGCGTGCGGGCCTGTTGGTGTGGGCCCGCGAGTAGCGCCCGCAGGTGCCTGGTGGCGCGGGGTCCGGAGCGGTGTGGCCGGCTGTCCGGGCCCCACGCCGCCGTGGCGTCACGCCCGGCCGGCCCCACGCCCGGCCGGGCGGCCGCCGGGCTACGGCGTCGCGCCGGGCCGGTGAGGTCAGGCAGCGGTGCTGAGCGTGAGGCGGAGGGTCCCGTCCGGAGTGGCGTCGACGCGGACCGAGCGCAGATCGGGGACGAGGGCGGTCGGAGCGTGCGCGGACGCGCGCGGGCCGATCCCGACCACACGCATACCGGCGGCCTGACCTGCGGCGATACCGGCGGCGGAGTCCTCGAACACGATGCAGTCGGCCGGGTCCACCCCCAGTTCGGCGGCGCCCTTCAGGAACCCCTCGGGGTCGGGCTTGCTCGCGCCGACCGACTCGGCGGTCACCCGTACGCGCGGCATCGGCAGGCCGGCCGCCGTCATGCGGGCGCCGGCCAGGGTGGCGTCGGCGGAGGTCACCAGGGCGTGCTGCAGGTCGGCGATCGCCGCCATGAACTCCGGGGCCCCCTCGATCGGCACCACGCCGTCGGTGTCGGCCGTCTCACGGGCGAGCATCTCGGCGTTCTCGGCGTGGTTCTGCTCCATCGGGCGCTCGGGCAGCAGGATCGCCATCGTGGCGTACCCCTGGCGGCCGTGCACGACCTTGAGCGCCTCCTGCGGGTCGAGCCCGTGGGCCACCGCCCACTCGCGCCAGCACCGCTCGACCACCGCGTCGGAGTTGACGAGCGTGCCGTCCATGTCCAGCAGCAGGGCCTTGGCGGTGAGGACGACGGTGGTACGGGCGGTGGTGCTGGCCGACATCGGCGGGGCTCCAGACACGGGGGCAAAAGAGAGCAAGTGGTTCCGTCCACCGGTCAGGGAATGAGGACGGAACCACTTTGTTCCTGCACTATACAAAACCGGGAGGGGTTCACGCCACCGAGGGTGCGGCCGGCAGTCGAGCTGTAGGCGCGCGTGGGTGCGCGGAGAGGGGCTGGGCGTCGTGGTGGGCGAGGCGAGGGACGCCGTGGTCGCTTCCGGCGCCGCGCCAAGGCGGCTGCTCGCGAATCGGGCCGGCAGCCGTGCACGCCTTCCGGAGCGGATGGAGCGGACTGAGCGGACTGAGCGGACGAAGCGGATGGAGCGGACGTCGGACCTCGCGGCCCCGTACGTGCTCCCGTCTGCGGCGACGGACGCGTTCGCCCTGCCGGCGGCCTTTCGAGGCGGCCGGGAGCGGGGTCGACACGGTCACGCGCGAGGTGATCGCCGACGACCTCCGCTTCGTGGCCGGGACCTATGGGTCCACGGACGCGGACATCGCGGAGCTCGTCGCCGCTCGTGAGTGGTGCACACCGGTCGCGGGGATTCCGCCTCCGGCGGGCAGGCGGCTCAGCCTTCCAGGGCCTTGCGGGTCGCGGGACCGTAGACGCCCCAGGGGTCCGCGGTGATGTCGTTGTTCCACTGGAACTCCGACACGGCGTCCTCCGTGGACTTGCCGAACTTGCCGTCCGGCCTGCCGCGGTAGAGGCCCTGCCCGGCCAGAAGTTGCTGGAGCTTCTTCACCTCCGGGCCCGAATCGCCGTAGCGCAGGGTCGGACCCTGAGCGGCGGGCGGAGGCGGCGGCGCGGCACTGGTACGGCTCGACGTCGGCGAAGGGGTGCGCGACGGGGCGGCCGAGGAACGGGACGCGCTCGGTGACGCGGACGGCGACGCCGAACGGGATGCGCTGGGCGACGGCGAAGCCGAGGCGGACGCCGAAGCGGACGGGCCGGCCGGCGCGCTGGACGAACCCTGCGACGGACCGGCCGGAGCCATGCCCACCGCCGGAGCCGAAGGCTTCGCGTCGACGAGCTTCGCCTCACCCGACCCGGAACCGCCGGACACGCCGACCGCCACCGCCACACCGCCGAGGGCGACGACGGCGGCGGCGCCGGCGAGCAGCAGGGGCAGCTTTCGCCGCTTCTCGGGGCCCCCGCCCTCGCCCCCGCCCCCACCCTCCCCTCCCGCTGTGACGCCGGCGGTGCCCGACGCCGCCCCCGGCGCCGCGGCCGGGACCGTGCGGAGCGGGACCGTGTGGTCCGGCCACGGCTGCGCCGCCGGTGGTACGGGGGTTCCGTACGCCGGCGTGTCCTGGCCGGGCGCGGGCGGGACCGGGGGCAGCAACTGCGTCGCGTCCGCGTCGGCGTCGGCGGGTGCGCCGGGCCGTGTCACCGCGCCCAGGACCGGCTGGGGGGACGGCCCCGCGTCACCCGCCTGGCCGGTTTCGGACAGGCTGACGTACGGGCGGATGCGCAGGGGGTCGAAACCCGCCGTCGGAGCACACCCGCAGCCGGCGCCCGGGGCGCCGCAATCTGGACAGCGCTCAGCGCTCACTGGAAACCCTCCCTGGCCAATGCCAGCGATTATGCAGACCCGCCAGGCCGCACCCAACCTCCCGAGAGGCCATAACCGGACACACCGCTCAGGATGGAAATGTTGATCCCGCCCGAGGGGGCTCGACGAGGGAGACGAGCCGTCCGCGTGACCGACGGCCGGTCTACCGGACGCCCGAGGGCCCCGACACCTACGGAGGAGCCGATGGCACAGGAAGTGACCACGTCGGCCGTGAGCCCGCGCCCGGGCTCGGAGCACACCTCCCGGGAGGTGCTCGTCGCCATCGGCGCGCTGCTCCTCGGCCTGCTCCTCGCGGCGCTCGACCAGACCATCGTCTCCACCGCGCTGCCGACCATCGTCAGCGAGCTCGGCGGCATGGAGCACCTGTCCTGGGTCGTCACCGCCTACATGCTCGCCTCCACCGCCGCCACTCCGCTGTGGGGCAAGCTCGGAGACCAGTACGGACGCAAGAAGCTGTACCAGGGCGCCATCGTCATCTTCCTCATCGGGTCGGCACTGTGCGGGTTGGCCCAGAACATGCCTCAGCTCATCGGATTCCGGGCCCTGCAAGGCCTGGGCGGCGGCGGGCTGATGGTGCTGTCCATGGCGATCGTCGGCGACATCGTCACACCCCGCGAACGCGGCAAGTACCAGGGCCTCTTCGGTGCCGTCTTCGGCGCCACCAGCGTCCTCGGCCCGCTGCTGGGCGGCCTGTTCGTGGACCACCTGTCCTGGCGCTGGGTCTTCTACATCAACCTCCCCATCGGTCTCGTCGCGCTCGTGGTCATCGCGGCCGCCCTGCACATCCCGAGGCGCTCCTCGAAGCACACCATCGACTACCTCGGCACCTTCCTCATCGCCTCCGTCGCCACCTGCCTCGTGCTCGTCGCCTCGCTCGGCGGCACCACCTGGGCCTGGGGCTCGGCCCAGGTCATCGGTCTGCTGGTGCTGGGCGCCGTGCTGCTCGTCGCCTTCATCGCCGTGGAACGGCGGGCCGCCGAACCCGTCCTGCCGCTGGGACTGTTCAAGATCCGCACCTTCACCCTCTGCTCCTTGATCAGCTTCGTCATCGGTTTCGCGATGTTCGGGGCGATGGTCTACCTGCCGACCTTCCTCCAAGTCGTCCGCGGCGTCTCACCGACGTTGTCCGGTGTCCACATGCTGCCGATGGTGTTCGGTCTGCTGATCGCCTCCACCGCCTCCGGTCAGGTCGTCAGCCGCACCGGGCGCTGGAAGGTCTTCCCGATCGCGGGCACCGCCGTCACCACCGTCGGGCTGCTGCTCCTGCACCAGTTGCAGCGCACCAGTTCCGACCTGGTCATGAGCGTCTACTTCTTCGTCTTCGGCGTCGGTCTCGGCCTGGTCATGCAGGTACTGGTCCTGGTGGTGCAGAACTCCGTCCGCTACGAGGACCTGGGCGTCGCGACCTCGGGTGCCACCTTCTTCCGCTCCATCGGCGCCTCCTTCGGCGTGGCCATCTTCGGCACGATCTTCAACAGCCTGCTGGGCGAGGAACTCTCCGCCACCCTCACCGGGGTGCCCCTGCCGCCCGGGGTGAGCGTGAACGGCCTGGAGGCCGACCCGCGGGCGATCGCGATGCTGCCCGCCGATCTGCGGCCGCGCGTGCTCGACGCCTACTCGTCCGCGATCACCGATGTGTTCCTCTACGCCGTGCCCGTGGTCCTCGTCGCCTTCGTCGTCGCCTGGTTCCTCAAGGAGGACAAGCTGCGCGGTTCGGTCACCGCACCGGACGCGAGCGAGACCCTCGCCACCAACCCCGTCCAGCGCTCATCCCGGGACGAGGTGGCCCGGGCGCTGTCGGTGCTCGGGAGCCGCGAGGGCCGCCGTCACGTCTACGAGAAGATCACCGCGAAGGCGGGTTTCGATCTGCTGCCCGCCGCGAGCTGGATGCTGTTGCGCATCAACAGATACGGATCCGTGGAACCCGCGATGCTCGCGGACCGCACCACCGTGCCCATCAAGACCATCACGGAGGCGGCCCGTCAGATCGAGGGGCGCGGGCTCGCCGTCCGCGACGGCCTGCCGCTGGTCCTGACCGAACCCGGCCGCGAGGTGGCCGGCCGGCTGTCCCGCGCCCGTCAGGAGTCCCTCGCCGAGCTGCTCGGTGACTGGTGGGGCCCCGACCGGCCGACCGACCTGGTCGACCTGCTCAAGGAACTCAACGACGAACTCTGCGGCTCCGACTCCGAGGAGCCCTACGACACCTCCCCGCGCCGCGACCACTCCAACCACTGACCGGCCGCCCAGCGCCGACCACCCCGCGCCGACCCGTTCCCGTCGGGAGCAGCCGTCAGCGGGGCAGGCCGGCCCCGACCCGTTTCTCGAACCAGTGTTCCGCGTACGGGCCGGAGTTGTAGGCGGGTATCTCGCTGTAACCCTGGCGCGCGTACAAGCGGCGGGCCTCCACCAGATCGGATCGGGTGTCCAGGCGGACGCGCTCCGCTCCCAGGTCCCGAGCCGCGTCCTCAAGAGCCCCGAGGAGGGCCGCCCCGCCGCCGGTACCCCGGGCGCGGGGGTCGACGTACACCCTGGTGAGCTCGGCGGTGGTCGCGTCGAGGAGGCGTATGCCGCCACAGGACAGGGGCCGGCCGTCGTACCGGCCGACCACGAAACAGCCCGTCGGCGCGGTGAGCCCGTCGGCCGGGTCGTCACGCAGACCCTCGTCGATCTCGGCCTCGGTGACGGGTCTGTGCCAGTACCGGCCCGCGACCTCGGCGTAGTAGGCGCGGCGCAGGGCGGTGGCGTCGGGAGTGGTGAACGGTTCGGGGGCGACCGTCCAGGTGCCCTCGGCGGTGATCTGTTCGTCGGTCATGGCGTCATTCTGGGGCGGCTGGCGGGTGGTCGCGTTGGAATATCCACAGGGACGGACCGATGATGTGAAAAGGGGTAAATCGCTTCGATGAAGAGGATGTGGGCGCCATGTCCGAACACCCTGACGCGGCCTTGGTCCGCCGTGGCTACGAGGCTTTCAACAAGGGCGACATGGAGACGCTCGGCTCCCTCCTGACGGCCGACGTCATCCACCACATGCCCGGCGACAACCCGCTCTCCGGACACCACAAGGGCCGCCAAGCCGTCCTCGACCTCTACCGGGCCTTCGCCGAGGAGACCGACGGCACCATGCGGGTCGACCTGCACTCCGTGCTCGTGGACGGCCGCGGCCACGCGATGGCCTTCCACACCACCCGCGCCGACCGGGCCGACCGCGGGATCGAGATCCACCAGGGCATCTTCTTCACCATCGTCGGCGGCAAGGTCAGCGACATGGACCAGTGCACCCAGGACATCGACGAGGAGAACACCTTCTGGGGCTGAACCCGCCAGTCTCCCCGAACCGGTGCCCCGGCGGCCGTCACCCGGCGGCCGCCGGAGCGCGGCGCTCAGCCCTGCGGCTTGGGCGCCGCCTGCTGCACGACCTCGAACGACCACACCGACGACCCCGACGCCGCGGGCTTCGGCCGCTCCCCGCCCGCACCGCCGGCGCCACCCTGGTGCGCCGCCTTCATCGGGCCCTCCATCCACGCCTGGAAGTCCTCCTCCGAACGCCACCGCGTGTAGACGAGGTACTGGTCCGTGCCCTCCACCGGGCGCAGCAGCTCGAACCACTCGAACCCGTCCGAACCCTCCACGGCCCCCGCCCGGGAGGCGAAGCGCCGCTCCAGCACCTCCCGCTGCTCGGCGGGAACGGTCAGCGCGTTGATCTTCACGATGCTCATGCCCGCCATCCTAGGGATCGCGCGCGGGATATCGTCGTCCCCAGGTAATCAAGTGGTGCATGAAGCGCGGCAGCCAGGCGAAGTCAGGGTTGCGGTCAACAGGGCGGGAGGCCGGCGAGGCGTGGCTAACGCGGCGGAGCACAGGGGTGGACCCGGACATGCCGGGGTCATAGGCGATGGCGGAAGGCTCGGCGCGGCGCGCCTCCTGCTGTGGGCGCTGGCGGCGGTGCTCGCCGTCAGACAGGCCGCCGTCGTGCTGCGCGTCCCGCCCGGGCAATGGCTCAGCGCCTTCCACCTCCCCGGCAGTCTGCCCGGCTCGCTCTACGACAGCGGTTCCGGCCAGTTCACCGGCACACCCTTCGCCGGGCTCGTCCTCAAGCCGTTCGTCGGTTTCGCGGCGCCCTCGCTGGAGGTGGCGTGGACCTGCGTCACCCTGCTGTTCGTCGCCGCGATCGGACTGGTGGCCGCCCGCGCGCTGCCCGACCCCGTACCGCGCCGCACCGCGCTCTTGGCCGCGCCCGTCCTGGTCGCGCTGATGATGGTCTCGCTGCCCGTCCGCGAGGCCGCCTCGCCCGGGCAGACCGCGGTGCTGCCGGTGCTGCTGGTGCTGCTCGCCGTCTTCCGGGTGCCCGCCGAGCGGCCCGCCGGATTCCTCGTCGGCCTCGCCGCCGCGCTGCAGCCCGGGCTGCTGCTGTTCGCGCCGTTGCTGTGGCTCACCGGCCGCCGCGCCGGGGCCCGGGCCGCCGCCGTGACCTTCGCCGGCGCGACCGCGCTGTCCTGGGCGTCCCTGCCGCGCGACTCGTGGACGTACTGGGTGCGCGACATCGCCGGCACCGGCCTCGGCGGAGCCCCCGACGGCCTCGCCAACCAGTCCCTGCACGGCGCCCTGCTGCGGCTCGGCCTGAGCGGCCCCGGCGAGATCGTCCTCTACGCCGCCCTCGCCGCCGCCGTCACCTGGATCGGCCTGCGCCGCGCGGCCCGCTACGCCCGCGACGGTCAACTGCTGCTCGCCGCCGCGATCACCGGCTGCGTGGCGGTCGCCGTCTCACCGGCCGGCTGGCGCCACCAACTGCTGTGGGTGCTGCTCGCGGTCGCCGGCAAGGTCGGCAAGCGGGCCGCCGACCGCACCGTGTGGCCGGTCGCCGTGGTCCTCGCCATGACGCTGTCCGCCGACGTGCTGCTGCCGAACCTGGCCGCGCTGGCCCCCGTACGCGACAACGTGCTGCTGCTGACGGCGCTGGCCGCGGCCTGCGCCGTACCGTTCCTGCCGCGGTCGTCCCCGTACTGGCGCGAGCCCGTCCCGACGGCCTACGGGCGCCCCGCGGCCGCCCGCTGGTCACGCGTGCCGCTGATGCCGTTCTGGCGGCGCGTGCTGTCGCGCCCCAACCTGTTGCTGGAGCTGCTGCTGATACGGGTGGGGTACTCGCTCTACTCGCACATCCGGGCCGCCGCACCCACCAGCCGCAGCCGCGCCGAGAGCAACGGCAGCCTCATCCACGGCATGGAGAAGGCGCTCGGCATCGACATCGAGCACGCCGTGAACCACGCCGTCGTGAACGCGCCCCCGGTGAAGGCGTTCTTCAACTTCTACTACACGTCGTTCCACTTCGTGGTCCCGCTGACCATCCTGGCCGTCCTGTACTGGCGCCGCCCCGGCGACTACCGCTGGGCGCGCGCCTCGCTCGGCCTGGCCACCGTCCTCGCGCTCGTCGGCTTCTGGCTGTTCCCGCTCGCGCCGCCGCGCCTGATGCCCGACCTCGGGTTCGTCGACACGGTGCACGGCGTGCAGGACCTGGCGCACCCCCAGTACGGGGCGATGACCGCCATCTCCAACCAGTACGCGGCCATGCCCTCACTGCACTTCGGCTGGTCGCTGTGGTGCGGGATCGTCATCATCGTGCTGGCGCCCAAGACCTGGCAGAAGCTGCTGGGCGCGCTGCACCCGCTGATCACGGTGTGCGCGATCGTCGCCACCGCCAACCACTGGGTGCTCGACGCGGTGGGCGGCGCCCTCGTGGTCGGCGCCGGGTTCGGGCTGGTCTACCTGCTGTCCGGGCCGCGCGGCGCGTCGGCGCCGGCCGAGGTGGGCCTGACGATGCCGCGTCCGCGCACGCCGGAGCGGGTGGGCAGCGCGAGCCCCTCGGGGGAGCGCACCAGCGCCTGACCGCGGCGCCGGCGTACGCGGGTCCGGGCAGGCGGGGGACGCGCGGATCGAAGGGGTGCCGGAGCGGCGATCGGACCGTTCCGGCACCCCTGCGTGGATCGTCGCGTCCGTCCAGGATGGCGCCGCGGGGCCGGCCCCGCCAGTCGGGACGCCCTACTGCCGCCCGTCCGCCGGGAGATGGGCCGCCGGGAGATGGGCCACCACCAGCGCGATGGCCGCCTCGGCGGTGTCGGTCTCGCCGAGGAGCTGCGCCGCACGCGGGCCGCGGACCCGGAACCGGCCGTCGGGCAGCGGCTCGACCGCCGGCACGTCCACGTTGAACGGCGGGCTGGTACGGGAGCTGAACCACAAGGTCCACTGTTTGGTGAACGGGTACAGCCGGCGCAGCCCCGGCTCGGCGGAGGCAGCCGCCAGCAGCGACAGAACGCCCTGGCTCAGCGTCTTGGACTCGGCCCGGTCCCGTACCAGCCGCCACGTCAAGGGCATGCGCTGCCAGCGGGCCTCCACCGCGTCGGCGGCCCCGCGTTCCTCCTGAAGGTTCATCCGCGCAGTGTGCTGCCCCGGCGCCGCCAGGACAACGGTTTCGCAGGTCACGAACCGGTAGAGCACGGTGTCAGGCGCGGCCGTGGCCGACCCGGAGCTCCTTGATGCCGTTGAGCCAGGCCGCGCGCAGCCGGCGCGGGCCGGGCCCGGCGAGACGCAGATCGGGCAGGGTGTCGGCGAGCGCGTTGAAGATGAGGTCGATCTCCATGACGGCGAGGGACTTGCCGAGACAGAAGTGCGGGCCGCCGCCGCCGAACCCGAGGTGCGGGTTGGGGTCGCGGGTGATGTCGAAGACGTCCGGGTTCTCGAACACCTCGGGGTCGTGGTTGGCGGAGGAGTAGAACAGACCCACCCGGTCACCGGCCTTGATCTTCTGGCCGCCGAGTTCGGTGTCCTGGGTGGCGGTGCGCTGGAAGGACACCACCGGGGTGGCCCAGCGCACGATCTCCTCCGCCGTGGTGGCGGGGCGGGTCGCCTTGTAGAGCTCCCACTGCTCGGGGTGGGTGAGGAAGGCGTGCATGCCGTGGCTGATGGCGTTGCGCGTGGTCTCGTTGCCCGCGACCGCCAGCAGCAGCACGAAGAAGCCGAACTCGTCGGAGCCCAGGTTGCCCTGACCCTCGGCGGCCACCAACTGGGTCACGATGTCCTTGGCCGGGCACTCCTTGCGGGCGGCCGAGAGGTTCATGGCGTAGCCGATGAGTTCCATCGCCGCGTTGGCGCCGACCTCCTCGGTGATCGCGTACTCCGGGTCGTCGTAGGCGATCATCTTGTTCGACCAGTCGAAGATGCGCGAGCGGTCCTCCTGCGGCACGCCGATCAGCTCCGCGATCGCCTGGAGGGGCAGTTCGCAGGCGACCTGGGTGACGAAGTCGAAGCTGCCGTCGGCGGAGGCGGTCAGCGCCTCCTCGACGATCGTCCGCGCCCGCTCGCGCAGGGCCTGCTCCAGGCCGCGGATCGCCCGCGGTGTGAAACCGCGCTGCACGATCTGGCGCACCCGCGTGTGTTCCGGCGGGTCCATGTTCAGCATGATGAGGCGCTGGGCATCAATGGCATCACGCGGGATGTGTTCGTTGAAGCGGATGATCGCCGTGTTGAGCGTCGAGGAGAACAGCTCGGGGTGCGTGGAGACGTACTTGACGTCCGCGTGCCGGGTGACGGCCCAGTACCCCTCGTCGTCAAAACCGGTCACGCCCCGCCGCTGGGCGCACCACCAGACGGGCGCCGTCTGCCGCAGCCGCGCGAACTCGGGGAGCGGGACCCGGTCGTGGAGGAGGTCGGGGTCGGTGGCGTCGAAGCCTTCGGGCAGCGCGGGACACGACATCGGGCGACTCCAGAGTCGATCTGATGGTGCATCAGAGATGGCTCGAAGGTAGTAACGAGTTCTAGAAGTGACAAGGGCCGCGGCGCCGACCGTTGAGTGTGGAATCCGTGTAAGGGGCGTGCAAGACCCTTGCGTGCCGGGCCCCCGGGTCATAAGACTGCGCAGAGAAGTAGAACGCGTACTAGTTCGGGCGGGGCGCCGGGACGGCCCGCCGCGCCGGCACCGTGCAGGAGAGGACGAGCTCATGGCCGCGGAACCCGTCATCGTCGAAGCCGTACGCACCCCCATCGGAAAGCGCGGGGGCTCGCTCGCCAACCTTCACCCCGCCTACCTGCTCGGCGAGACGTACCGCGAACTGCTGGCCCGGACCGCGATCCAGCCCGACTGCGTCGAACAGATCGTCGGCGGCACCGTCACCCACGCCGGCGAGCAGTCGATGAACCCGGCCCGCAACGCCTGGCTGGCCATGGGCCTGCCGTACGAGACGGCCGCCACCACCGTCGACTGCCAGTGCGGCAGCTCACAGCAGGCCAACCACATGGTCGCCAACATGATTTCCGGCGGGGTCATGGACATCGGCATCGCCTGCGGCGTCGAGGCCATGAGCCGCGTCCCGCTCGGCTCGGGCTCCAAGCACGGCCCCGGCAAGCCCTTCCCGGACGAGTGGAACGTCGACCTCCCCAACCAGTTCGAGGCCGCCGAGCGGATCGCCCGCCGCCGGGGCCTGACCCGCGAGGACGTCGACCGGCTCGGCCTGCTGTCCCAGGAGCGGGCCGCGGTCGCCTGGGCCGAGGAACGCTTCAAGCGCGAGACCTTCGCCGTGCAGGTGCCGACCACCGAGGCGGAGCAGGCGGCCGGGCAGGGCATGTGGCGGTTGGTCGACCGGGACGAGGGGCTGCGGGACACCTCCATGGAGGCGCTGGCCCGGCTCAAGCCGGTCATGCCGACCGCCGTCCACACCGCCGGGAACTCCTCGCAGATATCCGACGGGGCCGCGGCAGTGATGTGGGCGTCGCGGAAGATGGCCCGCGCCCTCAAGCTCAAGCCGCGGGCCAGGATCGTCGCCCAGACACTGGTCGGTGCGGACCCCCACTACCACCTGGACGGGCCGATCGACGCGACGCGCGCCGTCCTCGGCAAGGCCGGGATGTCGCTGCGCGACATCGACCTCGTCGAGATCAACGAGGCGTTCGCCTCGGTCGTCCTCAGCTGGGCCCAGGTCTTCGACCAGGACCTGGAGAAGGTCAACGTCAACGGGGGCGGCATCGCGATCGGCCACCCCGTCGGCGCCACCGGCGCCCGGTTGATCACCACCGCGCTGCACGAGCTGGAACGGCGGGACAAGGAGTTCGCGCTGATCACCATGTGCGCGGGAGGCGCACTGGCGACCGGCACGATCATCCAACGGCTGTGACGACGCGCCGGCTGTGACGACGCGCCGGCTGTGACGACGCGCCGGCTGTGACGACGCGCCGCCCGTGACGACCGCTGTGCCGGCGCGCGGCCGGCCCCCGCTGCGGGCGCGGGGCCCCTGAACCCAATGGGATGGGAAAAAGTCGAAGGCCCCGGTGGCCGGCCTGGGGAGGCCGGCCACCGGGGCCTTCGCACGCACCGGGGTGCGTCATGCGGCGTCTGCTGCCACTGGTGGCTTAGTACCAGTGGTGCGACTGCCAGAAGTTCCAGGCGCCTACGGGGCTGCCGTAGCGAGAGTTCATGTAGTCCAGGCCCCACTTGATCTGGGTGGCCGGGTTCGTCTTCCAGTCGGAGCCCGCGGACGCCATCTTCGAGGCGGGCAGGGCCTGGACCAGGCCGTACGCGCCGGAAGAGGCGTTGGTGGCGGTGTGGTCCCAGCCACTTTCACGGGAAACGATCTGGTTGAAGGCCGCGAACTGCGCCGGGTCCTTGATCATCTGGCGCGCGATGGCCTTGGCGTCCATCGGGGCCGCCTGGGCGGGGACCGTGGCGAGCATGGAACCGGCGACGCCCAGGGCGAGGACGGAGCCCACGAGGGTCTTCTTGGAGGCGGCGATGCGGCGGATGACTGCGTTGGACACGGAGAGAACCTTCCGAAGGGAACAAGGGCGGTCGCCGTGCATGTCGAGGACATGCGTGAGCCACTCACGCGGAGGAGAGGGGTTCGTCGGGCGGGGGGTGAAGACCCCTGCCGCCGTGGCGACATCACCAGTTAGCCAGGTCCGACGCGCCCTGGCAACGACCCCTGTTACTAGGCACTTTCATAGCGGCGACCCGGTGGCCCCCCATCGTCCGGGACGAGGTCCGCGCAGGTCAGGGCCGGTTTTCCGGGGTCCGGAGAGGGGGCCCAGAGGCTACTAAAGAGTGCCGTATGTGACGTGGGTCCTGTGGGCCGCCTCACCCTCGGAGGGCCCGAATCTCACGCTGAGTGACCGAGTGTGCAACGAAATAGGGTGTGGCCGGGGCCACTTTCAACGCATATCGAAGCAAATCGGGACATCGAACGCCGCTTTCCGCGTCGCCCGGCGGAGCGCTCTCAGCAGGGTCCCGCCGAGCGCGAGGGTGAGTACGACGGTCAGGACGGCCCGACCCAGGTCCCAGCCGACCGAGGTGGCGAGGCAGTACGCGAGGAAACGGGCCAGGTTCGCGGGCACCGGGTCCCCCGGGTGGAAGGAGATGCCCTGGCCCATGCCCTGGAGGAGCACCCAGCCCTGAAGGTTCATGACCGTGCCGTACGCGAACGACCCGACGAACCCGTACGCCGCGAGCATCCACAGCTCGGCCCGGCCGCGTATCCGACCGGGCCCCGGCAACAGCCCGGCGCCCAGCGTGAACCAGCCCAGCGCCAGCATCTGGAACGGCATCCAGGGCCCCACACCGCCCGTGAGCAGCGCGGACGCGAACATCGTCACGGAGCCGAGGACGAACCCGAACCCGGGGCCGAGGACCCGCCCGCTGAGCACCATCAGGAAGAACATGGGCTCCAGGCCGGCCGTACCGGCGCCCAACGGCCTGAGCGCGGCCCCCACCGCGGCGAGGACGCCCAGCATGGCGACGGCCTTGGAGTCCATCCCCTGGTCGGCGATGGTCGCGACGACCACCGCCACGAGGAGCGGCAGGAGCGCCGCGAAGAGCCAGGGGGCGTCCTGGGAGTGGGAGAGGCCGGACCGGCCGTCGGCGAGCAGGGGCCAGCCGAAGGCGGCGATGCCGATGAGGGTGACGAGGACCAGCGCGGCGGCGGCACGGGGGCCGATGCGCAGGGGGCGGGCGGGGGTCATGCGGGGCGGCCCTCCCGGGAGAGGGCGGCGGCGACCTGGGAGACCGTGAGCCAGTGGCCCGGGGTCAGGACCTTGGCCACCTGCGGCGCGAAGGCGGGGGAGGAGACGACCACCTCGGCGGTCGGACCGTCCGCGACGACCTCCCCGCCGGCCAGGATCACCACGCGGTGGGCCAGCTCGGCCGCGAGCTCCACGTCGTGGGTGGCCAGGATGACGACGTGGCCGGCGGCGGCGAGGTCGCGCAGGATGCCGATCAGGCGGGCCTTGGCGGCGTAGTCGAGGCCGCGGGTCGGCTCGTCGAGCAGCAGCAGGGCCGGTTCGCCGGTCAGGACCAGGGCGAGGGCCAGGGCCAGGCGCTGGCCCTCGGACAGGTCGCGGGGGTGGATGTCGTCGGGGACGTCGGGGAGAAGGGAGGTGACCAGGGCGCGGCAGGTGCCGGGAGGGGCGCCGGCGTCCGCGTCGGCGGCGGCGCACTCGGCGGCGACGGTGTCGGCGTAGAGGAGGTCGCGGGGGTCCTGGGGGACGAGCGCGACGCGGCGGATCATCTCCCGGGGCGGCGTGCGGTGGGGGGTGCGGCCGCCGACGAGCACCTCGCCGGTGGTGGGGGCGAGGATGCCGGCGAGGGTGGCGAGGAGGGTGGACTTGCCGGCGCCGTTGCGGCCCATGAGGGCGATGGTCTCGCCGGGGCTGACGGTGAGGGTGATGTCGTGGAGGACTTCGGCGCGGGCGCGGCGGAGGGTGAGGTGGGTGGTGCGGGCCGGTTGCTCCGCCGGTTGCTCCGCGGGTTGCTCCGCCGGGGTTGGGGCGGGGGCGGGGGCCGGACCGGGTTTGCGGCGGAGCCGGGCCCACAGGGAGGGGTGCGGCAGGGAGGGGCGCGGCGCCGTTGCGCTGCGCGGCCCCGGCTGCGCCGGGTTTTCGGGGCTCCGCCCCGTGCCCCGCGCCTCAAACGCCGGCGGGGCTGGATGTGCCGGGGTCGGCGGGGCCGGAAGGTGCGGCGCCGTTGCGCGAGCGGCCCCGGCTGCGCCGGACTGGGCGGGGCTCCGCCCCGTGCCCTCCGCCTCAAACGCCGGCGGGGCTGGATTTGCCGGTGCGGCGGTGGGGGGCGCGGTGAGGCGGGCCTTCAACGGGGCCGCGAGGCGGCGGGCGTCGCGGACGGAGAGGGGGAGGGGGGACCAGCCCGCCAGGCGGCCGAGGGAGACGACCGGGGGGTGGACCGGGGAGACGGCCATGATCTCGGCCGGGGTGCCGAGGACGGGGGCCGCGCCCGGGGCGGGCAGCAGCAGTACGCGGTCGGCGTACTGCACCACCCGCTCCAGGCGGTGCTCCGCCATCAGCACGGTGGTGCCGAGGTCGTGCACCAGGCGTTGCAGGACCGCCAGCACCTCCTCCGCCGCCGCCGGGTCCAGCGCGGACGTCGGCTCGTCCAGCACCAGCACCCGCGGGTGCGGGGTCAGCACCGAGCCGATCGCGACCCGCTGCCGCTGGCCGCCGGACAAGGTGGCCAGCGGGCGGTCGCGGAGCTCGTTCAGGCCCAGCAGGTCCAGCGTCTCCTCCACCCGGCGCCGCATCACCGCGGGTGGCAGTCCCAGGGACTCCATCCCGTACGCCAGCTCGTCCTCCACCACGTCCGTCACGAAGTGGGCCGACGGGTCCTGCCCGACCGTGCCCACCACGTCCGCGAGCTCCCGCGGCCGGTGCGTGCGCGTGTCCCGGCCCGCGACGGTGACCCGGCCTCGCAGCCGGCCGCCCGTGAAGTGCGGGACCAGCCCGCAGACGGCCCCGAGCAGGGTCGATTTGCCGACGCCGGAGGGGCCGACCAGCAACGTCAGCTCCCCCTCCGGCACGGTGAAGTCCGCGTCCCGCAGGGCGGGGGCCGACGCCCCCTCGTACGTCACCGACACCTCTTCGAACCGGATCACAGCGACGACGCCTCCTTCGGCGGTACGGGTGCCACGAGGGCGGGGAGCAGGCCGATGAGGATCGCCGCCGCGGGCCACAGCGGCAGCGTCGGCGCGAGCAGCGGCACCACCCCCGGACGCAGGGCCTCGGGGTCCAGCGTCCCGGCGTAGGAGACCAGGGCGGCCACCGCCGCCCCGGACCCGGCGACCAGCCAGGCCCGGCCGCCCCACCGGTCGGGCCGGTAGCGGGTGCGGACGCTGCGCCGGCCGCCCAGGCGCAGACCGGCCAGGGCCAGGGCGAGACCCAGGAAGAGGACGGGCAGACCGAACACGGCGCCCTCCGCCGCGAGCAGCCCGTAGGTACCGGCGCACATGCCGAGCAGCCCGCCGAGGGTGAGCGCGTTGGTGGTGCGGCGGACGGCGGGCGGGACCCGCGCGATGCGGCCGTAGCCACGGGCGTCCATCGAGGCGGCCACCGCCACCGAGCGCTCCAGAGCGCCCTCCAGGACCGGCAGGCCGATCTGGAGGACGGCCTTCACCCCGCCGGTGGGGCGTCCGCGCAGCCGTCGGGCGGTGCGCAGGCGGGCCACGTCGGCCACCATGTTCGGCGCGAAGGTCATCGCGACGACCACGGCCACGCCCGCCTCGTACAGGGCGGCGGGCAGCGACTTGAGCAGCCGGGCCGGGTTCGCGAGCGCGTTCGCGGCGCCGACGCACACCAGCAGCGCGGCCAGCTTCGCGCCGTCGTAGAAGGCGAAGACCAACTGTTCGGCGCTGACGCGGCCACCGAGACGGATGCCCTGCGCCCAGGCGGGGAGGGCGAGTTCGGGGAGGGTGAGGAGGGTGTGCGCGCCGGGGACGGGCGAGCCGAGGAGGGTGGAGAAGAGCAGGCGCAGGCCGATGACGAAGAGGCCGAGCCGCAGGAACGCGCCGTAGGAGCGGGCCCAGGGCGCGGCGGTGCGGCGGGCGGCGACGACGTAACCGGCGACGGCGACGATCAGCCCGAGCAGGAGCGGGTTGGTGGTCCGCGAGGCGGCGGTGGCCAGCCCGAGCGCCCACACCCACCAGGCCCCCGCGTGCAGGGCGTTCCCACGACGCGCCTCGGGGGCGGCGCGCAGGCCCCTTTTCCCGTACGTCGGCACCCGCGACCCCCGACCGGCCGCGACCGCGCCGCCCCGGGCCGGGGTCGCGAGGTCGGCTGCGGCGTCGTGCGTGGTTGGCGTGCGTGGGCCCCGGCGGACCGGGGTCATCGGGAGCGGCGGCGGGATTGCCGGACGGCGGCCACCGCGAGGACGGCTACCGCCGCGATGCCCGCGAGCAGTCCCGCGGAGGGCCCACCGTCACCGGCGGGGGCGGTCTGCGGTGCCCCGTGCTGCGGTGCCCCGTGCTTCGGTTCGTCGGGCGCGCCCTGCGCGAGCGGCTCGCCGCAGCCCTGCTTCGGGTAGCCGGAGATCGCGCACAGCAACGCCGCGCCGTTGTAGCGCAGCGGCTTCGCCACCGACGCCAGCGCCTCGGCGGTCGTGGCGTCCGGGGCGACCTGCGCGCAGGCGGTGCGCGGCCCGGTCTGCGGCGGGGCCTCGCCGGAGGGCGAGTCCTCGGGTAGGCCGAAGTCGATGACCAGGGCCACCCGCTTTGTCCCCGCCACCGCCGGGGTGCCCGCGCAGACCGTCGCGAAGTCGGCGTCCGTGCGCGGCCGGGACGCCTGGTCCCCGGCGTCCTTGCTCACCGCGAAGCGGAAGCCCTGGACGGTGCCGTCCGCCGGGCGGGCCGCAGCGCCCTGGGTGGCGTAGGTCCAGGGGCCCTGGGCGCCGCCGTCCCAGAACGACCAGTAGCGATAGCTCGACGCCAGTGCCGGGGACGCGGCGAGGAGGGTGAGGAGGGCGCCGAGCGCGACGGCGAAAGCGGGCAGCCTGCGCATCAGTTCTTGTTCTTCTTCCGGCGGCCGCTCAGCAGGAAACCGATGCCGACGCCGGCCGCGGCGCCCGCGCCGATGATCCAGCCGACGTTGCCGGAGCCGTTCCCGCCCTTGTCCTTCTCGGCCTTGCCCATGCCGCCCGTCGCCGGGGTCTGCGGGGTCGGGCCCGTCGCGTTCAGCGCCGCGACCAGGTCGGTGCCGCCGAAGGCGCGCGGGTCGGTGCCCGTCGCGTGCGCGGTGAGGATCAGGGTGCCCAGGGCCGCCGGGTTGCCCTTGGCCCACTGCGCCGAGTTGGCCTTGAGCCACTCCAGGGCGCCCGCCGCCGACTGCTTGTGGCCGGCCGCGGCGAGGGCGATGACGGCGTCGGCCGTGTTGCCGGTGTCGGGGGTCGGCTGGTCGGCGCCGGGGGTGACGGCGGTGAGGTGGCCGTCCTTCTTGACGGCCTCGGCGAGGTAGCCGGCCGCGCCCTGGGCGGCGGCCGCCGGGTCGCCGGCGGCCGGGTCGGCGTCCGCCGCGCAGTTCGGCGCGGTCGCCGGGGTGTCGGTGGCGGCCGGGGCGACGACCGCGCCCTTGCCGAGGCCGGCCAGGGTCGCGGCGGCCGTCGCGTCGGCGTTGGCGGGGAGCTTGCCGTCGGTCGGCTGGTAGCCGAAGGCGCCCCGGTCGGAGGCCGGGTCGGAGGCGCAGCCCAGCCGGAAGGAGAGCAGACCGTCATACGCGGACTTGCCCGCCTGGGACTTCACGTCGGCCGGCTTCTCGCCGGCCACGGCGAGCGCGCTGATGACGACGGAGGTCGAACTCGCCTCGCTCGGGGAGCCCGGAACGTACGCCCAGCCGCCGTCCTCGTTCTGGACGGACCTCAGCCAGTCCACGCCCTTCTTGACCGCCGCCGTGTGGCCGCCGAGCGTCTTGAGGGCCTGCACGGCCACGGCGGTGGCGTTGGTGTCGAGCGGCGTCGCCGGGTCGCACGCCTTCGTCGCGTCCGCGCGGAAGGAGGCGAAGCCGCCGTCGGCGCACTGCTGGCCGGCGAGCCAGTCCACGGCCTGCGGGGCGGGCCGCAGGCCGACGGTGTACTGGGCGAGCAGTGCGAAGGATTGGCGCCAGACGCCGTCGTAGGTGGGGTCGGCCTGACCGAACAGCCCCGAGGGGATGACCGGCGCCGGGGAGGGGGAGGGGGCGGCGAGGGCCACGGGGGCCACGCCCACGCAGAGCACGGCGGAGGCGGCGAGCGCGGCGGCGTTGCGGCGGACGTTCATGGCGGGGCGGGTGCCTCTCGTGCCGGGGAGCGGAGGCAGGCGCACGCGGGTGCGGGCACACGCGGGTACCGGGCTCCGGCTCCGTATACCTCGACGGTGCCGGCCGCCGGGGGCCCGGCGGCACGAGCCGCGCACTCCCGACGGGGCATCCCGGCTCCCCGCCTCGGCGGCGCCGGGGAACGGCGCCGGGACACGGGTCACGGTTGCGGGTCAGCGCCGGATTCGCACCGGCTTCCCCCCGTACGGAAGTGTGGACGACGGCCTTACTGTACCGGCCCCCGCCGGGCGTGCCGGGTGGCGCCGGCGGGGAGCGCCCCTTACCGACGCGCGGGGCCGCGCGTCACACCGCCCGGTACGTCACCGGGTCCGTGCCCGGCACCGCCTCCGCCCGGCCCTGCTTCACCAGCCGCCGAAGGTGCGCCTCCGCTTCCGAGACGGCGATGTTCCGGGACCCGTACGGGATCTGCTCCCAGGGCCGGTTCCACTCCATCCGCTCGGCCAGCTCCCACGGCGTCAGGGGCTCCGCGAGCAGCTCCCGCAGGCCGGCCAGTCGCTCCTCGTGGTGGGCCAGCAGCTCGCGCACCCGGGCCGGGGCGTCGGTGAAGGGGTGCTGGTGCGCGGGGAGCACCTCGGCGGGACGCAGTCGGCCGACGCGTTCGAGGGAGGCGAGGTAGTCCCCGAGGGGGTCGGTGACCCGCTCGTCCTGCGGGTCCTCGTAGAGCCCGATGTGCGGGGAGATGCCGGGCAGCAGGTGGTCGCCGGAGAAGAGACGGCCGTTGCCGGGAAGGTTGCCGGGGTGGGCCTCCTCCAGGTGCAGGCAGACATGGCCGGGGGTGTGGCCGGGGGTCCAGATCGCGCGCAGCGCGCGCCCGGCGAGGGGCAGCAGCTCGCCGGGGACGATCTCCCGGTCGGGGACGGCGGCCCGCAGCCCGGGCAGGGTCCGCGCCCGGCCGCCCGCCCGGGCCGCCCGCAGTGGGGCGATGTGCTCCTCGGGGGCGCCGGCGGCGGCCAGCTTTCCGCTCATGTAGTCGTACCAGACGCCCGGTTCGGCGGAGCGCGTCCGTACGACGACCTCGGTGTCGGCGGCGTGCATGGCGATCCAGGCGCCCGACACGTCCCGGACCCGCCCCGACAGGCCGTGGTGATCGGGGTGGTGGTGGGTGATGACCACGCCGTGGAGGTCGGTGACGGCGGTGCCGAGCGCGGCGAGTCCGGCCGCGAGGGTGTCCCAGGAATCGGGGTCGTCCCAGCCCGTGTCGATCAGGACGGGCCCGAGGTCGGTGTCGAGGACGTGGACGAGGGTGTGCCCGAGCGGGTTGTCGGGGATGGGGACCTTGATGCCCCACACGCCTCCGCCGTGGTCGGTGACCTGAGGTGGGGCGAGGGGTGTCATACGGGCTCCCTGGGAACGAGAACGTGTTGCATTGGTCGCCCCAGTCCACCATCCTGCGCAGGGTCCTGACTAGTCGTCGACTCCACGCCTTCGGGGCCGGGGTCGGTCCGCGCCGGTGATCGTGTCCGCGCCGTGGACTCCTGGAACTAGAACTGGTATCAGTTCTGGGACGCCCAGCCGCTGGTAGCCGCAGGAGGCATTGCCATGACCGAGCTCGTGGAACACGGACAGCTGTTCATCGGCGGGGAGTGGACCGATCCGCTGGGCGACGCCACCATCTCCGTCGTCTCACCCCACACCGAGCAGGTCATCGGCAGCGTTCCGCACGCCTCGGCGGCGGACGTGGACCGCGCCGTGGCCGCCGCCCGCAAGGCGTTCGACGAAGGGCCCTGGCCCCGGATGACCCTGGAGGAGCGGATCGCCGTCGTCTCCCGGATCAAGGACGCCATCGCCGTCCGGCACGAGGAGATAGCCCGCTCGATCAGCTCCCAGAACGGGTCCCCGTACTCCTGGAGCGTCCTCGCCCAGGCACTGGGCCCGATGATGGTCTACGACGCCGCGATCACCGTCGCACGCGACTACCCGTACGAGGAACACCGCCAGGGCGTGCTCGGGCCGATCCTCGTGCGGCGCGAGCCGGTGGGCGTCGTCGCCGCCGTCATCCCCTGGAACGTCCCGCAGTTCGTGGCCGCGGCGAAGCTCGCGCCCGCGCTGCTCACCGGGTCGGCGGTGATCCTCAAGCCCTCGCCGGAGTCCCCGCTCGACTCCTACATCCTGGCCGACATCGCGCGGGAGGCCGGTCTGCCGGAGGGCGTGCTGTCGATCCTGCCCGCCGACCGGGAGGTCAGCGAGTACCTGGTCGGTCACCCCGGCATCGACAAGGTCGCGTTCACCGGCTCGGTGGCCGCCGGCAAGCGCGTCATGGAGGTCGCCGCGCGCAACCTGACCCGGGTCACCCTCGAACTCGGCGGCAAGTCCGCCGCCGTGATCCTGCCGGACGCCGACCTGGAGTCCACCATCGCCGGGATCGTCCCGGCCGCGTGGATGAACAACGGGCAGGCGTGCGTGGCCCAGACCCGTGTCCTCGCCCCCCGGAGCCGCTACGGGGAGATCGCCGAGGCCTTGGCCGCCGCGGCGGGAGCGCTGGTCGTCGGAGACCCGCTGGACCCGGCGACGCAACTCGGGCCGCTGGTGGCCCGGCGCCAGCAGCAGCGCTCGCTGGACTACATCCGGATCGGGCAGGAGGAAGGCGCCAAGATCCTGACCGGCGGCGGCCGCCCGGCGGGCCTGGAGCGGGGCTGGTACGTCGAGCCCACCCTCTTCGGTGACGTCGACAACTCGATGCGCATCGCCCAGGAGGAGATCTTCGGGCCCGTCGTCTGCCTGATCCCGTACGGGGACGAGGCGGAGGCGGTACGCGTCGCCAACGACTCGGAGTTCGGCCTCAGCGGCAGCGTCTGGACCGGCGACGTGGAACACGGCCTCGACTTCGCCCGCGCCGTCCGCACCGGCACCTTCAACGTGAACACCTTCAGCCTGGACATGCTGGGACCGTTCGGCGGCTACAAGAACAGCGGCGTGGGACGCGAGTTCGGCCCCGAGGGGCTGAGCGAGTACCTGGAGCACAAGATGATCCACCTGCCGGCGGGATACCGGGCCCCCGGGACCGGTGCGTGATGGGCGACCGCTGGCGGATCGAGGTCGACCGGGGGGTCTGCATCGGCTCGGGCATGTGCGTGAACCACGCGCCGGCGGGCTTCACCCTCGACTCGGCGCGCCAGTCCCACCCCCGCGAGGCGGAGACCGACGCCAACGAGCCCGTCCTGACGGCGGCCGAGGGCTGCCCGGTGGAAGCCATCACCATCACGCTCCTCACCACGGGCGAGGCGGTGTTCCCGCCCGAGGAGTAGGGGCTGTCCGGGCTCAGGAGGCCGGGGCCGAAGCCTGCGCGGTGATCATCTTGAGCAGGGCCTCGGGCGTGTTGTCGTCGGGGCCGGTCCCGTCGGGGCCGGCGCCTTCGAGGGCGGCAGCCTCGGCACCGCGCGCGAACAGGGCCTGTTCGTAGGCGGTGAGCGCGGCCTCGACGTCCTCGGGGTGCGCGGCGAGGGCCTCGCCGAGTTCGGCGCCGTCGAGCATGGCCAGATTGGCGCCTTCGCCGTTCGGGGCCGAGAGGTGGGCGGCGTCGCCGAGCAGCGTCACCCCCGGCACCCGGTCCCACCGGTGCTCGGTCGGCAGCGTGTAGAGGGGACGCAGGACCGGCGCGATGTCGCTGTCGGTGATCAGCGCGGTGAGCTCCGGCGCCCAGCCGGCGAACTCCCGGGCGATCCGTGCGGTGGCCGCGGCGGCATCGGTGAAATCGATGGCGGCGAACCAGTCCTGCGGCTCGGACAGCCCTACGTAGGCGTGCAGGGTGTCGCCCCGTTCGCGGTGGGCGAAGATGTCCCGGCCCGGCGTGGGCACGATCATCGACCCGCCGCCGACCGCTTTCGCGGCGGCCGGGTGCCGGGTGTCGGCGTCGAACAGGTAGGTCTCGACGACCGACTTCCCCACGTACTCGGGCACGGCGTCGGAGAGCAGCGGCCGGACCCGCGACCACGCCCCGTCCGCGCCGACCAGCAGGCCGGTGACGACGGCGCTGCCGTCGGCGAACGCCACCTCGTGGCGACCCCCGCCGAGGGCATGGGTGCCGGCGACCTTGTGCCCCCACCGGACGGTGCCGGCCGGGAGCGAGTCGAGCAGCATCCGGCGCAGCTCGCCGCGTTGCACCTCGGGGCGTCCCCCCGTGCCGTCGTCCGGAATCTCGTGCAGGACGGTCCCGTTCGGGTCGAGGAGCCGCAGGGCCTGGCGGCCCTCCAGGATGAGGCCACGGAACTCGTCCATCAAGTCGGCTGCTTCTAGGGCGGGTTGTCCGTTGTAGTCGTGGATGTCGAGCATCCCGCCCTGCGCGCGCGCCGTGGGGGAGGACTCGGCCTCGTAGACGGCGGCCGGTATGCCGTGGAGGTGCAGGACGCGGGCCAGCGTGAGTCCGCCGAGTCCGGCGCCGATGATGGTGACGGGAATCTGCATGGTGGCTCCTCGGGGTCGGGACCGCGGTGGTCTCCGGCGGCCGTTGACCCAAAAGGTGCCAGGCCCCGCCGACAAGCCACTGACAAGCGGCCGACGGGCCACCGACACGCCGCCGACGGGCGGCCCCGCCCCCCAGGGGTGGGTTCAGGCCCTTTCCGGGGACGTCAGGTCGATCAGGCGGCAGACCGTCTCGATGTCGATCTTCACCTGGGCGATCGAGGCACGGCCCGACAGCCAGGTGATCAGCGCCGAGTGCCAGGTGTGCTCGATCACCCGGACCGCCGAGAGCTGTTCCGCCGTCGGGGCGGACTCCAGGCCCATCGCGTCCAGGATGATCGCCGTCGTCAACCGCGAGACCGTGTCCACCTCCGGGCTCACGCTGCGGTCCGCGAAGGTCAGGGCGCGGACCATGGCGTCCGCCAGGTGCGGCTCCCGCTGGAGGGCCCGGAACGCGCGCATCAGGGTTTCGGCGACGCGCGCCGCCGGGTCCTCCGCCGCGGGGGGTCGCTTGCGCAGGGTCGTGTGCATGTGCTGGAGCTGGTCCTGCATGGTGGCGACCAGCAGGTGGACCTTGGACGGGAAGTACCGGTACAGGGTGCCCAGCGCCACGCCCGCCGCCTCCGCGACCTCGCGCATCTGGACCGCGTCGAAACCGCCCCGGCCGGCGAGCTGCGCGCTGGCGTGCAGGATCCGCCGCCGGCGCGCCTCCTGGCGTTCCGTCAGGGGCGGGGACGCCGGCGTGGTCACGGCCTTCGCTTCCACTGTCATCTGTCCTGTTCCAAGGCGTTCCGTGTCGTTGGCGGGGGCTGCTCGCGTCGGGTTCGCCGTCAGCATGTCAGCCGTTGGAGCCGTGGCGTGAATCACCCGCTCCGCCTCTTACGGTGTGGTTTCCGGCCGGTAGATTCAATGCTCTTCGACGGATCAAGTCTGAAACTTGTTCTACATTATGCGAGCGGTTACGCTCCGGCGAAAGTGCAGGGAGAAGGGGGCCGAGAGTGACCGCAGAGGCCATGGTGACGAGCCCTTTCGCGGGTTCCGTCGCCGACGGCGACCGCCCGTTGCGCATCGCACTCCTCACCTATAAGGGGAACCCGTTCTGCGGCGGCCAGGGCGTCTACGTCCGGCACCTCTCGCGCGAGCTCGTCCGGCTGGGCCATTCGGTGGAAGTGATCGGCGCGCAGCCCTACCCGGTGCTCGACACCGGCGCCACGCTCACCGAGCTGCCGAGCCTGGACCTCTACCGCAGCCCCGACCCGTTCCGTACGCCGGGGCGCGACGAGTACCGGGACTGGATCGACGCGCTGGAGGTCGCCACCATGTGGACCGGCGGCTTCCCCGAGCCGCTGACGTTCTCCCTGCGGGCCCGCCGCCACCTCGCCGCACGCGCCGGTGACTTCGACGTCATCCACGACAACCAGACCCTCGGCTACGGCCTGTTGGGCGAACTGGGCGCGCCGCTCGTCACCACGATCCACCACCCGATCACGGTCGACCGGAAGCTGGACCTGGCCGCCGCCAAGGACCGCAAGAAGCGCCTCTCCGTCCGCCGCTGGTACGCCTTCACCCGCATGCAGGGCCGCGTCGCCCGCCGCCTGCCGTCCGTGCTCACCGTCTCCGGCTCCTCCCGGCAGGAGATCGCCGAGCACCTCGGCGTGCGCGACGAACGCATCCACGTCGTGCACATCGGCGCCGACACCGACCTGTGGTCGCCCGACGCCTCCGTGGCGGAGGTCCCCGGCCGGATCGTGACGACCTCCAGCGCCGACGTGCCGCTCAAGGGGCTCGTGCACCTCGTCGAGGCGCTCGCCAAGCTGCGCACCGAACGACCCGACGCGCACCTGGTCGTCGTCGGCAAACGCGCCGAGAAGGGCCCGGTCGCCCGCGCGATCGAGACGTACGGGCTCCAGGACGCCGTGCGGTTCGTGAAGGGCATCACCGACGCCGAACTCGTGGACCTGGTCCGCGGTGCCCAGGTCGCCTGCGTCCCCTCCCTCTACGAGGGCTTCTCGCTGCCCGCCGCCGAGGCCATGGCCACCGGCACCCCGCTCGTCGCCACGACCGGCGGGGCCATCCCCGAGGTCGCCGGACCCGACGGGGAGACCTGCCTGGCCGTGCCGCCCGGCGACGCGGGGGCGCTGGCCGCCGCGCTCGGCCGGCTGCTGGGCGACGAGCGGCTGCGCGCCCGGCTCGGCGCCGCCGGACGCGAGAGAGTCCTGGCCCGGTTCACCTGGGCGAAGGCCGCCGAGGGGACCGTGGTCCACTACCGGGCCGCCATCGAGCAGGCCCGTACCCGCCGCTCTCGCTGACACCGTTCCACCCAACCGCCCCGTACCCCCCGCGACCCGCGAAGGCAGGACCCCGTGCTGACCGTCGATTTCTCCCGGTTCCCGCTCGCCGCCGGCGACCGCGTGCTCGACCTGGGCTGCGGCGCAGGCCGGCACGCCTTCGAGTGCTACCGGCGCGGCGCCCAGGTGGTCGCCGTGGACCGCAACGGCGAGGAGATCCGCGAGGTCGCCAAGTGGTTCGCCGCCATGAAGGAGGCCGGTGAGGCGCCCGCGGGCGCCACCGCCACCGCCATGGAGGGTGACGCGCTGGCCCTGCCCTTCCCCGACGAGTCCTTCGACGTCGTCATCATCTCCGAGGTGATGGAGCACATCCCCGACGACAAGGGCGTGCTCGCCGAGATGGTGCGCGTGCTCAAGCCCGGCGGCCGCATCGCGATCACCGTGCCGCGCTACGGCCCGGAGAAGATCTGCTGGGCGCTGTCCGACGCCTACCACGAGGTCGAGGGCGGCCACATCCGCATCTACAAGGCGGACGAACTGCTGGGGAAGATGGAGGCCGCGGGCCTCAAGCCGTACGGCACGCACCACGCGCACGGCCTGCACTCCCCGTACTGGTGGCTCAAGTGCGCGTTCGGCGTCGACAACGACAAGGCGCTGCCGGTGAAGGCGTACCACAAGCTCCTCGTCTGGGACATCATGAAGAAGCCGCTGGCCACGCGGCTCGCCGAGCAGGCCCTCAACCCGGTCATCGGCAAGAGCTTCGTGGCGTACGCGACCAAGCCCCACCTCCCCGTCGGCGCGGCGCAGTGAGCACGCCCGGACGCACCGAACACCTGGTGCTGGACGGCGTACTGACCGCCGAGCAGGCGGCGGGCACGGTCGCCGGGATCCTCGCGGCGCAGCGCGCGGACGGCGCGATCCCCTGGTTCCGCGGCCACCACCTGGACCCGTGGGACCACACCGAGGCCGCGATGGCGCTGGACGCGGCCGGGGAGCACCAGGCCGCGGAGCGGGCGTACGAGTGGCTGGCGCGGCACCAGAACGAGGACGGCTCCTGGTACGCGGCCTACGCCGACCGGCCGGACGGGGTGGACACCGCCGCGCCGCAGGACGCGAGCCGGGAGAGCAACTTCGTCGCGTACATAGCGGTCGGGGTGTGGCACCACTACCTCGCCACGGGCGACGACCCGTTCCTGGACCGCATGTGGCCGGCGGTGTACGCGGCCGTGGAGTTCGTCCTCGCGCTCCAGCAGCCGGGCGGCGAGATCGGCTGGAAGCGGGAGGCGGACGGCACGCCCGTCGGCGACGCGCTGTTGACCGGCTCCTCCTCCATCCACCAGGCGCTGCGGTGCGCGCTGGCCATCGCCGACCACCGCGGGGACCCGCAGCCGGACTGGGAGCTGGCGGCCGGCGCGCTGGGGCACGCGATACGGCGGCACCCGGAGCGGTTCCTGGACAAGTCGCAGTACTCGATGGACTGGTACTACCCGGTGCTGGGCGGCGCGGTCACCGGCGCCGAGGCGCGGGCGCGCATCACGGAGCGGTGGGACGAGTTCGTGGTCCCGGGGCTGGGCGTGCGGTGCGTGCTGCCGAACCCGTGGGTGACGGGTGGGGAGTCCTGCGAGCTGGCGCTCGCCCTGTGGGCCATCGGGGAGTCGGACCGGGCGCTGGAGATCCTGCGCTCGATCGGGCACCTGCGGGCCGAGAACGGCATGTACTGGACGGGCTACGTGTTCCGGGACAAGGCGGTCTGGCCGGTCGAGCAGACGACCTGGACGGCCGGCTCGCTGCTGCTGGCCGTGGCCGCGCTCGGCGGCGACGAGGCGACGGGCGAGATCTTCGGCGGTCTCTCCCTCCCGCCGGGCCTCGAACCGGACTGCTGCGGCTGACCCCCGGACAGCCGGCGGCCGCCACGTCACGGGTGGCGGCGCCGGGGCGGGTTCGGGTCAGCGGCGGTAGAGCCAGCCCGAGACGACGTGGCCGATGAAGAGGTAGACCACGGCTGCCAGGCCGTAGCCGACCACCACCTGCACCCACTCGCGGTCGAAGGTGAACAGGTCGTACGACCAGTTCGCGAGCCAGGTCGCGGCGTCGTGCACGAAGTCGACGAACGCGTTCCCCCGGTTGGCGTCCAGTAGGTAGAGCAGGATCCACAGGCCGATCACGAAAGCCAGCACGTCCGCCAGGACGGCGACGGCCCGGCCCAGGCCGCTACCTCGGGCAGGTGCTCTGGTGTATGTCCGCATGCCGCGCGTCTTGCCGCCGCAGGACGGAACAAACCCCGAACGGGTCCCCCGAGTAGCGGAGTCACACGGTCCGGGCCAGGCTGCGGAGGACACCTCAGTCCCCGGAGGCAACCGTGTCCCACCCCATCACGACCGTCCGAATCCGCCGCGCGCTGACGGCGGCCCTGCTGTCCTGCGCGCTCCTGGCCGGAGCGACCGCTTGTGGTTCCGGCGGCGGTTCCGGCGCGAGCGCGAGAACCGAGAACGACGACGTCTCGGTCGCCGTGGCCGCCTTCGCCGAAGCCGAGGGAGCCGCCTCGGCCGAGGACGCCCGGGCGGCCGCCGCAGAGCCCACGCCCAGCACCTCCGCCGAACGGCAGAAGTTCGCCAAGACCCGCTTCGTGGCCAACGCCGGCCTCGCGGCCGGGGCGACGTACCAGTGGATCATCAAGCCGTACAAGGCGGGCAAGTTCAAGAAGGGTGCGAAGGGCCGTACGTTCGCCCTCGTCAAGGCCGGCCTGGCCGCCGCCTTCGCCTACAACCGACTGAAGGCGGCGATCAACAACGCGAAGGGCGACCCGCTGCTGTCGAAGGCGGTGGCCCCGCTCAGCTCCGGCATCGAGTCCCTCAAGGGCCTCGGCTCCAAGCTCCGCAAGGGTGACGCGAGCGACGCCGACGTCAGCTCCTTCCAGAACGTCATCGGCGGCGTGAAGGACGCGGGCAAGAGCGCCGGCGCCCCCGTACAGGACCAGGTCCCGAGCCTGTCCCAACTGCGCGGCTAGGACGGGCGGGCGGGAGGCGGGACGGGCGCGCAGGCCCGTCCCGCCCTCTCCCGTGTCCGGCGTCGGGGCCGCGACCGCCGGGGCCGCCGGGGCCGCGGTCCGCGACCGGCCTCGTGCCGACCGGTCTCGGGGCCGGTCTCGGGTCGGGGTGTCACACCCACCTCGTAGAGTCACGAAGGTGAGACGAGACGACGCCCCGCACCCCACGGACGCCCCCGATTCCGAGCTGCCGATGCTGACCGTCGCGCGGGCCGCCCGGTTGAGGCAACTCGCCGCGCCCTACGCCCGGGACGGCCTCCACCACTCCCTGCACAACCTGGCGCACGCCTGCCGCGCGGCGCCCGAGGCCGACTGGCCCGACCTGGTCGCCGCGCACTTCGCCGCGCTGGAGGCCGGCGCGGGCGGCGGTGAGAGCGCCGAGGAACTGCTGCGGGGCGCGCACCCCCGGCTGCTGCCCGTGGACGCCTTCACCCCCGAACTCGCCGGGGCCATGCGGTACGCGCGCGCGGTGGCCGACGGGCTCGTCCTCGCCTACGCCCTCGACCGGCCCACGAGCGTCCGCATCCTCACCGACCGGGACGTGGAGCTCGTGGGGGACCGGGAGCTGTGGCGGGCGGCGTACGACAACGTGATGCGCGTGCCCGTGGAGTACGCGGAGGTGCCCGGCGAGGGCGGGGCGCGGCTGTACTCCGTCTACGGCGACTCCCACTTCGTGGCGGCCAAGGCCGTGTACCTGGCCGAGGTGGCCCGGCAGGTCACCGGTGAGCCGCTCCCGGAGGCCGGCGCCCTCGTGGTCGTGCCGAGCCGGCACAACCTGGTGTACCACCCGATCGGTGACGGTTCCGTGCTCGGTGCGGTCAACAGCCTGGCCTCGTACGCGCTGGGCGCGTACGAGGACGGGCCGGGCGCCCTGTCGCCGCGGGTCTACTGGTGGCACGACGGCCGCCTGACGTCTCTGACCGTCATCGACGAGGACACCCGCACCTTCTCCGTACAGCCGCCGCCACCGCTGTTCGCCCTGATGAAGGGTCTGGTCCGGCTCGACGGCGCGGGCCGGCTGGCCACCGGTGAGGCGGCCGAGGCTCCCGACATCGACGCCCTCACGCATGCCACCGCCGAGTCCATAGGGCGGCTGGCCGAGGGCCCGACGGGACTGGGTGACGCGTTCGGCTCCGCCCTCGCCCTCGCGCACGCCCACTGCGCGACCGATCCCGACGCCGCGTCGATCGACACCTGGGACGCCTGGGCCACCGCTGTTCAGCTCGGCTCCGCGCTGTTCGCCGGCGCCCAGCCGCAGGAGTGCCGACTGGGCGAAGACCTCGTCCGACAGCTGCCCGAGACGCCCGCCGACCCGCCCGCGGATGCCCGCTCCTGGCTCGACGCCCTCTACCTGGCGCTCGTGTGCCGCCAGACGGAGCGGGTCGGCCGGCTGTGCCAGGTGCCCCCGACGAGGTTGCGGGAGGACGACTCCGTCGACGAGTACGTCCTGCACTGGGTCGACACCCTGCGCACCTACCTCTCGCCCCGGCAGTCCATGGACGACGTCGTGCGGAAGTTGCTCGCCACCATGCGGGCGTCGATGCCCGAGAACCTGACCCACGCGCCGAAGGACTTCGTGAACCGGGTCGACTACCAGCCCGTCGCCCTCTTCCACCGCTTGATCGCGGGCGACCACGACGCCTTCGCCGCGGCGCTCGCCGATGCGCTCTCGGAGCACGCCGGCTACTGGGACGGGTCGCCGGCGCCGCGCGCCCGACTGGCACTCGGACCGCTCGCGATGGCGAGCCTCGCCTACGACCGGGGCTTCCCGATCGACCCGAAGCAGCCGTACCTGCCGACCTACCTGCTCAACCGGGAGCGGATCGAGACCATCCCCGACGCCGGGGTGGCCTGGTGATTTGTGCCGTGGCCGGCCGGAACCCAAGATGAGCGGATGTTCGGATTCCTCTTCGTTGCCGTCGTTGCCGTCGTGGCCGCGCTGACCGGCCGGCAGGTCCGGCGCGTACAGCGCAGCCGGGCGGCGGCCGGTCCGCCCGCCGGCATCCCGTGCATGGGCCGCCACCCGGCGGGCGGGGGACGCTGGCGGGCCGGCCGGGTGTACGTCGATCAGGGCGCGGCCCGCTGGCTCCCCCGCCGGGGCCCGGCCGTCGACCTCACCGACGCCCGCGCCACCGCCGTCCGGCCGCCCTCGGTACGGGAGGGGCTCTCCATCAACCCCGGCTCCCGCATCGTCACCTGTGCCCTGCCGACCGGCCCCGCCATCGAGATCGCGGTGATGGCCCTGGACCTGCGGGAACTGCTGGCGGCCGTGCCGGAGACGGACGGAGCCGGGGTCTAGCTGTTGAGTTCCGCGAGGACCCGGAGGGTGTGCGGGTCCGGGGCGGTGAGGAGGAGGTCGGTGACCGGGCCCTTGCGCCAGAGGTCGAGGCGCTCCGCGATCCGCTCGCGCGGTCCGATCAGGGAGATCTCGTCGGCGAAGGCGTCGGGGACGGCCAGCACCGCCTCCTCCTTGCGGCCGGCCAGGAAGAGGTCCTGGATGCGGCGGGCCTCCTCCTCGTAGCCCATCCGGGCCATCAGGTCGGCGTGGAAGTTGCGGGCCGCGTGGCCCATGCCGCCGATGTAGAAGCCCAGCATCGCCTTGACGGGCAGCAGCCCTTCCGCGACGTCGTCGCAGACCTTGGCACGGGCCATCGGCGCGATCAGGAAGTTGTCGGGGAGCGCGGTCAGCGAGGCCCGGTAGACGTCGGGGCGGGTCGGCGACCAGTACAGGGGGAGCCAGCCGTCCGCGATCCGGGTCGTCTGGGCGATGTTCTTCGGTCCCTCCGCGCCGAGCAGGAGGGGCAGGTCCGGGCGCAGGGGGTGGGTGATGGGCTTGAGGGCCTTGCCCAGGCCCGTGCCGTCCGCGCCGCGGTAGGGGTGGCTGTGGAAGCGGCCGTCGAGGCGGACGGGGGCCTCGCGGCGCAGCACCTGGCGGACGACGTCCACGTACTCCCGGGTCGCGGTGAGCGGGCTCGCGGGGAACGGGCGTCCGTACCAGCCCTCCACCACCTGCGGCCCCGACAGGCCCAGCCCCAGCATCATCCGGCCGCCCGAGACGTGGTCCAGGGTCAGCGCGTGCATGGCGGTGGCGGTGGGGCTGCGGGCGGCCATCTGCGCGATGGCGGTGCCCAGCCGGATGCGGGAGGTGTGCGCGGCGATCCAGGTCAGCGGGGTGAAGGCGTCCGACCCCCATGCCTCGGCGGTCCACACCGAGTCGTACCCGAGGGCTTCGGCCTCCTTCGCCAGGGCGAGGTGGTCCGGCCCGGGGCCACGGCCCCAGTAGCCGAGTGCGAGTCCCAGGCGCATGTGCGGTCCCCCTGTGAGTCCCGGTGGGCCCCGTAGCGGACGCTATCTGACGAGGCGCCAGGAGACTGTAGGGCAACGGTCCTCCACCCGGAAGGGTGGAGGACCGTGGCGGTGCGTCGGGTCCGGGGAGGGAGTTACCCGCGCTGGATGCCCGAGGTGTCGTTCAGGACGCCGCGGCGGCCGTCCTGGGTTTGCGCGATCAGGGTGGACTCGCCGCGCTGCTCGACGGCCAGGTACCAGGTGCCGGGGGCGAGTTCCGCGATCGGGGTGGGCGAGCCGTCCTCGGCGAGGAGGGGGCGGGCCACCGGGACGGCGAACCAGAACGGGGAGAAGTCCGCCGCCGGGGCGGGGGCCGGGGTCGCGTCCTGCGGGCCGGGGGCGGGCGTCGGGGTGCCGCCGTACGGCGGCATCGGCTGGGGGGTGGCCCCGTACGGCTGCGGCTGCTGGGCGCCCGGGTACCCGTACCCGGCGCCGGGCTGGCCGCCGTACGGCGGGACGGCCGCCGGCCGCGGCTCGGGGACGAGCTGACCGGCCAGCGCCGGGATCATCGGTCCGGCGACGGCCACACCGGCCAGCGCGAGGACGGCCAGGAAGGACAGGATGGAGCCCGCGCCGAGGTCCAGCCGGGCCGGGCAGAGGATCAGGGCCCAGAGCGCGTTCCAGGCGGCGGCGACGGCGAGCACCGTGCCCCAGGAGGCCAGGGGCAGGCCGAGGACCTTGCGGGACTCCGGCTGGAAGCGGGCGGCGATCAGCAGCCCCGCCGCGATGAAGCCGAGCAGGAAGATGGCGGGCAGGGCGAGACCGCTGTAGTCGGTGTTCCACACGCTCGGCATGTCTGCGCCGGTTACGGAGTAGAAATCGAGGAACGAGGCGATGAACAGCAGCACCGCTGCTCCGATCACCACGCCGTCGCCTCGAGTGAGGGAGCGGATGTTCACGTCTTAGGTGTCCTTCTCGGTCTCGGTCGTCTCGTGGTGCCGCGGTCGCAGATCAGGGCTGGAGCGGGGCGGGCGGCACCATGGTACGGAGGTTTTCCGTGACCGAGAGGGCCGGGGCGGCGGGCCGCCCCGGTAGGACTACCCGCCCAGGAAGCCGACGATACCGTCAGCGATGCCCTGTGCCGCCTTCTGGCGCCACTGCGGATTGGTCAGCTGCGCCGCGTCCTTGCTGTCACGCATGTTGCCGCATTCGATGAACACCTTGGGCCGGGTTGAGAGGTTCAGTCCGCCCAGATCGTCGCGGATCACCAAACCCGTTCCGCTTCCGAGGTAGTTGGCGGGGCTGGAACCCGTCGTACGGGCGAAGTTGCTCGCGATGCGTTCGCCGAGCAGCCGGGAGGGTTCCACGATCTTCGCGGTGTCCGCCTTCCCGCTCTTGACCTCGGCCGGGAGGATCACGTGGTAGCCGCGGTTGCCCTCGGAGACGCCGTCCGCGTGGACGGAGACGACGGCGTCGGCCTTGGCCTCGTTGCCGATGCGGGCCCGCTCGTCGATGCAGGGGCCCCAGGCGCGGTCCGTCTCGTGGGTGAACACCACCTTGAGGCCCTTGGCCTCCAGGACGGTGCGCAGTCGGCGGGACACGTCCAGCGTGAACTCGGCCTCCATGTAGCCCGCGTTGGTGGTGGTGCCGGTGGTGTCGCACTCCTTGCGGTTGGTGCCGATGTCCACTTGGCGGTCGATCTCGGTGGTGTGGTCGAAGTTGCCGGTGTTGTGGCCGGGGTCGATGACCACGATCCGGCCGGCCAGCGGGCCCTTGGCGGGCGGCTGCGCGGAGGGCGAGCCGGCGGGGGTGGAGCCGGTACGGGTTGCGCCGGTGGCGCCGGCCGCCGTATTCGGCTTGCCGTCCAGGTCGGTGGCGTGGGAGGCGGGCAGCGGAACGGCCCGGGGCGGCTGTCGGTCCTGGCCGGACCCGGTCAGCGTCTGGGTCAGCACCCAGGCCGCCAGCGCGGCCGGGGCGAGGGACGCGACCGCGATGGTGAGGGCGGAGCGGCGCGTGAACCGGCGCCGGTCCGGACTGATCGAAGAGGCGGACTCCGGGGGCGGGGGGCTGTCGTCGTAGCGCACGTCGCGATGCTAGACCGGCCGCGCCCCGGGAGGACGGGGCTGAGCCATTCGAGGGCGTGGTCTGCTTATATGCCCGATGCGGTTCGGGCCGAGGGAGGTGCTAGATGCCCGCGCCGGTGCGTCGCAGGACGCGCAGCGAGTCGGTCACCGAGACCTCCTCGAAGGCGCCCGAGGCGAGGGCGCGCAGGTAGATCCGGTACGGGGCCTGGCCGCCGTCGGCCGGGTCCGGGAAGACGTCGTGGATCACCAGGCTGCCGCCGACCGCCAGGTGCGGGGCCCAGCCCTCGTAGTCGCCGTTCGCGTGCTCGTCGGTGTGGCCGCCGTCGATGAAGACGAGGCCGAGCGGGCCGCCCCAGGCGTCCGCGACCTGCGGGGAGCGGCCGACGATCGCGATCACGTGCTCCTCCAGGCCGGCCCGGTGCAGGGTGCGGCGGAAGGTCGGCAGCGTGTCCATCAGCCCGACCTCGGGGTCCACCACGGTCGGGTCGTGGTACTCCCAGCCGGGCTGCTGCTCCTCGCTGCCCCGGTGGTGGTCCACGGTGAGCGCGGCCACGCCCGCCTCGCGTGCGGCGTCGGCCAGCAACAGCGTGGAGCGGCCGCAGTACGTGCCGACCTCCAGCAACGGCAACCCGAGCGCGGCCGCCTCGGCCGCGGCGGCGTACAGGGCGAGCCCCTCGCCCACGGGCATGAACCCCTTGGCCGCCTCGAAGGCGGCGAGGGTCTCCGGCTTGGGGCTGGCCATGGTGTTCCTCCTGCTGGGCGGGGTGCGCGTGGGCGGCCCATGGTGCCCTACCGACTGGTAGGGCACCACGGCCGGGGTCCGCCCGGGAACCGCGCCCGGCCGACCTGGTACGCGAACAGAGCCGGGTCTGCGGCCGAAGAGGCGGGGGAGGGTGCCGGTCCCGCTTGCCCGGCGCTGCTCCCGCAGGGCCCGGCGGAGGGTGCGCCAGGTTCCCCGCGAGGCCGGCCTCCCGCTCGAAGCGGCGGACGTCCTCGGGGGTCTGTGGATACCCGATCTCCACGGCGACCAGGCGGCCCACCCGCTCGTCCCGCGCCCGCCAGACCTCACCGAATCCGCCCTTCCCGAGCAACGCCTCCAGCTCGTACCGGTCTTCGATCCGTTCCCGCACGCCCTCGGCCCCCGTAATGCCATGATCTGCCGCCCCGGCAGAGCATCATCTCCGGCCGTTCGGGCCACCCGGTGCCGCCGGGGCCCCTACGATCGACTACAGAAAGAAACCAAAGCCTCACGGCGTGTAGTTGAGGGTGACGGCTCCATGGTCAGCAGCCGCGAACTCGATCCCAGCGCCTCTCCGCCGGACTACTACGGCGCCGAACTGCGCCGCTTCAGGGAGGACGCCGGATTGAAACAGGCGGAGCTCGGGAGCAGTGTCTTCTGTACCGGCTCGCTGGTCGGCATGATCGAGAAGGCCCGCCGGGTGCCGACCCGGGACTTCTCGGAGCGGGTGGACGCGGTGCTCAACACGGGCGGCTTCTTCTCCCGGCTGGTGGGGCTGGTGCTACGGAGCCAGCTGCCGGCGTGGTTCCAGGCGTACGCGGAGATGGAGGCGCGGGCGGGGTACATCTCCACCTTCCAGGCGCAGCTGATCTACGGGCTGCTACAGACCCCGGCGTACGCGCGGGCGGTGCTGGGGTCGCGGAGCGACGACGACCTCGACGCGAAGGTGGCCGCGCGGATGGACCGGCAGCGGATCCTGGAGCGTGAGGGCCCGCCGCTGATGTGGGTGGTGATGAGCGAAGCCGCCCTGCACCAGGAGATCGGTGGCCGGGAGGTCATGCGGGAGCAGCTCGCGCATCTGCTGGAACAGCAGCGACGGGAGTGGGTGCAGGTGCAGATCCTGTCGTTCGAGGCGGGGGCGCATGCGGGGCTGCCGGGCTCGTTCAACCTCCTGCGGCTCGATGACGGGCATGACCTCGTCTATACCGAGGACTTCGTCCAGGGCCATATGACGGCCAATCCTCAAGCGTTCAGAGAGGGTTCGCTCCGATACGATCTTTTGCAGGCCGCCGCCCTCTCCGTGGAGGACTCGGCGGCGCGGATCGCCCGCGTAATGGAGGAACGTTATGGACACCATCCAGCACATGACGGGCACGTCGTGGCGTAAGTCCTCGTACAGCGGTGACACGGGCGGCGAGTGCGCCCCCCTCGGCGGCGCCGCCTGGCGCAAGTCCTCATACAGCTCCGACACCGGCGGCGACTGCGTCGAGGTCGCCGCCCAGCCCTGCCGCATCGCCGTCCGGGACTCCAAGAACCCCGGGGGGCCCGCGTTCACCGTGAGCCCGGACGTCTTCGCGGTGTTCGTACGCGGTCTCTGACCCCCCGGGCGGAAACGCTCGTCCGGGCCCGGCCCGGTTCCGGCGCGAGGCGTATGCCTCGCGCCGGTTTTCGTGTGCCTTCACCGCGCCCGCCGTGACCCATCTCCCCCTGGGCGGGTCCAAAGCGTTGAGTATCTGACCTTCCGTCAGAATGGAACGTGTTCTAGTCTGCCGCGCATGGGCATCGGAATCACGCAAGAGCAGCAGGAGTTGGCCGACGCCGTACGCGGGCGGCTCGCGCGGGACGTGCCGGTCGAAGAAGTGCGCAAGCTGCTCGACACCCCGCCGCGGACCGGGGCCCGACCCGGCTACTGGGACGCCCTGGCCGACTCCGGGCTGCTCTTCCCGCACCTGGAGGGCGGCACCCCGCTCGATCTCGCCGTCGTCGTGGAGGAGGCCGCCCGGGCGGCGCTGCCCGGGGCGTACCTGCCGAGCGCGCTGGCCTCCGTACTCCTGGAGCGGGCCGGGGCCGAGCCGCTCGGCGGACGGGTGGGGGCCGTCGCGCTCGGGGCCGGGACCATGACCGCCGTCGCCGTCGAAGGCGGCGGCCACCTGCTGGACGGTCTCGCGCCGCCCGTGCTCGGCGCCGGGGAGGCGGAGCTCCTGCTGCTCGCCGCCGAGGCCGAGCGGGGGACCCTCTGGTTCGCCGTCGACGCCGCCGACTTGGAGATCCGTACCCACGACAGCGCCGACCCGACCCGGCCCACCGCCGAGGTGCGGGCGCGCGGGGTCGTCGTACCGGCCGGGCCGCTGCCCGCGCTGGACCGAGACCTGGTGCGGGACACCGCCTGCGCGCTGTTCGCCGCCGACGCCTGCGGGACCGCCGCCTGGGCGGTGCACACCGCCGCCGAGTACGCGAAGACGCGCGAACAGTTCGGCCGGCCCATCGGGCGGTTCCAGGGCGTCAAGCACCTGTGCGCCGACATGCTGCTACGGCTGGAGCAGGCGCGGGCGCTGGCCTGGGACGCCGCCCGGGTGCTGGACGAACCGGCCGGGGCGCGCTCCCTCGTGACGGCGCTCGCCGCCGCGACCGCCCTGGACGCCGCCTACTCCTGCGCCAAGGACTGCATCCAGGTGCTCGGCGGGATCGGCTTCACCTGGGAGCACGACGCGCACATCCACCTGCGCCGGGCCGTCGTCGCCCGCCAGCTCCTCGGTCCCGGCGACGCGCACCGCGCACGTGCCGCGGGGTGCGCGGCGGCCGGCGCGCGCCGGGAGCTGCGGCTGGAACTCCCCGCGGAGGCCGAGACGTACCGGACGCGGGCCCGCGGCGTCATCGAAGGAGCGCGGGGCCTCGATCCGGCCGCCGCCCGCAGGGCCCTCGCGCCGACCGGCTACGCGGCCCCGCACCTGCCGCCGCCCTACGGGCTGGGCGCCGGCGCCGTCGAACAGCTGGTGGTGCAGCAGGAACTGGCGGCGGCCGGGGTCCGCCTCGCCGACCTCGGGATCGCCACCTGGGTCGTGCCCTCGCTGATCGCCTACGGGTCGCCGCGCCAGCGGGACACGTACCTGCTGCCCACCCTGCGCGGGGACGTCACCTGGTGCCAGCTCTTCTCGGAGCCGGGCGCGGGCTCGGACCTCGCCTCGCTGCGGACCAAGGCGGACCGGGCCGCGGACGGCGGCTGGATCGTCAACGGACAGAAGGTGTGGACGAGTTCCGCGCAGAGCGCCGACTTCGGCATCCTCCTCGCCCGGACCGACCCGCGAGCGCCCAAACACAAGGGCCTCGGCTACTTCATCGTGGACATGCGCACGCCCGGCATCGACATCCGGCCCCTCAGGGAGATCACCGGGGAGGCGCTGTTCAACGAGGTCTACTTCGACGACGTCGCGCTCCCGGCCGAAGCCCTGGTCGGCGCGGCCGACGAGGGCTGGAAGGTGGCCCGCAACACCCTCGGCAACGAGCGCGTGCACATGGCCGACCAGATGACCTTCGACTCGGGCCTGGAGGCGCTGATCGCCGCCTGCGCCACCCGGCGGGACGACTCCTACCGGGTGCGGGTCGGCGCGCTGGCCGCCGAGGCGCACGCGCTGGCCTGCATCGGCCTGCGGACAACGCTGCTCCGGGTGTCGGGGCTGGAGCCGGGCGCGGGCGCGTCCGTACGCAAACTCGTCCAGACCCCGCACCAGCAGCGGCTGGCCGAACTGGCGCTGGAACTGCTGGGACCGGCGGGCGCGGTGTGCGAGGGGGCGGGGGAGCGGGCGGTGCACGGGATGCTCATGTCCCGCTGCCTGACCATCGCCGGGGGCACCACCCAGGTCCAGCTCAACGTCGTCGCCGAGCGGATCCTCGGCCTTCCCAGGGACTGATGAGGAAGAGGAGTGGCAGGGATGAAGTCGTACATCGTGGGCGTCGGCATGACGAAGTTCGAGAAGCCGGAGTCGCGGGACTGGCACTACTGGGACATGGCGAAGGAGGCGGGGAGCGCGGCGCTGGCGGACGCGGGGATCGGGTACGAGCTGGTGGAGCAGGTGCCGGTCGGGTACTGCTTCCAGGCGTCGACGGCCGGGCAGCGGGCGGTGTACGAGCTGGGCCTGAGCGGGGTGCCCGTCTACAACGTGAACAACAACTGCGCGACCGGCTCGACGGCGCTGATGATGGCGCGGCAGTTCGTCGAGGGCGGCCAGAGCGACTGCGTGCTGGCGCTGGGCTTCGAGAAGATGAAGAAGGGCGCGCTGGGCGGCGGCGCCGACGCGGGCGCCGACTTCAAGACCTCCCCGGTCGCCCGGCACTACGGGATCATGGCCGCCGGGCACGGCTTCGAGATGTCGCCGCCGACCGCCCAGATCTTCGGGAACGCGGCGCGCGAGCACATGGAGCGGTACGGGACGACGCCCGCGCAACTGGCGGCGGTGGCGGCGAAGAACCACCGGCACTCGGCGAACAACCCGAACGCGCAGTTCCGGGACGTGTACGAGGTCGAGGAGGTCCTCGCGGCGAAGACCATCCACGAGCCGCTGACGAAGTTGCAGTGCTCGCCGACCTCGGACGGGGCTGCGGCGGCGCTGGTGGTGTCGGAGCGGTTCGTGGTCGCGCACGGGCTGCACGACAAGGCGGTGGAGATCGTGGCGCAGGCGATGACGACGGACACGGCGGCGTCGTTCGCGTCGGGCTCGTGCATCGACGTGGTCGGCAAGCCGATGTCGGCGGCGGCGGGGCGGGCGGTCTTCGAGGCGTCGGGGCTGGGCGTCGAGGACGTGGACGTGATCGAGCTGCACGACTGCTTCTCGATCAACGAGTTGCTGACGTACGAGGCGCTCGGGATGTGCGCGGAGGGCGGGTCGGGGGAACTGGTGGAGAGCGGGGCCACGACGTACGGCGGCCGGTGGGTGGTGAACCCGTCGGGGGGCCTGATCTCCAAGGGGCACCCGCTCGGCGCGACCGGGCTGGCGCAGGCGGCGGAGCTGGTCTGGCAGCTCCGGGGCGAGGCCGGCGGGCGTCAGGTCCCGGGGGCCGCGGTGGGGCTCGCGCACAACATCGGGCTGGGCGGCGCGGCGGTGGTGACGCTGCTGCGGCGGTAGCGGCGGTAGCGGCGGTAGCGGCGGTAGCGGCGGTAGCGGCGGGGGCGGCGGGGGCGGGGGGCAGGGCCGCAGCCCAGGCGTCGGGGGCGCCCGGGCACGACCCCGCTGACGGTTCACGAGGCGGGGGCTCCGTGCCGCGGGCGGCCGCCGGGGGTAGCCGGGCCCGCACGGGTGTGGCGGCGTTGCGCGGAGCGGCCCCGATTGCGCCGGGTGCCGGGTGCCGGGTGCCGGGCGTGGTCGGGGGTGGCCGGTGGGGCCGGGAGGGGCACGGCGCCGCGCAGGCCGGGATGGGCGCGGCGTCAGGGGACGTCGAGGGCGGGGTCCGTCACCGGTTCGCCGCGGGAGGCGCGGTGGAGGGATGCGGCCAGGTCCGCGAGCGGGCCGTCGCGCAGGACCAGTCCCGCCGCGCCCGCGGCGAGGGCCGCCTCGCGCAGGCCCGACCGGGCGGAGCCCACCAGTACCAGGACCGCGCACTCCGGCGCTTCCTCCCGTACCTCGCGGACCCCGTCCACCGACTCCACCAGCGCCACCGCCGGCCGGCCCATCGGCGAGGACACCACTTCGATGTCCCGCTCCAAGCCGAGCCGCACCGCCAGCGCCGGGTTCGCGGGCCACAGCAGGACCCGCAGGGACCGACCGGTTTCGTCCATCCCGCCAGGGTAGGGTCCGGGCCCCCACGCACCGGTAAACCATGCCGCGGACCGATGATCTGACGTTGAGTCAGCAGTCTTCCCAACTGCTGGGGGGTGCGTTATACATGGCCTCACCGGCCGCCTAGAACGCGTTCTACCCGCGCTTCGGCGGCCCCCGCAGACGACCTCGGCGCGGCCGACGGTGCGGACGACCGCGCCGAGGTCTTCCACTCACGGAGCACCCGCTCAGCAAGGAGCAGCATCCGAATGCCGATCGATGCCGCCAAGGCCCTCGCCGCCGAACCCCGCCGGGGGGAGATCGCATGGGACCACAAGGACGTCCAGCTCTACCACCTCGGCGTCGGCGCCGGCCTGCCCGCCACCGACCCCGACGAGCTGCGCTACACCCTGGAGTCCAAGCTCCACGTACTGCCCAGCTTCGCGACCGTCGCCGGCGCCGGCATGGCCATGCTGGGCGGCCTCGCCGCCCCCGGCATCGATGTCAACCTCGCCACCGTCCTGCACGGCGGTCACTCCATCGAGCTGCACCGCCCCATCCCCGTGAAGGGCCGGGCCACCTCCCGTTCCAAGGTCGCCGCCGTCTACGACAAGGGCAAGGCGGCGGTCATGGTGCTGCGCTCCGAGGTCGACGACGCCGACGGGCCGCTGTGGACCAGCGACGCGCAGCTCTTCGTGCGCGGCGAGGGCGGATTCGGCGGCGAGCGCGGGCCCTCCGCCCGGGAGGAGGCCCCCGACCGCGACGCCGACCGCACCGTCGAGCGGCACATCCGCGAGGATCAGGCGCTGCTCTACCGGCTCTCCGGTGACTGGAACCCGCTGCACGCCGACCCGGAGTTCGCCAAGCTCGCCGGCTTCGACCGACCGATCCTGCACGGCCTGTGCTCCTACGGGATCACCCTCAAGGCCGTCGTCGACACCGCCCTGGCGGGGGACGTGTCCCGGGTCCGCGCCTACCGCACCCGCTTCGCCGGGATCGTCTTCCCGGGCGAGACCCTGCGCATCCGGATGTGGGAGGAGCCGGGTCGGGTGCGGGTGGCGGTGACCGCCGTCGAACGGGACGACGCCCCGGTCCTCGCCGACACCGTCGTGGACCACGCCTGACCGCCGGATCACCCCCGATCGCCCACGCCCCGCCACCGCCCCCGCCTACGAGCGAAACCGAAGGAGCCGCACCGTGCGCGCAGCACTGCAGAGCGAGATCGGCCAGGACAAGCTGGAGGTCGTCGAGGACATGGAGGCCGTGGGCTTCGGCCCCGGCAAGGTCAAGATCCGCGTCAAGGCCACCGGCCTGTGCCACTCCGACCTGTCCGCGATGAGCGGCGTACTGCCGCAGCCGGCACCCTTCATCCCGGGCCACGAGGGCTCCGGCGAGATCACCGACGTCGGCGACGGAGTGACCGGGCACAAGGTCGGCGACCGGGTGCTGGTGTGCTGGCTGCCGCCGTGCGGCCACTGCCCCGCCTGCAAGCGCGGCCAGGGCCACCTGTGTCTGGAGGCGTTCGGCAACGTCGCCACCCCCAACTTCCGTCGTGCGGGAAGCGACATCTTCGGCTTCGCCGGTACGGGCACCTTCGCCGAGGAGGTCGTCGTCCCGGCGGGCTGCGCGGTGCCGATACCCGACGACCTGCCCTACGACATCGCCGCCCTGATCGGCTGCGGAGTGACCACCGGGCTCGGCGCGGCGATCAACACCGCGAAGGTGGAGGCCGGTTCCTCGGTCGCCGTCATCGGCTGCGGCGGCGTCGGCATCTCCGTCATCCAGGGCGCCAAGGTGCAGGGCGCGGCGCAGATCGTCGCCGTCGACCCGGTCGCCTCACGCCGCGAGGCGGCGCTGCGGTTCGGGGCGACGGAGGCGGTCGCACCGGACGCCTTCGGCGACGCCAAGAACCGGATCACGGCCGGGGAGGGCTTCGACTACGTCTTCGAGGTGGTCGGCAAGTCCGCGACGACGCGGACCGCGTACGAGATGACCCGGCGCGGCGGCTCCGTCGTGGTGGTCGGCGCGGGAGCACTGGACGACACGTACTCGATCAACATGTTCTCGCTGTTCTTCGACGAGAAGAAGATCCTGCCCTCGATGTACGGGGGCGGTGACGTGCTCCGCTCCTACGAGCGCACCATCACGCTGTGGCGGGCCGGCCGGGTGGACCTGGCGGGCCTGATCACGCACCGGGTGCGGCTCGGGGAGATCAACGACGCCCTCGACCAGATGCGCACGGGCGTGGCCCTGCGCACCTGCATCGAACTCTGAGCGCGACGAGAGGAATGCGGTAGATGTCACTGCCACTTGAGGGGCTCGGCGCCATCGTCACCGGCGCGGGCCGCGGGCTGGGTCGGGCCGAGGCGATCGAGCTGGCGCGGCTCGGGGCGAGCGTGGTCGTCAACGACTTCGGGCAGCCCGGCCGCGACGGTTCCGGGGAGGCGTCGGCGGCCCCGGCGCAGGAGGTGGCCGACGAGATCCGGGCCGCGGGCGGGCGGGCGGTGGCGCACCTCGGTGACGTGGCCGACTTCGCGCAGGCGCGGGAGCTGGTCGAGCTGGCGGTCGAGAGCTTCGGCAAGCTCGACATCCTGGTCAACAACGCGGGCATCCTGCGCGACCGGATGATCTTCTCCATGTCGGAGGAGGAGTGGGACTCGGTGATACGCGTCCACCTCAAGGGCCACTTCAACACCACCCACTTCGCCTCGGCGCACTGGCGGGAGCGGTCCAAGGCGGAAGGCGGCCCGGTCTACGGGCGGATCGTCAACACCTCCTCCGAGGCGTTCCTCGGCGGCAGCGCCGGCCAGCCGAACTACGCGGCGGCCAAGGGCGGCATCGTGGGGCTGACCACCTCGACCGCCCTGGCCCTGGCCAAGTACGGGGTCACCGCCAACGCGATCTGCCCGCGCGCCCGTACCCGGATGACCGAGGACGTGTTCGCGGGCTTCCAGGAGCCGGAGGAGGGCAGGCTCGACGCCCTCGCCCCCGAGCACGTCGCCCCGCTGGTCGGCTACCTGGCCTCACCGGCCGCCGCGAAGGCCAACGGGCAGCTGTTCGTGGTGCACGGCGGGATCGTGGTGGTGATGGAACGCCCCAAGGTGGCCGCGAAGTTCGACACCACCAAGGAGGCGTTCAGCTTCGAGGAGCTCGACGGGTTCCTCACCCCGCACTACGCGTCGCGCCCGCCGAACGAGACCTTCGCGGCGGCGGAGGTGCTGGGCCTCAAGCACGACTAGCGCGCGGATCACGCCCGGCCTGCCCGCTACCCGGTCCCGGCCCGACCGGGGCACGACCGGCCCCCCCCCGGCCGCGCCGGCCCTCAGTGCCGGCCCTCAGTTCAGCGGGGCCTGCTGGAGCGGCACCGGTCGTGGGGCCGTGGGAGCGGTGATCCGGACCGGCGGCGGCGGGGCCGCCGGCTGGGTCAGCGTGGCGATCCCGCACGGCACCTCCGGGGTGGCGTAGGGGAGGCGCAGCACCCCCTGCGGGGTCCACAGACCGTTCCCCAGCCACCCCGCCGGGGCGGAGAGCCGGAAGACGTGCCGGTCGGCCGGCCGCCACAGCGCGATGCCCTCGGGCACCCGCAGCGCCACCCCGCAGCTCTCCGGCATCAGCACCTGCCCCGGCTGCACCGCGAACGGCACCGCGTCCGCCGCCCGCAGGCACTCCGGGAAGCGGACCGGACGCTCGCTGCCCAGCACCCCCCAGCCCAGCCGCGGCTCGCCCGGCGCGTCCGAGCGGATCAGCAGCAGCCCGCTGTCCGGCTCGGCCAGCAGCAGCCGGTCGTCGCTGTCGTCCGCGATCTGGAGCAGCGGGGTCACCAGCCCGTCCCGGGCCAGGTCCACGGTCACCGCCTTGGTGCGCCCGGCCAGCTCGCGGTCCAGCGCCAGCAGCCGGCCGGCCCGGTCCAGCCAGACGCCGCCCGAGCAGCGGCCCGGGACCCGGGCGGCCGGCCGGGGGCCGCCGGGGGCACCGGCCACCTGCCAGAGCACCGTTTCCTCGGCGCCGACCGACAGGGCGAAGGCGCCGTGTCCGTCCGGGGACGGCGGCAGCAGGAAGACCCGTACGTCCTGCGCGCCCGGCTCGATCGAGCCCAGCGGCAGTTCCCCGGTGCGCGGCCCCACCCCGGCGCCGCCGGTCGGGTACAGCAGCGCGAAGGCGTGCCGGTCCGCCACCCGGCGGTGGATCAACACCCGGCCGTCGGCCAGCGGCAGCACCTCGCTGTCCGCCTCCTCCGGCTGCGCGAGCGGCAGCGGTACCGCGTACGGCTCGGGCCCGGCCAGGGTCCAGCGCTCCGGGTACCGGGCCTGTCCCTCCCCGGCCAGCCGCGCGGCGTACGCCCCGTCCGCCGCGATCGTGAACGCGGCAGCCGTCGTCATCTCGATGGCACAGACAGTCATCCGTGCGTCACCTCCGGTGAGGAAGCTAGTTTTCGCACTTCCTGCCGAACAACACCACCTCACCCGCTTCACACATACGGGTGGCGGCGCGGCGGTTCAGGTGTGACGCGGGGGGTGGTTGTGCTGTACGGCGCCGAGGTCCGCCGGCGCCGCGCCCGGGGGCCGCCACGGACGGTAGCCTTGGCCCGTGCCCCGTCTCCGCGAAGTCATCGCCGCCCTCGACGCTCTCTGGCCCCCCGCGCGGGCCGAGCAGTGGGACGCCGTCGGCACCGTCTGCGGTGACCCCGACGCCGAGGTCACCCGGGTCCTGTTCGCCGTCGACCCCGTACAGCAGGTCGTCGACGAGGCGGTGAAGCTCGGCGCCGACCTGGTGGTCACCCATCACCCCCTCTACCTGCGCGGCACCACCACCGTCGAGGCGGGCACCTTCAAGGGCCGCGTCGTGCACACGCTGATCAAGAACGACATCGCGCTGCACGTGGCCCACACCAACGCGGACACCGCCGACCCCGGTGTCTCCGACGCCCTCGCCGGCGCCCTGGACCTGCGTGTCACCGGCCCCCTCGTGCCCGACCCCACCGACCCCGCGGGCCGTCGCGGCCTCGGCCGGATCTGCGAACTCGACCACCCCGAGACGCTGCGCGAGTTCGCCGCCCGCGCCGCCGCCCGCCTGCCGCACACCGCGCAGGGCATCCGCGCCGCCGGCGACCCGGACGCGCCGATCCGCACCGTCGCCGTCAGCGGCGGTTCCGGCGACAGCCTGTTCGCGCAGGTCCGAGCCGCCGGAGTGGACGCCTTCCTCACCGCCGACCTGCGCCACCACCCGGCGTCCGAGGCCCGCGAGCAGAGCCCGCTCGCCCTCGTCGACGCCGCCCACTGGGCCACCGAGTGGCCCTGGTGCGAGCAGGCCGCGACACAGCTCGACGCGATCTCCGAGCGCCACGGCTGGGGCCTGCGCACCCACGTCTCGCGCCTCGTCACCGACCCGTGGACGGCGCACGCGCCGTCCGTCACCTCCTCTACCAACCCTGGAGCCCCCAACTGAACGCCGAGCCCGCCGACCAGATCCGACTTCTCGACGTCCAGGCCCTGGACGTCCGGCTGTCTCAGCTCGCCCACAAGCGCAAGTCGCTGCCCGAGCACACCGAGGTCGACTCCCTGACCAAGGACCTCACCCAGCAGCGGGACCTGCTCGTCGCCGCCCAGACGCAGGCCAGCGACGCCGCCCGCGAGCAGACCAAGGCGGAGCAGGACGTCGACCAGGTCCGCCAGCGCGCGGCCCGCGACCAGGCGCGACTGGACTCCGGCGCGGGCATCTCGGCCCGGGACCTGGCGAACCTCCAGAGCGAGGTCGTCTCCCTCGCCAAGCGGCAGGGCGACCTGGAGGACGTGGTCCTTGAGGTCATGGAACGCCTGGAGGCCGCGCAGGCGCGCGTCACCGAACTGACCGAGCGGGTCTCCGGCCTGGAGGCCGAGCTCGCGGACGCCACCGCGCGCCGCGACGCCGCCACCGCCGAGATCGACGCCGAGGCCGCGGGCATCGCCAAGGACCGCGAGGTCATCGTCGCCTCCATGCCCGAGGCGCTGATGGCCCTGTACGAGAAGATCCGCGTCAAGCAGGGCGGCGTCGGCGCCGCGCGCCTGTACCAGCGCCGCTGCGAGGGCTGCCGGCTGGAGCTCGACATGGCCGAGGTCAACGAGATCAAGGCCGCCGCCCGCGACCAGGTCGTACGCCACGACAACTGCGGCCGGATCCTGGTCCGTACGGCGGACTCGGGCATCTGATGTCGAGGCTTGTCCGGTTCGTCGTGGAGGCGGACGGCGGATCCCGGGGCAACCCGGGGCCCGCCGGCTACGGCGCGGTGGTCCTCGACCCGGCCTCGGGCGAGACGCTGGCCGAGCGCGCCGAGTACATCGGCGTCGCGACGAACAACGTGGCCGAGTACAAGGGGCTGATCGCCGGGCTGAAGGCCGCCCGCGAACTGGCCCCCGACGCGGTGGTCCTCGTACGCATGGACTCCAAGCTCGTCGTCGAGCAGATGTCGGGCCGCTGGAAGATCAAGCACCCGGACATGAAGCCGCTCGCCACCGAGGCGGCTACGATCCTGCCGCGCGCGCAGGTGACGTACGAATGGATCCCGCGCGAGCGCAACAAGCACGCCGACCGGCTCGCCAACGAGGCGATGGACGCGGGCAAGCGCGGCCGGCAGTGGGAGCCGTCGGCCTCCGCAGCCGCCCTGGACACCTCGGCGGCGCGCGCCCTGGCGACCCCGCCGCCCGCGGGCCCTCCCGGCGACGCCACCGCCGGAGCGGCCGCGGTCCGCGCGGCCCTCGCCGCCGCCTCCGTCGCCACGTCGGCACCCGCCGCGGGGGCCGAACAGGCGGCGGACACGCTGTTCGCGGAGCCCGCTCCGGCCCCCACCCCGGCCCCGGCCCCGGCGGCGCCGTCGGCCGGGTGGGGTCCCGACCTGGGTACCCCGGCCACCTTCGTCCTGCTGCGCCACGGCGAGACGGCGCTGACCCCGCAGAAGCGCTTCTCCGGCAGCGGCGGCAGCGACCCCGAACTGTCCCCCGTCGGCCGCCGGCAGGCCGCCGCGGTGGCCGGGGCGCTGGCCGCGCGGGGCACCGTCGAGGCCGTCGTCAGCTCCCCGCTGCGCCGCTGCCGCGAGACCGCCCAGGCCGTCGCCGACCGGCTCGGACTGCCGGTCGTGGTCGAAGAGGGCCTGCGCGAAACGGACTTCGGCGCTTGGGAGGGCCTCACCTTCGCCGAGGTGCGGGAGAGGTTCCCGGACGACCTCCAGGCGTGGCTGGACTCCCCGAAGGCGGCCCCCTCGGGCGGCGGCGAGAGCTTCGCCGCCGTGACCCGTCGGGTCTCCGCCGCCCGTGACCGGCTACTGGGCGCGTACGCGGGCCGCACGGTGCTGCTGGTCACGCACGTGACACCGGTCAAGACGCTGGTCCGGCTCGCGCTCGGCGCGCCCCCGGAGTCCCTGTTCAAGATGGAACTGTCGGCCGCCTCCCTCTCGGCGGTGGCCTACTACGCCGACGGCAACGCCTCGGTCCGCCTCGTGAACGACACCTCGCACCTGCGCTGAATCCGCCTACGTCGAAGCCCCCGCCACGCTGTGGCGGGGGCTTCGACGTACGGGTGGGGACAGACGAGCCGGCCTGTACGCCGGGTTCTGTCGCCCGGAGACCTCGCGGTCGCCGGGGAGACGGCCATCCATCTAGGACCGGCGTTGCCACCGGCCTCGTGCGGTCTACCCGCGAACTCGGGCGGGCAGCCCTCGAACGTTCGCGCAGGGCCGTCCGAGAACGACCCCTCTTGACCTTGCTCCGGGTGGGGTTTACCTAGCCGCCTGAGTCACCTCAGGCGCTGGTGGTCTCTTACACCACCGTTTCACCCTTACCGAGGGCCGAAGCCCCCGGCGGTCTGTTTTCTGTGGCACTGTCCCGCGGGTCACCCCGGGTGGGCGTTACCCACCACCCTGCCCTGTGGAGCCCGGACGTTCCTCGGCGGGATCCGAGGATCCCGACGCGACCGTCCGGCCGACTCGTCTGTCGTGCCGACCATGCTACCGGGTGCGCCGTCACGGCTTGACCTTGCCGCAGCGGCAGGGTTTCTACTGGGCGCCATGCGGATCGGAGAAATCGCCGCCCTCGTCGGTGTGACCACTCGGGCGGTACGGCACTACCACCACATCGGCCTGCTCCCCGAACCGGCCCGGCGCGCCAACGGCTACCGCGCGTACACCGTCCGGGACGCCGTCCTGTTGGCCCGCGTACGCCGGCTGACCGAGCTCGGGCTGGGTCTGGACGAGGTGCGTGACGCCCTCGCCGACGACGCGGGCCGCGAGCTCGCCGAGATCCTGGCGGAACTCGACGCCGACCTGGCCCGGCAGCAAGACGAACTGGCCGAACGTCGGCGGCGGCTCGCGGAACTGTCCGCCGGGCCCGGGCCGCGCGCCTTCACGGGGCTGCTCGCCGAGGCGCCGCCGACGTCCTCGCCCAGCGCCGCCCTCGACCGCGAGCACCTGGCGCTGCTCGACGCGACGGGCACCGGGGGCGAGGAGCTGTACGCCGCGCTCGTGCCCGTGGCCGCAGACCCTGCCGTACTCGCCCTCTACGAGCGCCTCGACGCGCTGGCCGGCGCCGTCCCCGACGACCCCCGCGTCCCGGAGCTCGCCGCCGACCTGGTCGCGGCCGTCCCCGACGAGGTGTTCGCGGCGCTCCCGACCGACGCGGGCCCGGCCGCCGTCCCCGGGTTCGAGGAGGCGTTGCTCGCGCAATACGCCCCCGCGCAGGCGGAGGTGGTGCGCCGGGTCATGGAGGCGTTCGCGGAGCGGGTCCGGGGGTGAAGGGCGTACGGGTCGTGCGGCGGCTGGTGCGCGGCGAGCTGCGGGCCGCCGCCTCGCTGGGGAGGTGGGTACTGCGCAGGCCGCCGCACGGGGTGGGTGCGGGCGATGTCGCGGCCGGCTACACCGGACCGCAAACGGCCATGACGTACGGGTTGCTGGGCGTGGCCCTGATCGAGACGGTCGCCCTCGGGTTTCTCGTCCCGTGGCCCGTCGTGCACGCGGTGCTGCTGGTCCTCGACGTGTACGGCGTCCTGATGGTGCTCGCCCTGCACGCCGCGTGTGTGCAACGGCCGCACGTCGTCCGCGCCGACGGGTCGCTGTGGATTCGCTACGGGGTCCTCTTCGGTCTGGCCGTCCCGCCGGACGCGGTGGCGTCGGCCCGGGTGGAGCGCCGCTACCCCGAGGGGAGCCTCGTCACGGTGTCCGAGGACGGAGTGCTCGACCTGATCGTCGGCGGCCACACCACGGTGACCGTGGAGCTGGGCCGCCCCTTGGAATTCGTCCGGCCGCTCGGCGGGCGGGGGTGGGCGCGTGTCGTGCGCTTCCATGCCGACGACCCCCGCGCGGTGGTCGCCGCGCTGCGGCGGTCCGCACCCCCGTGACGGGCTGCCGCGGCGCGGGCCGTGGGGCGACGGTGGCAAGTCGCGGCCGGGTTGTCTTGTCGAAAACGGCGCGGAGCGGCGGGGGTTACAGCAGGACGCTGGTGATGCGGCCCGGCATCCGGTCCGGGGGCGAAACCGGGGGCAGGCCGGCGCGTAGTCGGGCGAAGGCGGTGGGAGACAGGCCGGTCGGGGCCGAGCACCTCGACGAGGTCCACCCGAGCCTCCTGGAAGTGCGCCATCGGGATGCCGAAGAGCCGGTAGGCGCCGAGCGGGCTCATGTGCACCTCCAAGCGTGCACCTCGCCCGCGTGTACCCCGACCGCCGGGACGGTGCGCGGGCCGCTGATCAGGGCCGGCGAGGCGGGGCGCAGTGGTCCGGCCGTGCCGACCGGCCCGTCGGCGGTACGGGAGACCCACAGGTCCCCGTCGAAGGTGAAGACGAGTGCGACGAAGCCGGCGGGCAGCTCCGGCCTGCGCCGGGGCGCGCCGAAGTCGGTACGGAAGCCCAGGTGGTTGACGATGTGCGGACGCACACGGGCGCCGGGCGACGCAGCGCGCCCCCGACCGCGGCAGGTTTCGCGGGCGGTACCACAGCCGCGGTTACGCGGGAGCGAAGAGGATTTTCGCCGTGCCCGGGTCGGCCCGGGTCAGGCGGACCCGGATGCGTTCGCCCAGCGGGAGCTCGGCTGCGGGGGACTCGACGCGGCCGACCACCGCCGGGTCCTCCAGGTGGACCGTGCCGACCTGCGGCTCGTGGTCCTTGACGTCGATCACCGTCGCCTCGAAGGTGTCGCCGACCCGGTCCTTGAGCAGGGCCGCCTCGACCAGGTCCACGCACTCCCGCTCGGCGGTGTTGGCGAGCCGGGTGCCCTCCGCCATCTCGCGCGGCAGCGCCCCCAGCGCGGCGACGGCCCACTCCGGCGGTTCGGCCCCGGCGGACGCCGCCACGCACAGCTCGCCGGCGTACCGGTCGACGAGCCTGCGCAGCGGCGCGGTGCAGTGCGCGTACGGGGCGGCCACCGCGGCGTGCAGCAGCGGATCGGGGGTCTCGCCGGAGGTGAAGGACGTGTACCCGGCGCCGCGCAGCAGGGTCGTGCACTCCTGGAGGAACGCGGCGTGGTCGGGCCGGTGCGGATCGAGCGAGCGGACGAGCTCCGCGTACGCGACATGGTGGGGCCAGTCGATCCGCAGCGCCTTCGCCGAGCGCCGCAGCCGGGCGACGGCGCCGTCGGGGGCGCTGGGCAGGGTCCGCAGGATCCCCGTTCCGGCGGCGAGCATCAGGTCGGCGGAGGCCATCCCCGTCATCAGGGAGAGCTGCGCGTTCCAGCCGTCGGCCGGCAGCGGGGCCCGGTAGGCGAGGGAGTACGAGCCGTTCCGCTCGACGACCTCCTGCTCGGGTACGCCCAGCGAGATGCCGCCGCGCTCCGCCTCCAGGGCCTCGCGGAGCGTCCCGATGACCTTGAGCAGGGCCACGGTCTCCTCCGCCGTGCCGGAGTCGATGGCCCGCTGGACGCCGGCGTAGTCGAGTCTCGCCCGGCTGCGGACCAGGGCCCGGCGCACCTCGGTGCTCTCCACCCGGCCGTCGGCGTCCAGGTCGAGCCGCCACACGAGCGCGGGGCGGGTCCGTTCGGGCAGCAGGCTGGCCGCGCCCTCCGAGAGCGCGACCGGGTGCAGCGGGACCTTCCCGTCGGGGAAGTAGAGGGTGGTGACCCGGCGGTGGGCTTCGGTGTCGATGGCGCCGCCGGGGGTGACGAAGGCGGCGACGTCGGCGATGGCGTAGTGCACGCGGTAGCCACCGGAGGGACGTTTCGCCAGGTGCATGGCCTGGTCGAGGTCGACGGAGTCGGGCGGGTCGACGGTGAAGAAGGGGATGCCGGTCACGTCGGTCGGGGGCAGCCGGGGGTGGGCGGCGGCCTGTTCGGCCTCGGCGAGCACGGCGGTGGGGAACTGCCCCGGCACGCCCAGCCTCGTCCGCAGGTCGCGCAGCGCCGCCCGCAGGGCAGACCCGTCTGCGCCGGTCATGTGCAGGTGACGGCGTGGCATGGACCGAGCCTAGGGGCGACGGGCCCGGGCTGCCCGTCGAGCCGCCGCGAGCACACGCCGGGCCGCCGCGAGCCACGTCGGGCCGTCCCCGTCGCGCCCGCGGGGTGGACGCGACGGACGACCCCGGCCACGCCGTTTACGCTGGGCGCCGGGGGCCGCACCCCCTGCGCCGTGTCGTACCGAAGGAGAACCACCGTGCTCGTGCTGCTGCCGCCCTCCGAGGGAAAGGCCGCCGGGGGCTCCGGCGCACCGCTGGAGCCGGGGTCGCTGTCCTTGCCGGGACTGGCCGGGGCGCGCGCGGCCGTGCTGGAGGAGCTGGTCGAGCTGTGCGCGGGCGACGAGACGAAGGCGCGCGAGGTGCTCGGCCTGAGCGAGGGCCTGCGGGGCGAGGTCGCCAAGAACGCCGAGCTGCGGTCGGCGGTCGCCCGGCCCGCCGGGGAGATCTACACCGGGGTGCTCTACGACGCCCTCGGCCTGGCCGACCTCCCCGACGGGGCGCGGGCCCTGGCCGAGCGGTCGCTGCTCGTGTTCTCCGGGCTGTGGGGCGCCGTGCGGATCACCGACCGGATCCCCTCCTACCGCTGCTCGATGGGCGTCAAGCTGCCGGGGCTGGGAGCCCTGGGGGCGTACTGGCGGGCGCCGATGGCGGAGGTCCTGCCGGCGGCGGCCGGCGCGGGTCTCGTCCTGGACCTGCGTTCCTCCGCGTACGCGTCCGCCTGGAAGCCGAAGGGGGAGGTCGCGGCGCGCACCGCGACCGTGCGGGTGCTGCACTCACAACTGGTCGACGGGGTGGAGAAGCGGTCGGTGGTGAGCCACTTCAACAAGGCGACGAAGGGCCGGCTGGTCCGGGACCTGCTGCTGGCGGGCGCCGTCCCGGACGGCCCCGCGGAGCTGGTGGAGGCGCTGCGGGAGCTGGGGTACGTGGTGGAGGCGCGGGAGCCGGGCAAGCCCGCGAAGGCGTGGTCACTGGACGTCGTGGTGACCCAGATCCACTGAGCCGGTCAACCGAGCCGGCTCCACCGGACCGCGTCGACCGGACCGGGGCGCCGCACCGGGTTCACGGCACCTCCCGCGCTACCAGAGGCGGTCGATCGGCCCGGGGTAGAGCGGGACCCGCGCGGCCGTGAACAGCGCGCGGGTCGCCGCCGGGTCCGGGGTGAAGAAGGCACCCAGGACGGACTTGTCGAAGCCCGCCCGGTCGCTGGGCAGCGGATCGGCCGGGGTCCCGCCGAGCAGGACGGTCCCGGGCAGCCGTTCGAAGCCGGCGGCCTCGTAGAACGGGGTCAACTCCCGGTCACAGCTGAACAGCGCCAGGTCCACGCCCGGGTCGGCGGCCAACGCCTCGCGGGCCGCCGTCACCAGGCGGCTCCCGAGGCCCCGCCCGCGCGCGTCGGCCCGGGTCACGACCGAACTGAGCCCGGCCGCGCGGTAGGTTACGCCCGCCATCCGGATCTCCTTGTGCAGCAGCGTCAGGCAGGCGACCACCGCCCCCGCCCCGCCCGCGTCTCCGGCTCCGCCCGCGTCTGCGGCCCCCTCCCGCAGCACCACCGTGCGCGGGGCCAGGGCCGGGTCGTGCCCCGGCCCGGCGCCGGGCCAGGCCGCCGCCTCCAGCGCCGCCACCTGCGCGGCGAGCCCGGCCGGAAGCACCTCGTACACGCCGATCACCCGGTACGGCCCCTCACGCCATGGCCACCGCGGCGCCGCCCACCCGGACCCGGGGGTCGCCCGGCCGCAGCTCCACCGTCAACACCCCGGGCCGGCCCATGTCCTCGCCCTGGAGCAGCGTCAGCGTCGCGTCGTCCGGGACCAGCCCGAGTTCGCGCGCGTACGCCCCGAACGCGGCGGCCGCCGCGCCGGTGGCCGCGTCCTCGACGACGCCGCCGACCGGGAACGGGTCTCGTACGTGGAACAGCTCCGGGCCCTCGCGGTGCACCAGCTGCACCGTGGTGAGGTCCAGGCGGCGCATCAGTGCCTCCAGCCGGGCGAAGTCGTAGTCCAGGTCGGCCAGGCGGGCGCGGGTCGCGGCGCCGAGCACGAGGTGGCGGGCCCCGGCGTAGGCGATGCGCGGCGGGAAGGCCGGGTCGAGGTCGGCGGCCGGCCAGTCCAGCGCCGCCAGCGCCTCCGCGAGGTCCTCGGGCGACACGGCCTCGGTGTGCGGCTCGACGCTGGTCAGGACCGCCCGCAGGGCGCCGTCGGTCTCCGTCACCGAGACGGGCACCGTGCCCGCCGGCGTCGCGAAGACCAGCTCGCCCGGACCGATCCGCTCGCCCAGCGCCACGGCGGTGGCGACGGTGGCGTGCCCGCAGAAGGAAACCTCCGCCTTCGGGCTGAAGAACCGCAGGGTGAAGCCCCGTCCGGGCTCGGCGTCCAGGCCCCGCGGCGGGACCGTCACGAACGCCGTCTCGCTGTAGCCCAGCTCCGCCGCGATGGCGAGCATCCGTTCGTCGTCCAGGTCGCTCGCGTCGAGCACGACCCCGGCGGGGTTGCCCCCGGCCGGGTCGGTCGAGAAAGCGGTGTAGCGCAGTATCGGGGCCGGTCCCGTCGCATCAGTCATGATCAGCTCAACTCCGGGAGTGGTGGCGGTCATTCCCGGCCGCTCAGCCCCGCCCGATGTACGGCATGGTCGTCGCCATCACCGTGGCGAACTGCACGTTCGCCTCCAGCGGCAGCTCCGCCATGTGCACCACCGTGCGCGCCACGTCGGCGGCGTCCATCACCGGCTCCACGGACAGCTGCCCGTTGGCCTGGAGGATGCCGCTCTGCATCCGCTCCGTCATCTCGGTCGCCGCGTTGCCGATGTCGATCTGCCCGCAGGCGATCCGGTACGGGCGCCCGTCCAGCGACAGCGACTTCGTCAGGCCCGTCATCGCGTGCTTCGTCGCGGTGTAGGCGATGGAGTGCGGGCGCGGCACGTGCGCCGAGATGGAGCCGTTGTTGATGATCCGGCCGCCCCGCGGGTCCTGCGCCTTCATCAGGCGGAACGCCGCCTGCGCGCAGAGGAACGAGCCGGTCAGGTTGACGTCGACGACCGAGCGCCACGCCTCGTACGTGATGTCCTCCAGCGGGACCCCGCCGGGGCCGAAGGTGCCGGCGTTGTTGAAGAGCAGGTCGAGCCGGCCGTAGCGCTCGCGGACGGCCTCGAAGAGGGCGGTCACCTCGTCCGGGTCGCTCACGTCCGCCGGTACGCACAACACGTCGGCGCCGGCCCCCGCCGCCTCGGCGGTGTCCTCCAACGGCCGCGGACGGCGTCCCGCCACGGCCACCGACCAGCCGGCGCCCGCCAGGGCGAGGGCGACGGAGCGGCCGATGCCGGACCCGGCCCCGGTCACCACAGCGATCTTCTTCCCAGGTGCGTTCATGGGGCCGCAGAGTACGTCACACCGGACATTCGCCCACGGACGTTCCGACAGCTGAGAGCATGGGTCGGTCAGGGGTGCGAAAACATACGACGAGAGTGGAGTTCCGCATGCCGGAGAGAGCCCCCGGAACGGCCCGCGACCGGAAGCCGTCGTCCGTTGCCGCGGGCCCCGCTCCCACGGCGCGGCGCACCGGTCTGCTCGTCACCTTCATACTCGGCGGGCTGACGGCGTTGCCCCCGCTGTCCATGGACATGTACCTGCCCGCGCTGCCGCAGGTCACCTCCGCCCTGCACAGCCCGGCCGCCACCGTCCAGTTGACCCTCACCTCCTGCCTCGCCGGCATGGCACTGGGCCAGCTCGTCATCGGCCCGATGAGCGACAAGTGGGGTCGCCGCCGGCCGCTGCTGACCGGCATGATCGTCTACGTGCTGGCCACCGCCGTCTGCGCGCTCGCCCCCACCACCGAACTGCTCGTCGGCTTCCGACTGGCCCAGGGCCTGGCGGGCGCGGCGGCGATCGTCATCGCCCGCGCCGTCGTGCGCGACCTCTACGACGGGGTCGAGATGGCCCGGTTCTTCTCCACCCTGATGCTCATCTCCGGCGCCGCCCCGATCATCGCCCCGCTCATCGGCGGCCAGGTGCTGCGCTTCGCCGACTGGCGCGGGGTCTTCGTCGTCCTCACGGCCGTCGGCACGGCCCTGACCCTGGTGGTGTGGCGCAGGCTCGACGAGACGCTGCCGCCCGAGCGGCGCCACACCGGGGGCGTGGGCGCTGCCCTGCGGACGATGCGCGGGCTGCTCGGCGACCGGGTCTTCGCCGGGTACACCCTGGCCGGCGGCTTCGCGTTCGCGGTGCTGTTCTCGTACATCTCCGCGTCGCCGTTCGTGGTGCAGGAGATCTACGGGGCCTCGCCGCAGCAGTTCAGCCTGCTGTTCGGTCTGAACTCGGTCGGCCTGATAACGGTCGGCCAGATCAACGGCAAGCTGCTGGTGGGCCGGGTCAGCCTGGACAAGGTGCTGGCCGTCGGGCTCGCCGTCGTGACCCTGGACTCGGTGGTGCTCCTGCTGATGGCGGGCGGGGCGTTCGGCGAGGTCGGGCTGCTGCCCATGGCGGCCGGGCTGTTCGTGCTGATGTCGGCGATGGGCGTGCTGATGCCCAACACCAACGCGCAGGCGCTGATGCGTACGCCGCACGCCGCCGGATCGGCGTCCGCGCTGCTGGGCACCTCCTCGTTCCTGGTCGGCGCGGTCGCCTCGCCGCTGGTCGGGATCGCGGGGGAGGGGACGGCGGTGCCGATGGCCGTGGTCCAGCTCGTCTGCTCGTTGCTCGCCGCGGCCTGCTTCCTGGGGTTGTGCCGCCCGTGGCGGACCCGTGAGCCGATGGCGGCGGCCGGGGCGTAGTCGGCGCCGGAGCGCGGGGCGCGTCCGGCGCCGTAAACTTCCGAGGTGAACGCCTCCGCCGCCCTTCCCGCTTCCGGTCCCACCACCGCCGAGACCCTGCGCTCCGCGCTCGGCGGGCTGCTCGACGGGCTCCCGCCCAAGCAGGCCGCGGCCGCCGTCGAGCGGTTGATCGCGAACTACCGGGGCACGACCCCCACCGACGCGCCCGTCCTGCGCGACCGCTCGGACGTGGCGGCGTACGCCGCGTACCGGATGCCGGCCACCTTCGAAGCCGTGCGGCGCGCCCTGGACGCCCTGTCGGAGGCCGCCCCGGGATGGACGCCGGGCTCCCACGTGGACGTGGGCGGCGGCACCGGCGCCGCGACCTGGGCGGCGGACGCCACCTGGGACGGCCCGCGCCCCACGACGGTGCTGGACTGGGCGGAACCGGCGCTGGCCCTGGGCCGGGAACTGGCCTCCCGCTCCGCCTCCCCCGTGCTGCGCGCGGCCGAGTGGCGCCGGGCCGTCATCGGCGCCGGGATCGCGCTGCCCGAGGCCGACCTGGTGACCGTGTCGTACGTGCTCGGCGAACTCACCGCCGACGCCCGCCGGGCGGTCGTCGCCGAGGCGGCCCGCGCCGGCCGGGCGGTGGTGCTGATCGAGCCGGGCACCCCCGAGGGCTACCTGCGCATCCGCGAGGCCCGCGAGCAGCTGATCGCGGCCGGGCTGACGGTGGCCGCGCCCTGCCCGCACGACGCGGCCTGCCCGATCGAGACCGGCCGGGACTGGTGCCACTTCTCGGCGCGGGTCAGCCGTTCCTCGCTGCACCGGCAGATCAAGGGCGGCTCCCTGCCGTACGAGGACGAGAAATTCAGCTACGTGGCCGCGACGCGCTTCCCCGTCGAGCCCGCCGCCTCCCGGATTACGCGCAGGCCGCAGATCCGGAAGGGGCAGGTCCTGCTGGACCTGTGCGGTCCCCCGGAGGACGGCCTGACCCGGGTCACCGTGACCAAGCGCCACGGTGACCTCTACAAGGCGGCGCGGGACGCCGACTGGGGCCGGGAGTGGCCGCCCTCCTCCTGAGCGGGGGCCTGAGCGGGGGCGCCGTCAGGGCCGCAGCTCCTGGGTGCAGCACTTGACGCTGCCGCCGCCCTTGAGCAGCTCGCCCAAGTCCATCGGGATCGGCTCGAAGCCCCGCTCGCGCAGCGGTGCGAGCAGGCCCGCCGCGGCCTGCGGGAGCAGCACGTGCAGGCCGTCGGAGACCGAGTTCAGGCCGAAGGCCGCCGCGTCCTCGGCGTCCACGATCAGGGCGTCGGGGAACAGTCGCCGCAGGACGGCCTGACTGCCGGGCGAGAACGCCTGCGGGTGGTACATGATCTCGTCGCCGTCGAGCACGCACAGGGCCGTGTCGAGGTGGTAGAAGCGCGGGTCCACCAGGTCGAGGCCGATGACGGGGCGACCGAAGAACTCCTGCGCCTCGTCGTGCGAGAGCGGACTGGAGCGGTAGCCCCGGCCCGCCAGGATGTAGGTGGCGGTGACGGCGAAGTCGCCCTCGCCCTCGTTGATGTGGGACGGCTCGTGGATGTCCCGGAAGCCGTGGGCGCGGAACCACTCCAGGTGGATCTCCGCCTCGGCGGAGCGTTCCGGGTAGGCGAAGCGGGCCCCGAGCACACGGCCGTCGATGACCAGGGCGCCGTTGGCCGCGTAGACCATGTCGGGCAGTGCGGGGTCGGGGACGAGGGTCTCGACGGTGTGCCCGAGGGAGCGGTAGCGGTCCCTCAGGTCTTCCCACTGGGCTTGTGCGAGGGGCAGGTCCACCGGTTTCGCGGGGTCCATCCACGGGTTGATGGAGTACGTGACCTTGAAGTGCGCGGGTGGGCACATCAGGTAGCGCCGGGGTGTGGCGTCTCTGCGCAAAGAGGGCTCCTCACGACTGACTCGCGGTGCGTGTGCTGTGCGTGTGCAGAGAATCGTCTCTCCTCAACGGGGACCGCGCAGTGAACTGATTGGGTGGTTTATCGGAATGACCGGAACCGGAAGACGACCGTCTCGCATTGATACGTTGGGGACCATGAGCAGGACCCCCCGGCACGAGACTCCCGTGACCACAGCGCCCCCGGTCAAGACGCCCGACCCGACCCGCCGCAGCGACCGGTCCCGGCGGGCCATCCTGGACGCCGCGCTCGCCCTCGTCGGGGAGGTCGGCTACGACAAGCTGACCGTCGAGGCCATCGCCGCCCGGGCGGGCGTCGGCAAGCAGACCATCTACCGCTGGTGGCCTTCGAAGGCCGCGGTCCTGCTGGACGCCGCGCTCGCGCTCTTCGGCGAGGCGGAGGCCGACGTCGACCGGGCCGGCTTCCCGGACACCGGAGACCTCGCGGCGGACCTCAAGCTCGTGCTGCGGGCGACGGCCGACCAGTTCAACGACGAGAGGTACGCGGCCCCCACGCGCGCGCTGACCGCCGCCGGGGCCACCGATCCCGAGCTGGGCGCCCGCTTCACCGAGCGGCTGCTGGAGCCGCAGCTGGCCCTGTACGAGGCGCGGTTGCGGGCCGCACGGGAGGCCGGACAGCTCATGCGGGACGTGGACCTGCGCCTGACGGTGGAGATGCTGGTCGGGCCGCTGACGTACCGCTGGCTGATGCGAACGGCGCCGCTGACGCACGCGTTCACGGACTCCCTGGTGGACGCCGTGTTGGGCGGCGTCGTACCGACGGGGGCCCCGGCCACGACGTCCGCGTGACCGAGAACATATGGCCGAATTACGCGCTTTTGGGTGGGCCCGATCCGGGGGTGCGGTCACCCGGCGCCCCGGAGGGTGGGACCATGGGGAGGTCCGCCGGGGGCAACGGTGAGGTGAGGGGATAGATGGGGTCCGAGTCCGGCCGCGTCAAACGCGGCGAGCAGAGCAGGATTTCCCAGTGGCTGCGCCGCCGCTCGAAACCGGCTCCGGAAGACCCGGGCAGGGAACGCGAGGCACTCCTCCTGGCCGTCGCCGCCGCCGGCCTCCCGATCGCCCCGGCCGCCCACCCGGCCGGCTACCGGTGTTCGTGCGACCGCATCGGCTGTCCGACGCCCGCACGGCACCCCGTCTCCTTCGCCTGGCAGACCCAGGCGACCACCGACCGCGCGCAGATCGAACGATGGGTCCGTGACCAGCCCCGGGCCAACTTCATCACCGCGACCGGCATGGTGCACGACGTCCTGGACGTCCCGCTGGAAGCCGGCCGCGACGCCCTGACCCGCCTGCTGGCGGCCGGCGTGGACGTCGGCCCGGTCGCCGAGTCCGGCGGTACGGGCGACCAGGCCCGCATGCTGTTCTTCACGGCGACCCGGGGCACGCCGGAGGACGAGGACGAATGGTGGCCCTGTGAACTGGACTGCCACCCCGAGACGATGGACGAACACCCGGGCCTGCGCTGGCACTGCCGCGGCAGCTACGTCCTCGTCCCGCCGGCCTCCCTCCCGGGCGAGCAGGCCGTCGCCTGGCTGCGCGGCATCGACCACGCGCTCCCGGACCCCCTGACGCTGCTCGAAACCCTGACCGACGCCTGTGCCCAGTACGCGGGCACCTCCGAGCAGACCCCCGCCGCCGTCGCCTGGCCGCTGGGCCGCTGACGGGGTGACCGAAGAGGGGCCGGACGACAGCAGTCGTCCGGCCCCTCTTCGTTGACGCCGTCTTCGTTCACGCCCGCGGGCGGCGGCCCTCAGCCCTGCGCCTCGGCGGCGGGGGCGCCCGCCGGCTGTCGGTCCGCGGGCTTCCCCCCGCCGCTCCGGCCCTTGAGGGCCGACGGCGCCAGGAACAGGGTCAACACCGCGAGCAGGTACAGCACCCACACCACGAGCTGGACCACGGTCGGGTCGGGCTGGAAGTTGAGCGTCCCCTTCAGCAGGGTCCCGTACCAGCTGTCCGGCGGGATCGTGTCGCTGATGTCGAACGCCTTCGTCAGGATGCCGGGCAGGAAGCCGGCCTCCTGGAGGTCGTGGATCCCGTACGCCAGCACGCCCGCCGCGACCACGACCAGCATGCCGCCGGTCCAGGTGAAGAACTTGGCGAGGTTGATGCTCAGGGCCCCCCGATAGAACAGCCAGCCCAGCAGCGCCGAGGTGCCGATGCCCAGCAGCACGCCGACCAGCGGACCCGCGCCGTCGCCGGCCGCCTTCACCGAACGCCACACGAACAGGGACGTCTCCAGGCCCTCGCGACCCACGGCCAGGAACGCCGTCGTCACCAGCGCCCCGGTGCCCATCGCGAGCGCCGCGTCCAGCTTCCCGTGCAGCTCGGCCTTCAGGTGCCGCGCGGTGCGCTTCATCCAGAAGACCATCCAGGTCACCAGGCCCACCGCGATGACCGACAGGGACCCGCCGATCGCCTCCTGCGCCTCGAACGTCAGCTGCTCGGTGCCGAACTCCAGGGCCGCGCCGAAGCCGAGGCTCAGGGCGGCGGCCAGGCCGACGCCCAGCCACAGCGGCCCGAGCTTGTCCTTGTGACCGGTCTTCACCAGGTAGGCGATCAGGATGCAGACGACGAGGCTGGCCTCCAGCCCCTCGCGCAGACCGATCAGATAGTTGCTGAACACGTGGTTCCTCCTACGCGTCTACGGGTCTACGCGAACAGCGTCCGGCCCCACCAGTCGTCCTTGTCGCGGACGCCCGGCGGGACGGCGAAGACGGCCGAACCCACGTGCTGGATGTATTCGTTGAGCGCGTCGTTCTTCGACAGGTTGCGCTGGACCGGGATGAAGCCCTTGCGGACGTCCCGCTGGTAGGCGAGGAAGAACAGGCCCGCTTCGAGGCGGCCCAGCCCGTCCGTGCCGTCCGTGAAGGAGTAGCCGCGGCGCAGGATCCGCGCACCGCTGTTGCTGTCCGGGTGGGCGAGGCGCACGTGCGCCGACGGCTTCATCGCCTTGAGGAAGGGCTCGTCCCGCTCCTTGGCCTTGCCCACGGGCGCGCCCTCGCCCTTGTCGCGGCCGAAGACGTCCTCCTGCTCCTGGAGGGAGGTGCGGTCCCAGGTCTCGATGTGCATCCGGATGCGGCGGGCGACCAGGTACGAGCCTCCGGCCATCCACGCGCTGCCGTCGGAGGCGGCCGCCCAGACGTGCTGGTCCAGGGCCGCCCGGTCGGTGCCCGAGATGTTCCGGGTGCCGTCCTTGAAGCCCATCATGTTGCGCGGGGTCTGCGCGTCCGGGGTGGTGGACGAGGTCTTGCCGAAGCCGAGCTGCGACCAGCGGACGGCCGTCTTGCCGAAGCCGATGCGGGCGAGCTGGCGGATGGCGTGCACCGCGACCTGCGGGTCGTCCGCGCACGCCTGCACGCAGAGGTCGCCGCCGGAGCGGGCCGGGTCCAGGTTGTCGCCGGGGAACTGCTCCAGGTCCACCAGGGCCTCGGGACGCTTGTCCTCCAGCCCGAAGCGGTCCTTGGCGAACAGGCCGGGCCCGAAACCGATCGTCAGGGTGAGCCGGGACGCCTTCAGCCCCAGCGCCTCGCCCGTGTCGTCCGGCGGGGCCTCGGGGAGGCCGCCGTAGCCGCCGTCGCCGACGGGGTGCCCGGCCGTCATCAGCCGGGCCGCCTCGGTCCAGTCCTTGAGGAGCCGGATCAGCTCCTCGCGGTCCTTGGTCTTCACGTCGAAGGCCGCGAAGTGCAGCCGGTCCTGGACGGCGCTCGCGATACCGGCCTGGTGCTCGCCGTGGAACGGCACGGCCGCCCCGGCCGACGCCGCGGGCACCACGTCCGAGCCGCCGCCGAACGCCGCGACCGCACCGCCGGCCGCCGCTGCGCCCAGCGCCAGCCCGGCCCCGCCCCAGCCGAGCACGGCACGCCGCGAGGGCGCCGTGGCGCCTTCCGGGGTGCCGTCGTGCTCTTCCACCGTCACCGACTCCGAGTCAGCCATTCCGGTCCTCCCGCCTGCTCCGCTGTTCCCGACCGTTACTTCGCGACCGCCGCGGCCAGCTTGGACAGCGGCTCGGCCAGTGCGTTCACGGCGTCCGAGAGCTCCTTGCGCTCCGCGTCGCCGACCTTGTCGTAGGAGGTGAAGTCGTAGCCGTTCTTGTCCGCGCGGTGCTTGTCGAGCAGCGTGTCCAGCGCGGCGAACTGCGCGTCGAGCGTCTTGACGAGCTCCGCGTCGTTCTTCGCGGCGACCGGCTTGAGCAGTTCGTACGCCTTCTTCGCGCCCTCGACGTTGGCCTTGAAGTCGACCAGGTCGGTGTGGCTGTAGCGCTCTTCCTCACCCGTCACCTTGTTGCGGGCGACCTCGTCGAGGAGCTCCTTGCCACCGTTGGCCATCGAGGTGGGGGTGATCTCCGCCGTGCCGATCCGCTTCTGCCAGTCGGTCACGTCGTTCATCAGGGTGTCGGCGAGCTTCTTGTCGTTGTCGTCGATCTTGTTCTCGGCCCACAGGGACTTCTCCAGGCGGTGCCAGCCGGTCCAGTCCTTCGCCGGGTCCTGACCCGCCTCAAGCCCGTCCTCGCGCACGTCGACCTTCGGGTCGATGTCACCGAAGGACTCCGCGACCGGCTCGGTGCGCTCCCAGCCCAGGCGGGAGACGGCGTACGCCTTCTTCGCGGCCTCGACGTCACCGGCCTTCACCGCGTCCACGAAGCCCTTGGTGGCGGGCAGCGTCTCGTCGGCCTGCGCCTGCACGTATTTGCGGTACTCGGCGACCGCGGCGTCGAGCTCGGGGCTGCGCTTGGTCGCGGCGCCGCCGGTGGCCTTGACCTTCTGGCGGATGCCGTCGCCCTTCATGCCGGGCTTGCAGTTGACCTCGTAGTCGCCCGCCTTGATCTCGGCGGTGATGGTGGCCTTGGTGCCGGGGCCGATGTTCTCGCGCTCGGCGACGATGCGGTCGTCCGGGAAGAGGACGTAGACCTCGGTGACCTTGGAGCCCTTGTTGTCGACCTCGATGGTGACCTTGCCCGCCGGGAACTCCTTCTTGGAGACGTCGCAGGCGCTGTCGGAGGCGGCCACCTGGATCGTGCCCTCGGCGCCCGCCGCGCTCTTCTCGGCGCAACCGGTGACGGCGGTGAGCGCGGCCACTGCGGCGGCCGCGGTGACGACGGTGAGGCGGGCGGGGCGCATGCGGGCTCCTGGCGGGTCTGGCGTTCGGCAGAAGGCCGCCCCGTCGGGTGGGGGCGGCCGAGTGAGGCGGACCTAACTTAACCGAGGCTTACCTGACCTCGGACCCCGCGTCCAGTGATTCGGCGCACACCGTCGCGCCCTGGACACGAGGCCGTCACGGGACTTCCACGGTCGCCCCACGGAGAGGTCAAGCGAAGGCAAAGGAGGGCGCCCGTGTTTGAATGCCGGGGTGAATGATCTCGACGTGCTCTCCGTCTTCTGCGCGGGCGACGGCCGTCACGGCAACCTGCTCGGCGTCGTGCGCGACGGCCGCACCTGCCCCGACGAGGCCGCACGGCAGGCACTGGCCGCGGAGCTCGGATACAGCGAGACGGTCTTCGTCGACGACCCCGAGCGCGGGATCGTCGACATCCGCACCCCCGGTACCCGGATGCGGTTCGCGGGCCACCCCCTGGTCGGGGTCGCCTGGCTGCTCGACATCGAGGAACTCCAGCCGCCGGCAGGCCCCGTGTGGGCCCGCGACGACGGCGAGTTCACCTGGATCACCGCCCGCCCCGAATGGGTGGAGGGCAAGCGCACCGAGCAGTACGCGAGCGCCGCGGAGGTGGAGGCGCTGCCCGCGCCGCCGCCCGGCGAGGGCTGGCTCTACGCCTGGGCCTGGGAGGACGAGGCCGCCGGACGCGTCCGGGCCCGCGGCTTCCCGCGCCGCCCGGACGGGGCGATCGCCGAGGACGAGGCCACCGGCTCGGCGGCGATCCTGCTGACCGCCGAGCTGAACCGGGCCCTGAACATCACCCAAGGGGCGGGCTCCCAGATCCTCACCGCACCCGGCCCGGACGGCACGGTCGAGCTCGGCGGCCGAGTCCGCTTCGCCCACCGCGAGCCCTGACCCCCACCGGAGCGCCGCCGGGGCCGGTTCGGGCGGACCGCCTCGTACGCGGCGCGAGCCCTCACCCCGGCCCGGCCCGAACGGCGGCCCGGCGGGCCCTTCCGGGGCAGCCCCCTCGGACCCGGCCGGTGCGGTGGCCCGGCGAACCCGCTCCGTGCGGCGCCCCGGCGGGGCGATCCGGGCAGTCGCCTCGGATGCGTCACGCGCGGTGGCACGGCGGGCCCTTCCCCGGGCGGCGTCCTCGGACCCGGTCCGGGCGGTGGCGCCCCGAACCCGGCCCGGCGGTGACAGGGCGGTCCCGGCAGGGCGGTCTCCTCGGACCCGGCCGGGTGCGGTGGCACGGCGAGCCCGACACGGGCCGGTCGCCGCGGACGCGGTGCGGGCTCTGTCGGGGCCCGGGTAGCCGAGGGTGTGCCGGGCGGGGGTGCGGTGCTCCTCCGCCTGCCGGGCACCGCCGGCCCCGTCAACCGCCCGGCCAGGGCCTACGCGCTGAGGGGGAACTGCTCGCCCAGCTCCCGGAACACGGCCCCGTTCAGCTCGAACGCGCGCTTGCACTCGTCGATGATCCGCTGCTTCTCCAGGTCGTCCGCGGCGATCGCGTCGAGCAGCTCCCGGTAGCCCCGCTTGAAGGCGGCCGGGTTGGCGATGTCCGTGAACACGTAGAACCGCACCCCGTCGCCCTTGCGCGCGAAGCCCCACGTCCGCTCCGCCTTGTCCCGGATGAGCTGCCCGCCCGACAGGTCGCCCAGGTAGCGGGTGTAGTGGTGGGCCACGTACCCGCCGGGCCAGGTCGCCGCGCAGTCCTCGACCCGGGCCGCGTACGCGCGCGTCGCCGGCAGGGCCGAGAGGTCCTCCCGCCACCGCGCGCCGCGCAGGTGCGCCAGGTCGCGTTCGATCTGCGCGACGCGCATCAGCTCCGGTCGGATGAACGGCCCGGCCACCGGGTCCCCCTTGAGGGCCTCGGCCGCGTCCTCCAGGGCCCGGTACACGAACCACAGTTGTTCGGTGTAGCGGGCGTAGGCGGCCACGCCGAGCCGGCCGCCCAGCAGGTCGCTCATGAACGTCGAGGTCTCGGCCTCGGTGTGCTGCTCGTGCGAGGCGACACGGATGGCCGTGGAAAAGGCGTCCAAGGCGGACCTCCGAGGGTCGTCGGCAGAGCGGCGGGCGCGCGACGGCGCCGCCGCCCCGACCGGTCTCCTAAGAGTCTTCCCGACGCCGTGTCGGCAAAAACCTCCACCCGGGACCGCCCTACGGCAGGGTGAGGATTTCCGCGCCGGTGTCGGTCACCACCAGGGTGTGTTCGAACTGCGCGGTGCGCTTGCGGTCCTTGGTGACGACCGTCCAGCCGTCGGCCCACATGTCGTACTCGTGCGTCCCCAGCGTCAGCATCGGCTCGATGGTGAAGGTCATGCCGGGCTCGATGACCGTGGTGGCGTGCGGGCTGTCGTAGTGCGGGATGATCAGGCCCGAGTGGAACGACGTGCTGATGCCGTGACCGGTGAAGTCCCGGACCACGCCGTAGCCGAAGCGCTTCGCGTACGACTCGATGACCCGGCCGATCACGTTGATCTGCCGGCCCGGCTTGACCGCCTTGATGGCCCGGTTCAGGGACTCGCGGGTGCGCTCCACCAGCAGCCGCGACTCCTCGTCCACCTCGCCGCACAGGTACGTGGCGTTGTTGTCGCCGTGCACCCCGCCGATGTACGCGGTCACGTCGAGGTTCACGATGTCCCCGTCGCGCAGGACGGTCGAGTCCGGGATGCCGTGGCAGATGACCTCGTTGACGGAGGCGCACAAAGACTTGGGGAAGCCGCGGTAGCCGAGCGTCGAGGGGTAGGCGCCGTGGTCGCACATGTACTCGTGCGCGACCCGGTCCAGCTCGTCGGTGGTCACCCCCGGCGCGATGTGCTTGGCGGCCTCTTCCATCGCCCGGGCGGCGATCCGGCCCGCGACGCGCATTGCCTCGATGGTCTCGGGCGTCTGCACCTCCGGTCCGGTGTAGGGAGTGGGCGCGGGCTTGCCCACGTACTCGGGCCGGCGGATGTTGCCGGGAACGGAACGGGCGGGGGAGAGCTCGCCGGGTACGAGCAGCGACTGGCCAGACATGCAAGCGAGTGTAGCCGGCGGTGATGGGGCAGCATGGCGGCAGAGAGCGGTGAGAGCCGCGACGAGAGGAGCCGGCCGACGATGGCACTGTTCAAGAAGCGCCAAACGGGCAAACCGGGCGAGTGGTACTACTGCCTGGTCCACCACAAGGTCGAGGAAGGACCGGAGTGCCCGGCCAAGGACCGGTTCGGTCCGTACTCCAGCCCCGAGGAGGCGGCCCACGCCATGCAGACCGCCGAGGAGCGGAACCTGGAGTGGCAGAACGACCCCAAGTGGAACGACAAGAGCGGCGAGGCCGACGGGACGGACGGGACCGACGGGACCGGCGGACCGGCCGGGACGGCGCAGACGCCGTAGCCGCCGTCGCGGCGCGGTGTCACCAGCGGCTGGGTGGCGGGGCGGTCAGCTGATCGGCCAGCCGCGCCAGCCGGTCCCGCAGCCGGCGCGGCCCGCCGCGCGGCGCGGGCAGACTGTTCTCCCCGGCCGCCGCGCTCACCAGGTGCTGCACCGTGTCCAGGTCCAACTCGGCGGTGGCGTCCGGCACCGACAGCGCCTCGTGGGCCAGCGTGCCCAGGTCGCGGTCCCCGCCGTCCAGGGACAGTACGGTCGCCCCCGCCCGGCGGGCGTCGTGGACCCGCTCCAGCAGCCCCTCGCCCGGCTGCTCCGGGGCCACCACCAGCAGCGTGTGTCCGCGCCGGGCCGCCGCCAGCCGGCCCAGTCCCACCGACAGGTGCGGCGGCTCACCCGGCCGCACCCGGTGGCGTACCAGGGTCGGCGCCAGCTCGGGCAGCCCCGACCAGGCGGCCTCGTCCACCAGGTGGGCCGCCAGGTGCCAGGGCTCGTACCGCTCGGTGCCCACCAGCAGCAGGTTCCCGCCGGCGGGCACCACGGAACGGCGCAGCGAACCGGCGAACCGGCGCGCGGCCCCGGGCCACTGCGTACCGGCGAGCACCTCGCGCAACAACGCGACCCTCACGGCGTCCATGGCGGCATCCTGCCCCACACCGGGGACGCGCGGCGGGCACTTCGCCGCGATACGTCCCGACGGGTATGGGCGCGGGTACTCGGCAGTACCTTTGCCCCCATGACTTCCTCAGACAGCACGCAGAAGCCGCCGGCCAAGGACCCCTGGGACCTCCCGGACGTCTCGGGCCTCGTCGTCGGCGTCCTGGGCGGCACCGGCGACCAGGGCCGGGGCCTGGCCTACCGCTTCGCCCGCGCCGGCCAGAAGGTGATCATCGGCTCCCGCGCCGCCGATCGCGCGCGGACCGCGGCCGGGGAACTGGGTCTGGGCGTCGAGGGCGCGGACAACGCCGAGTGCGCGCGGCGCAGCGACATCGTGATCGTCGCGGTGCCGTGGGAGGGCCACGCGAAGACCCTCGAAGCGCTGCGCGAGGACCTCGCGGGCAAGCTCGTTGTGGACTGCGTCAACCCGCTCGGCTTCGACAAGCAGGGCGCGTACGCCCTCCAGGTCCCCGAGGGCAGCGCCGCCCAGCAGGCCGCGGCCCTGCTCCCGGACTCCCGGGTCACGGCGGCCTTCCACCACCTGTCGGCGGTGCTGCTCCAGGACGAGACGGTCGAGGAGATCGACACGGACGTGATGGTGCTCGGCGAATCCCGCGCCGACACCGACCTCGTCCAGGCCCTCACGGCCCGCGTCCCCGGCATGCGCGGCGTCTTCGCGGGCCGGCTGCGCAACGCCCACCAGGTCGAAGCCCTGGTCGCCAACCTCATCTCCACCAACCGCCGCTACAAGGCCCACGCGGGCCTGCGCGTCACGGACGTCTGACCGGTGCCCCGTCGCGACGGCCTCCGCCCCGTCGTGACGGTGGCCGTCCGGCCGGCGGGTGGGGATGGGGGACACTGGAGGGGCTCGACCCCTTCTGTGCCGCCGAGGAGCTCTGCCGCATGCCCCGCCTTGCCGTGTTCGCCGTTGTCGTCTGCGTCCTGTCCGTGGCCGCGGCCGTGGTCGCCTTCGTGGAGGGCAGCTTCCTGGGGATCGTCTGGGTCCTGCTGGCGGGGCTGACCTCCAACATGGCCTGGTACTACCTGCGGAAGGCCAAGGCGGAGAAGCGGGCCTGACCGGCCCCGGCCACAGCACTAGCGCTTGCGGCGAGGCTGCTTGATCTTGATGTGGCCGGCGCGCGGGTGTCCGACGACCGTGAGCCGCGGCGCGCCCGGGTCCGCCGGCGCCGTGGCCCCGTTGGCGATGTGGGCGGTGTTGGTGCTCGATCCGTCGATCCGCACCGCCCAGCCCCGCGGGACGATCAGCTGGATGATGCCCGATCCGCAGCGCGCCTCGACGGTCACGTCGCCGTGGACGCAGGTCGCCTCGGTGAAGTCGATGACGATGCCCAGCATCTTGCATTCGGCGACGATCTTCCGCGGCACCGTCCACCGGCCGCTCTGCCTGATGCTGCTCAGGCTGGTCTTCAGGACGAGCGTGTCGGCGTCGGTGCCTGGGCGCGGTACCGAAGGCCCCTCCCGCGGCAAGTCGGCCACCAGTACGTCGAGTTCGCCGTACGTCTTCGCGGCGAAAGCCCGGTCGAGCCGCTCCTCCAGCTCGGAAAGGCCGATCCGGCCCTCTCCCGCGGCGATCCGCAGCCGCTCGGCCACCGCCTCGCGGTCGGCGTCTCCCGCCCGGAGCTCCACCGCGTCCCGCGTCGACAGCTCCGACCCCTGTTCCCCATCGATCATGGTCCGACTCTAACGGCACCGCCGTGACCGCCGCCGGGAGAGGGACTAGCGCGACGGGATCTGGCAGTAGCCGTCCGTCTCCTCCCAGAAGCGGTACAGGTCGTGGCCGCAGTACGTCTCCAGGTCGGACACGCCCAGCGCGCCGAGGATGTCGCTGACCCGGTCGAAGAAGAACATGTTCACCTCGGGGATCCACAGCAGCGCGAACACGCCGATCAGGGCGAACGGTGCCAGCGGCGCCACCTCGCGGCGCACCCGCTGGGACAGCCACGGCTCTATCACGCCGTAGCCGTCCAGGCCCGGCACCGGCAGGAAGTTCAAGATGGCCGCGGAGACCTGGAGCAGCGCGAGGAACGCGAGCGCGAAGCGGAAGGCGAGCGGGACGCCGTCGAGCGCGTGCAGCCAGAACGGCGCCGTGCACACGGCCGCGAACAGCACGTTCGTCAGCGGCCCCGCCGCCGAGACCAGGCTGTGCTTCCAGCGGCCGCGGATCCGGTCCCGCTCGATGTAGACCGCGCCACCGGGCAGACCCAGACCGCCCAGGATCACGAAGACCACCGGCAGCACGATGCTCATCAGCGCGTGCGTGTACTTCAGCGGGTTCAGCGTCAGGTACCCCTTGGCGCCCACCGTGATGTCCCCGCCGTGCAGGGCGGTACGTGCGTGCGCGTACTCGTGCAGGCACAGCGAGACCACCCACGCGGAGGTCACGAAGAGGAACACGGCGAGCCCGGGGCTCGTCGCGAAGCCGGTCCACACGGCCCAGCCGGTGACCGCCATGACCGCGACGATGCCCAGAAACACGGAACTGACCTGCCGCTCGGCGCGGCTCCCCTGGTGACCCATGCGGCGAAACCTATCCCGGCCCGGAAATCGGTCGGCCCCGGGGGCCCGGGCAGCGACAATGGGCCGGTGCGTTACGCGATTCTCGGCACCGCCCAGGCCGTCCGCGACGACGGGAGCCCCGTCGCCGTCGGCGGAGCGCGCCTGCGCGCCCTGCTGACCGCGCTCGCGCTGCGGCCGGGCCGCACGGTGTCGACGGACCTGCTCGTCGAGCAGGTGTGGGACGGTGACCCGCCCGCCGACGCGGTCGCCGCCCTCCAGGCCCTCGTGGCGCGGCTGCGCCGGGCGCTGGGGTACGAGGCAGTGCGGTCCGCCGAGGGCGGCTACCTGCTGGCTGCCGACCGGGACGACATCGACCTGTACCGCTTCGAGCGGTTGTCGGGCGCCGCGGCGGCGGAGTCGGACCCGGCCCGCGCCGCCGCCCTGTACGACGAGGCCCTCGCCCTGTGGCGCGGACCGGCGTTGGCGTGCCTGCCCGACCCGGCGGCCGAGGCCGCGCGCTGGGAAGCCGTACGGCTGGACGCGCGCCGGGGCCGGCTGGCCGCCGCCCTCGCGCTGGGGCAGGCGGAGCGGATCCTGCCCGAACTGGGCGCACTGTGCGCCGAGCAGCCGCTGGACGAGCCGTCGCAGGCGCTGCGGATCCGCGCCCTGCGCGACGCGGGCCGGCCGGCGGAGGCACTGGCCGCCTACGAAGAAGTCCGACGGGACCTCGCCGATCGGCTCGGCACCGACCCGGGCCCCGCCCTACGGGCCCTGCACGCCGAGCTCCTGACCCCGGCGGCGGCCCCGCCCACCCCCACCCCCACCCCCGGCCCCGTTCCCGCCCCGACGACTGCTCCCGCCCCGGCGCCCCTTCCCGGCCACGCTGTCGGGGCCGGCCCCGTCGTCGCGTCCGGGCCGCCGCCCGTCCGGGGCAACCTGCGGTCCCGGCTCACCACCTTCGTCGGCCGCGAGGACGACATCCGGGTCATCGGCGACGACCTCGCCCACGCCCGCCTCGTCACCCTCCTCGGCCCCGGCGGGGCGGGCAAGACCCGGCTGTCGCAGGAGGCCGCCGAGGCGCAGGGCGCCGCCGCCCCGCCCGACGGGGTGTGGCTCGTCGAGCTGGCACCCGTGGACGACCCCGACGACGTACCCGAGGCGGTCCTCGCCGCCCTCGGCGCCCGCGAGACCAAGCTGCGCGGCGCCGCCGCCGAGGAACTGCGGGCGCTGACCGACCGGAACGGCGACGACCCCCTCGAACGGCTCGTCGACCACTGCGCGCGGCGGCGGCTCCTGCTGCTCCTGGACAACTGCGAGCACGTCGTCAAAGCCGTCGCCGGCCTCGCCGAGGAACTGCTCGCCCGCTGCCCCGGCGTACGCATCCTGGCCACCAGCCGCGAACCCCTCGGGGTGCCCGGGGAGCGGCTGCGCCCGGTGGAACCGCTGCCCGACCCGGTCGCACTGCACCTCCTCGCCGACCGGGGCGCCGCCGCCCGCCCGGGGTTCCGCGTCGAGGACGACCCGGAGGCGGCCGCCGAGATCTGCCGCCGCCTCGACGGGCTGCCGCTCGCCATCGAACTCGCCGCCGCCCGGCTGCGGTTGTTGACCGCCAGGCAGATCGCCGAACGCCTCGACGACCGGTTCCGGCTGCTCACGAGCGGCTCGCGTACCGTGCTGCCGCGCCAGCAGACGCTGCGCGCCGTCGTCGACTGGTCCTGGGACCTCCTCGACGCCCCCGAACGGGCCGTGCTGCGACGGTTGTCCGTCTTCGCGGGCGGCTGCGACCTGGCCGCCGCCGAAGCCGTGTGCGCCGAGGCCGGCCGGCCCGGGAGCGGACGGGGCGAGCCGGGACGAGGCGAGGCCGGACCGGCCGAGAGCGGCCGCTCCGAGGGCGGACAGGGCCGGGAAACCGCGGCGCGGGACGGCGTGGACGTGCTCGTGACGCTCGGCTCGCTCGTCGACAAGTCCCTCGTCGTCGCCGCCCCGGGCCCCGACGGGGACATGCGCTACCGGCTGCTGGAGACCGTCGCCGAGTACGCGGCCGAGCGGCTCGCCGAACGCCCCGGTGACCGCGAGGCCACCGAGCGCCGCCACCTGACCCACTACCGCGAACTCGCCCGCACCACCGAGCCGCTGCTGCGCGGCCACGGCCAGCGCGCGGCCGGCGAGCGGCTGGCGCTGGAGTACGAGAACATCCGTACCGCCCTGCGCCGGGCCATCGCGGTCAAGGACACGGGCGAAGTGCTGTGCCTGGTGCACTCGCTCGGCTGGTACTGGCACATGCACGACCTGCGGGCCGAGACCCGCCACTGGTCCGGTCTCGCCGCCGCCCTCGGACCCGATCCGTTCGCCCCGCCCGCGCTCCCCGCGGAGCCCGTGCGAGAACGGATCGTCGACTCCCCGCCGCCGTACAGCGGCGAACTGCTCACCGAGGCATGGCGCGGTGTGCGGATGATGTGCCTGACCTCCCGCGACCAGAACAGCGCCGACTGGAGCACCCCCGAGGTGCGGGCCCAGATCGAGACCATCGTCCGGGTCTACCGGCCGGGCCTCCCGCAGACCTGCCAGGTGCCGGGCGCCCTCTGGATCTACGCCGTCATGATCAACGGGGACCCGGAGCTGCTCCGGCGCATCCTCGACGCGACCGTCGAGACCTCCCGGGAGCTGGGCTACCGCTGGGCGTACGCCACCGCCCTCCAACTGCGGGCCAACATCCTCGCCAACCGGGCCGACTGGAGCGGCGACGCGGCCCGCGACGCGGAGGAGAGCCTGGCCGTCTTCCGGGAGCTCGGCGACGCCTGGGGCTGCGCCGAGGCCCTGTCGGCACGCGCCGAATCCCTGGAGAAGCGCGGTGAGTACGCGCGGGCCGCGGAGGACTTCCGGGCGGCCATCGCCTACGCCGAGCGCCTGGGCGCCCAAGCGCAGGTGGCCGTCCTACGGGTGCGACGGGCCGGGTCGCTGGTCGAGAACGGTCAGATCGAGGAGGCCGAAAGGATCCTCGACGACGTTCTCGGCCTCGTCCGGCAACTGAACAACGAGGCCATGCCGGCCGCCCGGATGTTCCTCGCCGGCATCTACGGCCGCACCGGCCGCATTCCCGAGGCCCGGGCCCAGCTCCAGTCGCTGCGCGAGGAGTTCGCCACCGGCGCGTACGCGATCTTCGACTGCTTCCTGCTCGCGACCCTGGCCTGGCTCGACAATCAGGAGGGCCACCACCGCGAGGCACTCGACCTGGTGCGCAGGGCCATGCGCGCCGCCGACGACCCGCTCGCCATGATGGTCGCTCCGCAGATGCCGGCCGTTTTCCTGATCACGGCGGCCGTCTCCCACAGCGGTCTCGGCGGCCCGGAGCGCGCCTACGACGCGGCCCGGCTGGTCGGCGCCTACCGGTCCCTGTTGCCCCCCGGCCACGTCCCGGTGTCCACGGAGCGCGCCGACGCCCTCCACGCCGAGGAACGGGCCCGCGCGGTCCTCGGCGACGCCGCCTACGAGGCGGCGTACGCCGAAGGCGGTGGCCTCTCCCTGGAGGAGGCCACCGCCCTCTGCTGATCCGGTCCCCCGTGCGGGGCCCGTCCGGGACGCGATCCGGAACGGACCGGCCCCCGGATCAGGTCTTCTGGCGGAACTTGCGTACCGCGAGCGGCATGGTGACGAGCGTGATGGCCACTGACCAGGCCAGCGTCACCCACACCGGGTGGGCGACCGCGCCGCCGTTGATCAGACCGCGCGCCGCGTCGGCCAGGTTGGACAGCGGGTTGTAGTCGGTGAAGGTCTGCAGCCACCCCGGCATGGTCGACGGCGGGGCGAAGATCGAGCTGCCGAACTGGAGCGGCATCAGGACCAGCATGGCCATGCCCTGGACGGCCTGCGCGGTCTTCATCGTCAGGCCGAGCAGGATGAAGATCCACATCAGGGAGGCGCCGAACACCGCGGACAGCCCGATCGACAGGAACAGGTCCAGCACCGAGGTCTTGATCGACAGTCCCAGCATGAAGCCCACGCAGAGCAGGATCGCGATGGCGACCATCATGCGGCCGAGTTCGACCACGATCTTGGCTATCAGCACGGAGGACCGGGCGATGGGCATGGACCGGAAGCGGTCCATCACGCCCTTCTTGAAGTCGTCGTTCACCCCCGTGCCGACGCCCATGGCGATGTTCATGCCCATCATCGCCATCAGGCCCGGGACGACGTAGTTGACGTACGCCTCCTGCTGGCCCTTGCCGGAGATCGCGCCGCCGAAGACGAACACGAACAGCAGCGTGAAGATGATCGGCATGAACACGACGTCGAACATCGATTCGGGGTCCTGCTTGATCTGCAGGGTGTTGCGGCGCACCAGGGCGCCGATGTGCCGCAGATTGGCCCGCAGGCCGATCCGACCCTCGCCGGCCGGTCCCGCGGTCGGCGCGGCCGAAGTGGCCGCGGGGGGAGTGGGCTTGGACGTGGTGACGGTACTCATGCCGCGACCTCCTCGGTCTGCTGGGCGAAGACCTCGGAAGAGGGCTTCTGGCCGGTGATGGAAAGGAACACCTCGTCGAGGCTGGGCAGGTAGGTGCCGAGGTCGGCTATGGCGTAGCCGCGGGCGGCCAGCAGGCCGACCACCGCGGTCAGTTGCTCGTCGCTGAGGATCGGCACCAGCAGCACGCCCTCGTCGGGCACGGCCTGGGAGCCGGCCACCCCGTCCAACCCGGCCTCGGCCAACGCCCGGGCCATGGCCGGCAGGTCGGAGGGGGACACGGGCCGGATCCGCAGGGTGCGGCCGCCGACCCGGGCCTTCAACTCGTCGACCTTGCCCTTGGCGATGACCTTGCCCCGGTCGATGACCGTCAGCTCGTCGGCGAGCTGCTCGGCCTCCTCCATGTACTGGGTGGTCAGCAGGACGGTCGCGCCTTCCGCGACCATCCGCTGCACCTCGTCCCACACCTCGTTACGGGTCCGGGGGTCGAGGCCGGTCGTGGGCTCGTCCAAGTACAGGACGGCCGGGCGGCCGATCATCGACGCCGCGAGGTCGAGCCGGCGCCGCATGCCGCCGGAGTAGTTCATCGCCGCCTTCTTGGCGGCTTCGGTGAGCGAGAACCGCTCCAGCAACTCGTCGGCGCGCGACCGGGCCTCCTTGCGGGGCAGGTCCAGCAGCCGGCCGATCATGTAGAGGTTCTCCCAACCGGAGAGCTTCTCGTCGACCGAGGCGTACTGGCCGGTCAGGCCTATGGTGCGGCGCAGTTGCCGGGGCTGGCGGACCACGTCGAAACCGGCGACCGTCGCGGTCCCGGCGTCCGGGGCGATCAGGGTGGACAGGATGCGGACCAGGGTGGTCTTGCCGGCGCCGTTGGGCCCGAGGACCCCGAGCACGGTTCCCTCGCGCACATCGAGGTCCACACCGTCGAGGGCCTTGGTCTCGCCGTAGTGCTTGACCAGCCCCCGCACCTCTACGGCGTGCGAGCCGTTCAGGGGATTCTTGTCGTTTCGCGTCATGTCCACCATGGGACCACCCGCCACTGACAAACCGCCGACAGGCGACCGACAGCCGACCGACAGCGAACCGACGGGCGGGGCGACGGCGCACCGACGGGCAAACCCGACAGCCCGCCGACGGGCAAACCCGACAGCCCGCCGGCGCGCGGGCCGACGGGCTGTCAGGAAGCGGGTTGGAGCGGGGGAGGAAGGCTCAGTGGAAGGCGTGCTCCGGCTGCGGGAACGATCCGCCGACCACGTCCTCGGCGAACGCCTTCGCCGCATCGCCCATGGTCTGCCGGAGGTTCGCGTACTGCTTCACGAACTTCGGCATCTTCCCCCCGGTCAGGCCCATCATGTCGGTCCACACCAACACCTGGGCGTCGCACTCCGAGCCCGCGCCGATGCCCACCGTCGGGATGTGCAGCGACCGCGTGACCTCGGCGGCCAGCTCGGCCGGGACCAGCTCCAGCACCACCGCGAACGCGCCCGCGTCCTGTGCCGCCTTCGCGTCGCGCAGCAGCTGGTGCGCGGCCTCGTCGCCGCGGCCCTGTACCCGGTAGCCCATGGCGTTCACGGACTGGGGGGTCAGCCCCAGGTGGGACATGACGGGGATGCCGGACTGCACGATCAGCTCGGTCTGGGCCAGCGAGCGCTCGCCGCCCTCCAGCTTGACCGCCCCGACACCCGCCTCCTTGACCAGCCGGGTCGCGCTCCGCAGCGCCTGCACGGCGCCTTCCTGGTACGAACCGAACGGCAGGTCGCCGATGACCAGGGCGCGGCGGGTGCCCCGTACGACGGCCGCCGAGAGCAGGGTCATCTCGTCCATCGTCACGGGGACGGTGGTCTCGTAGCCGAGGTGACAGTTGCCCATGGAGTCGCCGACCAGGACGACCGGGATGCCGGCCTCGTCGAACACCGACGCGGTCATCGCGTCGTACGCCGTGAGCATGGGCCACTTCTCCCCGCGCTCCTTGGCCAGGGCCAGGTCGCGGATGGTGACCCGGCGGGTGCCCGTGCCCCCGTACAGGGTGGGGCCGGAAGCTTCGCGGGCAGGCGAAACGGCATGCGTCATTGCTGCTGCTCCTTGTGTCATCTCGAGGCGTCCTGACGACGTCCCCGGACTCACCCACCATGGTGGCACTGTTCGGGCCGGAGGCGGAAGTGGTGGGATGACCGGTCCGTCACACTCCGGGGCCGGCTACGGGCCGGACTCCAGTCGCGCCTGATCGAATGTGCGCGTTTCGTGACAACCGGAACCCGGGGCGGACAGCTGTTCGTCCTCCCGTCGTACGGCCGGAACGTACGGCACGGATGGCCGCGTCGATCGCCTAGGGTCAAGGGGCGGGGACGCAGCGCAAGCACGGCAGCGAGGGCAGTCACATGGCACAGGCGTACATGACGGAGACGGGGAACGGCGGCGGCTCGGAGCCGGAGCCCTCCGGATCCGGTCTGCGGCGCCGGATCGCCGAATGGCGCAGGGACCGCGGGATCTGGCGGCGCGGGATCGTGACGGCGGCCCTGGCCGCGCTGGTCTCACTGGTGATGATCTTCCATGCGGAGCTGCCGAACGACGTCGGCAACCTCGGCAGCCTCACCGAGACCTTCCTGCCCTGGCTCGGTCTGGCCGTCCCGTTGCTCCTGGTGGCGGCCGTGATCCGGAAATCGGCGACCGCGCTGCTCTCGATAGCGCTGACCGCCGCCGTCTGGGTGAACCTCTTCGGCGGCCTGGTCACCGACAAGTCCGGGACCGGCGGCGACCTGACCATCGCCACCCACAACGTGGACGCCGCCAACCCGGACCCCCGCGGCACCGCCGAATCGGTCGCCGCGGCCGGGGCCGACGTACTGGCCCTGACAGAGCTCAAGGCGGGCGCCGTCCCGGCCTACGAGAAGGCGCTGGAGCCGACGTACAAGTACCACGCCGTCGAGGGAACGGTCGGCGTGTGGAGCAAGTACCCGCTCACCTCCAGCCGGCCCGTCGACATCAAGATGGGCTGGACGCGGGCGATGCGCGTCACCGTGAAGACCCCCGCCGGGGACGTGGCCGCCTTCGTCGCGCACCTGCCGTCCGTCCGGGTCAAGTTGAACGCCGGGTTCACCGCGAACCAGCGGGACAACAGCGCCGACGCGCTGGGCGCCGCGCTCGCCGCCGAACCGCTCAAGCGGGTCGTGCTGCTCGGCGACCTCAACGGCACCGTCAACGACCGGTCGCTGTCGGAGATCACCTCGCAGCTGCGGTCCACCCAGGGCGCGGCGGGCGACGGCTTCGGGTTCACCTGGCCGGCCCGGTTCCCGATGGCCCGTATCGACCAGATCCTGGTCCGGGGCGTCACGCCGAAGGCGTCCTGGACCCTCCCGCGCACCGACAGCGACCACCTGCCCATCGCGGCCCGGGTCGCGCTCACGCCGTAACGCCTCCGGCACATACGCCGGGGCCCCGGCCGCCGAGAAGAGCGGCCGGGGCCCCGGGCGTACGGAGCGCCCGTCCTAAGCGTGCTCGCGCCAGCCGTTCGTGATGGGCAGCCGGCGGTCCTTGCCGAAGCCCTTCGCGGAGATCTTGGTGCCCGGCGGGTACTGGCGGCGCTTGTACTCGGCCGTGTCCACCATCCGGAGGGTCTTGGCGACGAGCTCCCGGTCGTAGCCGGCCGCGACGATCTCCTCGATCCCCCGGTCACGGTCGACGTACAGCTCCAGGATCGCGTCGAGCACCGGGTAGTCCGGCAGCGAGTCCGTGTCCACCTGCCCCGGGCGCAGCTCGGCGCTCGGCGGCTTCACGATCGAGTTCTCCGGGATCGGCGGGGTCTCGCCGCGCTCGGCGGCGGCCCGGTTGCGGTACTCCGCCAGACGGAAGACCACCGTCTTGTAGACGTCCTTGATCGGGCCGTAGGCGCCGACCGAGTCCCCGTAGAGGGTCGAGTAGCCGACGGCCAGTTCCGACTTGTTGCCCGGGGCCAGCACGATGTGGCCCTCCTGGTTGGAGACCGCCATCAGCGTGGTGCCGCGCAGTCGGGACTGGAGGTTCTCCTCGGCCAGACCGGTCAGACCCAGGGAGCCCATGTACGCGTCGAACATCGGCTCGATCGGCACCGTGCGCAGGTTCAGACCGGTGCGCCGCGCGAGTTCGGCCGCGTCGCCCTTGGAGTGGTCCGAGGAGTACTTCGAGGGCATCGAGATGCCGTACACGTTCTGCGCGCCGATGGCGTCGCAGGCGATGGCGGCGACGAGCGCGGAGTCGATGCCGCCGGACAGCCCGATCAGCACCGAACGGAACCCGTTCTTCTTGACGTACGCGCGCAGGCCCACGACCAGCGCGTCGTAGATCTCCTCATCGTCGTCGAGGCGCTCGGCGTAACCGCCCGGCACGACCGGCTCGTACGGTTCCACCGGCTCCTCGGAGAGGATCACCCGGTCGATCCGCAGACCGTCCTCGACCACGCCCTCCGGGGCGTCCGCGCGGGCGGCGGGCAGGTCGAGGTCGACGAGGACGCACCCCTCCGAGAACTGCGGGGCGCGCGTGATGACCTCGCCGTCGGCGCCGACGACGATCGAGTCCCCGTCGAAGACCAGCTCGTCCTGCCCGCCGATCATCGCCAGGTACGCCAGCGTGCAGCCGGCCTCCTGGGCGCGCTTGCGGACCAGGTCCAGGCGCGTGTCGTCCTTGTCGCGCTCGTAGGGCGAGGCGTTGATCGACACCAGCAGGCCGGCCCCCGCGGAGCGGGTCGCCGGGACGCGGCCGCCCTCCTGCCACAGGTCCTCGCAGATGGCCAGCGCCACGTCGACGCCGCGCACCCGGATGACCGGCTGGGTGTCGCCCGGCACGAAGTACCGGAACTCGTCGAAGACGCCGTAGTTGGGCAGGTGGTGCTTGGCGAAGCGCAGCACGACCTCCCCGCGGTGCAGCACCGCGGCCGCGTTCTCCGGGGAGCCGGGCGGCAGGCCGAGCCGCTGGGCGGTCCGCTCGGAGCGGTCGAGGTAGCCGACGACGACCGGCAGTTCGCCGAGGCCCTCGGCCGCGAGGCGCCGCGCGAGGTCGCGCAGGGCCGCGCGGGAGGCGTCGACGAAGGAGCCGCGCAGGGCGAGGTCCTCGACGGGGTACCCGGTCAGCATCATCTCCGGGAACGCCACCAGATGGGCGCCCTGCTCGGCGGAGTGCCGGGTCCAGTGGACGACCGAGTCGGCGTTCGCGGCGATGTTGCCGACATGCGAGTCGATCTGATTCAGAGCGAGGCGTAGTTGAGGCACGGGCCCAGTCTAATCGTCTTACTGACGCGATGTCCTGGGGACCCGGTGCCGGGTCCCGCGTTCCGCCTCCCGTACGGGCGCTCGGCGCGGGACCCGGGCCGTCGGCGGGACCGTCAGCCGATGCTGCCGAGGAAGCGGGCGGGCGGCCCGGGGATCACCGGGGAGACCTCGGCGGTGATCCTCTTCGTGCCCTCGGGGACCTCGTACGCGGCGAAGCCGGTGGCGGTGGCGTCGGGCCGGATGGTGCCCGTCACCATCTTCGGCGTGGCGCCGTCGAAGACGAGCTTGCCGCGCCCGCCGTGCTCGTCGCGGACGGTGGGGAGCGCGTAGATGACCTCGATGGGTTTGTCGGAGGTGTTGGTGATCGTGATGTCCATCCCCACCGCGTTGCCGACCTCGATGTACTTGCTCTTCGTGACGTACTCCTTCGGCTCGGACAGGCTGACGCGGACGCCGTTCGGGTAGTCCACGGTGCTGCCGAAGGGGACCGGGACGCCGAGGCCCCGGGTGGGGTCCGGGTCCGGGTCGGCGGTGTCGTCGGGGTCGGCGCTCGGGTCCGGGTCGTCCGGCAGGATCCGGTCGGGGTCCAGCCTGCGGTCCACCTGGTCCGACGCCCGGTGGATGACGGCGACCGTCAGGTAGTAGCCGCCGACCGAGGCGAAGAGGCCGAGGACACAGAGCACCGTGGCGATCACGGACATCGTCTTGCGGGGGGCGCCGCGGGAGGCGCCGACGATGGCGGCGATGCCCAGGCCGAGGCCGACGAGGCCGGTGAGGGCGCCGATCCAGAACGCGAACGGGATCGCGCCGAAGCAGAGGGCGGTGAGCCCGAGGACGAGGGCGGCGACGGCCAGGTGGTTGGCCGGTCGCGCGGGGGGGACGGGGTAGCCGGGCTGTCCCGGGTATCCGGCGTATCCGGACTGACCGGCGTATCCGGAGTGGCCGGGGGGCGCGAAGGGGTTGGCCTGCGGGGCGGGGCCCGGGTAGGCCGGTGCCTGCGGGGCGGGGCCCGGACCGCCCTGGTGGGCGGCGTACGGCGCCGGGTACGGCGCGGCGCCGGGCGGCGCCGCCTGAGGCGCGGTGGGCGGCGGGGTGAGCGGCGCGAAGTGGGAGGGGGCGGGCGTCTCCCGGGGCGGGGCGTCCTGGGGCGCGGCCCGGGGGGTTTTGGTGAGCGAGAGCGGCTCGGCGGAGGGCGTCGCGTCCTCGGGGTCTGCGGGTGCGGGGCGCGGGGTCTTGGCCAGGGAGAGGGGCGGGGTGGGCGGCGCCGCGTCCTCGGGGCCCTCGGGTATGGGATGCGGGGCCGGGGGTGCCGTGTCCTCCGGTATGGGGGTCCCCGAGGGCTCCGTCGGCGGGTCGCTCGGGCTGCTCGGCGGGTTCGGGGGCGTAGTCATACCTGGCGGTGTCCTTCGGAACGGCGGTGGTGGTGCCCCGCATCGGCGGACGACGCGGTGATCACCACCCTGCCACGCCCTCCGACCCCCTCCAACCGCTTTGGGCCCCCACCGCTTTGGCCCCCGCCGATCCGGGACGGCGTCACGTTCCGGCATGAGCCGCACCATCCATGAGCCGCACCATGTGCGAGCGCCGGACCGGCCGCGGGGCCGGGCGCGGTGCCCGGCGGCGAGCGCCCGCTGCCCGGACGTGGCCGCCGAACCGCTCACGCCGCGGGCCACGCACCCGACCACCGCCCCCGTCACCGCCCCGGCGGCGTACGACCCGGCCGCGGGGCGGGGCACGCGGCGCCGGCGGGTCGAGGTCGTCGAGCCGGCCGGGCACCCGGGCGTGCCGCACCGCCCGCGCCGGGTGGCGCGGGCGGTCCTCGAAGCGGCGTCGGCCGTCCCGCCGGTCAGCGCCGGGCGTAGACCTTCTCGACGAAGCCGGCGATCTGCTCCTCCGAGAGGTGCTGCGCCAGGTCCGCCTCGCTGATCATGCCGACCAGCCTCTTGTCCTGGATCACCGGGAGCCGCTTGATCTGATGGCTTTCCATCTCGTCCAGTACGTCGGAGATGTCCGCCTCGGCGTCGATCCAGCGCGGTGTGCCCTGACAGAGGTCACCGCAGGTGACCACCGACGGGTCGTGTCCCTTGGCCACGCACGACACCACGATGTCGCGGTCCGTGATGATGCCGCAGAGGCGTTCGTTCTCGTCGCTGACGGGCAGGGCGCCCACATTCAGCCGGGCCATGAGCTGAGCGGCCCGGTCCAGGGTTTCACCGGCCGGGATCCACTGGGCCCCGGGGTGCATGATGTCTGCGGCGGTCGTCATCTCGTGTACCTCCTGAGCGCGCCGTTCGGGCGGGCGCGGACGCACCCGTCCCGGCGTCCCCATCGTCGTTCGGCCGGACGGACTACGCGACCCCACCCGAACGGGGGTAGGCCCGGACGGGTGAAAGGCCGGACGTAAGACCAGGTGAGAGGCCAGGTGGAAGGCGCGGGGGCCGACCGTGAGGCAGCGGCCGAGGCGCCTCCCACCACCGTACGGGCGTCACCCCTCACGCGCTCGGCGCGGCCCCGCGCTGCTTCAGCATGTCGGCCATCAGCGTCAGCTCCGACCGTTGCGCCGCCACCATTCCCTCGGCCAGCTTCCGCTCCGCCGGGGTCGCGCACCGGCTCGCGCAGCCCTGGGCCATCGCGACGCCGCCCTTGTGGTGGTCGGTCATCAGCTGGAGGTAGAGCACCTCCGCGTCCCGGCCCTGGGCGGTGCGCAGCCGGTCCAGTTCCTCCTTGGTGGCCATGCCGGGCATCAGCGCGCCGGGCTTCGTGGTGGCGCCGCCCATGTCGTGACCCGACATGTCCTGCCCGCCCATGTCGTGCCCGTCCATCCCCGACATGTCGTGCCCGTCGTCGCCGCCCATCCAGGACATCGGCGGTTCGTCCGCCACGACCTTCGGCAGCCCCCACAGGTCCAGCCAGCCGAGCAGCATGCCCCGCTGGTTGGCCTGGGTGTTGGCGATGTCGTAGGCGAGGCCGCGGACCGCCTCGTCCTGGGTGCGGTCCCGGACGATGAAGGACATCTCCACGGCCTGCTGGTGGTGCACCGCCATGTCCCGGGCGAAGCCGGCGTCCGCCGAGTAGAGCCCCGGCGTCCGGGAGGAGGAGCCCGAACCGTCGTCGCCGGCGCCGCCGTTCGCGGTGGCGACCGTGGCCCCGATCGCGAACAGCGCGGCGACGACGACCGCCGTGCCCGCGGCCCAGTACGTACGGGACACGCCCCGCCACCCCTGGGACGGGGTCACTTTCCGGCCAGCCCGTTGGTGCAGGCCGCGCCCGGCTCCGGGGTCTGCGGCCCCTGCACGTACTTGGTGAAGAACTGCGCCACCCGCGGGTCGGCCGCGTTGCTCACGGTGAGCTGCTTGCCCCACGCGCTGAGCATGATCGTCCCGGCCTGCGTCTTGTCCGGGCTCATCAGCGTGTACGGGGTCTTGCGGACCTTCTCGGCCAGCGTGTCCACGTCCGCCTTGGCGGCCTTCTCGTTGTACGTCACCCAGACCGCGCCGTGCTCCAGCGAGTGCACCGCGTTCACCTCGGGCAGCGGGTTCGGGTAGACGTCGCCGTCGCAGTTCATCCACCGGGGGTTGTGGTCACCGCCGACCGGCGGGTTCATCGGGTAGGTGACCGGGGTCTCGACGTGGTTGCGGCCCAGCGTCTTGAGGTCCCAGCTCCGCTCGCCGCTCACCGGCGCCTTGCGGGCCGCGGCGGCGTCCTTCTCCTTCTGCTTCTGGTTGATCAGCATCCACGAGCCGAAGCCGATGAGGGCGGCGAAGACGGCGGTCGAGGCGGTGATCGCGATGATCTTGTTACGCCGGTCGCGTGCTTTCTCCGCGCGGCGCATCTCGGCTATGCGGGCCTGCCGCGCGTTGTGGTCGGTGGTGGTCTTGCCGGACTTGCTGGCCATGTGCCCTGTTCCTTCTGCTGAGGGGGGTGGAAGGCGGTTCCGCTATGGGGGCGCGGTCGGGCGCGCCCGAGGGCGTCAGGTCCGCAGTACCTGGAGGGCGTGCAGGTCGGGGGCGCGCGCGAGGGTCCCCGGCGCCCGGACCGGGCCGGCGTACGCGGGGCGCGCGGTCACCACCGCCCCGGCCCCCACCGCGGCGAGGGCCGACGCGGGGACGGGCAGTACGGCGGGCGGCGCGTCGGAGCGTGGGACACAGCCCGGCAGCTCGTACGGGGCCACGCAGTCGGCGTGCGCCGGACCGGGCGCCGGGCGGTAGGCGGCCCCGTACGTCGTCACGTACGTCGTCGCGTACGCCGTCCCGTGAACCGTCCCGTACGCCGGATGGTGCGCGGGGTACCGCACCGGGTGGCGCGCCTGCGCGACGGCCGTCCGGGGCCCGTGGGCCACCGGGTTCCCCGCGCAGGGGAAGGCGGCACCCCACAGCAGCACCCCGAGGGCGAGCACGGCGGCCACGGCCACCGGCGCCGCCGACCGGGCGGCACGCCGGGCCGGGGGACCGGTGTGGCCCCCGAGCTCCCTGTGCTTCCAGCCCCCCATGGCCGCAGATGGTAATGCTCATGACCGGCCCGAGGTCAGTGCGGGGGTGCCACGACCTTTCAGGGGTGCGTAATGTGGCGGAAACCACGGGTGGCGATACTGGGCCGGCCCGACTGTGCTCCCCCTCCGGGGGGCGGTGGTGCACACGCCGTCTGAACTGCGAGGATGAAGGCATGGACAAGCAGCAGGAATTCGTCCTCCGGACGCTCGAGGAGCGCGACATCCGCTTCGTGCGCCTGTGGTTCACCGACGTGCTGGGCTTCCTGAAGTCCGTCGCGGTCGCGCCCGCGGAACTGGAGCAGGCCTTCGACGAGGGCATCGGCTTCGACGGCTCCGCCATCGAGGGCTTCGCGCGGGTCTACGAGTCCGACATGATCGCCAAGCCGGATCCGGGCACGTTCCAGATACTGCCGTGGCGCGCCGAGGCGCCCGGGACCGCCCGGATGTTCTGCGACATCCTGATGCCGGACGGCTCCCCGTCGTACGCGGACCCCCGCTATGTCCTCAAGCGCATCCTCAACAAGACCTCCGACCTGGGCTTCACCTTCTACACCCACCCGGAGATCGAGTTCTTCCTGCTCAAGGACAAGCCGCTGGACGGCACCCGGCCCACTCCCGCGGACAACTCCGGCTACTTCGACCACACCCCGCAGAACGTCGGCATGGACTTCCGCCGCCAGGCGATCACCATGCTCGAATCCATGGGCATCTCGGTCGAGTTCAGCCACCACGAGGGCGCCCCCGGCCAGCAGGAGATCGACCTGCGCTACGCCGACGCGCTCTCCACCGCCGACAACATCATGACCTTCCGCCTCGTCATGAAGCAGGTGGCCCTGGAGCAGGGCGTCCAGGCCACCTTCATGCCGAAGCCGTTCTCCGAGTACCCGGGCTCGGGCATGCACACCCACCTCTCCCTCTTCGAGGGCGACCGCAACGCGTTCTACGAGTCGGGCGCCGAGTACCAGCTCTCGAAGGTCGGCCGCTCCTTCATCGCCGGCCTGCTCCGGCACGCCGCGGAGACCGCCGCCGTCACCAACCAGTGGGTCAACTCCTACAAGCGCATCTGGGGCGGCTCGTCCCGCACCGCCGGCTCGGGCGGCGAGGCCCCCTCGTACATCTGCTGGGGCCACAACAACCGCTCGGCCCTGATCCGCGTCCCGATGTACAAGCCGGGCAAGACCGGCTCCTCCCGCATCGAGGTCCGCTCGATCGACTCCGGCGCCAACCCCTACCTGACGTACGCCGTCCTCCTCGCGGCGGGCCTCAAGGGCATCGAGGAGGGCTACGAGCTGCCGGCCGGCGCCGACGACGACGTCTGGGCCCTCTCCGACGCCGAACGCCGCGCGATGGGCATCGAGCCCCTCCCGCAGAACCTGGGCGAGGCCATCTCCCTGATGGAACGCAGCGAACTGGTCGCCGAAACCCTCGGCGAGCACGTCTTCGACTTCTTCCTGCGCAACAAGAAGCAGGAGTGGGAGGAGTACCGCTCCGAGGTCACCGCCTTCGAACTCCGCAAGATGATGCCGGTGCTGTAACCGCAGGTCAGAAGCGGTATCCCAGTCAGACGGCATCCCGGATCGGCGGCAGAAAGCCGCCGGCCCGGATCCGTCTCACCCCTCCTGGGCCGTCTGTGGGCCGTCAGCCGTCGGATCGGTGGCCTCGTAGACCTCGTCCAAGGCCCTCAGGGCGCGCTCATGACTGCTCGGCATCAGGTGCGTGTAGACCCGGAGCGTGAACCCGGGGTCCCCGTGTCCGAGGTAGGTGCTCAGCGCCTTGATGTTCTCCCCGGAGTCCAGCAGCACCGACGCGTAGAAGTGCCGCAGCGCGTGCATCCCGTGCTCGCGCGCGGCCTGATGCCGCTGGGCCGGCCGCGGCTCCGGGATGACGCCGGCCTGCGCGAGGGCGAACTTCCACACCCGGGTGTTGAAGTCGGTGCGCCGCACCGCGCCCCCGCCCGGAAGGGAGAACAGCAGCCGCTTGGTGACGAGGGGCCCGTCCGGCTTGAGCCAGGGGAGCGTCACGTCGACCGGCGGGAAATCCTCGCGATGCTCTCGCAGCACCTGCGCGATGCGGCGGGGGAGCGGCACATCTCGTTCCTTTTCCCGCTTGGGTAGACCGAAGACGAGGTGCCCGTTCGCCACCTTCACCTGATTGGCCACCCGGAGCCATTCACCGCGGAAGTCATCGGGGTCGTCGGGCAGGCCGAAGATCTCCCCCTGCCGGAGCCCCAGCCCCGCGCCGGCGTCGGCCATCGCTCGGTACCGCTTCGGCAGCGCCGCCCGGACGGCGAAGAGCCGCTCAGGCGTCCACGGCCTGACCCGCGGAGCGACCGGAGCCGGTGCCCGGACCGTACGGGCCTTGCACGGGTTCTTCGCCAACAACTCGTCGTCAACCGCGGCGGCGAGTACGGCAGACACGCTGGCGAAGATCACGCGCCGGTATGAGGAGACCGGTAGGGCCTGTTCCAGCTCGCTGAGCCAGTCGCGGATGTGCTCGGGCCGGAACGAGTCGAGTGGCCGCGGGCCAAGGTAGGGCAATGCGTGCTTGCGGATCTGCACCTCGACAGACGATCGCGTGGTGACGTCCGTCGTCAGCGACGCGAGCCATTTCTCTGCGTACTCCCGGAACGTGATCCGGCCGGCGGCGGGATCGATGTACTGCCCCCGGGACATGTCCGCCTCGATGTGCGCCAGCCACTTCTCGGCGAGCCGCTTCTGCCTGTCGGGGAAGCTCTTCGACTTCTCGGTGCCGTCCGGTCCGATGAACCGTGCGCGGTAGCGCATGCCGCTGCCGTAGCGATCGGTCTTGATCCGACGGGGCTTGCCGTCGGGTCCCTGCTCGGTCTTGAACCACCGGTCTTGGATGTGGCCTGCCACGCGTGGGCCTTTCTGGGCAAGCGCCGAGGGCGGGCCCGGGTGGGCCCGCCCTCGGCGGTCATGTGGTTGGTTAGGCGGCTTGGCTGATGTCCTTGCGCTTCTGTTCGGCGATCCACGCGTAGAGGTCGGCGGGGTCGTAGCGGGTGTGCTTGCCGACGCGGAATCCGGGCGGGCCGGTCCGCTTCTTCCGCCACTGGTAGAGGGTCTCTACGGGCACGTCGAGAAGTTCGGAAACGTCGTCAGGGGTGAGGTAGCGGTCGGGGAGTCCACCGCGCAGGGTGGTGCGGGGGTCAGCTTGAGCGGGCATTGCTCCTCCGGCGGGTTGGAAAGGTACGTGTCTGTCCGACGTGCGGAGTTCTACTCATCGCGTCAGCTATGCGGCCCAAGGTCCGACCTGCGGTTTCGCTGACGGCAGGCCGTGGTGGCGCCGGCTAGGACGTTGCCTCCTGCTTGCCGGGCGGTGTCGCATCGGGCGGCCCATCGGGTTCCTTCGGCTCGCTCCGGGGCGCGAAAACCCCGGAAAGTACTGACAGAACTGACAGAACCTCGCCACGTGGCCTCTGACCTGCGGATTTGGGCGGTTCGGGCCGCGTGACAAAACCTCAAAAAACTCTGACAGAACCTCGAAAACCTCGGTTCTGTCAGACCGGGCGGCTCGCCCGCGGCGAGGTTTTTTGAGTTCTGTCGGAGTTTTCGGAGGTTTTGTCAGAGCTCCGAAAGTGCCCGTTTCTGCAGGTCAGGTGGCTAGTCGGGAGGTTCTGTCAGTTCTGTCAGAGGTTTCGGGGGCTTCAGGCGGCGGGGGTGATGCGGGGGTGGGTTTCGTAGCGGGGGGAGGGCGGCCGGCCGCCGCGTGTGGTGCGGGGCGGCGGGGGCTGCTGGCGGACCCAGCCGTGTTCCTCAAGGAGGTCTAGGGCGGGGTCGAGGTCGCCCATGGCCGCGAACTCGCTGCGGGGCATCGCGCGGAACAGGTCGCGTTTGGTGAAGGCGGCGGTACGGGTCTCGCTCAGGTGGGTCAGTACGGTGTGGGCGGCTTCCTGGGCGGGGTCGGCCTTCATGGCGTTGAAGACGTCGAGGGCGTGGGCGGTGAAGTAGTCCCCGAGGCGGGTGGCAGCGGCCATGGTCTCGACGGCGATAGGCCGCGTCCAGGCGTCCTCGGGGTGGGTGGCGAGGTGGAGGAGGCCCGCGATGCGGGCGACGGCGCCGTCACGCTTGCTGGCCCAGTTCACGATCGGAGCAAGAGGTCCGTCCTTGCGGAGTCGGGCTTCGGTGACGCGCTGGTAGGCGAGGAGGACGGCGTCGGCCTCCGGGGTGAGGGTGAGCGTGACGGTCTCGGTCCAGGCCGCGAGGGTCAGTGCCAGACCTCCAAGCGTCTTGGCGTAGGTGCCAGCGATGTCGGGGTTGAGGAGGTCGGGGGTGAGGTTGCGGTAACCGACGAGGGATTCGGGCTTGGAGTAGAGGAAGCGGGCGAGCAGGCCGCGGCCGTCGGCGCCCTTGATCTGTCCGATGGAGTCCAGGACATCCGGCTGTACGGCCAGGCCCATGGTGATGGCGGGGTTCTCGATGTACTGGGCGTCTCGGGCCTGGCGGTTGACGCGGGCCATGTCCCCTGCGTGGCCCTTGAGGAAGATCCCCATGTTCGGGACGCCGGAGTACCGCCCGGCGATGATCTCGAAGATCTCGCCTTCGGGGGACAGGATCGCGATCCGTCCGTCTTGCTGGGCGAGGAGGCTGGTCAGGCTCTCTGCCGTGACGTCGTCGGCGACGAGCTGCGGCTCGACCGGGACGACGGCCCGCTCGGCGGCCTCGGACAGTGAGATGGCCTGGGCGGTCAGTCCGGCGAGCTTGTCGGCATCGGCGTTGGCCGCCAGCTTCTCGGCCCTCTCGGCCGCGGCCTTCGCGATCCGGGCGGAGGCGGCGGCCTCGGCCCGCTGGGGCGCTGTGAGGTCGATGAGGGCTTTCTCGGCGGCGAGGAGGGGTTTGGTCATGAGCCCGAACACGGCGCTTTTGCGGTTGCCGGGCGGGAGAGCGACGGCGGTGTAGAGGTTGACGGGTTCGGTCCATTGCCCGCGGACGGTCACGGTGAGGCGTCCGCCGGCGGCGGTGCCGATGACGGCGAGCGCGAGACACCCGGCGAGGTCGACGGGCGTCTGCGTCTCCTCCGCGACTCCGGCCGTCATGGCGGCGAGCCAGTCGGGCAGGGCGTCCACGGGGAACGTGGGGAGCTGCCCCCGCGGGTTGAGGGGTACGGGCTCGTCCCACACGGGCCCGGCGACGTCCTCCGGGGTCATCTCGTTGAACCCTTCCCACAGCTCCGGGTCGTGCGTGGTCATGCGACTTCCCTTCGCGAGGTGAGACGGGGGCAAGTGGCTCGGTGCTGTTCGTGATCGGCGATCAGGGCTAGCGCGCGGGTCTGGCCGGCGGCGAACAGGTCTCGGCCACAAGCGCACCAAGAGCGGACGGTGGGGGTGGTGCCGCGTCCGGGGGCGACGATGTGGAGCCAGGCCACCGGCCGGCGTCCGTCGTCGGCGCGCGGGTCAGGGCGAACAGATGAAAGGACGCCTTCGGCGACGACCTTCGGCGCACCACGGCCCTCCGGGGTGAGGGTCGGCTCGGCGGGGTGCGGTCCGGTGGTCATGAGACCGTCCCCGCCGCTACGAATCCGCGGGTCACGGCGCGTTCGGCGTACGGTTCCGGGACGCCGACGGAGACCGCTGCGGCGGTGATCTGCTGCCCCAGGAGCGTCAGCCCGCACGGGCCGGGGCAGCCGGTGTGCTGGGCAGCGAGGAAGCGAGCGACGGCGAACGCCTGGGATCCAGCTCCGGACTCGACGCAGGCCGTGACCCGGGCGAGCCCGTGGGCCAGTGCCGTGCGGACGTATCCGGCGGTGTGGCGGCACCCAGTGGCTACGCTGCGGTCCCACGTGGCGCGGACCGGAGATGAAGAGGCCACCCCCACCCCCGAGGACGGGGTGGCCTCTTCCTTCACCGCGAGGGCGCGGACGGCGTCGGGCAGGAGCGCCGTGGTGCCGGTGCCGGCCCCGAGCCAGCGGGCGTAGGCCATGAGGGACTTGATGTCCACGCCGGGCCGCACCCCGTTGGGGGAGGTCATGGTGCCGCGGTAGATCCAGTGCTGTCCGCGGGTGGTGGCCACGGTGCGAGTGGGGGGCAGGTTTTCGCGGGCCCAGGTGACGGCGGCCTGGTTGTCGAGGTCGACGACGGTCACCCCGGCACCGCCGGGGTGGTAACCGACCGCGCCGGCCTGCCGCCACGCGGAACGCCACGCGACCGAGGTGAGCACATCAGGGTCTGTGGTGGCGGCGGCCCAGGCGTGGCACGGCGCCGGGCACAGGCAGGGACCGGGCACCTTCATGCCCGGCCGGCCACCACAGGTGTTGTCACGGCAGCCCGGGCAGTTGCCCATGGGCCCCTTGTCGGCCCGTAGCGGCAGCACCGGCACGCTGCGGCGAGCTAAGGCGAATGCCACGCGTAGGTGCGCGGGCGGGAGGTGTTGGGTCATGCTGGAGACCTCCACAGGTCTGTTGAGGGCTTGGGAAACGAGGGCGGCCCCGGTTCATTGGCGTGAGAGGGGGCCGCCCTCGCTGTGTTCAGTGGCGGGTGTGGTCGGTGGCGAGGTCGGTCAGGCGCTTGGCTTCGTCGGGGGTGACGTGGCGGTAGCGGACCGAGACCCGGCAGCCGGGGTGCGGGCAGCGGACGGTGCGTGTGCCGGTGAGGAGCGCGAGCGCGTCGGCGACGCGCTCGGGCAGGGGCTGGTTCACGCGGTGGCCTTTCAGCGGTTGTTGAGGGTTCCGGTGGCGCGTCCGGACATGGGTGAGGGCGGCCCGGTCTTCGGTGAGAGGGGGCCGCCCTCGTTGCGTCCGTGGGGCGTGGCGTTCAGTTGTTGATCTGTCTGCGGACCTCGGCGACGAGGCGGAGGATTTCGAGTGCCATGTCGGTGATGGCCTGTAGTTGCTCTTCGACGTCCGCCGGGCCCGTGAAGGAGAAGGATGGTTCGTGGTCCGGTCTGGGGTTGGTGAACGAGAACGACACGGGGTGGCTCCTGCCGGGTCAGATGTTCGTGTGGTGTGCGCGTCGGATGGCGGCCTCCCACACGCCGCGTACCTGTGCGCCGGTGTGGGAGTCGTTCCAGGAGGGGATCGACTCCCACTGTTTGCCGTGCTGGCGGCGGGCTTCGTCCAGGAGGAGGTTCCCGGCGTCTCGGTAGGCGGCGTTGCGGGCGCCGGCGGCGGCGCGCAGGGCGCCGATGGAGCAGCGGGCGCCCTCGGGGTGGATCAGGCGGTGCTTGGCCCAGCCGTGGGTGTCGAGGAGGGCCAGGGCGTCGGTGAGGGTCTTCTCGACCGGGCCGGGCCAGTGCACGGGCGGGGCGGCGGCGAGGATGACGGAAACCGGTGCGGGCTCGGCCGGGGCCGCGGGGGCGACAGGCTGCGGGGCCGGGTCGAGGAGCTGGAATGCCTTTGCGTACAGGTCCTGCTCGATGGGGGTGAAGCGGGTTTCGGTGCGGGTGTTCATGCGGCCTTCCACAGTCCGTTTTCGTTGGTGATCTCGTCTCGCTTTTTCAGCTCGGACAGGCGCGGCTTGATGTTCTTGGCGGTGGTGCCGAGCTTTCGGGCGATGGTCTCGGCGGTCATGGGGATGGATTCCTCCCGAAGGAGTTCGAGGATTCGCGGCTTGATCAGCTCCTGTCCGTCCGCAGGAGCCGTGGGGCCAGCGGGTTCGTTCTGGGCCCGCTGCTGGGGCAGTGCGGACGGTCCCTGCTGGGCCTTGGTGAGGAGGTCGGCGAGGCTGCCGATCAGGTTCTTGCCTCGCTGGTCGACCACCGGGGTCCGTGTGATCGCCTCCCGGTGCCGCCATGCCTGGCAGTCCTCCGCGGTGACGGGCGGCTGGCCTCCGGCCAGGGAGGCGGGCGGGACGTCCAGGTAGAGGGAGCGGAACTGGACGGCCTGTGAGCCGGGGGTGAGGAGGTAGCCCAAGCCGAAGGTGCCGTCCTCGGGACGGGCGACGGCCTCGGTGTTCAGGCCGCTCATGTCCCGGTCGGCGACCTTGGCGTATTGGCCCGGCCACTGCGGGGGGATCTTCGACAGGTCGATGCCTTCGGCCCCTTCGACCGCGTTGGCTCCGACGAGGGAGCCCTGGCCCTTGGCGCAGCGCAGGAAGACGGCGCCGCCGCCGATCAGGAGCTGGGAGCGGATGATCGAGGAGTTGCCGAGGTCTTCGGCGAGCGGGGTCTGGGTGGCCAGGACCACGCCGATCCCTCGCTTGAGGGATCGGCGGGTCATCTGCTCCACGATCGCCTTGGCCTCCGCGTGGTACGGCGAGGAGACCGACAGCAGCATGTGCGCTTCGTCGATGACGATCAGCAGGAGCGGGTCGATGAAGGGGAAGGCCGGGGAGCGGTAGCGGGCTTCGCGGTCGAGCATCATCGCGTAGGCCAGGCGCAGGGCGCCCATCGCTTCGTCCAGGCCGTCGCCGCAGTAGGCGGCCAGGCCTGCTCCGGCGATGGTTCCGGCCTGTGGGGAGGACAGGATCACCGCGATGCGTGACTTATGTGCGGAGAGCAGAACCTGCTCCAGCACTCCGGATTTGCCGGAGCGGGACCCGCCGACGAGGTACAGGTGGCGGGCGCCGGAGCCGGGCTGGGCGAGGGGCACGAGGGCGGGCTGGGCGTCGATGTAGGTGCCCAGGCGGACGTATCCGCGCGCGTCCATGGCCAGCTCGTCCACCACGGTGGAGAGCATCGTGCCGTGCATCAGCGCGTGCTCCTTCATCACGCGCACCCCCATTTGCGAGGGCTTGTCGGTGGGGGTGAGAGCGATCTGGATCGTCTCCAGGTCGAGGTTCCCCGCGAGGTCTTGGATGTTGACCGTCCCGATCGCCCTGCGGGCGCGGGTGGCGATCCCTTCCCAGTCCAGGGGCCCGTCGTAGCGGGTGAGCGTAAGGGTGGTGCCGGGCATCGCTCCGTCCGGGACGGCGACGTGTGCGGCCCACAGCTCCTCGGGAGTCGTGGGGGCGCCGGCCGTGATCTGCGGTGCTGCCGATGGCTTCGTGAGGTGGACGGTGATCGGGAGCGCGTTCGGGGCGTAGTGCTTGGGGTCGCCCATCTCGACCTGGGAGACGGGGATCTGGTAGACGGCGGCGATGTCCGCGGCCTTCACCCTCACCTGCTGGCCCTGGGGCAGCGTGATGATCCCGGAGAACGACAGGTGGTCGTCCCCGACGTCGAGGGCGAGGTGGGCGAGGACGGCCCCGGCCTGGATCAGCTTGCGGCCCTCGGTCTGGGTGGGTCCGGAGATGAACTCCGTCCACCACGCGGTGATGAGCTGCGCCTGCGAGGTCTGCCCCGCGGTGGTCGTGGCCGGGAGGGCGGGGAGTTCGCCGGCGGTGTTGCGGTGGTGGGCCAGGACGGCCGCCCCGGCTGGCACCGCGAGGCCGAGGGCCAGCAGCGGGTCCATGCCGCTGGCGAGGATTTGGTGGGCGGCGATGCCGCATCCGCCGGCAGTGATCCCGCAGGCGATCAGGGAGCGCAGGACGGGGGTGGAGGCGCCCACGGCCCACGCCCCCGCTCCGGCCGCCGCTGCGGCGATAGCGGACCAGGGGCCGACAGCGGCAGATGCCACCGCGAGAGCGGCGGGCGCGTACTGGATGAACTGTGCTCGGGTCGGCCCCATGGCCCTTCTCCTTCCTACTGCTGGGTGTAGAAGGCGGCTTCGGCCATCTCGACCGGCGAGGTCTCCACGGCGTCGGCGATGCCCCCGTGGTCGGACTCGACGGTCGTCTTCGCGTCGTCGGCGGCCGCGGCCGCGCTGTCCGCCGCCGCGGTGTAGGCGCCGGCGGCTTCCTTGGCACCCGTCATGGTCAGGGCGGCGTCGGCGAACTCGGCGGTGGTGGCCGCATCCACGGCCAGCGCCTTCATCGTTTCGGAGGCGTCCTGCATCTGCTCGGCCGTGTCGTCAACGTCGGTGGTGAGCTTGGTGACGGTCTCGGCGTGGACGTGGACCTGGTGGGTGAGCCAGGCGAGCTTGACACGCAGGGCCGCATACGTGGCGGCGTCCTTGAGGGATTCGGTGGCAGACATCCGGGCTGCTCCTATCGGGCGTTGTAGAAGTCGCGTTCGGCGGGCTTGGTCAGCGGGGAGTCGGCAACGGCGCGGAAGATCTGGCCGTGTCGGACCTCGGCGTTCGCGGACGCGGTCCGGCACGCTTCCTCGCCGCCCTGGATCTGGTCGTGGAGCTTCTGCGCGGCGGCGGCCTGAAGGTCGAGCTGTTCCTTGAGGTGCTCGCACTTGCCGATGAGGTTCGCGCCGACGCCCTTCTCGGTGATCTCGGCGATGAGCACGTCGCAGTCCGCGGCGAGCTGCGCGGACTCGTCCACAAGTTCCAGGCAGGTCTCGGTGCTGGACTGGCACAGGGTGGCGGCGCCTTCGGCGAGGTCGATGACCTGGGTGAGGGTGATGACCTCACCGCCGCTGTAGGTGCGGGTCTTGCCTGCGGCGGTGGTGACGTGGACGCCCTGGGCGTCGACGGTCGCGGTGTGCGGGACGGGCGGGTTGGGCTGCATCGCGGGGTCCTTCCTGATCTGCTCGGGGATCGTGACGGTCGGCGGCATAGGGACGGTGCCGGGCGGCGGGATCGTCGGTCCCGGCGCAGGCGTGGGAGGCGCGGTGGCGGACGAGGGAGGTTCTGGCGGTGGGGCGGCCGGGGGCGTGGCGGGCGCCGGCGGTGTGGTGGGCTTCGGCGGCACGGTGGTTCCCGAGGCAGGTACAGAGGGCCCCGGAGGAGGTGTGGCGGAGGGTGAAGCGGAAGGTGTAGTGCCGGGCTTCTTCATGTAGGCGGACCGCCATCCGTCACGCAGGCCACCGGCCCAGTGAGCACCTGCGAGAAGCCCGTAATGCGCTTTCGCTGCCGCGTTGTAGGAGGCGTTTCGGAAGGTGTCCGGTGCCCGGGTCGGCTGCCATTTGGTTTTCGGTTTGGGCGGGGGTTTCTTGATTCCCGCCTGCTCGTATTTGCCGTGGGTGTTGTCGACGCCGACGAGGTAGGTGATGGCGAGCAGGATGAGGAGTTCCACGAGCCTCCTTACGTGACACTGTGTAGTTGTCGGGGGTTACCGGTTACCGGTTACAGGTCCTGCGGACGCCGGTTCTGGCCGCACGGGGCGGGTGACGGCGGTGTCTGCGGGCTGTAACCGGTAACCGGAACCGCCACGGATGTTCGCTCAGCGTGATGTGCCGATGTTGCTGACCGTGCTGTTCGCGGTGTTGAAGACGGATTCGAGGGTGCTGCGGATCTCGTTGCTGAACGGCGTGTACGGCAGGAAGATCCCGGAGACGATCAGCATCAGGCAGATTGCCATCTGCTTTCCCTTGGTCTTCTTGAAGGTGAAGAACAGGGCCCAGCAGAACAGGGCCAGGGCGAAGAACTGGAGTGTCATTTCACGCACCCTTCTCGAAGGTGAATCCCTTGTTGTTCGCGGGGGCGACCGCACCGGAACCGGAGGGTGCGGAGAGCTTCTTGTAGGCGACGAGTCCGCCGCCGCCGACGAGTGCCACCCACAGCCAGGGGCTGGACGTGATGCCGTCGCTGGCACCGCCGGTGGGCTCCTGCTTCTTGGGGGCCGCGCCGGCGAGGGTCGGGGCGGCACAGGCGGGGATCTTCGACACCTCGTACGAGGCGGCCTTGGCCACGGCCGCCGCCCGGACCTTCATGCACTCCTGGTAGACGGTCATCTCCCGCTCGTACAGGGTCTTGGCCGCGGCTTCCTCGGTCTGCGCCCTCTGCTTGTCGGCCTCTGCCTCGACCAGGGCGTTCGCGGCCTTCTCCTGGGCTCGCGCACGGTCCTGGGCGGCCTGCTCGCCCTGCATGCTGGTGACGGCCACGACCGTCCCGCACACCGCGAGCACGGCGATCGTGCCGCACATCGCGAGAGCGGCGGTGTTGCGGCGGACCCCGCCGATCTTGCCGATCGTGGCGGAGAACTTGGACGACGTGCTGGGCTTCCGTGGGGCTTCGGTGTTCATGCGGGTGAACTCCTCGTCCCAGTCGATTCCGGACATGCGGTTCCCTCCTTCCGGTGTTTGAGGTAGTGCTGAAGGGCGGTGAGCGGGGTGCTGTCCAGTCAGGTCATGCACCAGCCGGAGTCACATCCGGGGTCGGTGTCGTCGAAGGGGAGGGTGTCGACGCCGTCGGGGATCGCGGCCCGCAAGGGCCGGCCGAACCGGGTGAGGTAGACGTGGTCCTTGCCGAGGGTGTCGCGGCGTTGGTTGAGGAGTTCTTCGAGCTGGCATGCCTTCTCGGAGAGTTCGGGCTGTTCGCGGCGCATGTCGTGCCAGGCGTCGGGCCGGTGGAAGGGGCAGAACCAGCACGATGACTTGGGCGGGACGGGCAGGCCGGCGGAGCGGATGATGCGGGCGCAGTCGATGCGGCGGATTCCGCGTTCCAGCAGGGGGTATTCGACCTGCTCGTGCGGCTCGCTGCGGCGCTTGTTGGCCCGGCCGATCTCGTCGAGGCTGATGCCGATTCCGACCGTGGCCGGCTGGTCTTTGGTGGCGCCGCGGCGTTTCAGTTCCCGGCCGATGACCTTGATCTTGTAGTCGGCGGTGCAGGAGCGGGTGCCGGGGGCGCCGTTGCTCATCCGCACCGGGATCTTCAACGATCGGGAGCCCTCGCGGGTGAGTTCCCCGTACAGGGTGCGGGTCTCGCCGGAGCGGATCATGACCCGGTCCAGGAGGACCAGCTCAAGGCCGTGCTCGGCGGCGTAGGGGCGGGCGTAGAGGTCGAGGTACGCCATGGTGGCCGGGTTCTCCGAGTCGTCTCCGACGTTGGCCATCAGGAATGTCCGGTAGTCCAGCTCGCCGGTCGCGGCCAGCACCAGGGCGGCCATGGACTGCCAGCCGCCCCCGAAGCTGAAAGCACGAAGGCTCATGTGCTGCTCTCTTCCTGTGCCATCAGCGCGGTCCAGGCGTCCCTAACTCGCTGCTCGCCGCCGACGAACCCGGCCTTGCGGAAGGCCATGACGGCCTGTCGGTAGGAGAGGGCCGGGTCTTCGGAGTAGCGCAGGAAGCGGAGGACCACGATGAGCTGTTCGTCGGTGAGGGCTTGAGCCGGGAGGGGCTCGGGCACGCCCGTCACGGCGGCGACCTCGGCCAGCGTGACGGCCGTGACGGACGCCGTGACGCCGTCCTCCTCCACGACGGCGGCCGGGTCGCTGATCTGCGTGTCTTGCTCGTCACAGGTGTCTGTGACGGGGGCGCTGTCGGCGGGTGGGACGGCGGGGAGGGCCTGGGGTTCGAGGACGGGCGGGAGGGCGGGAGTCACGGCCGCCGTGACGGCGTCACGGCCAGCCGTGACGGGCTCGATCGGGGGTGTGACGGTGATGGCGAACATGTCGCCGAGGGCGACGTCCGCGCCGGTGGTAATCCGCTCCCGCTGGACGTCCAGCAGTCGGGCCCCGAACGTGGTGTCCGCGGTGCCGACCTTGCGGGCCAGGCGCCACGACGCCCGGTCCGAACGCTTCCGGACCTTCTCGTCGGGGTGGTTGGCCGCGCGGGCGCGGTGATAGGCCAGGGCCTGGACCACAGCCGCCGCCCGCGCCTCGGACTCGGCATCCCGCCCATCGACGTGGACCACGATCCGCCGGGCGAGGAACGCCATGCCCTCGGCCGACACGGACATGCCCAGGGGGGTGATCGCGTAGATCACCGTGCGAGGCCCGTCCGGAGCAGCGACGGCAGACATGGCCGACGCGGCGGCGGGCAGCGCCCACAGCCCGGCACGGACCACGGCCGGGGAGGACTGCCCCAGCATGGTCAGCCCCAGGAGCACCAGCGCGAGTACTGCGGTGGCGCCCTCGCCGGCGGCGACCGCGCCGAGGGCGGTGCCGGAGTTGTAGGCGCCCTTGATGTTGGAGTACGTGCCGTATCCGCCGGCCGCGCCCGTGGCGATCATCGGCGCGAACGCGAGGCCGAGGACGAACTTCTGGGCTCCCGTCAGCGGGCGGCCGGTCACCGCTCTCCCCCGTCCTTCTTGTCTTCCCAGAGGGTGTAGGTGACGGGCTCCTCGGCGGTCCGGGTGCGGATCGCGGCTGCGGCCAGCCGGGGGTCCCGGCTGACGGCGCGGTTCGATTCGATGACGATTCGCACGGCGAGTGCGCGGCGCTCAAGCAGCCGGTAGTAGAGCCGCTCGTCCGCCTCCGTGATCGACGGCAGCGGCAGGTTCAGCGCTGCCACAATCGCTTCCAACAGGTCGACGTGGGCCGCTTCGGTGCGCTCGTTCATGCCGCGTCCCCCGAGACCTGCGTACCGGCGGCGCGGTTGGCCGCGTCCCGGCGGGCGGTCAGTACCCGCTGGTGGGCCCGCCGGACGCGGCGGCCGTCAAACTCCGAGGCGGGCCGGTCCAGCATCGCGATCAGCGCGTCGAGCAACTCGACCTCGGCCAAGACCACCGGCATCTCGGTCTCGATTGCGTCCAGCTCCGCGTCTGACGGCTCCAGGCCGTCAGACCACGGGGTAACAACGTCGTGAAGTGCAGCGATGGACTTCATGGGTCTTGCTCCTTCTACAGAGGAACGGGACTCAGCAGCCCCCGGCGCGGGAACGCCGGGGGCTGCCCTGCGTTGGATGAAGCAGGAACAGGGGGTCGGACGTGCAGTGCGAAAGATGTCTCGCCTTCGGGAACACGAGCTCCCGTTTCAGGCATGCGAGACGGTGACCTTTCGGTCTCGCCCTCCGGTTGACCAGGGATCCGGGGCCCTCGGCCCTTGCGGGCCTCAATGCCTGAGCTGCGCCGTGAAGGCACATCTCTCCCGTTCAGCCTGACTCACTTGGCTAGCCCGGTCGGCATGGGAATAACGTAGCCAGCCTGGCTAGTCACGTCAACACCTGACTATCCAAGCTGTCCAAATAGTCAGGTTGGCCGTAGCATCGAGGGCATGACCTTTGCGCTTGAACCCCTGGACCCGGACGACGACCGGCCGCCGTACGAGCAGGTAGCGCGCAGCCTGGGGGCGGCTATCCGCACAAGGAAGCTGGGGCCCGGGGAGAAACTGCCGTCGCACAAGATGCTGACGGACCACTACGGCTTCGCTCGGGCGACGATTCAGCGGGCGCTACGGGACCTCGAAGACGAGGGGCTGGTCGTTTCCCGGAAGGGCAGCGGCGTCTTTGTCCGCAACCGCACGGAGAGGCCGGCAGGGCTGCGGCCGTACGTCGAGCAGGCTTTCGCGAGTCGGCAGGTGACGATCGACTTCGCGGGGTTCTCCAGCGAGACCCTGCATGGGGCGTTGCAGGAGCCGCTCGACAAGATCCGGATCGGGCGCCTTACGCCGACCAGCATCCGGATTCGCATTTTGGTCCCTGACATGACGGTGCCGCAGGCGGCCCCGGTCCGGCGGGAAAACTGCGCCGACGATCCGCGGCTGCGTGCCCGCATGCACGACATCATGGTGGGTTACACCCGGAGCATCTCGGATGCCATAGGGGAGTTGAGTCACCTCGGCCTGGTACAAGAGAGCAGCGTCAGTGTCCGCGTTCACAGCGGGACGCAGTTCTTCAAGCTCTACGTCATCAACAACGAAGACGCGTTCTTTGGCTACTACCCCATCAGGCCCAACAAGGTGGTGGCTCAGGGCGAGCCGATCGAGATCTTCGACCTTGTCGGTAAGGACACGATCCTGTTCCACCACTCGCTCAACGACGGAGACTCTTCAGGCGGAGCCCAGCAAGTGGAACAGGCCCGTATGTGGTTTGACAGCATCTGGGACACCATCGCGAGGGACGTGGATGCCAATGTCCTCTGAGGCCCTGGCTGGCGTCCTCCGGGCGTCCGCTGCTGTTCTCTTCGACTTCGACGGGCCTATCTGTGACGTGTTTCGAGGGCTGCCCGCATCCGGTGTTGCGGCCGAGCTAGCCGATCTGGTGGCCGTCCAGTCCCCGACCCTCGCGGTCCGTGCACGAGGGACTGAGGACCCCATGGAGGTCCACCGCCTCTCACAGGAAGGCGGTGAGGCGCTGCTCCGCGCCGTAGAAGCCGCTCTTACCGCGGCGGAAGTCAGGGCCGTCAAGGTCGCCGGGCCACCGGTGGCGGGGGCGGTGCAAGCACTGAAAACGGCGCGGGACTCGAAGCTGCCTGTTGCGATCGTCAGCAACAACTCGTCGGAGTGTGTGAACGAGTTCTTGGCGCTCAATGAGCTTGAGGGACTAGTAGCCGTCGTCATCGGGCGGCCGGTCCTGCGGCCAGACCTCATGAAGCCCGCCCCGTACCCGCTCCTAAGCGCTGCGGCGGCCCTGGGTGTGGAGCCCGAGAACATGGTGCTCATCGGGGACTCCCTGACGGACATCGAAGCTGCCCGCGCCGCCGGCGCTCGGAGTATCGGCTATGCCAACAAGCCCCGAAAGTGGTCGGCCCTCACCGAGGCCGGGGCGGACGTCGTCGTCCTCGCCATGCAGGTGCTGGCCGACGTGCTCGCCCCCGACGGGGGTCCGAATCCCCCGCGCTGACGGCGTCATTGGGCGGTGTGTGGGCCAGCGTCGGCCCCAGGCCGGTCCTGACTGACTAAAGCGCAGGTCAGACCACGATGGATGGTGAAACCCGGAGCTCTCTGGAGGACCGTCCCTGTCTGAGCGCGGTAAGAGTTTCTCTACTTCATCAAGTGCAGTTCGCTCCGCTCCCCGCACGCGGCCTGGCCCCCGGCCGGGCCTGCGCTCCTGTCTCCGGCCCGCTCCAGCCCGGCCGGCGCCCGCGCCCACGCACGACGATTGGCCACCTGAGGCCAATGGAGGGCGTGACAGTCATAGCCAGCCGAAGGCTATAAACACTGAGTGAAGTAGCCGAATTCATTTCAAACTCGAACCCTTGTAGGTGGAGGGATCGACTTCCCGCCAACCCTTCGAGCTTACAACGCCACCAACATATACTTCCCGATAGCTCGAAAATCCATCCGTTTCCCACGTGGTGTTGTTCAAATGTGTCAGGTCTGCAGTAACTTTAAACTTCCCGTCATTAGCGTCAGGGTTCCTTACGGGAATATCGTGAGAATCCTTACCGTCCACCACTTTGAGCTCAAGCGAGAACTTGCAGTAGTGTTTCTTGCTCTGAGCGGAGACTGTTAGTGTTTGTTGCTCGCCCTGCTCCAGTGAGATGTCATGGTGAGCGAAATAGTTCCCACGGAAATTATATCCGTCGTATTCTTGCGCTGTAGGGCGATCCTCATCGAGATTGAAACCTATTCCGACAGTGTCAGCTTGCCCCGCGCTCGGCGAATATAGGTAAGCTCCCTGGAGGGGGTTCGCGCACTCCCTCTCTGCGATCCGGACATCAGTGATCAACACCGAGTGCCCCCTGTTGCCCTCAACCGTAATCCGAATGTCCGTGACAAACGGATCAACTCCCCCGCGTGCGTCCATCCAGCTGACATATTGCGAGTCGTCATGTATCTGATCAAGACGCTTCAGTTCGCTTGCTGAAAGATTCAGCGCGTCAGGGAAAATGTACGTTCCATAGTCGCCAATCCGCTTCACTTTCACTGTGTTCACTTGAACTGGGCGCTGCCCTACGGGATTTCTCACGCGGGTGATGTCTCCCCCTGGTGCGAAGTAATTATAAATGCTCTCTCCGAGCCCTGTGGCGAAGGCTGTACCGATCAATGCGGCAACCGCCACTATGGCCCCCCACAATTTTTTGGAAATCCGCCACTTCGGTGGCTTAGGGTGATGCTGATGGGGTCCGGAGCGTACATTCTGCCGACGTCTGCTGTAGCCCGACATGTCCATCCCCTGAAATTTGTCGCGTGGCACATCTGAAGCTGCAGCTCTTCGCGGCCGCAGTCCCGTCGTCCTTCTATAAGAGCAAAGCACTTAAAGGTGCAGGCCGCGACTTGGCAGATCAATCGGAGCAGATGCAGCAGTTTCGCCTGCGCAGGCGACGATGCGGCTGGGGCCTTCCACCAGTTCAACATGCCGATCTAGTCTTCTGAGTCGGGAATTCTGTTCAGATATGAGGCGAGGCGTTCGAGGATCTCGTCCGCGGTCTTGGTCCAGATGTAGGGCCTGGGGTCGGTGTTCCATGCTGCGATCCAGGCCCGGATGTCCTGTTCCAGAGCCTGGACGCTCTTGTGGACGCCTCGCCGTATCTGCTTGTTTGTCAGCTCGGCGAACCATCGTTCCACCAGGTTGAGCCAGGACGATCCGGTCGGCGTGAAGTGCAGGTGGAACCGGGGGTGGGCCAGCAGCCAGGTCTTGATCGCTGGGGTCTTGTGGGTGGCGTAGTTGTCCAGCACCAGGTGGACCTCGAGACCGGTCGGTACTTCCTTGTCGAGTTTGATGAGGAACTTCTTGAACTCCTCAGCCCGGTGGCGGCGGTGGAGTGAGCCGATCACCTTGCCGGTGGCGATCTCAAGGGCGGCGAAGAGGGTGGTGGTGCCGGCGCGGACATAGTCGTGCGTGACCCTTTGCGGGACGCCAGGCATCATCGGCAGGACGGGCTGCGAGCGGTCCAGGGCCTGGATCTGCGACTTCTCGTCCACGCAGAAGACCAGTGCCCGCTCCGGCGGGTCCAGGTAGAGCCCGACGACGTCGTGGGCCTTGTCGACGAAGTACGGGTCGGTGGACAGCTTGAAGGTCTCCGAGCGGTGAGGCTGCAGGCCGAAGGCCCGCCAGATCCGCGAGACCGTCGACTGCGACAAGCCTGCCTCCTTCGCCATCGACCGTGTCGACCAGTGCGTCGCGTTCTTCGGGGTGGACTCCAGCGTCCGGGCGACCAGCGGGGCCACCTGCTCGTCCGTGTCCGACCGGGGGCCACCCGAACGTGGCATGTCACCCAGGCCGGCGATCCGATGCTCGACGAACCTTGCCCGCCAGCGGCCCACCGCATGGGGAGTCGAGCCGAGCTGAGCCGCGACGTCCTTGTTGGAAGCGCCCTCGGCGCAGGCAAGGATGATCCGGCACCGAAGAGCCCACGCCTGCGGCGTGGAACGACGCCGCACCCACCCCTCGAGCGCAACCCGTTCCTCACCGGACAGGATCACCTCGGCCTTCGGCCGCCCATTACGTGCCACATACCAAGCTTATACATCTGAACGGAATTCCCGACTCAGAAGGCTAGTTTCTGTCCGACCTCATCCGCAGCACCCCCAGGCGTGTGTCCCTTACTCGTCTGCGTTGAGGATCTGGGACGCGAGCGAACCTAGATCGGATATGGCTCGACTTGCCTGCTCACGTGCAGCAGAGAAGGCGTTTTGCTCTGCTTCCTTCCAGCGAAACTCGCACATGCCGGAATGAAGCGCGAGCCATTCTTCGTTCAGGCCGTCCACGACGGGGGCGATCCGGGGCGCGATCTGGACGGGACCGGCTAGGAGAATGTCCACGGCTTGCACCTTGAGGCTCTTTAGCTGCGCACTTAGCTCATCTGATGCGGTAAACGTGTCTCGCCATGCAGGTAGGGGGGCGGCGTCTATTTCTAGTTTTGCAAGGCTTAACATCTGATTTTCAAGGGCTTGTTCGACGTTCGAAATGGATGTCATGAAGGCTCGATATGCGTCGCGTCGTTCAGTACGCACTGTTCGTCTGTGCTCGATCATTCCCTGATCGCGCACTTGCGTTCGCGCTGCGATGAATGTCAGTACGGCAGTCCCTATGGTTCCGACAACTCCAACGCACGCTCCCAGCACGGCCGCTGTCCCCTGATCCATGCCGGACATCATGCCGCTCGGTGATGCGCCTTCGGGGCGAATCACAGACCTTGGGCTGTCTCTGGGCCGTCCGTGGGCCGTCAGGGGGTGGCCACCAGCCACCGAGGACGACCATTGGCGGCCCCTCCGATGCTGGTCGGTGCCGGGTCGGAGGACGACCCGCCTGGTGGGCGAAGGGGGTTATGACTTCCTGCGCAACAAGAAGCAGGAGTGGGAGGAGTACCGCTCCGAGGTCACCGCCTTCGAGCTCCGCAAGATGATGCCGGTGCTGTAGCCGCAGGTCAGCGCCCCTGGGCCTGATGCAACACTCCGGGCCGGTGGTCGACGACCACCGGCCCGAAGTCGTGGTGCGTCAGCTGCCGGGCAGCTTCTCCCGCAGCCAGTCGAAGACGACGTCGCAGTGCTGCTGCGGGGCCATCGGGGAGCAGTGCAGTTGCGCGCCGGTGGCCGCGGTGAGTTTCACGTAGTCCTTGGGAGCCGTCAGTTTGTCGAACATCAGGCGCGGCTGGCCGGGATAGAACTGCTCGTCGTCGTAGTCGAGGACCAGCGTCGGCGCCTTGATGCGGCCGACGACGTTCGTGATGTCCATCGACTCGATGAGTTTCGCGGGGGTCCAGAAGTCGGTGAACATCTTGCCCTTGCGGGCGTCGAGCATCGCCGGTACGGAGAAGGGCTCGACGCGCTTCTTGATCGTCGCGGCCGCGTCCGGGGGCAGCGCGGGGACGACCTCCTTGTTCCAGATGGTGTTCGTCGCCTCCTTGTCCGGCGTCACGATCTTGCGGAGCTCCGGAGGGAAGCCCAGCCACGGCGACAGGCAGCCGGGCATCGCCACCAGAGCGGCGATCCGGTCCTCGAAGGCCGCGGCCCGGGGTGCCAGGTCGCCGCCCATGCTCAGTCCGGTCAGGGCGATCTTGTCCGGGTCCACGTCCGGGCGGGCGACCAGCCAGTCGACGAGCGGCGTCACGACGGTCTCCCAACGCGGCGTGAAGACCACCCGGTCGACGAAGAGCAACTGCCCCTGGCCCGGGCCCTCGTACACCAGGGCGTTCCAGCCGCGCGCCAGGGCGGCCGAGACGCCGTAGGTCCACATGTCGACGTTCTGCCCGTCGCTGCCGTTCGTGAGGATCACGGTGGGGCGCCGCTCGCCCGAGGTGTCCGGCCGGAAGAACCACACCGGCAGCGGCGTCCTCGGGTACGCGACGTTCGCCTTCACCGGCGGCGGGTCCCACAGTCCGCAGAACGTGTCCCAGGCGCCGCGCCCGGCCTTGTAGAGCTGTTCCTCGCTGCCCGGGTCGTCGGAGCCGAGGACGAAGAACAGGGCCTGGGCGTAGTACTGCGCGGCCCGCAGGGCGCGCGAGCGGGTGGTTACCCGGTCGGGCTTGCCGTCCCGGGGCGGCGCCATGAGCTGATCGCCGAGTGCCTTGAAGGTCGCGGTGTACGTCCGGGCGGAGAGGCCGGCCTTGTTGATCGTGTTCACGGCGGTGAGCACCTCGCCCACCTCGGCGGTGCCGAAACCGGCCCCGCCCAGTGCCAGGAGCCCGTTGAAGTTGAAGGCGGGGTCCTTGAAGAGGGTCATCACCCCGGGTGTGGGGCCGCCCGCGGGGGAGTCCGAGGGACCGGGGGCGGGCGCGTTCGCGGGCGGGGCGCCCGACGAGGTGCATCCGGCGGCCAGCACGGCACCGGCCCCGCCGACGAGCCCGGCAAGCGTGGTGCGACGGGTGGGGCCGGCGGCGCGGGTCGGTTCGTACGTCATGGCAGCCGAACGTAGGAGCCGCACCCGCGACCTCCTGGTGCGCGACACCCGTGGTTCCCCCGAATGGCGCTGCACACCGCGGTCGGACGCCTCGACCGCCCGAGCCTCGGCCGCCCCGGAACCGGCACCGCCGCGCGCTGTCGCTCAGACGGCGGCGCGCAGGCGCTTGCCCCGCCGGCCCAGCACCACCTTCACCGGCACCAGTACCGCCCACCACCACTCGGCGCCCGCGGGCGAGACGAAGGCGAGCGGCACGGCGGCGGCGAAGACCAGCACCATCGAGGCCAGGTCGAGCACATCGTTGCGCGCCACGTGATCGGGGATGGCCTTGCTGCTCAGCCACGGGCGCTTCCAGAGCACCAGCGTCAGGGAGAGCTGTGCGGCCCCGATGGCCGCGACGGCGCCGGAGTAGACGGCCACCGACTGCGGCTGCTCCCCGTACTCGGCCAGCAGGGTGGTGGGGAAGGGCATCAGGGCGATGAGCCCCAGGTTCAGCAGCCCGAGCTTGACGACCGTTCCGTCCACCTCCCGCACGTGCTGGAAGACCTGATGGTGGCCGCGCCAGAACGCCGCGATGACCACGAAGCTGAGGGCGTACGCCCACAGGTTGGGCATCAGCTCCCCCAGCGCGTGCTCGAAGCCGGCCGGGGCCAGCCCGGTGGGCAGGGTGATGTCCAGTGCCAGCAGTGTCATGGCGATGGCGAAGACGCCGTCCGACAGCGCGAGCACCCGGGCCGCGCTCCCCTCCTCGTCCCGCGCCCGCCGGTAACCGTTCACCGCGCCACCATAGGGCCGGGCATCCCGGAAGGCCCTGATATCGACGTGCGTCGCGCCGACTTCGACGGTCCGCGGCGGGCCGGGTCAGGCGCGCGGCGTCAGCGGGAAGAGCGCCGGGTGCCAGGTGGGGTGGGGGGCGCCGGTGGGCGGGGCCGTGGTGGTGTGCAGCGCGGCGTCGAGGCCGAGGACCGCCGTCGTCGTGGCGCCCGTGTGGTCGAGGGTGGCGGACGGGGCGCCGGTGTAGAGCATGGCGGACTCCGTCCAGGCCGGCGGGCCGCCGACCGAGGTGGTGCTGACGGTGCCGGTGTCGGCGCGGCCCGCCACGAGGCGGCCCGCGACGCCGACCGCGCCGTAGCCGGCCCGGCCGCCCGACTCGGTGATGGGCGAGACCTCCGGCTTGCCGGGACCGGCCGTGACCAGGGCGCTGCGGACCACGCCCGAGTCGGGGCGGCGGAAGTAGAGCCGCACGCCGGGGCCCTCGGGGGCCGCGGTGATGGGCACCGTGGTGGCGGGGAGGTTCGTCTGGAAGGGCCCCTGGAGCGGGGCGTCCGGGGCGGCCTGGGTCCAGGCGAGCACGGAGGTGCTGGTGGTCGCGTAGACGTGGCGGCGGCCTGCGGCGTCCACCGCCGAGACCGGGTCGCTCTGCAGGTCCGCGCCGCCCAGGTGCTGCCATTCGCCGAAGGCGCCGGAGGGCTGCTGGGCGGCGGCGCGCAGGGTGCGGTGGGAGTCGCGCAGGTAGACCGTCAGCCGGCCGTCCGGGCCGACGACCGCCGTCGGGGCGCTGATCGCCGAGGTGCCGGTCTCGTCCGCCGCCTCGGGGGTGCCGAGCGACTGCCAGGTGCCGAAGGGGCCGCCCGGTGTCGACTGGGTGAGGGTGACGACCTCGCGGCGGTAGTCCTTGCCCCGCTCGCCGAAGGCGGTGCGGGTCGCGACGACCGTGATCCGGCCGTCGGGGAGGCGGGTGGCGAAGACGCCGGGGTCGATGCCCTCGCCGGGCAGGAGTGCCGGGCCGGTCCAGAGGCCGGTGGCTTCGCGGGTCCAGAGCGCCAGCCGGCCGTCCAGTACCGCGAAGGCGTAGAGCCGGCCGAGGGTGCCCTCGGTCAGCCAGGAGGTGTTGTCGGCGCGGGCGTAGCGCAGGGACTGGGCCCAGTTGCGGCCGGTGGGGCTGCCGGCCACCTTACGGTCGCCACAGCCGGCGACGCTGCCGCAGTAGTTCTCGTGGTCGAGCCAGGCGTAGGTCTTGAGGTAGCCGATCTTCGTCTCGGCCGTCTGCGGGTCCAGCGCGTGCGGGAGGCTTCCGGTGTGGTACCCGAGGTAGTTCTGGACCGAGAAGTGGGGGCGGTCGCTGATCTGGCGGGCGTAGGCGGCGTACCCGGCCTGGACGAAGCGTGCGCCGTACATGTGGTCCTGGTGGTCGGTGTACTTGCCGGTCAGCAACTCCCGGCCGGGGGTCGGGTCCTGCATCCGTATCGTCGTCGGACGGTACTTCGTCAGGACCCCGGCTATGACCTGGACCACCTGGTCCTTGGTGTACGTGAACGGCTGCGTGACGGGGCTGCCCGAGGCGAGCTGGGCCTCCAGGGCGGGTATCTCGCCGTTCCACAGGCCGCGCAGGCTCTCGGGGGTCTCCGCGGTGGTGGTGCGGGCCTCGCGGAGCTGGAGCCAGACCAGGTTGATCTGGGGGTGGGCGACGAGGACGTCCACCTCGGCGTGGCCGCCGCCGACGGTGGGTATGACCGTGCGCTGCCACGGGCTCGTGCGGTCCCCGGTCACCATCTGGGCGTACGCGCAGCGGATGCCGTTCTGCCGGGCCTCCGCGTAGTGCGCGCGGTCGGCGGGCTGCTCGGGGTCCTTGGCGGCGCCGCCCGCCGCCTCGTTGCGGCCGTCGGCCTCCCCGGAGGTGAGGTAGACGGTGGTGAGCGGGATACCCGCCGTCAGGGAGCGGCTGAGGTCCGGGTTCATGAAGAAGAGGTCGTCGTCCGGGTGCGCCACGACCTGGACCACCGACCCGGCCGTGGTGCTGGCGGGTAGGACGGGCGCGGCGGGGTGCTTGTCCTGGCTGGCCTCGGCCGAGGTCTGCTCTCCCGAGGCGATGGCGAGCACGCCGGTGGTACCGACCGTCAGGACGGGCAGCAGGGCGGCGGCCAGCAGAAGGCGGCGGCGGGTCATCGGCATGGTCACGCCTTGGGGTCGTTCCGAGCGGGAAGAACCGCGAAGCGGTCACTCAAAGAGAGGTCAATCCGGGCGACTTGGTTCATCGATGTCGCCGATGACTCGTGCTTTCCGAAAAACGACCGGATGTGATTGTGCCTTGCGCGAGTTCGATCGAGGCAATGGCCCACCATGCGGACGCCTTTGTCCCGCCCCGTGAGCCAACTTTCGCTGCGATATAAGGTGTTGAGTCCTCTATAAGTGTTTTGTGCGTTTTAGGTGAATTTCTACGTTTCTGAGCCCGCCGCGCCCGATCCCCGGCCGCCCCCGCCCCGCCCTCGCCACGGGCACGTTCGCGCCGGTCAACGCGTTGGCGGGCGCCCCCACCAGCGGCGGCGGTTGGCCGGCCCACCCCCCGGCGAGACCGCCCCGCCGGCGCCCACCCGGCCCGCGCTGTGACGTTGTTCACGTCGGCCGCCCGCCACGAGCCGACGTGGCCCGCGCCCCCGCTCCGCCCGCCCCCCGTCCGCCCGCCGCGTGGCGCCTCCCCGCGCCCCGGTGAGCCGCGCGCCCGCTCCGGCTAGGCTCGGCCCCAGGCACGGCCGGGCCACCCCCGGCAGCGACGCACGCGGGAGGCGGCGGGATGACAATCCCGGGACGCAGGAGCAGCACCTTCATCCGGCTGCTGCGGAGCGGGTTCACCGACCCCTCCGCCGCCGCCCGCCTGCTGGAGAGCCCGGTGCTGGCCTCCGTACGGACCGACCCCGTGCTCCTCGACGCGCTCGGCGCCACCGCCGACCCCGACCTCGCCCTCCTCGGCCTCGTCCGGCTCGCCGAGGCGCAGCGACCCGACGAGCTGCCCGTGCTCCTCGACACCCTGCTCAGCGCCAAACCGCTGCGCGACCGACTGCTCGGCGTGCTCGGCGCCTCGGAAGCCCTCGCCGACCACCTCGCCCGCCACCCCCGCGACTGGCACGCCCTCGTCACCTACGAAGCCGCCGACCTCCACCCCGGCCTCGCCGACTTCGAACGCGGCCTCGCCGACGCCCACGACCCCGTCACCCTGCGCATCGCCTACCGCCGCTGCCTGCTGTCCATCGCGGCCCGCGACGTCTGCGGCACCATCGACCTCGCCGAGACCGCCGCCGAACTCGCCGACCTCGCCACCGCCACCCTCCGCGCGGCGCTGCGCATCGCGAGCGCCGCCGCCCCCGAGGACGCGGCCCGCTGCCGCCTCGCCGTCATCGCCATGGGCAAGTGCGGCGGCAACGAACTCAACTACGTCTCCGACGTGGACGTCATCTTCGTCGGCGACGCGACCAAGGGGACCGACGAGGGTCAGGCCGTCCAGGCCGCCACCCGCCTCGCCTCCCACCTCATGCGGATCTGCTCCGAGACCACCGTCGAGGGGACCATCTGGCCCGTCGACGCCAACCTGCGCCCCGAGGGCCGCAACGGCCCGCTGGTGCGCACCCTCGCCTCCCACCTCGCCTACTACCAGCGCTGGGCGAAGACCTGGGAGTTCCAGGCCCTGCTCAAGGCGCGCGCCGTCGCCGGCGACCCCGAACTCGGCGCCCAGTACATCGAGGCCATAACTCCGCTCGTGTGGCAGGCCGCCGAACGCGAGAACTTCGTCGCCGACGTCCAGAAGATGCGCCGCCGCGTCATCGACAACATCCCCGCCGCCCAGGTCGACCGCGAACTCAAGCTCGGCCCCGGCGGGCTGCGCGACGTCGAGTTCGCCGTCCAACTGCTCCAGCTCGTACACGGCCGCAGCGACGCCACCCTCCACTCCGGCACCACCCTCGACGCCCTGCACGCCCTCGCCGCCGGCGGGTACGTCGGCCGCGCCGACGCCGCCCAGCTGCACGACGCGTACCGCTTCCTGCGCGTCATGGAACACCGCATCCAGCTCTACCGGCTGCGCCGCACCCACCTCGTCCCCGAGGACGAGAACGACCTGCGCCGCCTCGGCCGGTCCATGGGCCTGCGCACCGAACCCGTCGCCGAACTCAACAAGGCCTGGCGCCGGCACGCCTCCGTCGTCCGCCGCCTGCACGAGAAGCTGTTCTACCGGCCGTTGCTCGACGCCGTCGCCCAGCTCACCCCCGGCGAGACCCGGCTCTCCCCGCGCGCCGCCGGCCAGCGCCTCGAAGCCCTCGGCTACGCCGACCCGGCCGGCGCCCTGCGCCACCTCGAAGCCCTCGCCTCCGGGGTCAGCCGCAAGGCCGCCATCCAGCGCACCCTGCTGCCCGTGATGCTCGGCTGGTTCGCCGACTCCGCCGATCCCGACGCCGGGCTCCTCAACTTCCGCAAGGTCTCCGACGCCCTCGGCCGCACCCCCTGGTACCTGCGACTGCTGCGCGACGAGGGCGCCGCCGCCGAGAACCTCGCCCGCGTCCTGTCCGCCGGGCGCCTGGCCCCCGACCTGCTGATGCGCGCACCCGAGGCGGTCGCGCTGCTCGGCGACCCCGAGGGCCTCCAACCCCGTACGAGCGAGGCGCTCGAACAGGAGGTGCTGGCCGCCGTAGGACGCGCCGAGGACCCCGAGACCGCCGTCGCCGCGGCCCGCGGGGTCCGCCGCCGGGAGCTGTTCCGTACCGCCGCCGCCGACATCATCGCCTCCTACGGCACGGAGGACAGCCCCGCCGAAACCGACCCCGGCGCGCTGGTCGACCGGGTCGGCCGGGCCGTCTCCGATCTCACCGCAGCCACCATCGGCGGCGCCCTGCGCGCCGCCGTACGGGCCCAGTGGGGCGACACGCTGCCCACCCGCTTCGCGGTCATCGGCGTCGGCCGCTTCGGCGGCCGCGAGCTCGGCTACGGCTCCGACGCCGACGTCCTGTTCGTCCACGAAGCCCGCGAGGGCGTCGACGAGCAGGAGGCCGCGAAGGCCGCCCAGGCCGTGATCGCCGAGATGCGCAGGCTGCTCCAGCTGCCCACCGCCGACCCGCCACTGCTCATCGACGCCGACCTGCGGCCCGAAGGACGCTCGGGCCCGCTGGTGCGCACCCTGGCCTCCTACGCCGCGTACTACCGCCGCTGGTCCCTGACCTGGGAGAGCCAGGCGCTGCTGCGCGCCGAACCGGTCGCCGGCGACCCGGAACTCGGGGCCCGCTTCATCGAGTTGATCGACCCGCTGCGCTACCCCACGGAGGGCCTCGGCGAGACGGCGGTCCGCGAGATCCGCCGGCTCAAGGCCCGCATGGAGACGGAACGGATGCCGCGCGGCGCCGACCCCACCCTGCACACCAAACTCGGCCGCGGCGGCCTCAGCGACGTCGAGTGGACCGTCCAACTGACCCAGATGCGCCACGCCTGGAACGAGCCGGGGCTGCGCACCACCCGAACCCGCGAGGCGCTGGCCGCGGCGCACGCGGCGGGTCTCATCCCGACGGAGGAGGCGCAGATCCTGGACGAGGCCTGGGTGCTGGCCACCCGCGTCCGCAACGCCGTCATGCTGGTCCGCGGCCGCGCGGGGGACACCTTCCCCTCCGAGCCGCGCGAACTGGCGGCCGTGGGCCGCTACCTCGGCTACGCGGAGGGCACGGTCGGCGACATGCTCGACGACTACCGCCGCACCACGCGCCGGGCGCGGGCGGTCGTGGACGACCTGTTCTACGGCGCGTAGCGCGCGACCCGGGGCCCGGCCGGTGGGCGTCAGGGCTCCAGCAGGCCGCGCGCGTACGTCAGGAACGCCGTCCGCGTCCGCACCCTCGACCCGACCCGCCCCGAAGCCCGCGCGGTAGCCGTCCGCGCCGGCGAGATCCTCGCGGTCGGCGAGGAGAGCGACGTACGCGACTGGCGCGGCCCCGGCACCGAACTGGTCGACCTCGGCGGGGCCACCCTCACCCCCGGCCTCACCGATGCCCACAGCCACCCCGTCCGGGGCATCGAGATGGCCACCGGAACCGACCTCTCCGCCGTCCGGGACCTCGCCGGCCTGCGCGCCGGCCTGCGCGCCGCCGAGCCCGGCCCCGGCGGCCGGGTCACCGGCCACGGCCTCGACCACAACGCCTTCGGCGGCCGGCCCGTCGACCGGGAGCTGATCGAGGACGTCCTGGCCGGCGCTCCCGCCTTCCTGCGCCTCTACGACGGCCAGTCCGCCCTCGCGAGCGGCGCCGCCCTGCACGCCGCCGGGATCACCGGGCCGCGCCGCTTCGACCAGCGCTCCGAGATCGTCTGTGACCACGCCGGCCGCCCCACCGGGCACCTCGTCGAGCACGCGGCGATGGAACTGGTGTCCGCCCTCGCACCCAAACCCGCCACCGCCGAGCGCCGGGCCCGGCTGCCGGCCCTGCTCGCGGACATGGCCGCCACCGGACTCACCGGCGCCCACGTCATGGACCTCGGCGACGGCGACGTCCCCGACCTGCCGGCCGCCGTGGAGGAGGACTCCGACCTGCCCGTGCGGCTGCGCCTGGCTCCCTGGTGCATGCCCGGCGCCGACGGCGCCGACCCGGCCGCCCTGATCGCGCGCCGGCGCAGGTCCGGCCGGCACTGGCGGGTCGGGGGCGTCAAGTTCTTCATGGACGGCACCGTCGAGGGAGGCACCGCCTGGCTGGAACACCGACTGCCACGGCCAGGGCACCGACGCCTTCTGGCCGGACCCCGAGGCGTACGCCCGCGCCGTACGCATCCTCGACACGTCCGGGGTGGGCACCGCCACCCACGCCATCGGCGACGCCGCCGTCCGGCACGTCCTCGACACCGTGGCCACCCTGGGGCCGCAGGCCCGGATGCGGCACCGGATCGAACACATCGAGACCGTCCCCGACGACCAACTGCCGCGGTTCGCCCGGTTCGGGGTGATCGCCTCGATGCAGCCCCCGCACACCGCGTACACCCGCGCCGACCACACCGACGAGTGGTCCAAGCGCCTCGGTGAGGACCGGGCCCGCCGGGCCTGGCGCTGCCGCGACCTGCGGGACGCCGGCGCCGTGCTCGCGCTCGGCTCGGACTGGCCCATCGCCCACCACGACGCCCGCCGGGTCCTGGCCACCTCCCGCAGCCCGCTCGGCGCGGCCACGGCAGGACGCGCCCTGACCGGGCTGATGGCCCTGGAGGGCATGACCTCGCACGCCGCACTGGCGGCCGGGGAACAGCGGCTGGGAGGCAGGATCGCCGCCGGGTACCGGGCGGACCTGACGGCCTTCGCACTCGACCCCGTACGGTGCCCGCCGGACGAGCTCGCAGAGGCCCCGATCCGCCTCGCGATGTCGGGCGGCCGGATCACGTGCCGGGAAGGGGCGGCCTGGCGGCGCCGCAGGGCCGCACGCCCAGGACCGCACGCCCAGGGCCGTACGCCAGGGCCTGCGCCTAGCGGCGGAAGCGGCTCACGAGCGCGGCCGTCACCGGGTGCGGGTCCGTGGCCCGGGGGCGGCGCGGCAGGCGGTGGGGGAGCGAGCCGTACCAGAGGCCCGAGACGGTGTAGCCGAACGCCAGGCAGAGCATGCCGCCCGCCGCGTCCAGCCAGAAGTGGTTCGCGGTGGACACGATGACCACCAGGGTCGCCGCCGGGTACAGCAGCCCCAGGATCCGGGCCCACGGCGCCGACGCGACCGCGAAGAGCGTCAACCCGCACCAGAGCGACCACCCTATGTGCATGGACGGCATCGCCGCGTACTGGTTCGACATGTGCTTGAGGTTCCCCGAGGCCATCGAACCCCACGTGTGGTGGACGAGCACCGTGTCGACGAAGTGCTGCCCGTTCATCAGCCGGGGCGGCGCCAACGGGTAGAAGAAGTAGCCGAGCAGCGCCACGCCCGTCGTCGCGAACAGGACGAAACGGGTGGCCGCGTAACGCCCGGGATGGAAGCGGTAGATCCAGACCAGCACGCCGATCGTCACGACGAAGTGCAGCGTGGCGTAGTAGTAGTTCATGCCCACGATCAGCCACGTCACCGAATTGACCGCGTGGTTGACGCTGTGCTCCACGGCGATGCCGAGCATGTGCTCGGTGCGCCAGATCCAGTCGGCGTTCGCCAACGCGGCCGTCTTCTGCTCCGGCACGGCGTTGCGGATCAGCGAGTAGGTCCAATAGCTGATCGCGATGAGCAGGACCTCGAACCAGATCCGCGGGCGACGCGGCATCCGCAGACGGGCGAGGAGCGTGCCCCGGGAGCCCGGGCGGGTCTCCTGCTCGGTCACGAGGGGTGACGAGACGTCCGTCCGGGTTTCCAGTGTCTTCACGCTCGCTTCACCCATGGGGAAAGAGTCTGCCAGATGGCTTCCTGCCCACGATCATCCCTCGGGACGGTCTCGGGCGCAGCCGCTCAGCCCTGGGGAGTACGCCGGACCCTTAGGTGGCCCGCCGCTGCCCGGGCCCGGAAGCCGTCGATCCGCGCACCACCAGCTCCGGCAGGAACACGAACTCGCTGTGCGGAGCCGGCGTCCCGCCGATCTCCTCCAGCAGCGTGCGCACCGCCGCCTGCCCCATGGCCTGCACCGGCTGCCGGATGGTGGTCAGCGGCGGATCGGTGAACGCTATGAGCGGGGAGTCGTCGAAGCCGACCACCGACACGTCCTGCGGCACCCGCAGCCCCTGCTGGCGGGCCGCGCGGATCGCGCCGAGCGCCATCATGTCGCTCGCGCAGACGATCGCCGTGCAGCCGCGCGAGATCAACGCGGACGCGGCGGCCTGTCCGCCCTCCAACGAGTACAGGGAGTGCTGGACCAGTTCCTCCGTCTCGGCCCGGCCCAGACCGAGCCGCTCCTGCATGCCGAGCCGGAACCCCTCGATCTTGCGCAGCACGGGCACGAACCGCTTCGGTCCGACCGCCAGGCCGATCCGGGTGTGCCCGAGGGCGCTCAGGTGCGTCACCGCGAGCTGCATCGCCGCCCGGTCGTCCGGGGACACGAACGGCGCCCGCACCTTGTCGGAGAAACCGTTGATCAGTACGAAGGGGACGCCCTGGCCGCGCAGTTGGTCATAGCGGCCCATGTCGGCCGTGGTATCCGCGTGCAACCCCGAGACGAAGATGATCCCGGAGACCCCGCGGTCGACCAGCATCTCCGTCAGCTCGTCCTCGGTGGACCCGCCGGGCGTCTGCGTCGCCAGCACCGGGGTGTACCCCTGCCGCGTCAGCGCCTGCCCGATGACCTGGGCGAGCGCCGGGAAGATGGGGTTGTCCAACTCCGGGGTTATCAGGCCGACCAGGCCCGCGCTGCGCTGACGCAGCCGTACGGGCCGCTCGTAGCCGAGCACGTCGAGCGCGGCCAGCACGGACTCGCGGGTGCCCGCGGCCACACCGGGCTTGCCGTTGAGCACGCGGCTGACTGTGGCTTCGCTGACCCCCGCCTGGGCTGCGATGTCGGCTAGCCGTGCGGTCACGGCACTGGACTGTACCGGTCGCACGTCACAATGCCCACCACGTGCACGACTCCGGCGGCAACAGCACCGTGCGCCCGTCCGTCTCCACCGGCGCGCTCGACAGGACGGGCCGCCCGGGCGCCGGCAGTTCGAGCGGGGTCGGCCGGCTGTTGAGGGTGCAGGCGAAGCCCGGCCGGGTGAACAGGAGCACCCCCTCGGGCGCCGGCAGCCAGGTCAGCCCGCCGGCGTCCGGCGAGCCCAGCCCCGGCAGCGCGCGGCGCAACTCCAGGGCGGCCCGGTACAGCTCCAGCGTCGAATGCGGGTCACCCGTCTGCGCGGCGACGCTCAGCCCCGCCCACTCGGCCGGCTGCGGCAGCCAGCTGCCGCCGTCCCCGAAACCGTACGGGGGCTCCTGGCCGGACCAGGGCAACGGGATGCGGCAGCCGTCGCGCAGCCCCTCCTGCCCGGCGGAGCGGAGGAACGCCGGGTCCTGGCGCACGGCGTCCGGCAGGTCCACCACCTCCGGCAGGCCGAGTTCCTCGCCCTGGTACACGTACGCCGACCCGGGCAGGGCCAGCATCAGCAGCGCGGCGGCCCGCGCCCGGGCCAGGCTGCCGTAGCGGGTGCGGTGCCGCACGACGTCGTGGTTGGACAGCACCCACGTCGTCGGCGCCCCCACGGAGGCGGTGGCGGCCAGGGACTCGTCGATGACGGTCCGCATCGCCGCCGCGTCCCATGGACAGTTCAGGAACCGGAAGTTGAAAGCCTGGTGCAGTTCGTCGGGCCGTACGTACAGGGCCAGCCGCTCCGAGGTCGGCGCCCACGCCTCCGCGACCCCGATCCGCGCGCCCTCGTAGGAATCGAGCAGCCGTCGCCACGAGCGGTGGATCTCGTGCACCCCGTCCTGGTCGAAGAACGGCAGCGGCTGGGTGCCGATCAGCGTCGCCTGCGCGCCGTGCCCGATGTCGGGCAGGCCCGCGGCCTTGACCATGCCGTGCGCCACGTCGACCCGGAAGCCGTCCACGCCGACGTCGAGCCAGAACCGCAGGACCGAGGCGAACTCCTCGGCGACCTCGGGGTGGTCCCAGTTGAGGTCGGGCTGCTCGGGCGCGAACAGGTGCAGGTACCACTGCCCGTCCGCGACCCGGGTCCAGGCCGGGCCGCCGAAGACGGACTCCCAGTCGTTGGGCGGCAGCGCCCCGCCCGCCCCGCGCCCGGGCCGGAAGTGGTAGCGGGCGCGCGCCGCGGGATCGGCGAGGGCCTCGCGGAACCAGGGGTGCCGGTCCGAGGTGTGGTTCGGCACCACGTCCACGATGACCCGCAGCCCGAGGTCGTGCGCGGCCCGTACGAGGTCGTCGGCGTCGGAGAGGTCACCGAACAGGGGGTCGACGGCGCGGTAGTCGGCGACGTCGTAGCCGCCGTCCGCCTGGGGGGAGACGTAGAAGGGCGTGAGCCAGACGGCGTCGACCCCGAGCCAGGCCAGATGCGGCAGCCGCTCGCGCACGCCGCGCAGGTCGCCCACGCCGTCGCCGTCACTGTCGGCGAAGGACCGTACGTACACCTGATAGATGACGGCATCGCGCCACCAGCCGCCGTTCACGGTCCCGTCGCTGGAAGCGCTTGCAAGCCGGGACGCGGTCAGCTCATGGGTCATATCGGGGTCAACGCGAGCACCCGGCCCCTGGTTGCGGGCCTGAGCAGGCGAAGGTGGGCCGAACCAACAGCAAGCCGCGGCAACCGTACGGACACACGGATGTAACGATCACCAGCACTTGCAGAAAATTGCCGCAAGGTCTTTCGGTCGGCTTTCAGTCTTGTTACGTTCCTGGCAACTCGGGACCGCGAGGCGCGGCCGGGATCATCGAAGGAGTTCATATGCGGCGTGGCATAGCGGCCACCGCGCTGGTCGCGACCCTGGCACTCGCGGCGACGGCGTGCGGCGGTGACACCAAGGACAGCGGCGGCGACAGCCAGTCCGGCGGCGAACTCTCCGGGACCGTCACGTGGTGGGACACCTCCAACGACGCGGAGAAGGCCAGCTTCCAGAAGATCGCCGAGGCGTTCACCGCGAAGCACCCGAAGGTCACCGTCAAGTACGTCAACGTGCCCTACGGCGACGCCCAGAACAAGGTCAAGAACGCCTTCAGCAGCGGCTCCGAGGCCCCCGACGTGATCCGCGCCGACGTCGGCTGGGTCGCCGACTTCGCCTCGCTCGGCTACCTCGACGAGGTCCCCGCCGACACGGTGAAGAAGGTCGACGCCGAGTTCCTGCCGCAGGCCGCCGCCAGTGGCAAGTACGAGGGCAAGACGTACGCCGTGCCCCAGGTCATCGACACCCTCGGCCTCTTCTACAACAAGAAGATGCTCGCCGACGCCGGCGTCCAGCCCCCCAAGACGCTGGAGGAGGTCAAGACCGCCGCCGCCGCCATCAAGGCGAAGACCGGCAAGGCCGGCCTGTACCTGCGCGGCGACGACTCCTACTGGTTCCTGCCGCTGATCTACGGCGAGGGCGGCGACCTCGTCGACGCGAAGACCAAGACGGTCACGGTCGACAACCCGGCGGGCGTCAAGGCATTCAAGACGGCCCGTGACCTGGTCACCTCCGGCGCGGCGATCACCAACGCCACCGACGGCTGGACCAACATGCAGACCGCCTTCAAGTCGGGCGAAGCCGCCATGATGATCAACGGTCCGTGGGCCGTCGCCGACACCTACGCGGGCGACCAGTTCAAGGACAAGGCCAACCTCGGCGTCGCGCCCGTCCCGGCCGGCTCCGTCAAGGCCGGCTCCCCGCAGGGCGGTCACGACCTCGCCGTCTACGCCGGGTCCAAGAACCGCTCCGCGGCCCACGCCTTCGTCGAGTACATGACCTCCCAGGAGGTGCAGGTCCAGTCCGCCAAGGAACTGAGCCTGCTGCCGACCCGCACGGCCGCGTACGAGCAGCCGGACGTCAAGTCCAGCGAGATGGTCCAGTTCTTCAAGCCGGCCGTGGACAAGGCCGTCGAGCGCGCCTGGATCCCGGAGAACGGCTCGCTCTTCGAGCCCCTCAAGGTCGAGTACACCAAGGCCATCACCGGCGCGGCGTCCCCCGAGGACGCGGCGAAGGCGGCCGGCGTCGAGTTCCGCAAGATCCTCAAGGGCTGGAAGTAGACAAGAAGATGGCTGCTCACACCAGCCAGTCGGTGGCGAAGGCCGCGGACGGCGGGGGCGCGGACGCCCTCGCCGGCCGCGGCCGGAGCCGCAGGACTGACAACCGAGGGGGAGCGAGGCGCGCCCTCGCCACCCACTGGTACGCCTGGGCCATGGTCGCCCCGGTGGTGCTCGTGCTCGGCGTGATCGTCGGCTGGCCGCTCGTCCGGGGCGTCTACCTCTCGCTGACGGACGCCAACGAACGCAACGTCGCCCGCACCATCGGCGCCAACCACATCGAGGCGACGTACTCGTTCGTCGGCCTCGACAACTACGCGGACGTCCTCGCCGACCCGGTGTTCCTGCAACGGCTGGTGTGGACCGTCAGTTGGACCGTCCTGTGCGTGTCGATCACCTTCGCGCTCGGACTGGGCCTCGCCACCATGCTCAACCGCCGGTTCCGCGGCCGGGCCGCCTACCGCATGGCGCTGATCCTGCCCTGGGCCGTCCCCGGCTTCGTCTCCGTCTTCGCCTGGCGGTTCCTCTTCAACCGCGACAGCGGCATCCTCAACAAGCTCCTCGACGGCGGCGGGATCTCCGCGATCCCGTGGCTCGACGACCCGACCTGGGCCAAGGTCTCCGTCATCGCCGTCAACGTCTGGCTCGGCGTCCCCTTCATGATGGTCGCCCTGCTCGGCGGACTGCAGTCCATCCCCGGCGAGCTGTACGAGGCCGCCGAGATGGACGGGGCCACCCCCTGGCAGCGGTTCCGGCACATCACGCTGCCCGGGCTGCGCGCGGTGAGCATGACGGTGATCCTGCTCTCCACCATCTGGACCTTCAACATGTTCCCGGTGATCTTCCTGCTGACGCGGGGCGGCCCCGGCGACTCCACCGAGATCCTCGTGACCCAGGCGTTCCGCGAGGCGTTCGTCGCCAGTCCGCGCGACTTCGCCGGCTCCGCCACCTGGGGCGTGCTGATCCTCGCCCTGCTCATGATCTTCGCGCTGGTCTACCGGCGCTCGCTGCGCAAGCAGGGAGAGGTGTGGTGACGACCGTGACGACCCCGCTCACGACATCGGACAAGGCCCCGGGCGAAGCGCCCCGCACGTCGGGCAAGGCCCCGCGGACGACGTCCGGCAAGGCCCCGCTCGGCCGCGGCCGGCGCTCCCCGCTCGCCTCCGTCGGCCTGCACCTCACCCTGATCGTCGCCTCCGTGATCGCCGTCTTCCCGGTGCTGTGGGTCCTGCTGACCTCCCTCAAGCCCGCGAAGTTCGCCATCTCCACGGACTTCGTGAAGCAACCCACCTTCGAGAACTACCGCTACCTGGTGCAGTCGACCTCCTTCTTCACCTGGTTCGGCAACTCCGTCCTCGTCGCCGGCATCACCACGGTCCTCGGCGTGTTCATCGCCGCCACCACCGGATACGCGGTCAGCCGGTTCAAGTTCCCCGGCATGAAGCCGCTGATGTGGACCCTGCTCATCACACAGATGTTCCCGATGGCCATCCTCATCGTCCCGCTCTACAACCTCATGGGACAGCTCGGGCTGCTCAACCAGCCCATCGGCCTGGTCATCACCTACCTGACCATCGCCGTGCCGTTCTGCGCCTGGATGATGAAGGGGTTCTTCGACACCATCCCGATCGAGATCGACGAGTCCGGTCGCGTCGACGGACTCAACCCCTTCGGCACCTTCTGGCGCCTCATCCTGCCCCTCGCCAAGCCCGGTCTCGCGGTCACCGGCTTCTACGCCTTCATCACCGCCTGGGGCGAAGTCGCGTACGCCTCCGCGTTCATGGTCGGCGACGAGCACCTCACCCTCGCCGGGGGTCTGCAGACCTTCGTCACCCAGTACACCTCCAACTGGGGTGCGATGAGTGCGGCTTCCGTCCTCATCGCGATCCCCGCGGCGTTCTTCTTCCTCTTCGCCCAGCGTCACCTCGTCGCCGGCATGACAGCGGGCGCGACCAAGGGCTGACCACCCTGCCCGCTTCCCGTTCCGGCCCGACCTCTCCAAGGACACCATGACCCAGCACCTCGCCGACGCACTCCCCACCACCAGCGCCACGCGGCCCGGCTGGTGGAGAGAAGCGGTGATCTACCAGGTCTATCCGCGCAGCTTCGCCGACTCCAACGGGGACGGCATGGGGGACCTCGAAGGCATCCGCAGCCGACTGCCCTACCTCAAGGAACTGGGCGTCGACGCCGTATGGCTCAGCCCGTTCTACGCCTCCCCGCAGGCCGACGCCGGCTACGACGTCGCCGACTACCGGGCCATCGACCCCATGTTCGGCACCCTGCACGACGCCGACGCCGTGATCCGCGAAGCCCATGCCCTGGGCCTGCGCATCATCGTCGACCTCGTCCCCAACCACTGCTCCGACCAGCACGAATGGTTCAAGCAGGCACTGCGCGAGGGGCCCGACAGCCCGCTGCGCGAACGCTTCCACTTCCGCGCGGGCCGGGGCGAGGACGGCTCCCTGCCCCCGAACGACTGGGAATCGATCTTCGGCGGACCGGCCTGGACCCGGGTGCCGGACGGGCAGTGGTACCTGCACCTGTTCGCCCCCGAGCAGCCCGACTTCAACTGGGAACACCCCGCCGTCCAGGACGAGTTCCGCTCGATCCTGCGCTTCTGGCTCGACCTCGGCACCGACGGCTTCCGCATCGATGTCGCGCACGGCCTCGTCAAGGCCCCCGGCCTGCCCGACCTCGGCCGCGACGAACAGCTCAAACTGCTGGGCAACCAGGTGCTGCCGTTCTTCGACCAGGACGGCGTCCACGAGATCTACCGCTCCTGGCGCAAGGTCCTCGACGAGTACGCCGGCGACCGCATCGGCGTCGCCGAGGCATGGACCCCGAGCGCCGACCGCACCGCGCTCTACCTGCGCCCCGACGAGCTGCACCAGGCGTTCAACTTCCATTACCTGAACACGGGTTGGGACGCGGACGCGCTGCGCGCCGCCATCGACGAATCGCTCGACGCGATGCGGCCGGTGGGGGCGCCGACGACGTGGGTGCTGTCCAACCACGACGTCGTGCGGCACCGCACCCGCTACGGCAGCCTGGATCGGGCGCGGGCCGCCGCGCTGCTGATGCTGGCCCTGCCCGGGTCGGCGTACGTGTACCAGGGCGAGGAACTCGGCCTGCCGGAGGTGGTGGACCTGCCGGACGCCGTGCGCCAGGACCCGTCCTTCTTCAAGGAGAACGGCCAGGACGGGCTCCGCGACGGCTGCCGCGTACCGATCCCGTGGTCCGGGACCGAGGCCCCGTACGGCTTCGGGGACGGCGGCAGCTGGCTGCCGCAGCCGGCCGAGTGGGCGGGGCTGAGCGTCGAGGCGCAGACGGGTGACCCCTCGTCCACGCTGGAGCTGTACCGGGCCGCGCTGCGCATCCGCCGCGAACGGGCCGAGCTGGGCGCGGGCGACGCCGTGGAGTGGCTGGACGCGCCGGCCGGCGTCCTGGCCTTCCGGCGGGGCGACTTCGTCTGCACGGTCAACACGACGGGCGAGGCCGTACGGATGCCGGCGCCGGGCCGGGGCCGGGTGCTGCTGGCCAGCGCGGAGCCGGTCGAGCCGGGCGTCCTCGCCGCCGACAGCGCGGTGTGGTGGCTGGGGTGACTTCCCCGCTGCGGTTGACGGACATCGCCGCGCAGGCGCAGGTCAGCGAGGCGACCGTCAGCCGGGTGGTCAACGGCAAGGCGGGCGTGGCGGCCGGCACCCGACACAAGGTGCTGGCCGCCATGGACCTGCTGGGCTACGAGCGGCCGGTACGGCTCAAGCGGCGCAGCAACGGCCTGGTGGGGCTGCTGATCCCGGAGCTCACCAACCCGATCTTCCCGGCGTTCGCGCAGGTCATCGAGCAGGCGCTGGCGGGGCACGGGTACACGCCCGTGCTGTGTACGCAGACGCCGGGCGGGGCCACCGAGGACGAGCTGGTGGAGCAGTTGGAGGAGCGGGGGGTCACGGGGATCGTCTTCCTGTCCGGTCTGCACGCGGACGCGTCCGCCGATCCGGGGCGCTACCAGCGGCTGGCGGCGCGGGGAGTGCCGTTCGTACTGATCAACGGGTTCAACGAGGCGGTGAACGCCCCCTTCATCTCCCCGGACGACCGGGCGGCGGCGGACATGGCCGTACGCCACCTGGAGGACCTGGGGCACCGGCGGATCGGGCTGGCCATCGGGCCGACGCGGTACGTGCCGTCGGCGCGCAAGGAGCAGGGGTTCGTGGCGGCGGTGCCGGGGGCGGAGGCCGAGGGGCTGATCCAGCGCACCCTGTTCACGGTCGAGGGCGGCCACGCCGCGGGCGGCGCCCTGCTGGACCGGGGGTGCACCGGGATCGTGTGCGGGAGCGACCCCATGGCACTCGGGGTGATCCGGGCGGCGCGCGAGCGGGGGCTGCGGGTGCCGCAGGACGTGTCGGTGGTCGGCTTCGACGACTCCCCGCTGATCGCCTTCACGGACCCGCCGCTGACGACGGTCCGCCAACCGGTCCGCGCGATGGCGACGGCGGCGGTCGGAGCCCTCCTGGAGGCGGTGGCCGGCACCCCGGTCCAGCGCACGGAGTACGTGTTCCGGCCGGAACTGGTGGTGCGGGGCTCGACGGGACAGGGGCCGGGGGAGTAGGGGGCGGGGGTCGGGAGGGCCGGTCTCAGCGCTGCCCGCCCGAAGCCCCGGTCCGCCCACGGCGCCCCGGATCGCTACGCGCTTCCCCTGTCACGCGTCTGCGGCCCGTCCCAGGGTCGGACGGGCAGCTTGTTTGCGCTGTCCACGCGAGACCTTGCGTTCGTCGGCCCTGAGACCCCGAAGGGTCCACAGCCCGTAGAGAGCCGGCAACGGGTTGACGACCATCCAGTCGCCAGGACGGTAGTCGTCCGCGCGCACGAGCCTCTCGGCCAGGTCCGGGCGCTGTCGTCGCAAGTACGCGCGGGCCTTGAGCGCGTGAGCCGGCTGGGAGGCGATCTTGATGCGGTCGACGTCTTCGAGCAGTGGGATCACGTTCGCGATGTTCTCCCATGTGGTCGCGCTGTGGTCCTCGAGGAAGACGGTGCCGTCGAACCCGCACACCGACTTCGCGTAATCGGCAAGCAACCTGGCCTCAGTGGTGCCACCGCCGGTCGCACCGCCGCTGAAGATCAGGCGAGAATCGCGCGGGTGGTCGGCGTGGACGGAGCGGATTCCGATCCGGACTCGCCGGCGGTTGACGAAGTTCGCCGTCGTTTGCGGGTTCCGGTAGCCCAGCACGACCACGGCCTCGGAATCACCCTCACGGTTTCCGACAAGAGTCCGAGACCAGCGCCAGTTCAACCATTCGCCCCAGGTCAGGGTCGCGGCGAGGGCCAACGCCAGTCGCGTCCTTCGTCGCATGCGGTGACTCCAGTAAATGACGCTCCGCCACCGCCGGGACCGGCGGTGGCGGAGGAGGTCAGACCGACGCCGGGGTGCCGAGGAGGGCCGAGGCCCTTTGGAGGGGGCTGAGGGCGGGGGCCGCCGGGCGGAGGGGGGTGGCCGTGCGGCAGGTGAAGCCGAGTGCCGTCATGGCCCGGGTGACCTCCGCCGAGCTGAAGTCGCGGCGGTCCTGGCGGGTGACGACCTCACCGACCTGCTTCACGGGGTACTGGCGTCGGCCGATGATGACCGAGTCACCGGCGACCGGTTCGGGCTTGACGCCCTTCATCGCCTCCAGCACACCGGTCTTGGTGAGCTCGAAGGGGAAACGGGCGATGACGCAGCGCATGGGACCTCACAGGGGAGTGGGAGGGGAAGGGTCGGGACGGCCGTGAGTGGGCTACGCCGCCGCGCCGAACGACCGGCGACGGCCGCCGCCGCGGCGGGCCGCGCCACCGCGGGAGGTGCGGGGGGCCGGGGGCGCGGTGATGGTGACGGGGATGCCGGAGGGGGCCTGGGCGCCGGTGATGCGGTTGAGTTCGGCTTCGCCCGAGCGGACCTGCGTGGTGCGCGGGGTGATGCCGGCGGCGGCCATCAGGCGCACCATGTCGCGGCGTTGGTTGGGCGTGACCAGGGTGACGACGCTGCCGGACTCGCCCGCGCGGGCGGTGCGGCCGCCGCGGTGGAGGTAGTCCTTGGGGTCGGTCGGCGGGTCGACGTTGACGACGAGGTCGAGGTTGTCGACGTGGATGCCGCGTGCCGCGACGTTCGTGGCGACGAGGACGGTGACGTGCCCGGTCTTGAACTGCGCCAGGGTGCGGGTGCGTTGCGGCTGGGACTTGCCGCCGTGCAGCGCCGCGGCGCGCACGCCGCTGTTCAGGAGGTCCTGGGTGAGGCGGTCGACCGCGTGCTTGGTGTCCAGGAACATGATCACGCGTCCGTCGCGGGCGGCGATCTCGGTCGTGGTGGCCTGCTTGTCGGTGCCGTGGACGTGGAGCACGTGGTGTTCCATCGTCGTGACGGCGCCGGCCGAGGGGTCCACGGAGTGCACGACGGGGTCGGTCAGGTAGCGCCGGACCAGCAGGTCGACGTTGCGGTCCAAGGTCGCGGAGAACAGCATCCGCTGTCCCTCCGGGCGTACTTGGTCCAGGAGGGCGGTGACCTGGGGCATGAAGCCCATGTCGGCCATCTGGTCGGCCTCGTCGAGGACGGTGATGGCCACCTGGTTGAGCCGGCAGTCACCGCGGTCGATGAGGTCCTTCAGGCGTCCGGGGGTGGCGATGACGACCTCGGCGCCGCCGCGCAGCGCGCTCGCCTGCCTGCCGATGGACATGCCGCCGACGACGGTGGCCAGCCGCAGCTTCAGCGAGCGGGCGTAGGGCGTGAGCGCGTCGGTGACCTGCTGCGCCAGTTCGCGGGTGGGTACCAGGACCAGCGCGAGCGGCTGACGGGGCTCGGCGCGCTGTCCCGCCGTGCGGGCCAGCATGGCCAGTCCGAAGGCCAGCGTCTTGCCCGAGCCCGTGCGGCCACGGCCCAACACGTCGCGTCCGGCGAGGGTGTTGGGGAGCGTCGCGCCCTGGATCGGGAACGGTACGCAGACCCCCTCGGCGCCGAGGGCGGCGAGCAGTTGCTCCGGCATGTCGAGGTCGGCGAAGGCGTCGACGGCCGGCAGCGCCGGGGTGTGGGTGACGGGCAGGGCGAATTCGCCCTGGAGCGCGGCCGGCCGGCGGCCGTAGCCACCCGAGCCGCCCGGACGGCCCGCGCCACCCGAGCGGGCCGGTGCGGGGGACCCGAAACGGCTGCCGCGCCCGGCGAAGCCGCCGGCGGTACGGGTACGGGAAGAGCGGTCGTTCGTGCGTGTGCGGTTCATGCTGAACCTTCCTCGATACGGGACGGCACGCGTCGAGGAAATTCAGCGGCGGAATATTCGCGCGAATTCACAGGAACGAGCCGATGGAATGCGAACGGCGGTGGCGGCATCGAATGCCGGCCGAAATGCCGTGGTGTGTACGCCGCCATGGACGGCGGGAGTGCTACCGCCATTCGGCGGGAAATCCGGGGTGAGTGGTGCGCCCGGTGCGTGCTCGCGCGGGCCGTGGCCGGCCGGCGGGGACGGGGGGTAACGCAACGAGCCGGGGCCCGCACCCCAAGGTGCGGGCCCCAGCTGCGTGGTGATGCGTCAGCGTCAGGCGGTGACGATGTTCTCGGCGGTCGGGCCCTTCTGGCCCTGCGCGATGTCGAAGGTCACCTTCTGGCCTTCCTGGAGCTCGCGGAAGCCCTGGGAGGCGATGTTCGAGTAGTGGGCGAAGACGTCGGGACCGCCGCCGTCCTGCTCGATGAAACCAAAGCCCTTTTCGGCGTTGAACCACTTCACGGTGCCATTAGCCATGTTGAATCTCCTTCGGGGCACAGCCCAGAGTCCGCACTGTGCGGATCTCAAGTCGCCGCGATGATCGCCCGCCCGGAAATTTCCGGCACACAGAAGCCTTCCGCCGGATTTTTCGTCCGGCGGGTGGGACTGAAAGTTTGGGAACCACAACTGCAACTGAAATCACAGTAGCACGGTGTCGCCGAGCGGGCGTCGGAAAAACGCTCGGGTTCCCCCGGAGGGCGGAAATGCTCATCGGGTCCGCTCCGCAATTCTGTGCTTGCCGCGACAGGTATGAGGGAAATGCGGGGTCGGATTTTCCCTCGAAATTCAGGGCTCTGGCGGCCGGGGCGCGGGCTCCGCCCCGGCCGTGGGTCGCCGGCGGGCCGGGTGGCGCGCCGAGGGGGCACGGGCGCGCTCTTCCGGGCGACACGCGCAGGAAACATTTCTGCAATCTCTTGCGCAAGGTCTTGCAGGTGCTCTGTCCGGCACCTACGGTCGCTGCAATCCCCGCCTGTTCCACGCCCGTCCCCGCCTGTTCTGCGCCTCTCCGCCAGGAGGAACCCCCACATGCCCGCGATTTCGCGCATCCCCAGAGCCCTGCTCGCCGGCGCCGTTGTGGCCGCCGCCTGCGTCACCGCACAGGCGGGTCCCGCCGTGGCCGCCGCGCCCGGAGGCAAGGACGTCACCGCCGTGCTGTTCGAGTGGCGGTTCGACTCCGTCGCCAAAGCCTGTGCGGAGAGCCTGGGCCCCGCCGGGTACGGGTACGTCCAGGTGTCACCGCCGCAGGAGCACATCCAGGGGGCGCAGTGGTGGACCTCGTACCAACCCGTCAGCTACAAGATCGCCGGGCGGCTCGGTGACCGGGCCTCCTTCAAGGCCATGGTGGACGCCTGCCACGCCGCCGGGGTGAAGGTCGTCGCGGACTCCGTCATCAACCACATGGCCTCCGGCGACGGGACCGGGACGGGCGGCACTTCGTACACGAAGTACAACTACCCCGGCCTGTACTCCGGCTCCGACATGGACGACTGCCGGGCCACCGTCTCCGACTACCGGGACCGGGCCAACGTGCAGAACTGCGAGCTCGTGCAGTTGGCGGACCTGGACACGGGCGAGGAGTACGTGCGCGGCCGGATCGCCGGGTACCTCAACGACCTCCTCTCCCTCGGGGTCGACGGGTTCCGGATCGACGCCGCCAAGCACATGCCCGCCGCCGACCTCGCGAACATCAAGTCCCGGCTGACGAACCCGAACGCCTACTGGAAGCAGGAGGCGATCTACGGGGCCGGCGAGGCGGTCTCGCCCACCGAGTACCTCGGCAACGGCGACGTCCAGGAGTTCCGCTACGGCCGCGACCTCAAGCGGGTCTTCCAGAGCGGGAACCTCGCGTACCTGAAGAACTTCGGCGAGGCGTGGGGCTACCTCCCCTCGGGGCAGGCGGCCGTCTTCGTCGACAACCACGACACCGAGCGCGGCGGCGACACCCTCAGCTACAAGAACGGCTCCGACTACACCCTCGCCAACGTGTTCATGCTGGCCTGGCCTTACGGCTCGCCCGACGTCCACTCCGGCTACGAGTGGACCGACAAGGACGCCGGTCCGCCGAACGGCGGCGCGGTGAACGCCTGTTACACCGACGGCTGGAAGTGCCAGCACGCCTGGCGGGAGATCTCCTCCATGGTCGCCTTCCGCAACGCGGCGCGCGGCCAGGCCGTCACCGACTGGTGGGACAACGGGGGCGACCAGATCGCCTTCGGGCGCGGCGCGAAGGCGTACGTCGCCCTCAACCACGAGGGCACCGCCCTGACCCGGACCTTCCAGACCTCCCTCCCGGCCGGCGCCTACTGCGACGTGCAGAGCGGGCGGACGGTCACCGTCGGCTCCTCGGGACAGTTCACGGCCACCCTCGCGGCGGGCACCGCGCTCGCCCTGCACGTCGGCGCCCGCACCTGCCCGGGGGCCTCGACCCCGGCCGACCCGGTCCCCCCGGCCGGCGCGGCCGGAGCCTCGTTCGCCGTCACCGCCGGCACCGTCCCCGGCCAGGACATCTACGTCACCGGCGACCAGGCGGCCCTCGGCGGCTGGAACACCGGCAGCGCCCGCAAGCTCGATCCGGCGGCCTACCCCGTCTGGAAGCTCGACGTCACGCTCCCGGCCGGGACCGCCTTCGCGTACAAGTACGTCCGCAAGGACGCGGCCGGGAACGTCACCTGGGAGAGCGGTGCCAACCGCACCGCCACCGTGCCCGCCGACGGCAAGGTCACGCTGACCGACGCCTGGCGCGGCTGACCCTCCGCCGTCCCCTCCAAGGAGATCCGCAGTGATACGCCCCGTCGTCGCAGGAGTGCTCGCGGCCGCCCTGGCCGTGACGTTCCTGCCCGCCCTTCCGGCGGCGGCCGCCGCCAAGGCGCCACCGCCACCGCCCTCGGACGCGAAACTCGCGGCCGAACCCGCCCGCCACGACCTGACCCGGGAGCAGTTCTACTTCGTCCTGCCCGACCGGTTCGCGAACGGCGACCCGGGCAACGACCGGGGCGGGCTGACCGGAAGCCGGCTGGAGACCGGCCTGGACCCGACGGACAAGGGCTTCTACCAGGGCGGTGACCTCAAGGGGCTGACGGACCGGCTCGACTACATCAAGGGGCTCGGCACCACGGCCATCTGGATGGCGCCGATCTTCAAGAACCAGCCGGTGCAGGGCACGGGGAAGGACGCTTCGGCGGGCTACCACGGCTACTGGATCACCGACTTCACCCAGGTCGACCCGCACTTCGGGACCAACGCGGACCTTTCGCGGCTGATCGACACGGCGCACAAGAAGGGGATGAAGGTCTTCTTCGACGTCATCACCAACCACACCGCCGACGTCGTGGACTACCGGGAGGGGTCCCACGACTACCTGTCGAAGGGCGCCTTCCCCTACCTGACCAAGGACGGGGTGCCGTTCGACGATCAGGACTACGCCGACGGGAAGCGCAAGTTCCCCGCGACCGGCACCGCCTCCTTCCCCCGCACTCCCTTCGTGCCCGAGGCGAAGAAGAACCTCAAGTCCCCGGCGTGGCTCAACGATCCGACGATGTACCACAACCGCGGCGACTCGACCTTCGCGGGCGAATCAGCCGAACAGGGCGACTTCTCCGGCCTGGACGACCTGTGGACCGAGCGTCCGGAGGTCGTCACCGGGATGGAGAAGATCTACGAGAAGTGGGTCGCGGACTTCGCGGTCGACGGGTTCCGCATCGACACCGTCAAGCACGTCGACACCCCGTTCTGGACCCAGTGGGCGACCGCGCTCGACGCCTACGCGGCCCGGCACGGCCGGAAGAACTTCTTCATGTTCGGCGAGGTGTACTCCGCCGACACCGCCGTCACCGCCCCCTACGTGACCCGCGGCCGGCTCGACGCCACCCTCGACTTCCCGCTCCAGGACGCGATCCGCGCCTACGCCTCGCAGGGCGCGGCGCCGGGACGGTTGTCCTCCGTCTTCGCTGACGACTACCGGTACACCACCGACAAGGCCAACGCCTACGAGCAGGTGACCTTCCTCGGCAACCACGACATGGGCCGCTTCGGTTCCTTCCTGAGACAGGACCGGCCGGGGGCCGGGGAACAGGAGCTGCTGGACCGCTACCGGCTCGCCAACGAGCTGATGTTCCTCTCCCGGGGCAACCCGGTGATCTACTCCGGCGACGAGCAGGGCTTCACCGGCTCCGGCGGCGACAAGGACGCCCGCCAGCCGCTGTTCGCCACCCGGATCGCCGACTACCTGGACGACGATCAGCTCGGCACCGCCCGCACCCACGCGAGCGATGCCTACGATCCGGAGCACCCCCTCTACAAGCAGATCAGTGCTCTCTCGAAGCTGACCAAGGACCACCCCGCCCTGCGCGACGGCGTCCAGAGCGAACGTTTCTCCGACGGCTCCGTCTACGCCTTCGCCCGTACGGACCCCCGCAGCCGCACCGAGTACCTGGTGGCCGCCAACAACGCCGACCAACCCCGTACCGTCACGCTCGACGCGCCCGCCGGCGCCGCGTACCGCACCCTGTACGGCGGCTCCGCCACCCCGCGCGCCGACGCCGCCGGGAAGCTCACGCTCACCGTGCCCGCCCTCGGCTCCGTGGTCCTCCAGGCCACCGCCCCGCCCGCCGCCCCCACCGGCCGGCCCGCCCTCACCCTCGACGCCCCCGCACCCGGCGCCACCGGCACCGTCGAACTCCGCGCCGACGTCACCGGCGGCGGCCTGAACCGGGTCGTCTTCGCCGCCCAGAGCGGCACCGACCCCTGGCAGGTCCTCGGCTCCGCCGACCACCCCCCGTACAAGGTCACCCAGAACGTCACCGCCGCGCCCGGCACCCCCCTGCGCTACAAGGCCGTCGTCGTCGACGCCGCCGGGCACACCGCGAGCGCCGTCGCCGCCTCCACCGCCGGCCAGGCCCCGCCCGTCGGGGTCCCGACCGCCACGCAGCGCGAGTACGCCGTCGTCCACTACCACCGGCCCGACGGCGACTACACCGACTGGCGGCTGTACGCGTGGGGCGACCTCGCGGACGGCGAGGCGACTCCCTGGCCCGCCGGGCACGACTTCACGGGCCGGGACGCGTACGGCGCCTTCGCCTACGTCCGGCTCAAGCCCGGCGCGTCCTCACTCGGCTACCTCGTCATCGACAAGGACGGCACCAAGGACGTCAGCGCCGACCGCACCCTGGACGTGACCAAGTCCGGCGAGGTCTGGCTTGAGCAGGGCCAGGACGCCGCCCGCACCGACCGCCCCGGCTACCCGCCCCAGGACACCACCAAGGCCGTCCTCCACTACCAGCGGCCCGACGGCGCCTACGACGGCTGGGGCCTGCACGTGTGGACCGGCGCCGCCACCCCCACCGACTGGGGCAAGCCGCTCCCGCCCGTCCGCACCGACTCCTTCGGGGCCGTCTACGAGGTCCCCCTCGCCGCCGGCGCCACCAGCCTGAGCTACATCCTCCACAAGGGCGACGAGAAGGACCTCCCCACCGACCGGTCCCTCGATCTGAAGGCCACCGGCCACGAGGTGTGGATGCTGGGCGGCCGGGAGACGTACCTCCTGCCGCAGCCCGCCGGCTCGGCCGCCGCCCTGGACCTCACCAAGGCCGAGGCCGTCTGGATCGACCGCGACACCGTCGTCTGGAACGCCCCCGAGGCGGCCGCCTCCGTCCAGCTCCTCGCCTCCGGCGAAGGCGCCGTCACCACCGACAACGGCGTCCTCCACGAGGGCGGCGCGCAGTGGCTGCGGCTGGGCCGCTCCCGACTCACCGCCGCCCAGCAGCAGAAGTTCCCGCACCTGGCCTCGTACGCCGCCTACACCGTCGAACCCCGCGACCGCGACCGGGTCCGCGGCGCCCTGCGCGGACAACTCGTCGCGAGCGCCCGAGCCGCGAACGGCGCGGTCCTGGCCGCGACCGGCGTGCAGCTCGCCGGAGTCCTGGACGACCTGTACGCCACCACCACCGCCCTCGGCCCCGTCTTCAAGGACGGCCGCCCCACCTTGTCCGTATGGGCGCCCACCGCCCGGCAGGTCTCCCTCGAACTCGACGGCCGGACCGTGGCCATGCGCCGCGACGACGCCACCGGCGTCTGGTCGGTGCGCGGCGAGCGGAACTGGACCGGCAAGCGCTACCGGTACACCGTCACCGTCTGGGCCCCCACCGTCCGCCACATGGTCCGCAACCTGGTCACCGACCCGTACTCCACCGCCCTGACCACCGACTCCGCCTACAGCCTGGCCGTGGACCTCGCCGACCCCAAGCTGGCGCCGCCCGGCTGGCGCGAACTGCGCAAACCCGCGCCCGTGCCCTTCACCTCCGCGCAGATCCAGGAACTGCACATCCGGGACTTCTCCGTCGCGGACCGCACCTCCGCCCACCCCGGCCAGTACCTCGCCTTCACCGACACCGCCTCAGCCGGCATGCGGCACCTGCGCGAGCTGGCCGCCTCGGGCACCTCGTACGTGCACCTCCTGCCCGCCTTCGACATCGCCACCATCCCCGAGAAGCCGTCCGATCGCACCGAACCGGCCTGCGACCTCAAGGTGTACGCCCCCGACTCGGAACAGCAGCAGGCGTGCGTGGCGGCGGCGGCCGCGAAGGACGCCTACAACTGGGGCTACGACCCGCTGCACTACACCGTGCCCGAGGGCTCGTACGCCAGTGACCCCGAAGGCACCGCCCGCACCGTGGAGTTCCGCCGCATGGTGCAGTCCCTGAACGGCGCCGGGCTGCGCACCGTCATGGACGTGGTCTACAACCACACGGCGGCGGCGGGCCAGTCGGACCGGTCCGTGCTGGACCGCATCGTCCCGGGCTACTACCAGCGGCTCCTGGCCGACGGCAGCGTCGCCACCTCCAGCTGCTGCGCCGACACGGCCCCCGAGAACGCCATGATGGGCCGGCTCGTCGTGGACTCCGTGGTCACCTGGGCCAAGCAGTACAAGGTCGACGGCTTCCGCTTCGACCTGATGGGCCACCACCCCAAGGCCAACATCCTCGCCGTGCGCGCCGCCCTCGACGCGCTGACCGTGGAGAAGGACGGCGTGGACGGCAAGCGGATCATCCTCTACGGGGAGGGCTGGAACTTCGGCGAGGTCGCCGACGACGCCCGCTTCGTCCAGGCCACGCAGCAGAACATGGCCGGCACCGGCATCGCCACCTTCTCCGACCGCTCCCGCGACGCGATCCGCGGCGGTGGCCCCTTCGACGAGGACCCGCGCGCCCAGGGCTTCGCCTCCGGTCTGTTCACCGACCCCAACACGGCTCCCGCGAACGGAAGCCCCGAACAGCAGCGGGCCCGGCTGCTGCACGACCAGGACCTGATCAAGGTCGGGCTGACCGGCAACCTCGCCTCGTACGCCTTCACCGACACCACCGGCCACCGGATCAAGGGCTCCGAACTCGACTACAACGGCGCCCCCGCCGGGTACGCGGCAGCCCCCGGCGACGCCCTGGCCTACGCGGACGCCCACGACAACGAAACCCTGGCCGACGCCCTGACGTACAAGCTGCCCGCCGGGACGGCCGCCGCCGACCGGGCCCGGATGCAGGTCCTGGCCCTGGCCGTCACCACTCTCTCGCAGGGCCCGGCGCTCTCCCAGGCCGGCACCGACCTGCTCCGCTCGAAGTCCCTGGACCGCAACTCCTTCGACAGCGGCGACTGGTTCAACGCGATCCACTGGGACTGCCACGACGGCAACGGCTTCGGCCGCGGCCTGCCGCCCGCCGCCGACAACCGCGCCAAGTGGCCCTACGCGAAACCGCTGCTGACCACCGCCGCCCCCGGCTGCGCGGAGATCGACGGCGCCTCGGCCGCCTACCGCGACCTGCTGCGCATCCGGACCACGGAGCCCGCCTTCGCCCTGACCACGGCCGAAGCGGTCCAGTCGGGCGTGGCGTTCCCGCTGTCGGGGGCGGCGGAGACGCCGGGGGTGATCACGATGACCGCCGGCGATCTGGTGGTGGTCTTCAACGCCACCCCCACCGCGCAGACCCAGCGCGTCCCGGCCCTCGCGGGCACCGGCTACGCCCTGCACCCGGTGCAGGCGGCGGGCGCCGACAACACGGTCAAGCAGGCGACCTATGACGCCGCGACGGGCGGGTTCGAGGCGCCGGCCCGTACGGTCGCGGTCTTCCGGCGGGCCCGTTCCTGACGGGCGGCCCATGACCGCCGGTGGGGCGGTGGCGGACACCTCCGCCACCGCCCCACCGGCGCTCACGGCTGCTCACCGCCGCCTCAGACGTCCAGGCGCCGCTCCAGCAGGATCACCCCGTAGACCCGGCCGTCCGCGCCCTGTTTGGACGGGCATTCGCCGACGACCCGATAGCCGGCGGCCCGGTAGTAGCCCAGCAGTCGCGGGTTGGTCGACACGCAGTCCAGCCGGGAGCGCTCCCGCCCGGTCCGGGCGATCCGCCACTCGGCGTGTTCGAGTATGCGCCGCCCGGCGCCCGGGGGAGCCGCCTCCCGCTCGACCATCAGCCGGTGCACGTAGCCGGCGACGGGCGGCTGCACCCCCCACGCCTCCTCGTCGGACCACCAGAGTTCGTACGCGCCGACGACCCGCCCGTCGGCGTCCTCGGCCAGCCACACCTCACCGTCGCGCATCCGCGCGCGGAAGTGCGCCACGTCCTTCTCGCCGGGCTTCCACTGGTCGATCCCGTGTTTGCGCATCCACCGCGCGGCCTGGTCGTACAGCTTCACCAGCGTGCCGGCGTCCTTCTCCCCGGCCTGCCGGAACAACATCCCGTCGTCAATGATCACGCGGGCATTATCACGCGGGGGCCGTACCGCGTCATGATCACGTGGTGCCCGGGACCAGCGCCGCCAACCGCCCCACGAGCACGCCGAACGGGCCGTCGGCCGGTTCCGCGGAGAGGATGCGCACCAGGATCTGCGCCATCTCCTCGTCGTAGGCCGCGCTCACGGCCGCCAGCGCGGCGAAGTCGTGCACGAGTTGGAGCTCCAGCTCCGAGCGCGGGATGCGCCGGCCGTCCAACCAGATCAGCGCGGTGGACTCGGCGAGCGAGACCCACGAGCGCACGACGAGCTCCAGCCGCGCGGGCGGGGCGTCGGGCGAGACCCCCAGGTGCTTGAGGATCTCCTCGTAGGCGGCCTGACGCACTTCGTCGATCATCGCGTTGGCACGGCTGCTGCCGGCCGCCGGACCGCCGCGCATCAGCGCCGAGAAGCCGGGCCCGTGTTCGTCGACGAAGGCGAAGAACCGCCCCATCACCCGCAGCAGCCGGGCCCCGAGCGGACCCTCCTGCGGCTCCACGAACCGCAGCGCCAGCTCGTCGGCGGCCCGGCGCAGCGCCGCCTCGTACAGGCTCAGCTTGCCGGGAAAGTAGTGGTACACCAACGGCCGCGATATGCCCGCGGCCGCCGCGATCTCGTCGATCGACACATCGTCGGGCGACCGGTGGCTGAACAGCTCCAGGGCCACCCCGATCAGCTGCTGCCGCCGCTCCTCGACACCCATCCTGCGCCGCACCCCGGTTGTCATGCGGACACCCTACTTCCACTCCGCCGCGCGCCTCGGCGGGGTGCGGGCGCCCCCGCGACCTACGCGTCCAGGACCAGCCGGTCCGAGGCGGCGCGGGAGACGCACAGCAGCATCGAGTCCGCGCGTTCGGCGTCGGTGAGGAGGTCGTCGCGGTGCTCCACCTCCCCTTCCAGCACCCGGTGTCGGCAGGTCCCGCAGAAGCCCTGCCGGCAGGAGTACGGGGTGTCGGGCAGCGCGCGGAGCACCGCCGTCAGGGCGCTCTCGTCCGCCGCGACCTCGATCGTGCGCCCGGAGCCGCGCAGTTCGATGGTGAAGGGCTTGCCCCCGCCGGTGGGCGCGGCGGCGGTGAAACGTTCCAGGCGCACCGCCGACGGGTCCGGGGCGGCGGCCAGCACCGCGGCCATCAGCGGCTCCGGGCCACAGCAGTAGACCGCGGCGGTCGGCGCCGCGGCGAGCGCGCTCAGGTCCGGCAGGCCCGCCTCGTCCTCGGGCACGATCGTGACCCGGTCCCCGTACGCGGCGAGTTCCGCGAGGAACGGCATCGAGGCGCGGGTGCGCCCGCCGTAGAGCAGCGTCCAATCGGCCCCGGCCGCCGTGGCGGCCCGCAGCATCGGCAGGATCGGCGTGATGCCGATCCCGCCCGCCACGAACGCGTACGTCGGCGCCGGCGCGAGGGGGAACCGGTTGCGGGGCGCCCGCAGCCGCAGTTCGGCGCCCTCCACCAGCCGGTCGTGCGCCTCGCGGGAGCCGCCGCGGCCGTCTTCGACCAGCCGGATCGCGATCGTGTAGCGGCCGGTGTCCGCGGGATCGCCGCACAGGCTGTACTGGCGCACCAGCCCCGACGGCAGGACGACGTCCACGTGCGCCCCCGGAGCCCAGGCGGGCAGCTCCGCCGATGCCACGGTCAACAGGACGACGCCCTCGGCCGGTTCGTCGCGCGCGACGATCGGGGCCCGCAGCAACCGGCGCGGGGAGTGACCGCTGATCGGGGTCTCCAGGGCCGGCAGCGGCCACAGGGGCGAGCGGCGGATGCGCCGGCGCAGCGCGCGGCGGGTGACGAACGCGGCGCCCGCCGCCGCCGTGAGCGTCAGGGCGCGCCTCATGCCCGCACCCCGCCGTTCGCGCCGGGCGAGGTGGCGAGGTAGGCCGCGGCCTGGGCCGTCGAGCCTTCCTGCGAGGGATGGTAGCCACGGGAGAGGTACGTCGGGATGGACTTGAGCATCGAGCCGGTCGAGGGGAGGACGCCCTGCTGCCCGGCCCGGAACAACTGGCCCAGCGAAGCCTTGGCGGCCGGGAGTTCGGGGTCGTTGTCCATGAAGAAGCGGGCGCCGCGCTGCCAGAGGAAGGTCAGGGCCGCGAAGGCCGTCGCCCAGGTTCGCACCCGGCGCCGGTAGCCGCCGTCGACGTGCATGAAGAGGTCGAAGGCCACCGCGCGGTGTTCGACCTCCTCCGCCCCGTGCCAACGCAACAGGTCCAGCATCATCGGATCGGCGCCCCGACGGTCGAGTTCGTCGGCGTTCAGCACCCAGTTGCCGAGGAACGCCGTGTAGTGCTCGACCGCCGCGATGATCGCGACCCGTTCCATCAGCCACCACTTGCGGGCCCGGCCCGGCGGCAGGGTCCGGTCGCCGAGCAGCTTCTCGAAGAACCAGTCGACCTGCGCCGTGTACGGGGTCGGGTCCAGGCCGAGCCGTTTCAGGTGCGGCAGCACGTCGTCGTGCGCGGCGGCGTGCATGGCCTCCTGACCGATGAAGCCGACGACGTCCGCGCGCAGCCGCTCGTCCGTGATGTACGGGAGCACCTGCTTGTAGACGTGCACGAACCAACGCTCGCCCGCGGGCAGCAGCAGGTGCAGCACGTTGATGGTGTGACCGGCGAACGGGTCGCCGGGGAGCCAGTGGAGCGGGGTGTCCTCCCAGGAGAAGGACACGTTCCGCGGCTGGAGGCCCACCTGCTCGTACCGGCCCGGATCTTCCGACGCCACGGGGGCGGGCGCGTGCGGCGTATTAGACATGGCGTCAATGTACTGAGGGGTAGGGGCGAGCAGAACCCCTCCGCGCCAGGATTTTCCGCACGGTCGCCCGACGCGCGGCCGATGCCGGCCGCCCAGGCGTCGACCCCGCGCCGCCGGCCGGCCGGCGCCCTCAGTGGCCGGCGCCCTCAGCGCCGGCTTCGATCAGCGCAGGGCTTCCGCCTTGGTGCCGTCCGTCAGCTTGCCCGAGAGGTCGACCTGGGCGCCCTGGGTCGCCTTCACCGCGAGCCGGTTCCCGGTCGCGCTCCCGTTCACCCCGCCGCCGGACGCCGAGACGGAGGTGAACTGGGCGCTGCCCGCGGCCAGTACGTACCACTGGCCCGCCTTCGACTTCCACAGCACGCCCGCCAACACCCGGGGCTCCCGGGGGCCACACGCGGCGGAGCCCTCCGCCCGCGCCGCCTGGGCGGCGAGCGGCGCGCCCGGGGCCAGGAACTGGGCCTGGACCCGATCCGTGGTGCCCTGCCAGGTCTCGGCCCGGCTGCACAGCCAGGTCGCCGTCCCGTCCCCCTCGGGCAGCGGCTGCTTCGCGTACGTCCAGGCGTTGACGCTGCGCACCCCGTGCGAGCGGACCGAGGGCAGCAGGCACGCCGTCCGGGACCACTCGCCCAGCTCGGCCGGCTCCGTCACGTCGCGCTCGGCGCCCGGCGCGCCCGACGTGAGCCGGACCGGGGTCAGCTCGCCGAGGTCCGTCACGAGCCGGGTGGCGCCGTCGCCGGTCAGGGCCAGCGCGTTCCAGCTCGTACACGTGCCCGCCGGGGCGGGTCCGGGCACCGGCGGAGTCATCCCGTCCGGGGTCAGCTTCAGCACCGAGGGCGAGTCGCCCGGCTTGAGCAGGTCCCGCAACGAGGCGCCGACCACCCAGGGGGCCGCCAGGTAGCGGACGTTGCCGTCGACCCGGCTCAGCACGAGAGCGGTCGCGGTGTCCGCCGACGCCCCGTCCGTGCGGGCGAAGTCGAGGGCGGCTCCGGCGGTCCCGCCGCGCGGCTCGGCGTAGCGGATCACGCGCAGCCCGTCGTACAGCAGGACCACCACCGCCTGGTCCACGGCTCCGGCGAACAGCAGTTGCGGCGGGCCCATCGGCGGCCCCGACGGCGTGCCGGGGGTGGCCGAGACGACCACCGAGCGGCCGGGGCGGGCCCACACGGCGAGCGCCCGGCGCAGCAGCGCGGTGTCGTCGGCCCGGTCGCCCCGGGCCGGCCAGGCGGAGAAGTCCGTACGGGAGGAGGTGCGCCAGAGCGTGGGCGCGACCCGGACCAGTTGCCCGGGGTCGAGCGCCTGCTCCGCGACGGCGTTCTTCGCGTACGGCGGGGCGGCGGGCCCGTCCGCGCCCCAGCCGCCGCCGGGCAGCGCGAGCAGGGCGCCGCAGACCGCGAGGGCGGCCGCGCCGGCGATCCCGGCCCGCGTGAGGCGGCGCCGCCGCAGCAGGTCGGTGGGTCGGGCCTGGAGCACGCACGGGTCGAACTCGGGGGAGGCGAAGAGGGCGTCGTGCGCCGGGTCCCCGGACTCCGCGACCGCCCCCGTCGGGTTCGCCACCCCGGCGTCGGCGAGCACCCTCAGGACGTCCGGCTCCGCCAGCCCCTCCAGGGCGCGCAGTACGCAGGCCGCGCGCCCGGGACCGCTCAGGGTGGTCAGCCACTGGTCCAGCGCCAGTTCCTCGGCCCCGCCCGAGCGCGGGAACAGCCGCAGCCCCCACACCTGGGGGAGCAGCCGGGGCAACTGCCCGCGCAGCGGGAGCGCCCGGAAGGTGAACGGGACGCCCGCCTCCAGGGCGGCGCGCAACACCCGCAGCCGCACGTACGGGTACCCGGACTCGGGGCCCTCCAGGCCGCCCCGCTGCGCCGGCACCCCACCGCGCACGGCGGTGTCGCCGCCGCCCCGGCGACCGCGCGGCAACGCCCGCTGGGTCAGCGAGTGGGCGGTGAGCACCCGCCGGTTGCGCCCGAGGGAGGGCGGCAGCACCAGGTAGGCGAGCCGCACCAGCCGCGGGTAGTGCTCGACGATGGCGGCCTCGGCCTGCTCTAGGCCGGGCGTCAGGGGAGGCAGGGGGCGGGTGGCGGTATCCGGCGCAGTCACGTTCAGCAGAACGAGCGAATCGTCGGATGGTCACCCGCTGCCGGCGCACCCGTTCGGGCGATTCCGCGTGCCGTCAGGCGGTCAGGCGGTCCCGCAGGGCCTCGACGGTCCCGTCGGGAACGCCGAGTCCCTCCCGTACGTACTTCTCCATGGAGCCGTAGCGGGCGGCGACCTCCTCCAGCGCCGTCCGCAGGTAGGAGGGGAACACCCCGATCAGCGCCAGGGCGATCTCCGGGTCGCCGCCGGCCGCCGTGAACCCCTCGATCATGGGCGCGAACGCCTGTTTGACCGCCGGGTTCACCGACATGTACTCGGCCATCAGGGTGTCGTCGTCGGCGCCGAGCAGCGACAGGACGACGGTCGCGCCCCACCCCGTGCGGTCCTTGCCGGCGGTGCAGTGGAACAGCAGTGGACCGGCCTGTGGATCGGCCGCCTCGGTCAGCAGCAACCGGTAGGCGTCCTGCGCGGAGGCCGAGTTCACGAAGGACCGGTAGACCTCCCCGAAGATGGCCTGCGCCTTTCCGCCGCCCAGGTGTTCCTCGGCCACGATCGGGTCCGCCATCAGGTCCTTGAGGTGCGCCGCCGGGGGCATCTTCCCCAGTCCGGCGTGCAGCGTGTCCGCCAGTACGTCCCGTACCAGCAGCCGCGCGCCGGTCGGCAGCCGGTCGGGGCGGTCGGCTCGCTCGCCGTCGCTGCGGAAGTCGACGACCGTACGGATGCCCAGCGCGGCCACCGCCGGATCGGCGTCCGGGTCGAGCCGGTCGAGCGCGCCGGAGCGCAGGACCAGCCCCGGGCGGACGGTGCGGCCGCCCGAGAGCGGAGTACCGCCGAGGTCGCGGAGGTTCGCGACGGTGGTGGAGGGGATGGCGGTCATCGGGCGGCTCCAGTCTCCGGTCTGATCAGACCGATTTTCTGATGATTCGTTCCGGAGCGACACTCGACGGCCAAGGAGAGGCCGATGCCGATCCCCAGGGCGACCAGGTGCCCGACATCGGTGAAGGTGCGCCCGCGCCGCAGCACCGGTCGCGCGGCGAGGGCCAGGAGCCCCGCCCGGGCGGCGGCGCGCACGGGCCCGCGCGGCAGCGCCGAGGTGAGGGCGCCGAGCACGGTGTTGAAGCCGTAGCTGGTGCCGACGTCCAGGGCCCGGCGGGTCTCCCGGTCCGCCCCGTGCCGCAGCGCCCCGTACACGAGCAGGGTCGCCGCCGCGTGCCCGAACAGGAACACCGCCGCCGTCCACCAGGCCCCGTACGCGTACTCCGCGTACCCGAGCACCGCGACCAGCAGCAACGCGTAGGGCAGCGGCATGGGCTCCTCGACGGTGCAGGCGCTGCTCAGCAGGGTCTCCCAGTGGCCCGCGGCCAGATTGTCGACGTTCGTCGAGCAGCGGCGCAGCACCCGGTCCCGCGCCTGCGGGCCGAGCCGCTCCAGCGCGTGGGCGCCGAACTGGACCCCGCCGGCGTAGACGACTCCGAGCGGTACCGACCACGGCGGCTTTTTCACCCGACCATGATCCCGCACGACCTCCTCGCGGAGGGCGGCGGGGTCCGTGGGAGCATGAGCCGACATGTCCCATTCCCGCGCGCCGATGCGCGCCCCGCGGGCCGCGATGTTCGCGGCGGTGTGCGTCACCCTGGGCGCGATGGGGCATTCGTACATGTCCGGCATGGATGTTCCCTTTTCAGGGCTTCTGACCTCCTTCGTGGTGATCGGCGGCCTCGCCCGGCTCGCCACCGGGCGGCGCCGGGGTCCGCTCGCGATCAGCACCGCGCTGCTCGCCGCGCAGGGCGCGCTGCACCTGGCCTTCACCGGGAGCCAGGCGGCCCGGTCGGCTTCGACCCCCGCGCCGATGCCCGTGCACCACCACATGCCGGGCATGGACATGAGCGCCATGGACGGTGCCATGGGTGCCATGGGCGCCGACGCGTCCGCGATGGCGGGGATGCCGGGCATGGCGGGCATGGCCGCGCACGGGCACGGCGGCCTCGGCATGATCGCCGCGCACGTCCTCGCCGGTCTGTTCTGCGCCGCCTGGCTGGCCCGGGGCGAGGCGGCCGTGTTCCGGCTCGCCGCGGCCCTCGCGGCCGCCGCCCTGCCGGCGGCCCGATCGCTCGCCCGCGCGCTCGCGCTCCTGCGGACCAGGCCGGCCCCCGTACCGGCGCCGGTCGGGTACCGCCCCCGGTACGGACGGCCGCGTCGGCTGCGCGGGGCGGTACCCGCCCATACCGTGGTCCGGCGCGGGCCCCCGGTCCGGCGAGACACCCGAGCAACGGCCCCCGGCCGGCCCGTCCCCGCCTGAGAGGCGCGCACGGCGAGGTCAGGGGTCGATCACCCATGTCTTCGCCAACTTTCAGGACAACCATGTCTTTCGACGAGCTCCAAGCCGATCCCGCGCGGACGGCCGAAGCGCAACCCTCCGACACACCCGCCGTCGGATCGACCGCGCGCACCCCGGGAGCGTGGGCCGCGCTGCGACCGCTGCTCTTGCGCATGCACTTCTACGCCGGGCTGCTGATAGCCCCGCTGCTGTTCGTCGCCGCCGCCACCGGACTGCTGTACGCCGGCTCCTGGCAGGCCGAGAAGATCCTCTACTCCGACGAGCTGACCGTCGCCCGGGTCGGCGACCACACCGTGCCGCTCGGCGACCAGGTCGAGGCGGCCAAGCGTGCCGCACCGCAGGGCAAGGTGGTGGCCGTCTGGCCCGCACCGGATGCCGAGGCGACCACCCGGGTGATCATGGAGAGCCCGGGCCTCGCGGACGACGAGACCCTGACCGTGTTCGTCGACCCCTACACGTCGGACGTACGGGGGCAGCTCACCACCGCCGGCGACGCGCTCCCGCTGCGCGCCTGGCTGAGCGGGCTGCACGCCGACCTCCGGCTCGGCGCGTTCGGACGCACCTACAGCGAACTCGCCGCCAGCTGGCTCTGGGTGGTCGCGCTGGGCGGCCTCGCCCTGTGGATCGGCCGCCGACGTGCCCGCAGGGCGAGCCTCGTCCTGCCCGACCGCGCGGCGACCGGTCGCCGTCGGACCCTGTCCTGGCACGGGGCGGTCGGGATGTGGGTGGCGGTCGGCCTCGTCGCCCTCTCCGCCACCGGCCTGACCTGGTCGAAGTACGCCGGGGAGCACATCGGGCAGCTTCAGGACGGCCTCGGCGGCGCCACCCCGTCCGTGTCCGCCGGGCTCTCCGGGAGCGCCGGCGCCGACGGCGGCGACGAGCACTCCGGCCACAACATGGAGGGCATGGAGGGCATGGAGATGCCCCCGCCGCCCACCGCGGACATCGGCATCGACCGTGCCGTGGCCGCCGCCCGGGCCGCCGGCGTCACCGAGTCGCTCCGCGTGACCCTGCCCACCGAGGGCAAGGGGTACGTCGTCAAGGAGACGGACAAGCAGGTGCCCGTGCACCTGGACTCCGTCGCCATCGACCCCGCCGACGGCAAGGTCGTCGACGAACTGCGCTTCGCCGACTACCCGCTGCTCGCCCGGTTGACCCGCTTCGGCATCGACCTGCACATGGGCCTGACGTTCGGGATCGTCAACCAACTGGCGCTCGCGGCCCTGGCCGTCGCGCTGATGTTCCTCGTCTTCTGGGGCTACCGGATGTGGTGGCTGCGCCGGCCCACGAAGGAGCGCGCGCTCTCGGTCGGCCGTGCCCACCCGCGCGGGGCGTGGCGCAGGCTGCCCGTGACGCTGCTGCTGCCGCTCGCCGCGGTGACGGCGGTGGTGGGCTGGTTCGTGCCGATGCTGGGCATCAGTCTGGTGGCGTTCCTGGCGATCGACGGCCTGCTCGGCCTCGCCGCCCGCCGTCGCCCGGCCGGGCTCTAGTCCGACCTGCGGCTGGGCCCGTACGCGCCTCCTCGCGCGTACGGGCCCAGCCGCGGGCTCCGCCGACCCGTCGGCTCAGGGGGCGTACTTGTAACCCACCCGGCGCACGGTCTGGATCGCGTCGCGGTGGGCGGCGCCCAGCTTGCGGCGCAGGCGGGCGATGTGGACGTCGACCGTGCGGCCGTCGCCGACGTGGCCGTAGCCCCAGACCGTGGTGACCAATTGGTCCCGACTGTGGACCCGGTGCGGGTGCGCCACCAGGTGGGCCAGAAGCTCGAATTCCAGGTACGTCAGGTCCAGCACCCGGCCGTCGACCTCGGCGGTGCGCTGCGCCGGGTCGATCCGTACGAGGGCGTCGCCGGTGGTGTCGGCGGCCGTGGGGGTCTTCACCGGAGCCGGAACGGAATGCGGGGCGAAGGCGATCGGCGGCTGCTGGTCGGCCGGTACGAGGACCAGGTAGCCGACCATCGGCGGGTGTCCGGGCAGCGTCGGCACCGTGTGCTGGGGCGCGGGCAGCCAGGTGGCGCCGGGCGGGAGCAGGTCCACCACCCGGGCCACCTCGTCCCGGTCCACGGCGCGCAGCCGGTGGCGGGGTGCGGGCGGATAGGTCAGGGGAGCGGAGGTCGCAGCGGAGGCGGCGGAAGTGAGGGAGCGGGTGTTCGCCATGAGTGGTCAGCTCTTTCACGCGGAGTGGTCGGCAGGAGACGTACGTACGTCGTCGTTGTCGTACCGCGCAGACCGAAGGCCACGGGGAGGCTCTGCTGGTGGTTCCCGGGGGCTTTAGAGGGCCGGCGCGTTCTCCGCGCGGCAACACACCCGGTCGAAATCGTGATCCTGACGGGACGGCCAGAACGGCTCCAGGTCCCTGCGACCTGACGAGGTGTACGAGTGGCTGGCCATGGGCGTCATTCAAGCAGATGTACGGGGTCCGGGGCAGACCGCGTCTCACTTCGTGGATCGGTATCTCATATTCCGCCACCCGGGTTCGGTGAAATCGGGACAATGCGCCAGAATCCCCAGACGTCAGGTCCGGCCGCATGGCCACGCTTCCACTTCCCGTATCACATGGTGGGCAGATCCGTCCCGCTCGCCCGGCCCCGGCGACGACGACGGCGCCCGCCGGACCGAGGTGGTCGGCGGGCGCTGTGGCGGCGGCGTGGCGGCGCTGTGGCGGGCACGCGGCGGGCGCGCGGCGAGTCGGGAGCGGTCAGACGAGGCCGGCCTTCTCCAGTCCGGTGCAGCAGGTGTCGGTGATCAGGCGGGTCACCACGTACGGGTCCACGTTGGCGTTCGGGCGGCGGTCCTCGATGTACCCCTTGCCCTCCTTCTCCACCTGCCACGGGATGCGGACCGACGCGCCGCGGTCGGAGACCCCGTAGCTGAACTCGTTCCAGGGAGCCGTCTCGTGCAGCCCCGTCAGGCGCTCGTCGATGCCGGCGCCGTAGTTCTTCACGTGATCCATGGGCTTGGACCCCTCGCCCAGGGCCTCGCACGCGGAGATGATCGCGCGGTAGTCCTCGCGCATCGCCTTCGTGGAGAAGTTGGTGTGCGCGCCCGCGCCGTTCCAGTCGCCCTTGACCGGCTTCGGGTTCAGCGTCGCGGAGACGTTGAAGTCCTCGGCCGTGCGGTACAGCAGCCAGCGGGCGATCCAGAGCTGGTCCGAGACCTCCAGCGGGCCGACCGGGCCGACCTGGAACTCCCACTGGCCCGGCATGACCTCCGCGTTGATGCCCGAGATGGCGAGCCCGGCGGCCAGGCAGTGGTCCAGGTGCCTCTCTACGATCTCGCGCCCGAAGATCTCGTCGGAGCCGACGCCGCAGTAGTAGCCGCCCTGCGCGGCCGGGAAGCCGTTCACCGGGAAGCCGAGCGGACGGGTCCCGTCGAAGAAGGTGTACTCCTGCTCGATGCCGAAGATCGGCTCCTGCCCGGCGAACTTCGCGGCCACAGGGCGCAGCAGCGCGCGCGTGTTCGACTCGTGCGGGGTCATGTCGATGTCCAGGACCTCGCACAGCACGAGGACGTCGTCCCCACCGCGGATCGGGTCCGGGCAGGAGAAGACGGGCTGGAGCACGCGGTCGGAGGCGTGCCCCTCGGCCTGGTTGGTGCTCGACCCGTCGAAGCCCCAGACGGGCAGCGCGTCCCCTTCGGCGAGGATCTTCGTCTTGGAGCGCAGCTTCGCCGTCGGCTCGGTGCCGTCGATCCAGATGTACTCAGCCTTGTAGCTCACGGGCCCCATCCTTCGGTACGTCGCTCCGGCGCGGACCCCGCGAACGGCGGGTCCGACACTGCCCTGCTGATCGCAGCGTGCCCCCGCGCGATTTCTCTTCCGTTGCCCGGCTGTGAACCCCGTGTTACCGAGGTTTACACCGCAGGTGGGCGTGGCCGTGCGGGTCGGCGGTGGGACACCCGTTCGGGTGCGGCAGACTGGGCAGGTGAGCATTTCGTACGATTTGAACTCGTCCGTCGATCCCGCCCGGCACGCCGACGCGGGCTCCCGCCTCCGGGTCGGGCTGCTCGGCACCGGCCCGTGGGCGCGCCGCACCCATGCCCCGGCCCTCGCCGCGCACGCCGGTTCCGACTTCGCCGGAGTGTGGGGCCGGCGTCCCGAGGCGGCGGCCGAGCTGGCGCGGACCCACGGTGTGAAGGTGTACGAAGACCCCGACGCGCTGTTCGCGGACTGTGACGCCGTGGCCTTCGCCCTGCCGCCGGACGTCCAGGCGCCGCTCGCCGTGCGCGCCGCCGCCGCCGGCTGCCACCTGCTGCTCGACAAGCCCGTCGCGACCACCGTGGCGGAGGCCCGCGCGGTCGCGGACGCCGCGGCGCGCCACGACGTGGCCTCCGTCGTCTTCCTCACCCTCCGCTTCGCCGAGCCGACGGCCGCCTGGGTCGAGGAGCAGGCCGGGCGGAGCGGCTGGTTCACCGCCTCCGCCCACTGGCTCGGCGCGGTCTTCCCGCCCGACGGCGGGCCGAGCCCCTACGCCGACTCGCCCTGGCGCAAGACCAAGGGCGGTCTGTGGGACGTCGGGCCGCACGCCCTGTCCGTACTGATCCCGGTACTGGGCGACGTCACCGCCGTCTCTGCGACGCGCGGGCCGTCCGACGTGGTCCAACTCGCCCTGCGCCACTCCTCGGGCGCGGCCAGCACGGCCGTGCTCTCCCTGGGCGCGCCGCGTGCCGCGGCGGGGGTCGGCCTGGAGCTGCGCGGCGCCGAGGGCGTCTTCGCCCTGCCCGACTGGAGCGACGTACCCGGCGCCTACGGCCGGGCGCTGGACGCGCTGCTCGCCGCGGCCCGGACGGGAAGGCCGGATCCGCGCGGGGCGGAGTTCGGGGCGAGGCTGACGGAGATCCTCGCCGAGGCGGAGCGGCTGACCGCGGCGGTGTGACGGGCCGTCCGGGGCGGAGGGGGCGTGAGGGGCGTGGTGCGGGTGCGGGTGCGGGACGCGGCTATTTGATGACGGCGTTGGCCACGATGACCACCATCCCGATCGCGGAGTCCGCCAGGCCGATGGGCAGCGCGCTGCGCAGTCGGTAGCCGGCCCGTACGGCCGCGAAGGTTCCCCAGCCGAACAGCAGCGCGGTGTTCAGCAGGAGGGCCACGCCGGTCACCTCGTACTCGGGCCAGCCCGTGAGCCCGGCGAGCAACAGCAGCACGACGCTCGGCAGGGTGGCCGCCACCATGGGCCACTCGTGCCACACGGTGCGCCCGAGCCCCAGCCACCGATGGCCGGGGGAGCCGGGCTGATGGGTGGTCATGTGGTGGGCGTAGCCGTGCGCGAGAGCGGCCGTCGCGGCGGTGACCAGGACCCAGGCGGCGTCGTAGAAGGGCGTGTACGCCTTGCCCGGCCGCTCCAGCGCGGCCAGCAGCCCGCTGGCCAGGACGGTCCCGTACACCCCGCCGAACATCCAGCGGTCCCGGCGGCCGGGCGGGGGGAGCGGGAGGGCGTGTTCCTGCGGTGATGCCGTCACGATGGTCCCTTTTGGCGTATTGGGTGGTTATGTACTCCTTTTTCCTCGGCCCACAGTAGGGGGTCGGGGGTCGGTCCCGGTTAAGCGCGAGCGGTCCGGCGCGGTCCGATCGCCTTCTCGTCCGCGTCCGCCAGCCAGAAGTAGACCGGCGACAGGGCGAGTTCGACGACCATCAACACCACCTGGAACGCGTGCGGCCATCCCGCGACCGCGATCGACAGCACGCGGGCGAGTCCGCCGAGCAGGAACACGCCGGTCAGCATGCGCACGGCCGCCGCCGGAACCGGCGTTCGGCGCGCCGCCCACAGCCAGGTGAGGCCGTAGCCCACGAAGATCGCGCCGAGGAACCGGCCCAGGCTGTCGATGGTCGCGCCCGCGTCCGCCTCGCCCGGAATGGCGGCGTTGCCGCCGAGGACGTGGAAGAGGCCGATCGCCACGCACGCGATCCCCATCGCCCACGCGAGCGCCCTGAGGGCCTTCGCCTTGCCCATGCCGCACACCCCTCACCCTTGGTTGACATGTGTCTACTTAAACTAAGGGTCGTTGGTGGACGCGTGTCAAGTAACCTGCGGGAGTGCCTTCCTCCCCTCCCCGGCGCAGCCGGCTCGCACCGGCCGACCGCCGCGCCCAGCTCCTCGGCGTCGGCGCGCGGCTCTTCGCCGCCCGCCCCTACGACGAGGTGCTGATGGAGGAGGTGGCGGAGCGGGCGGGCGTGTCCCGTGCCCTGCTCTACCGGCACTTCGCGAGCAAGCACGACCTCTTCGCCGCCGTGTACCGGCAGGCGGCCGACGACCTGCTCGCCGAGACGCGTTTCGACCCGGACCGCACCTTCGTCGAGCAACTGGTCCAGGGTCTCGACGCGCACCTCGACTACTTCGTCGCCAACCGGCACGCCGTCCTGGCCGCCAACCGCGTCCTCGCCGGCGACCCGGTCATCCAGACGATCATGGGGAACGAACTCGACGCCCTCCGCGCGGGCCTGCTCGGCGTGCTCCCGCTCACGGATGCCGCCACCCGGGAGGCGGTCTCCGGCGTCCTCAAGAGCTGGCTCGTCTTCGTCCAAGTGCTCTGCGTGGACTGGCTCACCCGGGAAACCTGCACCCGTGCCGAACTGCGGGACGTGTGTGTCGGAGCCGCGGTGGGCGCCCTCCGGCCCCTCCTCGACTCCGATCCGGCCCCCGACTGGCCGCCGGCGTCCCGCTCCTGAGCGGGTCGGGGCCCTACGGCCGCACGGGCCGCCCCTACCGGCGGGAGAGGGCGTCGCGGACCGCTTCCTCGGAGCGGGCCACCACGGCCGTGCCGTCCTCTGCGGTGATGATGGGCCGCTGGATCAGCTTCGGGTGCGCCGCCAGGTGGGCGATCCAGCGCAAGCGCGCCTCCTCGGTCTCCTCGCGCGGCAGTTCCCGTACGCCGGTCTCCTTCGCCAGCGGATCCGAGGTGCGGGTGATGTCCCAGGGCTCCAGCCCGAGGCGGCCCAGCACCTCGCGGATCTCGGCCTCGGACGGTACGTCTTCCAGGTAGCGGCGCACCGTGTACTCGGCGCCCTCCGCGTCCAGCAGGGTCAGTGCGCCACGGCACTTCGAACACGCGGGATTGATCCAGATCTCCATGCCCTCCAGGGTAGTCAGGTGCCGTCTGGCCAGGGGCGATTGTCAGTGGGTCACCGTAAAATCGAGGGAGCACGACAGGAAGCCAACTACCGTTTGGGAGGCTGTAGATGGCCGCTGCCGCGATCATTTCGATGCCCAAGAAGAAGCCACTGCCGGCCGGGCTGCCGCGCGAGTGGTACGAGAGCCACAACCGCCGCCTCAAGGCGATGCGGTTGGCGATATCCCTGCTCGACACGGGGACGTACGACGCCAAGCGCGCCACCAACCGCAAGATACGCACCATGGCGGTCCGGGTGGGCATCCACCGCCCGTCCAACACCACCTGCCGGATGGTGCGCTCCTTCATCCGCGACGGCGGCTGACGAATCCGGCGGCGGGGGCCGGGCGCGGGCCGGGCAAGGTCGGAACGAGCCGGCCTAGCCCGGCGCCGCGTCGGCCCCCGCCGCCGACAGCACCAACACGGCCACGTCGTCGCCCGGTCCGCCGTCCGTGAAGGCCAGCAGGTCCCGCCACACCGCGCGCGGCAGCCCCTCCGGGTCCTTCGCCAGCATCGGGACCCGCTGCGCCAACGGGTAGAAGTGCCCGGCGGCGTCCCGCGCCTCGGTGACCCCGTCCGTGTGGACGAGCAGCCGGTCGCCCGGGAGCAGCGGGACCTCCGTGATCCGTGTGGGCGCCGGGCCCGCGAGACCCAGACCCAGCGGAGGGCCCGGTTCCACGGCCAGCTCGCAGGCCGCGAAATCCCGGAGCAGCAGCACCGGAGGGTGCCCGCAGGAGGCGATCCGCACCACGTCCCGTTCCGGCGGGAACTCCAGCAGGACAGCCGTCGCGAACAGCTCCGGATGCTCCTCGGGCCCGGTCGCCGCATCCTCCACCAGCCGCCGGTCCAGCCGGGCCGCGACCGCCTCCAACCCGGGGTCGTCCAGGGTCGCCTCCCGGAAGGCACCCAGCAGCGCGGCCACCGTCCCGACCGCGGCCAGCCCGTGCCCGCGTACGTCGCCGACCACCGCCCGCACCCCGTACGGCCCGGCCCGTACGTCGAAGAGGTCCCCGCCGACCAGCGTGCCGCGCTGGGCCGCCCGATAGAGGCCGTCGCAACGCACCCGGCCCACCCGTTCCGGCACGGGGGGCAGCAGCGCGAGCTGCGCCGCCTCGGCGACCGTACGGACGCTGACCAACTGGGCGTCCCGTCGCCGCCGCACCCAGGCGATGACCACGCTGAGCAGACCGACGGTGGCCACCGTGGCCAGGTCGGTCCCCCTGGCGTGCCCGACGCCCAGCCGGTGCACGCCGAGCAGGAGCGTGACCACCCCGGCGAAGGCGGCCGTCCCGACGGCCCCGTACGAGAACGCGGCCACGGCCGGGATCGCGGCCAGGAAGTAGCCGAGTTCCGCGATGCCGGGAGTGAGCCACTGGACGCACGTCAGCCCCACCAAGGCCGCCAGGGGCGCGGCCCGGGCCCACCGGGGCGGCGGCGCACCCCGCAGCCGGCCGGGCTCCTCGCGTCCGTGCATCACCCCTCCACCCTGGCGCCGGCGGACGGGCGCCGCACGCTGGGTGGTGCCGAACGCGCCGGCGCCGGACAGTGGTGCCGTGACGGATACGGCGGACACCCGCAGCGGGACGATCAGCGCCCGGCTGAACTGGCTGCGGGCGGGGGTGCTGGGCGCCAACGACGGGATCATCTCCACGGCGGGCCTGGTGGTCGGAGTGGCCGGTGCGACGACCGCCCGGGGGACGATCCTGGAGGCGGGAGTGGCCGGGCTGCTGGCGGGCTCGCTGTCCATGGCGGCCGGGGAGTACGTGTCGGTCAGCTCCCAGCGCGACTCCGAGCGGGCCGCGCTGGAGGTGGAGCGGCGCGAGCTGGTGGAGGAGCCGGAGGCGGAGCTGGAGGAACTGACCGTGCTGCTCACGGAGCGGGGGCTGAGCCCGCGGCTGGCGCGCGAGGCGGCCGAGCAGCTGACGGAACGGGACGCGCTGCGGGCGCACGCGCGCGTGGAGCTCGGGATCAACCCGGACGAGCTGGCGAACCCCTGGAACGCGGCGTGGGCCAGCCTGATCGCCTTCACGGTGGGGGCGATGCTGCCGTTGCTCGCGATCGTGCTACCGGGCCCCTCGGCGCGGGTGCCGGTCACGGTGGTGGCCGTCCTGGCGGCGCTCACGCTGTGCGGGGTGGTCAGCGCCCGGCTGGGCGGCGCCCCGGCCGGCCGGGCGGTGCTGCGGAACGTGGGCGGCGGCGCGCTGGCCATGGCGGTCACCTACGCGGTGGGCACCCTGCTGGGCAGCACCGGCTGACGCCGCGGACGCCGCCCGAGGCCACGCCGCCCGGCGCCGCCCCGGCCCGCGTGCCACCGCTCCGCGCGGCTCGCCGGGCGCGGCACCGGTGGGCGAGGGCCCGCACCACGGGGTCAGGGGCCCCGTCCCGGGCCGAACGCCCCGGCACGGGGGAGGCCGGGGTCGTCGGTCGGCAGGGCGCCACGCCCGTGCGTCTCCGCGCGGCCGGCCACCGGGCCGAACGCGCACACTGGGCCCATGCGAATCGCCGTCACCGGATCAAGCGGTCTCATCGGCAGTGCCCTCGTACGGGCCCTCCACGCCGACGGGCACGAGCTCGTGCGCCTCGTGCGCCGCGCGCCCGCCCGGGAGGGCGAGGCGCTGTGGGATCCCGCTCGCGGGTACGTGGATCCGGCCGGGCTCGCCGGCTGCGGGGCCGTCGTGCACCTGGCCGGCGCCGGGGTCGGCGACCGCCGCTGGACCGCCGCCTACAAGCGGGAGATCCGCGACAGCCGGGTCCTCGGGACCGCCGCGATCGCCGGCGCCGTCGCGCGGATGGAGGAGCCCCCGAAGGTCCTCGTCTGCGGGAGCGCCATCGGGTACTACGGCGACACCGCCGACCGCACCGTCGACGAGGACGCCCCGGCCGGGGAGGGGTTCCTGCCCTCCGTGTGCGTGGAGTGGGAGGCCGCCGCCGCGCCCGCCCGGGCCGCCGGCGTCCGGACCGTGTTCGCCCGTACCGGATTGGTGGTCTCCGCCGAGGGGGGCGCCTGGGGCAAGCTCTTCCCCATCTTCCGTGCCGGACTCGGCGGCCGGCTCGGCGACGGCCGCCAGTTCTGGTCGCACATCTCGATGCACGATGAGATCGCCGCACTGCGCCACCTCATCGACACGCCGGGACTGACGGGACCGGTCAACCTCACCGCCCCCGAGCCGGTGACGAACCGTGAGGTCACGGCCGCCATGGGCCGCGCCCTGCACCGACCGGCGGTGTTCGCCGTGCCGGCCCCGGCGATGCGCCTGGTGCTCGGGGAGTTCGCCGAGGACGTGCTCGGCAGCCAGCGGGTGCGTCCCACCCGCCTGTTGGAATCGGGCTTCGTGTTCCGCTACCCCGGCATCGACGCCTCGATCCGCGCGGCCCTGACCGGCTGAGCCCCCCGCCCCGGCCCCGCCGCGCCCCGGCCCCGGCCCCGCCCCGGCGGTCCGGGGGGAGCGCCGAGCGCACATGTGCGACCGTTTGTGACCCACATGCGACCGTCATGCGACCGAAGTTGTGCGCAATACCCCACAGGACATGGGTTCTGCCGGAGTCGGAGTGGGGAAGGAGGACCCCACACAGCCGCGCCGACCTCGGGGAGGGGCACGTGCTCAGCAGCGCACACCATGCGGACGTCGTCATCGTAGGAGCCGGAGTCTCAGGACTCGCGGCCGCGCACCACCTGATCGCCCAAGGCGTCACCGTCACCGTGCTGGAGTCCGCCGACGACCCCGGCGGCCGGATGGCCACCGAATCGGTCGACGGATTCCGACTCGACCGGGTCGGCCAACTCCTGAACACCTCGTATACGGAGCCCGCCCGCACCCCGGGCCTGGAGGACCTCACCCTGCGCGCCTTCGCGCCCGGCGTCCTCGTCCACGGCGCCGACGGCAGGCGGCAACGCGCCGGGGCCCGCACGCCCGCCCGCGCCCTGGCCGGCGGCTCCCTGGACCAGGCCCGACTCAGCGCGGCCCTCGCCCGACTCGCCGCCCAACCGGAGGAACGCCTGCTCGCCCGGCCCGAACGCACCGCCCACGCCGCCCTCACCTCGCGCGGACTGCCCCCGCGCACCCTGGCCGGCGTGGTGCGCCCGCTCCTGGCCACGCTGTTGCGCGATCCGGAGCTCACCACCTCCAGCCGGGTCGCCGACCTCGCGTTGCGCGGCTTCGCCCGGGGCCGGTTCGCCGTGCCCGAGGGCGGCGCGGCGACCCTGCCCACCCTGCTCGCCGCCGCCCTGCCGCCCGGCACCGTACGCACCGGGGTCCGGGTGCGGTCGGTGGCGACCAACCTGGTCACCACCGAGCGGCACGGGGAGTTCGGCTGTCGCTCCGCGGTCCTCGCCACCGGGGCCCGGGCCGCCGCCGAACTGCTGCCCGGACTGCGCGTGCCCGACTTCCACGAGGTCACCGTCCTGCACCACGCGACACCCACCGCCCTGTCCTGGGACGGCTCACTGCTCCTGGACGCCGACCCGAAGTGGCCGGTCGCCCACACCACGGTGATGAGCGCGGTCGACCCGACGCGGGCCCCCGCGGGGCGCGGCCTGGTCACCACCACCGTGCACGGACCGCCGCCGGCGGCCCGGACCGTCGCCTCCCGGCTGGCCCGGCTCTACGACACCTCCACCCGGGACTGGGAGCTGCTCGCCGTCCACCACACCCCGGAGGCGGTGCCCGCCATGCCACCGCCGCACGACCTGCGGCGCCCGGTACGGGTGCTGGCCGGCCTGTACGTGTGCGGGGACCACCGGGACTCCAACACCGTCGACGGCGCCCTGCACTCCGCCCGCCGCGCCGCCGCCGCCGTCCTGCGCGACTTCGGCATCCCGGTACCGGCCGCCACCGAACGCCCCCTGCGGGTGGCGGCCTGAACCCACCCGGCCGGGTCGCGGCTCACGCCAGCGCCGCGACCCGGTCCCGGTAGGTCCGTACCGCCGGGGCGTCCCGGTACGGCTCCAGCCGTCGCTCGAAGTCCCGTACGTACTCCACCGCGCGCACCGAGCGCATCTCCATCGCCTGCTGCGCCGCCTCCGCGCCGAGCGCGCACGCCTGGTCCAGTTCGCCCAGCCCCAGCCGCGCGGTGGCCAGCACCACCCGGCAGAACAGCCGGGAGCGCGCGTACGCGGGCGCCCGCAGCTGGAGGGAGCGCTCGGCGTGCTGCGCCGACGCCCGGTACTGCTGGAGGTCCCGGTGGCAGTGCCCGAACTCGTCGGCGAGCTGCGCCTCGTCGAAGTCCCGGGCCCAGTGCGGCACGTCGTCGCCCGGGCGGGTCGCGCCCAGCGCCCGCTCGGCTCGCACCAGCGAGGCCGTGGCGGCCCGCACCTCGCCGAGCACCGCGTGCCCGCGCGCCTCCGCCGAGTGCAGCAGCGCCTGCACCACCGGCGGCGGCCCCGACCCCACGCCCTGCTGGGCGACCCGGGCCAGCTGTACCGCCTCGCGGCCGTGGCCGAGGTAGACCGCCTGCCGGCTCATGGTGATCAGCACGTACGACCCGTACGGCCGGTCCCCGGCGGCCTGCGCGAGCCGCAGCGCCTGCACGAAGTACCGCTGGGCGAGCCCGTGGGCCGCGATGTCGTACGAGGTCCAGCCCGCGAGCCGGGTCAGGTCGGCGGCGGCGGAGAACAGCCGCCGCCCGGTGGTCTCCCCGTAGGTACCGCGGAGCATGGGCTCCGCCTCGTGTTCCAGGTACCGCACCAGGGCTTGGCGGGCGTGCCCGCCGCCGTAGGCGTGGTCCAGGGCCCGGAACAGCTCGCCCACCGACCGCAGGGCCGCGATGTCCCCGCCCGTCACCCGCTGCCCGGGGCCGCGGTCGATCTGCCGCTGGCGGGGCACCGTGGTGCGGCCCTGGAGCGGGACGCGGGCGGCGGCGCTGTCCGCCCCCCGCCCGACCCGCTCGTCGGCCCGGCCGATGAGCCAGTCCCGGCTCGGGACGACCAGCCCGGCCGGGGTGAAGGCGATCTTGCGCAGCTCGGCGTGCGAACCGGAGTCCTTGCGCCACAGCCCGCTCGCGATGTCCACGGCCTCCTCGGGGGTGGCGGCGAACTCCAGGCCCGCGTAGACGGGCGCGCACGCGTCCAGCCCCAGGTCCTGGGCCGAGAGCCGTCTGCCCAGGCGTCGGGTGAAGACCTCCGCGATCAGCGCGGGGGTCGTGCCGCGGGGCTGCTGCCCGCGCAGCCAGCGGGTCACGGAGGTCTTGTCGTACCGCAGATCGAGACCGTGCTCCAGGCCAAGCTGGTCGACGCGGCGGGCGAGCCCGGCGTTGGAGAACCCGGCTTCGGCGATCAGCGCCGCGAGCTGCCGGTTGGGGACGCGCTGGGCAGGTCGTTCCGTCATCGGCTCCACGGTTTCCTGACGTGACGGACCGGAGTCGCCGGCCCAGTGAACGGCGTGAATGTAGCGGCGAACTCCGTCCCTACCGCCCGCTCTGTCCCACATTCATCCGATCGTGTGCAGAACCGGTATGACCCTTTACGGATCCACCCCCTTCACCCGCATAGGCTGCGCCCCATGACCCGCCGTCCCACCGAGGCGCAGTTTCCCGACGACTACGCAGAGTCCGCCACCCCGCTGCGCGCGCCCGAGCTGACCGAGGCGGAGTGCCGCCGCTGCGGCACGTACATCGCGGGGCTCGACGGGCGGTACGCCTGCGGGGTGTGCGGGTGGGTCAACGACCACTCGGAGGGCCATCGGCGACTGCCGCGCGCGGACGAGGACCCGGACCGCCCGCCCCGGGGCGGGCGGCGGCCGAAGCGGCTGCCGGGCCCCCCGCCGGGGCCCTGAGGGGCCGCGCCCGGACCGCCGTACCCTTGCTGGTGCGATACGTGCACACAGCAGGTTCAAAGAGGAGGCGCTGCGGTGACTGACCTTCGGTTTGTCCATCTGGGCTTCGGGCCGGATTACGTCGAGTACACCGAGGCATGGGAAGAGCAGCGCCGCGTCCACGCCGCCCGCTTCGCGGACGAGATCCACGACACGTGTCTGCTGCTGGAGCACCTGCCGGTCTACACGGCGGGCCGGCGCACCGATGCCAATGAGCGGCCGTTGGACGGCACGCCCGTGGTCGACGTGGACCGCGGCGGGAAGATCACCTGGCACGGCCCGGGCCAGCTCGTCGGCTACCCGATCATGAAGCTGCCCCGGCCGGTCGACGTCGTCGCCCACGTACGCCGGCTGGAGGACGCGCTGATCCGCACCGCGGCCGACTTCGGCGTGGAGACCTCCCGGGTCGAGGGGCGCAGCGGGGTGTGGGTGCTCGGCGACCCGGTGGAGGAGCGCCCGCGGCTCGGCGGGCTCAGCCTTGACTTCGACCCCCGGCTGCACGACGAGGAGTTCGACCCCCGGCTGAACGGCCCCGAGTACGCCCCCTCCAACGCCGGCCAGCGACGCGAGGACCGCAAGCTCGCGGCCATCGGCATCCGCGTCGCCAAGGGCGTCACGATGCACGGCTTCTCGTTCAACGTGAACCCCGACAACACCTGGTTCGACCGGATCGTGCCCTGCGGCATCCGGGACGCCGGTGTGACCTCGCTCTCCTACGAGCTGGGACGCGAGATCACCGTCGCCGATGTGGTCCCGGTCGTGGAGCGCCACCTCAAGGACGTCTTGGAGCACGCCGAGCTGCGGCCCAGGGAGACAGAGCCGTCGGTCGGCTGACGCTCGGGAATGCCGTCGGCGGCCCCCAGGTTGCCCGACGTAAGAGCGTATGAAATTACGGGCGTACCCTGGTGGGCGCCGAAGAATCGAAGTCACAGGGAGCCGGTCGTGTCCGCAGTCGCACCCGACGGACGCAAGATGCTGCGCCTGGAGGTCCGTAACAGCCAGACCCCCATCGAGCGCAAGCCCGAGTGGATCAAGACCCGGGCGAAGATGGGTCCCGAATACACCAAGATGCAGGCCCTGGTGAAGGGTGAAGGACTGCACACGGTCTGCCAGGAAGCCGGTTGTCCCAACATCTACGAGTGCTGGGAGGACCGCGAGGCCACCTTCCTCATCGGTGGCGACCAGTGCACCCGGCGCTGTGACTTCTGCCAGATCGACACCGGCAAGCCCGAGGCGCTCGACCGCGACGAGCCGCGCCGCGTGGGCGAGTCCGTCGTCACGATGGACCTGAACTACGCCACCATCACCGGCGTCGCCCGCGACGACCTGCCGGACGGCGGGGCGTGGCTGTACGCGGAGACCGTGCGCCAGATCCACGCGCAGACGGCGGGCCGTGAGTCCGGCCACACCAAGGTCGAGCTGCTGGCCCCCGACTTCAACGCGGTGCCGGAGCTGCTGGAGGAGGTCTTCGCCTCCCGCCCCGAGGTCTTCGCGCACAACGTCGAGACCGTGCCGCGCATCTTCAAGCGCATCCGGCCCGGCTTCCGCTACGAGCGCTCGCTCGACGTGATCACCAAGGCCCGCGCGTACGGTCTGGTCACCAAGTCGAACCTGATCCTGGGCATGGGCGAGGAGCGCGAGGAGGTCAGCCAGGCCCTGCGCGACCTGCACGAGGCGGGCTGCGAGCTGATCACCATCACCCAGTACCTGCGCCCGTCGCCGCGCCACCACCCCGTCGAGCGCTGGGTGAAGCCGGCGGAGTTCGTGGAGCTGGCGAAGGAGGCCGAGGAGATCGGCTTCTCCGGCGTGATGTCCGGCCCGCTCGTCAGGTCGTCGTACCGGGCGGGTCGCCTCTACCAGCAGGCGATGGAGAAGCGCGCGAACGTCTGACCGCCGACCGTGTGAAGTCCCGCACAAATGGCTACCAACGGGTAACCCCGCCGTGACGCGGCCCCTAGGCTCTTGGAGGAGAGCCCGGCGGGCCGCGTCGCCTTGTGCAACATGTCGATCACATTTGACCGGCCGGTCATGCCCTGGTAACACCGTTCAGTGACGATTGGTCCACGCACCGCACACACCGACGCACACCGTTCGCCCCCCGTGAGCACCGTTCCGTGAGCACCGTGAGCACCGTGAAAGGGATCGACATCATGCAGGCCGCGCCCGTACGCGCCATCGCCATCCCGACCTTCTCCGACGCCTTCCGCGGCATCGAATCGCTGCTCATGAGCGGCGCCCGCCGCAACGCCTGGACCGCCGTCCTCGAAGACCGGCGCAGGGCCAAGGACCGCGTCGAGACCGAGCACGTACTGGAGGCCGCGGCGACCCGGACCCCGCAGGCCACGTAAACTTCGCCTTATGGCGAGGAAGTCAAACGCAGAGACTGCTGCGAACCCCGGGCGACTGAAGCAGATCGCCCTGACGTACAAGATGACGCGCAAGGCCGACCCGAAGGTCGGTCTGATCGTCGCGGGCGTGGGAATCGTCACCTTCGGTGTCTTCCTTGCGATCGGCTTCCTGATCGACCACCCGGTCTACCTGGGCATCCTGGGCTTCCTGGTGGCGTTCCTCGCGATGGCGATCGTCTTCGGACGACGGGCCGAGCGGGCTGCCTTCGGGCAGATGGAGGGGCAGCCGGGCGCGGCCGCGGCCGTACTGGACAACGTGGGGCGGGGTTGGACCACCACCCCGGCCGTCGCGATGAACCGCAGCCAGGACATCGTCCACCGGGCCGTCGGCAAGGCGGGCGTGGTGCTGATCGCGGAGGGCAACCCGAACCGGGTCAAGAGCCTGCTCGCGGCCGAGAAGAAGAAGCTGGCCCGGATCATGCCCGACGTTCCCGTCCACGCCTTCATCGTGGGCACCGGCGAGGGCGAGGTGCCGCTCAAGAAGGTCCGTACGACGCTGCTCAAGCTGCCGCGCGTGCTGGCCGGCCCCCAGATCACGGAGGTCAACGACAAGCTCCGGGCCATGGGTGACCTGATGAGCAACATGCCGATCCCCAAGGGCCCGCTCCCCGGCCGCGCCCGCGGCGGTCAACGGCCGCCGCGCGGCTGACCGCGTCGCTTCATCGCATACGACGTGGGGCGCCCCCCCGCCCGGCCGGGGGGGGGGGGGCGCCGCGGCGGGGGCCCGGGGGAGCGGCGTCGTATGCGATCCGCCGTTACATGCGCACCTGGACCGCGCGCGCCAGTCGGTCGTGCAGGCCGCGGCCGTCCCGGTCCCAGACCAGCGCCGGGATGACGAGGGCCAGCAGGACCGTGCGCAGCAGCACACGCGCGACGCCGAGGCGACCGCCGTCCTCCGCGACCACCCGGAGGCCGAGAATCCGCTTGCCGGGGGTGAATCCCACGGTGGCGACCGTCAGGACGGACAGGACGACGAAGACGGCCAGCGTCCAGTTGCCCGTGGCCCCCAGGTCGCCGCGCGTGATCAGCCCGTAGGCGATGAGCTGGCAGCCGACCCAGTCGATGGCGACGGCGCCGAGCCGCCGCCCGAACCGGGCCACCGAACCGGGCCCCGACGGGGGCAGCCCGAGGCGCTCGCCGCGGTAGCCGAAGTCGACGCCCATCTCCTCGGCGGCCGCGCGGGGGCCGGAGAGCCAGGATCCGATTGCTTGCCTGTTGTCCACTCGACCACGGTACCGGTGGCGCTCCATGCGACCTGGACGGGCCCCTGGTTAACTTGTGCGAAACAAATGGGTCATGCTTGAGAAATCCCGTCTGCTTATGGTCGGGTCAGCGTGCGGCACCGCACTGACGCACCACGAGCTATACAGCCCGTCCCTGCCCCGGGGTCGGGAGTAGGAGGAGTTGGATGTTCCAGAACGCCGACGAAGTGAAGCAGTACATCGAGGAGAACGACGTCAAGTTCGTCGACGTCCGCTTCTGCGACCTGCCTGGTGTGATGCAGCACTTCACCATCCCGGCTCGGGCGTTCGACCCGGCCGAGGAGCTCGCCTTCGACGGCTCCTCGATCCGCGGGTTCCAGGCCATCCACGAGTCCGACATGGCTCTGCGTGCCGACATCACCACCGCGCGTCTCGACCCGTTCCGCCGCGACAAGACGCTGAACATCAACTTCTTCATCCACGACCCGATCACGGGCGAGGCGTACAGCCGCGACCCGCGCAACATCGCGAAGAAGGCCGAGGCGTACCTCGCCTCCACCGGCATCGCCGACACCGCGTACTTCGGGCCCGAGGCCGAGTTCTACATCTTCGACAGCGTGCGCTTCGCGACCACCGCGAACGAGGGCTTCTACCACATCGACTCCGAGGCCGGCGCCTGGAACACCGGTTCCGAGGAGAACAACCGCGGCTACAAGGTCCGCTACAAGGGCGGTTACTTCCCGGTCGCCCCGGTCGACCACTTCGCCGACCTGCGTGCCGAGATCTCCCTGGAGCTCGACGCCCAGGGCCTCCAGGTCGAGCGCCAGCACCACGAGGTCGGCACCGGCGGCCAGGCCGAGATCAACTACAAGTTCAACACGCTGCTGGCCGCGGCCGACGACCTGATGCTCTTCAAGTACGTCGTGAAGAACGTCGCCTGGCGCAACGGCAAGACCGCGACCTTCATGCCGAAGCCGATCTTCGGTGACAACGGCTCCGGCATGCACGTCCACCAGTCCCTGTGGGCCGGCGGCGAGCCGCTGTTCTACGACGAGGCCGGCTACGCGGGTCTGTCGGACACCGCCCGCTACTACATCGGCGGCATCCTCAAGCACGCCCCGTCGCTGCTGGCGTTCACCAACCCGACGGTGAACTCCTACCACCGCCTGGTGCCCGGCTTCGAGGCCCCGGTCAACATGGTGTACTCGCAGCGCAACCGCTCCGCGGCCATGCGCATCCCGATCACCGGCTCGAACCCGAAGGCCAAGCGCGTCGAGTTCCGCGCGCCGGACCCGTCCTCGAACCCGTACCTGGCGTTCGCGGCCCTGCTGCTGGCCGGCCTCGACGGCGTCAAGAACAAGATCGAGCCGATGGAGCCGATCGACAAGGACCTCTACGAGCTCTCCCCGGACGAGCACGCGAGCGTCCCGCAGGTCCCGACCAGCCTCGAGGACGTCCTCAAGGCCCTGGAGGCGGACCACGAGTACCTCCTGGCCGGCGGTGTCTTCACCCCCGACCTGATCGAGACCTGGATCGACTACAAGCGCACGCACGAGATCGCCCCGATCGCCCAGCGTCCGCACCCGCACGAGTTCGAGCTCTACTTCGACCTGTAAGAAGCCGCACGTCGGAGCGGGCGTCCCGCAGGACGCCAGTAGGCCGTCGGCCGCGTCCTTCCCCCGGTGGGAAGGCGCGGCCGGCGGCCTTTTCGCGCGGTGTCCCGCGCCTCCCCCGGCATGCGGGAGCAGGGCGCGGGGAGCACGATGGACGTGTCCGGACCCCCAGGTGGAGAAGTCGTGGTGCCGATGCCCGGCAAGGACGCAACGCTCATCAGCAGGCGGCGCGCGGCCCGGGCGGGGGTGACGCTCACGCTGGCCGCCTGCGTGCTGCTCCCGGCCGGCGGTCTCGTCTCCGCCGCTGCGGGGAGCCACGCCACGACGGTGGCGGGCACGGCCGCCGTGGCCGCCCCGGCCGAGACCCGGTACGACCGGATCGCCGTCGGGACGCTCGACGACATCGTGAACGGCAGGTTCGCCGCGGCCACGGCCCACTTCGATCCGACGACGCGCCGGCTGCTGCCGCCCGCCGCCCTCGCGCAGGCATGGACGGCCTACCAGGCGGCGTTCGGCAGCTACCGGTCGCACGGGCGACCCGCGGACGTCGCGTCCGGCGCGCTCACCGTCGTGAATGTGCCCTTGAGCATGGAGCACCGGCCCGGTGAGTTCCGTGTGGGCTTCCACGAGGACGGGAGCATCGCCGGCGTGTGGTTCCTCAGGGCGGGAGTGCCGGTCTCGGCGTGACGGCTCCGCGCGGCGGTGACGGAGCGGCTCAGCCCCCCGACACGACCGTCATCCCGCGCGTCAGCTCACGCAGGCAGCGCAGTGCGAGTTCGGCCGGGGAGCCGGGACCGGAGGTGGGGGCGTCCGTGGCCGACCAGAGTTCCAGGGCGATCCGGATCGCGTCGGTCGCGGCCGCGGCCAGCAGACGGATGTGGACGGGATCGGCGTCCGGGCCGGCGAGCCGGGCGATGACCGGCACCAGCCGCTCCTCCGAGTCCTGGTTGACCCGGTACCAGACCCCGCGCAGGGCCTCGTCGGTCGCCGCCGCGCGGAGCAGGCCGCGGGTGACCTCCAAGCCCTCCTCGACGGACCGCAGGTCGCTGAGCGAGCGGGTCACGGCACGGTCCAGTGCCTCCGCGAGCGGAGTGCCGGGGTCCTCCTCGGCGAGGAGGGCGCGCCAGGCGTCGCCGCCGCCCGCCAGCAGCGGGGCCACGGCCTCCTGCTTGTTGCGGAAGTAGCGGTAGAAGGTGCGCAGCGCCACCCCGGCCCGGTGGGCGATGTCCTCGGCGGTGGTGCCGTCCGGGCCGTGCTCGGCGAAGAGTTCACAGGCCGCGCGGGCGATGTCGAGCTGCGTGGCCGCCTTGCGGCGCTCGGTCAGCGACTGGGCTCCGGAGCCGGCCTGGGGGGAGTACGGACGAGGGGATCTCACGGGGGAAGCCTACCGTCCTGACACCAGCGGCATTACATCTTTTGACATGGTGGCAAAACGTGCCAGGGCCCGAGTAGGCTCGCCGCATGAACCGTTACGAAGGACGTCGCGTCCTCATCACCGGCGGCGGCTCCGGCATCGGCCGCGCCACCGTCCACCGCATCCTCGCCGAGGGCGGCCGGGTCCACACCGTGGACGTCGACGAGGCCGGCCTGAAGGCCACGGCCGAGCGGGCCGCCGCCGAAGGGCACCCGGACCGCCTGAGCACCGCCGTGCTCGACATATCCGACGAGCAGTCGGTGACCTCGGGGGTCGCCGCCGCCGTCGTCGCCCTCGGTGGCCTGGACGTGCTGGTCAACGCCGCGGGCATCCTGCGTTCCGCGCACACGCACCAGACCACGCTCGACTTCTGGAACAAGGTCATCGGGGTCAACCTGACCGGCACCTTCCTGATGATCCGCGAGTCCCTCCCGGCGCTGCTGGAAGGGGACCGGCCGGTCGTCGTCAACTTCAGCTCGACCTCGGCGTCCTTCGCGCACCCCTACATGTCCGCCTACGCGGCCAGCAAGGGCGGCATCCAGTCGATGACCCACGCCCTGGCCGCCGAGTACAGCAAGCAGGGCCTGCGCTTCGTCTCCGTCGCGCCCGGCTCCATCGAGAGCGGCATGACCACCGGCAACGGTCCCGGCCTGCCCGAGGACACCGACTGGAGCCTGTTCACCAAACTCGCCCCGGCCCTCGGCCAGGGCTTCGCGGGCCCGGAGACGGTGGCCGGCGTCGTCGCGATGCTGGGCTCCGACGACGGCGCGTTCATCACCGGTACGGAGATCCGCATCGACGGCGGCACGCACTACTGAGCGTCGGGGGTGTCCGCCGGACACCCCTCAGCCCCTGAACCGGTCCCACAGCCGGGGGAAGCGCTCCGCCAGGACGGCTTCGTTCTCGAAGTCCAGCGGCGCGCCCTCCGGCTCGGCCGGCTGCAACGCGACGCCCAGGTCCGGCGCCACCGAGCCCGTCAGCTGCTCGTACGCCTCGTCGGCCGCGTACCCCAGCTCCTCGCCGTCCCCGTCGATCTCCTCGTCGAAGTCGGTCAGCAGCTCCGCGAGCGCGTCCGGATCGTGCACCGCGCCCTCGAAGACCTCCCGCCCCTGGCCGATCAGCCAGCACCGGAAGTAGTCGAACGCGTCGTCGCTCGCCCCGTCCAGCAGCACCCACGCGGCGCCCCACAGGTCCCACGTGTACGCCCGGTTGTACCGGGACTCGAAGTGCCGGGCGAAGTCGAGCACGGAGTCCGGGTCGAGCTGTGCCAGCCGCTCGACGAGCAGCTCGGCGTGTTCCTCGGGGTCGCCCTCGGCGGCCTCGCGGGTACGGTCGACGATCTCCCAGAACTCCGTCTCGTCCATCACGGCTCAAGCATCACGGGTCCACCCCCGCGCCGCCACCGCTCATACGGCCAAAGGCCGGTGAACGCCCCCCGCGTGGCCGCAAAAAGCGGCCGGGGAAACACGGACGAGGCGGTCCGCCCCCCCCACGGGGCGGACCGCCTCACCGGTCGTGCTTCGGCGTCGGGGCCTAAAGGCCGTAGCGCTCCCGGGCGTCCTTGATGGCCGAGGCCGGGACCTCGCCGCGGCGGGCGAGCTGGGCCAGCGCGGCCACCACGATCGACTGCGCGTCGACGCCGAAGTGGCGGCGGGCGCCCTCGCGGGTGTCGGACAGACCGAAGCCGTCCGTGCCCAGCGAGGTGTAGTCCTGCTCCACCCACTGGCTGATCTGGTCCGGGACCTGACGCATCCAGTCGGAGACGGCGAGCACCGGGCCGGCGGCGCCCTCCAGTGCGCGGGTGACGTACGGGGTGCGCGTCTCGCCGCGCAGCAGCGCCTCGTCGCACTCCAGCGCGTCGCGCCGCAGCTCGCCCCAGGAGGTGGCGGACCAGACGTCGGCGGCCACGTTCCAGTCGGCGGCGAGCAACCGCTGCGCCTCCAGGACCCAGTGGATCGCCGTACCCGAAGCCATGAGCTGGATCTTCGGGGCGTCGGCGGCCGGGGCCGACTCCGCCAGGTCCGCCGACGTGTTGAAGCGGTACAGACCCTTGAGGATGCCTTCCTCGACGCCCTCCGGCATCGCCGGCTGCACCTTCGGCTCGTTGTAGACCGTCAGGTAGTAGAAGACGTCTTCCGGCTTCTCGCCGTACATCCGGCGCAGACCGTCCTTGACGATCACCGCGATCTCGTACGCGAAGGCCGGGTCGTAGTTGAGCGACGCCGGGTTCGTGGACGCGATCAGATGCGAGTGGCCGTCCGCGTGCTGGAGGCCCTCACCGGTCAGCGTGGTGCGGCCCGCGGTGGCGCCGACGATGAAGCCCTTGCCGAGCTGGTCGGCGAGCTGCCACATCTGGTCGGCGGTGCGCTGCCAGCCGAACATCGAGTAGAAGATGTAGAACGGGATCATCGGCTCGCCGTGCGTCGCGTACGACGTACAGGCGGCGATGAAATCGGCCATGGCGCCGGCCTCGGTGATCCCCTCGTTGAGGATCTGGCCGTCCTTGGCTTCCTTGTAGTACATCAGCTGGTCGCGGTCGACCGGCTCGTACGTCTGTCCCAGCGGCGAGTAGATGCCGGCCGACGGGAAGAGGGACTCCATACCGAACGTGCGCGCCTCGTCGGGGACGATCGGCACCCAGCGCTTGCCGGTCTCCTTGTCCCGCATCAGGTCCTTGACGAGCCGGACGAAGGCCATGGTGGTGGCCATCTCCTGCTTGCCGGAGCCCTTGAGCAGCGGGGCGAAGGAACGCTCGGCCGGGGCCGGCAGGGCCACGTGGTGGACCTTGCGGGCGGGGGCCGGGCCGCCGAGGGCCGCGCGGCGCTCGTTCAGGTAGCGGACCTCGGGGCTGTCGGCGCCCGGGTGTCCGTACGGGACCTGGCCGTCGGCGAAGGCGCTGTCCGGGATCGGGAGGCCGAGGAGGTCGCGCATGTCCTTGAACTCGTCGATCGTCAGCTTCTTCATCTGGTGGTTCGCGTTCTTCGACTCGAACCCGGCGCCCAGCGTGTAGCCCTTGACCGTCTGCGCGAGGATGACGGTCGGCGCGCCCTTGTGCTCCAGGGCGGCCTTGTACGCGGCGTACACCTTGCGGGGCTCGTGGCCGCCGCGGGAGCTGTGGAAGCACTCGGCGATCTTCGCGTCGGCGAGGACCGCGGCGAGCTGCTTGAGCTCGGCGTTGGCGCCGAAGAAGTGCTCGCGGATGTAGGCCACGTCGCGGGTCGCGTACGTCTGGAACTGCGCGTCGGGTACCTCGCGCAGCCGGCGTACCAGGGCGCCCGTGGTGTCCAGCCGGAACAGCTCGTCCCAGGCGGAGCCCCACAGCGACTTGATGACGTTCCAGCCGGCGCCGCGGAACTGGGCCTCCAGCTCCTGGACGACGCGGAAGTTGGCGCGGACCGGACCGTCGAGGCGCTGCAGGTTGCAGTTGATGACGAAGGTCAGGTTGTCGAGCCGCTCGCGGGAGGCGAGGGCCAGGGCGGCGGTCGACTCGGGCTCGTCCATCTCGCCGTCGCCGAGGAAGGCCCAGACGTGCGAGTTGGCGGTGTCCTTGATGTTCCGGTTCTGCAGGTAGCGGTTGAAGCGCGCCTGGTAGATCGCGGAGAGCGGGCCGAGGCCCATGGACACCGTCGGGAACTCCCACAGCCAGGGCAGGCGCCGCGGGTGCGGGTAGGACGGCAGGCCGTTGCCGCCGGACTCCTGGCGGAAGTGGTCGAGCTGCTGCTCGGAGATCCGGCCGTCGAGGAAGGCGCGGGCGTAGATGCCGGGGGAGGCGTGGCCCTGGATGTAGAGCTGGTCGCCCGATCCGTCGGCCTCCTTCCCGCGGAAGAAGTGCTGGAAGCCGGTCTCGTAGAGCCAGGCCGCCGAGGCGAAGGTGGCGATGTGGCCGCCGACGCCGTACTTGGAGCCGCGGGTCACCATGGCGGCCGCGTTCCAGCGGTTCCACGCGGTGATCTTGGCTTCCATCTCCATGTCACCCGGGAACTCGGGCTCGGCGGAGGTGGGGATGGTGTTGACGTAGTCCGTCTCCAGCAGCTTCGGCAGGGCGAGGCCCGCGGCTTCGGCGTGCTGGAGGGTGCGACGGAGCAGGTATTCGGCGCGGCGCGTACCGGCGGCCTTGGCGACGGCGTCGAGCGAGGCCGCCCATTCGGCGGTCTCCTCGGTGTCGCGGTCCGGGAGCTGGTCGAGCTCGCTCGGAAGCTTTCCTACGGGGTCGGACATCGGTGTGCGCCGCCTTCCGGACAAAGGAGAGGTGGTGAAGAAGAACCCTGACGGGCAGGACAGGGCCGGCGGACCCGGGTAGGGGTCCGCGACGACTGTAAATCGCTGATCGATGATCGATCAAACGAAAGTGGCGAAGAAATGTCGATCCGGCCAAAGTCGGCACCGGGTGCCATGAAAACGGGCACCCGGTGCCGGGCAAAACCGGACAAGTCCCCCGGTCAGGCGCGGGGCGCGCACCCCAGGACGTGCCGTTTCACCAGCACGCCGATGTCCGGATCCTGGTGGCGGAACGCCTCGACGAGGGCCGCGTGCTCTTCCGCGTACGACTTCTGCACCGTCCCGAGCCAGCGGATGGACAGGGCCGTGAACACCTCGATGCCCAGGCTCTCCCAGGTGTGCAGCAGCACGCTGTTGCCGGCGGCGCGCACCAGCTCGCGGTGGAAGCCCACCGTGTGGCGCACCTGCGCCGTCCCGTCCTCGGTCCGGTCCGCCTCCCACAGGGCCGCCACGTGCGGCTCCAGCGCCGTGCAGTCGGCGGCCAGGCGGGGCGCCGCCAGCTCGGCCGCGATCTGCTCCAGACCGGCCCGGACCGGGTAGATCTCCTCCAGGTCGGCGGCGGAGAGGTTCCTTACGCGGACCCCCTTGTTCGGCGCCGACTCGATCAGTCGCAGCGTCTCCAGCTCGCGCAGGGCCTCGCGGACCGGCGTCTGGCTGACCTCCAGCTCGACGGCGATCCGTCGCTCGACGATCCGCTCGCCGGGCTTCCAGCGGCCGCTGACGATCCCCTCCACGATGTGCTCGCGGATCTGCTCGCGCAGCGAGTGCACGACGGGTGGGGTGATCATCGGCGCTTCATCTCCTGGGGGGCGCGCAGGGCTGATGCGTAGACAATACGGCGGTGTCGGCCGACGCGATGCGTTCCTGGTCAGGGACCCGGGGTGAGGCTCGTTACAAGACCGGGGACGGGCCGGGGACGACGACGGCGCCCCCGTCCGGAAGGTTCCGGACGGGGGCGCCGTACGCGACAGCTGTGCGGCTACCGCCGCGGCTGGTTCCCTACAGGCCGAGCTCGACCTCGAACTCGCCGGCCTCCAGGATGGCCTTGACGGCCGAGAGGTACCGGGCCGCGTCCGCGCCGTCCACCAGGCGGTGGTCGTAGGACAGGGTCAGGTACGTCATGTCGCGGACGCCGATGACGGTGCCCTCGGGCGTCTCGATGACCATCGGACGCTTGACGGTGGCACCGATGCCCAGGATGGCGACCTGGTTCGGCGGCACGATCACGGTGTCGAACAGCGCACCGCGCGAGCCGGTGTTGCTGATGGTGAAGGTCGCGCCCGACAGCTCGTCCGGCGTGATCTTGTTGCCGCGGACCTTGGCGGCCAGGTCGGCGGTCGCCTTGGAGATGCCCGCCAGGTTGAGGTCACCGGCACCCTTGATGACAGGGGTCATCAGGCCCTTCTCGGAGTCCACGGCGATGCCGATGTTCTCCGAGTCGAAGTAGGTGATGGTGCCCTCGTCGTCGTTGATCCGGGCGTTGACGACCGCGTGGGCCTTCAGCGCCTGGGCGGCGGCCTTGACGAAGAACGGCATCGGCGAGAGCTTGACGCCCTCCCGGGCCAGGAAGGACGCCTTGGCCTGCTCGCGCAGCTTCATGATCTTGGTGATGTCCACCTCGACCACGGAGCTGAGCTGCGCCTGCGTGTGCAGGGCCTTCATCATGTTGTCGCCGATGACCTTGCGCATGCGGGTCATCTTGACCGTCTGACCGCGCAGTTCCGACACCTCGGCCGGAGCCTTGGCGGCGGCCGGGGCGGCAGCGGCGGCGACCGGCGCCGGGGCGGCGGCGGCCTTGGCGGCCTCGGCGGCGGCCAGGACGTCCTGCTTGCGGATGCGGCCACCGACACCGGTGCCCGAGACCGTGGACAGGTTGACGCCGGACTCCGAGGCGAGCTTGCGCACCAGCGGGGTCACGTACGCGCCCTCGTCGCCGGCCGGGGCCGGGGCGGCGGGGGCGGGCGCGGCGACCGGAGCCGGGGCGGCGACCGGAGCGGGAGCCTGGACCGGAGCCGGAGCCGGAGCGGCGGGGGCAGCCGGGGCCGGAGCCGGGGCAGCGGCCGGGGCCGGAGCCGGGGCAGCGGCCGGAGCCGGAGCCGCGGGGGCGGCGGGGGCCGGGGCCGGGGCGGCCGGGGCGGCGGCCGGAGCCGGGGCAGCGGCCGGGGCGGCACCGGCGACGCCGATGACGGCCAGACGCGCGCCGACCTCGGCGGTCTCGTCCTCGCCGACCAGGATCTCCAGCAGCGTGCCGGAGACCGGCGCGGGGATCTCGGTGTCGACCTTGTCGGTGGAGACCTCCAGCAGCGGCTCGTCGGCCTCGACCGACTCGCCGACCTGCTTGAGCCAACGGGTGACGGTGCCCTCGGTGACGGACTCGCCCAGCGCGGGCAGCACGACATCGGTGCCTTCGGCCGAACCGGCACCGGCGGCCGCCTCGGCCGTCGGAGCGGGAGCCGGCGTCTCGACCTCGGTCGACGGGGTGGCCTGGGGGGCCTCCGGCGCGGGGGCGGCGGCGGTCTCGGCGGCCGGAGCGGCGGCCTGGGCCGGCGCGCCCGAGCCGTCGTCGATGACGGCCAGCTCGGCGCCGACCTCGACGGTCTCGTCCTCGGCGACCTTGATGGAGGCCAGGATGCCGGCGACGGGCGACGGGATCTCGGTGTCGACCTTGTCGGTCGAGACCTCGAGCAGCGGCTCGTCGGCCTCGACGCGCTCGCCCTCGGCCTTCAGCCAGCGGGTGACGGTGCCCTCGGTGACGCTCTCACCGAGCGCCGGAAGGGTTACGGAAACCGACATGGTTTCAGTTGCTCCTAACGAAAGTGCGGAAGTGGTCGTCGCGCCCGTGACTGTGGATTAGTCGTGGGAGTGAAGCGGCTTGCCGGCCAGGGCCAGGTGGGCCTCGCCGAGCGCTTCATTCTGGGTCGGGTGCGCGTGGATGAGCTGTGCGACCTCGGCCGGCAGAGCCTCCCAGTTGTAGATCAACTGGGCCTCGCCGACCTGCTCGCCCATCCGGTCGCCGACCATGTGGACGCCGACCACGGCACCGTCCTTGACCTGGACGAGCTTGATCTCGCCCGCGGTCTTGAGGATCTTGCTCTTGCCGTTGCCGGCCAGGTTGTACTTCAGCGCCACGACCTTGTCCGCGCCGTAGATCTCCTTGGCCTTGGCCTCGGTGATGCCGACGGAGGCGACCTCGGGGTGGCAGTACGTGACGCGGGGAACACCGTCGTAGTCGATCGGGACGGTCTTGAGACCGGCCAGACGCTCCGCCACCAGGATGCCCTCGGCGAAGCCGACGTGCGCGAGCTGGAGGGTCGGGACGAGGTCACCGACGGCCGAGATGGTCGGCACGTTGGTCTGCATGTACTCGTCGACCAGGACGTAGCCGCGGTCCATCGCGACGCCCTGCTCCTCGTAGCCCAGACCCTGCGAGACCGGGCCGCGGCCGATGGCGACCAGCAGGACCTCCGCCTCGAAGGTCTTGCCGTCGGCCAGGGTGACCCGTACGCCGTTCTCGGTGTACTCGGCCTTGTCGAAGAAGGTGCCCAGGTTGAACTTGATGCCGCGCTTGCGGAACGCGCGCTCCAGGAGCTTGGAGCTGTTCTCGTCCTCGACCGGCACCAGGTGCTTGAGGCCCTCGATGACGGTGACGTCGGTACCGAAGGACTTCCACGCCGAGGCGAACTCGACGCCGATCACACCGCCGCCCAGGATGATCGCGGACTCGGGCACGCGGTCCAGGACCAGCGCGTGGTCCGAGGAGAGGACGCGGTTGCCGTCGATGTTCAGGCCCGGGAGCGACTTCGGCACGGAGCCGGTCGCCAGCAGGACGTGGCGGCCCTGGACGCGCTGCCCGTTCACGTCGACGGAGGTCGGGGAGGAAAGCCGGCCCTCACCCTCGATGTACGTCACCTTGCGGGAGGCGACCAGACCCTGGAGGCCCTTGTAGAGGCCCGAGATGACGTCGTCCTTGTACTTGTGCACACCCGCGATGTCGATGCCCTCGAAAGTGGCCTTGACACCGAACTGAGCGGCTTCGCGCGCCTGGTCCGCGATCTCACCGGCGTGCAGCAGAGCCTTCGTGGGGATGCAGCCGTTGTGCAGGCAGGTGCCACCGAGCTTGTTCTTCTCGATCAGCGCAACGTCGAGACCCAGCTGGGAGGCGCGCAGCGCCGCGGCGTAACCGCCACTGCCACCGCCGAGGATCACTAGGTCGAAAACGGTGCTGGCGTCGTTCGCCACGTCACGTCCTCCATGCATGTGCGCCGGGCACCGGTCCTCTGTGACCGGGCGGCGGCTGGTATTCGGCCGCTTGTTTCTTCGGCCCTGTGGTGGGGGCCCTGTCCTGCCGAGAACCCATCTTCGCATTTGTCGGGGGAACACGGGACGCCGGGCCCCGGCCGACGACGGCCGTTCCGCCGGAATGCGGGTTACCGGTGCGTAGAAAACTACTGATCGTCGAGATTTCGTCCAGAGCGAACGCGCCCCGGGACCCTCGTCGGGGTCCCGGGGCGCGTGCTCGCGAGGAGGTCGGGCGTCAGCCGAGGTCGCCCGTGGCGGTCCGCTCGGCCAGCCGCACCAGGGTGCGCACGGCGGAACCGGTGCCGCCCTTGGGGGTGTAGCCGTACGGGGCGCCCTCGTGGAAGGCGGGGCCCGCGATGTCGAGGTGGGCCCAGGTGATGCCCTCGCCGACGAACTCCCGGAGGAAGAGGCCGGCCACCAGGCCGCCGCCCATCCGGACACCCATGTTGGCGATGTCGGCGGTGGGGGAGTCCATGGTCTTGCGCAGCTCCTCGGGGAGCGGCATAGGCCAGGAGGACTCGCCGACCTCCTCCGCGATCTCGTGGATCGAGGTGCGGAAGGCGTCGTCGTTGGCCATGATCCCGAAGGTCCGGTCGCCCAGGGCCAGCACCATGGCGCCGGTCAGGGTGGCGACGTCGACGATCGCGTCCGGGTTCTCCTCCGAGGCGCGGGTCAGCGCGTCGCCCAGGACCAGGCGGCCCTCGGCGTCGGTGTTGAGGACCTCGACGGTCTTGCCGCTGTACATGCGCAGGACGTCACCGGGCTTGGTGGCGGAACCGGACGGCATGTTCTCGGCGAGCGCGAGCCAGCCGGTCACGTTGACCCGGAGGCCCAGCTTGGCGGCGGCGACGACGGCGGCGAACACGGCGGCGGCGCCGGCCATGTCGCACTTCATCGTCTCGTTGTGACCGGCCGGCTTGAGGGAGATGCCGCCCGAGTCGTAGGTGATGCCCTTGCCGACGAAGGCCAGGGTCTTCTCCGCCTTGGCGTGGGTGTAGGACAGCTTCACCAGGCGCGGCGGGTTCTCGGAGCCCTTGCCGACGCCCATGATGCCGCCGAAGCCGCCCTTGATCAGCGCCTTCTCGTCCAGTACCTGGACCTTGACGCCGTTCTCCTTCGCGGTCGCGGTGGCGACCGCGGCGAACGCCTCGGGGGTCAGGTCGTTGGGCGGGGTGTTGACCAGGTCACGAGCGACGTTGACCTCGGTCGCGAGGACGACGGCGCGCTCGGCGGCCGCCTTGTGCTCCTTGTCGCGCGGCTTGGCGCCGAGCAGGGCGATCTCGGCGAGCGGCTGCTTCGGTCCGCCGTTCTTCTCACCGTTCTTGGCGACCTTGTCGGCGCCGCCCTGGTAGGCGGTGAAGGCGTACGCGCCGAGCAGCGCGCCCTCGGCGACGGCGGTGACGGCGGAGGCGTCGTCCAGGGGAAGGGCGAACGCGGCCTTCTTCGAGCCGTGCAGGGCGCGGGCGGCGGAGCCGGCGGCGCGGCGCAGGGCCTCCTCGTCGTACGACTCGTCCTGCTCCGGGACGGAGCCGAGCCCGACGGCCAGCACGACCGGGACCTTCAGACCGGCGGGTGCGGGCAGCTTGGTGACCTCGCCTTCGGCGCCCGAGGCGCCCATGGCGTCGAGCACGGCGGCGAGCCTTCCGTCGAACGCCTTGTCCACGGCCTCGGCGCCCGCGGCGACGACGGGCCCCTTCGGGCCCTTCGCCACGCCGACCACGAGGGCGTCGGCGCGGAGCGTCGCCGCGCCGGCAGTGCTGAGAGTCAGAGCAGTCACGGTGGTGAAGTCTCGCTTCCGTTTGTGTATGGGTGCGCTGCGGTCGCGTCGGGGTCGCCGGCCGCTCCGCAGCGATCGTATTCGGGCGCGGCGGCACCCGGAAAGGAGCCTACGCGTACGCCCCCGTCCGTACATCACTCGAAGGTTTGGCAAGTTGTTCGACGGAACCACTGACAGGTTCACCCATCTGTGGTCTCTGTTCCAGGTTTGCCCTTTAGACCTGACGAGGTCCGAGAGGATCGAGCCACTCTCGCAAGGGGGCGTGGGGTCCCTTTGCATGATTTCCACAGAGCCTCCCCGGCTCGGCCGTCCGCCATGGCCGGCGCCGAGGGAGCCTGCGGGGGGAAGGCCGAAATGGTCAGCAAGGCCGAAATGGTCCGCAAGAACAAGAACCGGATGAACAGGGTCGCCGCGGCGATGGCCGCGACCGCCCTGTTGTCCGTGGCAGTGCCGGCGGCGACCGCCCAGGCGGCCACCGTCGTACCGCGCGTCGACCTGAGGGTGCTGGTCGTCGACGACGGCGGCAGTTCGGTCGCGGCGATCACCGCCGAACTCCGGGACACCGGAGTGCCCTACACCCGCGTCGACCTGGGCAGCGGCAGTCGCCCGGTGATCAACGCGGCGTTCCTGAGCGACACCGTCGACGGCCGGCCGCGCGCCAAGTTCCAGGGCGTCGTCCTGCCCAACGAGAACCCCTTCGGCGAAGGCTCCGCCGAATCGGCCGCGCTGAGCGCCTACGAGACGACGTACGGCATCCGCCAGGTCGACGCCTACACCTGGGCGCACCCCGAAGTCGGCCTGGAATACACCGACAACGGCGGCTACAGCGGCACTCTTGACGGCACCCAGGCCGCCGTCACCGCCGCCGGCAAGGCGGGCCCGTTCGGCTACCTCGGGGGCCAGGTCACCTTCGAGGACAACTCGCCGCTGATCCCGGAGAGCTACGGATTCATCGCCAAGCCCCGTACCGGCTACACCAGCTACCTCGACGCCCCCGTCGGCTCCGGACGGGCCTCGCTGGTCGGCGAGTACGCCCACGACGGGCGCAGCGAACTGGTCGTCACCTTCGGCTACAACCAGTACCAGCAGCAGTTTCGGCTGCTCGCCCGGGGCATCGTCGACTGGCTGACCCAGGGGGTCCACCTCGGCCAGGAGCGCAACTACTTCGCGGTCCACGTCGACGACGTCTTCGCCCCCGACGCCCGCTGGGACCAGGCCCTCAACTGCACGCCCGGCGACTACGCCTGCGCGGGCGGCGACGGCAAGGAGAGCACCATCCGGATGACCGCCGCCGACGCCCAGTACGCGGCGCAGTGGCAGCAGTCCAAGGGCTTCAAGCTGGACCTGCTCTTCAACGCGGGCGCCGGGGAGGAGTGGAAGACCGAGAACGGCGGCACCGACGCGCTGACCGCCCAGCTGATCGCGGACCGGGCCCAGTACCGGTGGATGAACCACACCTACACCCACCTCTTCCTCGGCTGCGTCCAGGACGTCACCACCGTGCCCTGGAGCTGCACCAAGAACGCCACGGGCGCCATCAACTGGACGAGCCGCGCCGACATCTCCGCCCAGATCCGCGACAACAACAACTGGGCCGCCTCCAAGGGCATCACCACCGACCGCTCCGAGCTGGTCACCGGCGAGCACTCCGGCCTCAAGACCCTCCCGCAGCAGGCCGACGACAACCCGAACCTGGCGGGCGCCCTCGCCGACAACGGGGTCAAGTGGGCCGGCAGCGACAGCTCCCGCGAGCCCGGGCAGCGCGCCGTCGGCGCCGCCCTGACCGTCCCCCGCTACCCGATGAACGTGTACTACAACACGGGCACCAACGCGGAGATGGCCGACGAGTACAACTGGATCTACACCAGCCGCGCCCAGGGCGGCAGCGGCGCCTGCGAGGACAACCCGGCGACCTCCACCTGTCTGCCCGCCCCCCTCGACAACGCCACCGGCTACCTCGACTACATCGTCCCGACCGAGGCCCGCACCGCGCTGCGGCACGTGCTGGCCAACGACCCCCGCCCGCACTATGTCCACCAGTCCAACCTCGCCGAGGACCGCACCCTCTACCCGGTCCTCAACCAGGTCCTCGACACCTACCGCACGCTCTACGCGCCCAGCGCCCCGATCGTGAACCAGAGCATGAAGGACACCGGCGTCGAGCTCAGCCGCCGCGCCGCCTGGGACGCCGCGCTCGCCGCCAACAAGGTCACCGCCTACCGCATCGGCAAGGACGTCACCGTCAAGGCGCCCTCGGGCGTGGTCGCGCCCGTCACGGCACCCGTCGGCACCAAGAAGCAGCTCCTGCTCGGCACCGCGGACTTCGGCACCGCGTACGCGGGCTCCCGGTCCGCGTGGACGGCTCCCGAGCTGCTCCAGTCGGCGGTCACGCTCAAGCTGGCCTGACCGCCCGCCGGCCCTCCGCCGGGCCGGAACCGCTCCATCCGCACGCGTACGCAGCACCACCTTGCGCCGGCGCTCCGCGAACCACGGGCGCCGGCCCCTTTTAACGTCCTGGGGGGACACACCGCATGAGCCATGGGCGCCATGTCACCATGCTCACCGAAGGCACCTACCCGCACGTCCACGGGGGCGTCAGCACCTGGTGCGACCAACTCGTCCGGGGAATGCCGGAAGTCGACTTCAACGTCATAGCCCTGACCGGCTCCGGACGCGAGCCGGTCACCTGGCAACTGCCCCGCAACGTCTACCGGCACACCGCCGTGCCGCTCTGGGGCCCGCCGCCGCCCCGCACGCTCCGTTCCGCCCTGCGCGGCAGGACCCGGCGTCGCTTCACCGACACCTACGAAACCTTCCTGCTGTCGATGCTCGACCCCGCGCACGGCGGATTCTCCGACGCCCTGCGCGAACTGGCCCTGCTGGCCCGTTCCGGCCGCCTCGCCCCGGCCCTGCGCTCCGAGTCCGTCCTACGGCTACTGATGGACCTGTGGACCCGCCCGGGCATGCCCACCGCGGAGGCCGCGCCCACCATCCACGACGCGCTCACCGCGACCGACCTGCTGGAACACGCCCTGCGCCCGCTCAGCGTGCGCATCCCGCGCGACAGCGTCTCGCACGCCGTCAGCAGCGGCCTCGCCACCCTGCCGGCCCTCGCCGCGAAACACCTCGACCAGGTGCCCTTCCTGCTCACGGAACACGGCATCTACCTGCGCGAGCGCTACCTCGGCTACCGCACCGCCGAACAACGCTGGCCCGTCAAGGCCCTCATGCTCGGCTTCTACCGCGAGCTGAACAGCGAGGGCTACCGGCAGGCCGACCTGATCACCCCCTGCAACCAGTACAACCGCCGCTGGGAAGAGCGCGGCGGCGCCGCCTCCGACCGCATCCGTACCGTCTACAACGGCGTCGACCCGCACGCCTTCCCCGAGGCCGGGCCCGAACCCGAGGTGCCCACCCTCAGCTGGTGCGGTCGGGTCGACCCGATCAAGGACCTCGAAACCCTCATCCGCGCCTACGCCTTCATGCGCGAGGAGGTCCCCGCCCTGCGGCTGCGCCTCTTCGGCCCGGTCCCGGCCGGCTGCGAGGACTACAAGCTCCGCCTGGAGAAGCTCGCCGCCGAACTCGGGGTGTCCGACGGCGTCACCTTCGAGGGCCGCGTCACGGAGGTCGCCCGCGCCTACGCGGCCGGCTCGATCGTGATGCTCTCCTCCATCAGCGAGGGCTTCCCCTTCAGCATCATCGAGGCCATGTCCTGTGGTCGCACCACCGTCTCCACCGACGTCGGCGGAGTGCGCGAGGCCGTCGGCGACACCGGGCTCGTCGTCCCGCCCCGCGAACCGGAGACCATGGCCCGCGCCACCCTCGCCCTGCTCCGCGACGACGAACGCCGCGCCGAACTGGGCCGGCTGTCCCGCAAGCGGGTCGTCGAGAAGTTCACCCTCCACCAGTCCGTGGACGGGTTCCGGCACATCTACCGGGAACTCGCCGGCCAGCCCGTCATGCCGGTCCACCCGGGCGACGACTGGACCCAGCGCCTCGCCGACCCCTGGTACCGCGAACTGGCGGCCGACGGACGTGCGTGGTGAGCGGATCGCTGTGGCTCAAGGTGCCGGGCGGCAACACCCTGCCCGCCATCCCCCGTCCCCGGCGGACGGCCCGACCGGCCGCCGACCCCATGGACGAACTCGTCGAACGCTTCGAGGGGTTCGTCGCCGCCGCCGTCCACCCCGACGAGATCGCCGCCATCCTCGAATCCGACGGGATGAACGACGAATTCATCCGCCTCACCTACGGCCGCCACGACTCCTTCGCGCTCGCGGAGGAGCTCTACGCCCGGGTGCCCCGCTCCTTCCCCGAGCCCCGGAGCGTCCCCGACCCGTGGAAGGTGTCCCTCACCGCCTGCCTGCTGCGCGGGGTGATCTTCGCCCTGCCGGGGCTCGCCTACCTGCTGGGCGCCCCCCTGCTGGAAGGCCCGCCCGACCGGCTCGGCCTGCCCGCCGGGACGCTGACCCTGCTCGCCGGCGCCCTGATCGGCTGGGTGTGGGACCAGACCCTGTCCCACCGGGCCTACTCCTGGCTCGGCCTCGGCGACCGGGCCGCCGCCGGGCGGACCCTGCTCGCCGGGGCGCCCGCCGGGGCGCTGCTCGGCACCGCCGCCGCCCTGGCGGTGCCGGGCGGCCCGCCGTTCTCCTACGTGTTCGCCGCCGGGCAGGCGCTGTACGTCGGCGCCGCCACCGTGCTGCTGGTCCTCGGCCGGGAGCGGCTGCTGCTGGCCGCGCTCGGCCCGATGGCCGCCGGTGCGGTGCTCAGCCTGTTCGTCGACCTGCCGGTGCCGGCGCGGGTGACCCTGCTGGCGGTCTCCCTGCTGGCCGCCTGCGCCCTGGCCGTCCGGGAACTCCCGCTGGTCGAAGGGGTACGGGCCCTCGTGGGCCGGGTCCGGGACCGCGCGCGGGCCCGCACCGGCGGGGGCCCCGTGCGGTGGCGGACGCTGCGCGGCGGCGAGGAGGAGTACACGCCGCGCGGGCCCCGGCTCGCGGACTCCGTGCCGTACGGCCTCTTCGGCCTGGGCACCGGGCTGCTCGTGCTGTACGCCGCCCTGGGGGAGGTGCTCGCCGGGGGTCCCGCCGAGGCGGTAGCCGCACCCTCGGCGGTGGCCCTCACCCTCAGCATGGGCCCCGCCGAATGGTTGCTGCACCGCTTCCGCAGCGGCAGCCTCGCCGGGCTGCGGGCGGCCCGGTCCCCCCGGGCGTTCCGCCGCCGGATGCTGACCACCCTGGCCGGCTGCCTCGCCCGGTACCTGGCGGTGCTGTCGGCGCTGGGCGTGAGCGGGACCCTGCTGTGGCCCGACGCACCCGGCCTGACGGGGGCCCGGGTGGCGACGTTGCTGCTGCTCGGGGCCGTCATGTGGACGGGGCTGCTGCTCCAGTCCTTCGGTGCGGTGCGACCCGCCGCGATCGTCTGCGCCTGCGCGGCGTTCGCCCAGAGCCTGGCCGTGCTGACCGGGCTCGGGCAGCCGCGGCTGGTCCAGTCGGTGGTGGCGGCCACGGCCGCGGCCGCCCTGGCGACCCTGGTCTGCCTGTTGTTGGGCCGAGCCACGGCCCACCGCTGAGCGCGCCCGGCCCGGAGGGCCCCGCGCACGTGTCACCGTACGAGACGACGCACAAGAAGAAGGACCTCATGCTGTTGGTGCCCCTCTACGAGCACCCCGCCGACCGGCCCGAGGCGTGGGAGCTGCTGATCGCCTCGGCCGGCCGGCTGCATTCGGTGGTGCTCAACCCCGACAGCGGGCCGGGGGAGGCCCCCGACGAACGGTTCGCCGCCGTCGCCGGGCGGCTGCGGGACGCCGGAGTGCCCGTCCTGGGGTACGTCGACACCGACTACGGGCGGCGCCCGCACGCCGATGTCGTCCAGGACCTGTTGCGCCACCGCGACTGGTACGCCACCGACGGCGCGTTCCTCGACCAGGCCTCCGCCGACCCGGAACTGCTCCCGCACTACGGGCGGTTGGTCGTCGCCGCCCGGGCCGCGGGCGCCCTCACCCTCGTCCTGAACCACGGCGTCCACCCGCACCCGGGATACGCGGCGCTCGCCGACCTGCTCGTCACCTTCGAGGGCCCCTGGGACGCCTACCGCGACGCGGGCGCCGCCCCGAGGTGGACCGCCGACCACCCCGCCCAGCGGTTCTGCCACCTCGTGTACGCCGTCCCGCCGGGCGCACCGGCCGCCGAACTCGCCCTGGAGCGGGGGGCGGCCGTGCACTGCGCGGTCCCCGGCTCCGGCGCGCACCCGTGGGGCACCCTGCCGTACGACCTGGAGGCCGGAGCATGAGGCGCCGCGCACTGGCCTGGCTGCTCGTCGGCCCGCTCCTGCTTCTCGCCTCCTGTACGTCGGCGCCCGAGCTGCCGGAACCCGACGACCTGTCACCCGACCCGGCGCCCGGTCAGCGCTGGCAGCCCGCACCGCGGGTGAGCTGGCAGTGGCAGCTCACGGGCACGCTCGACACCTCCGTGAAAGCGGCGGTGTACGACGTCGACGGCTTCCACACCACCAAGGAGCAGGTGACCGCCTTGAAGAAGGCGGGCCGCAGGACCATCTGCTACCTCTCCACCGGCGCCTGGGAGGACTTCCGCCCCGACGCCGCCGCCTTCCCGAAGGAACTGCTGGGCGAGGGCAACGGCTGGGAGGGCGAGCGGTGGCTGGACATCCGGCGCTCGGCCGAGCTGGAACCGCTGATGGCCAAGCGGTTCGACATGTGCAAGGAGAAGGGCTTCGACGCGATCGAGCCCGACAACATGGACGGGTACGCCAACTCCTCCGGCTTCCCGCTCACCGCCGCCGACCAACTGGCCTACAACCGGTTGATCGCCAAGCTGGCGCACGACCGGGGGCTGTCGGTCGGGCTCAAGAACGACCTGGACCAGATCCCCCAGTTGGTCGGGGACTTCGAGTTCGCGGTCAACGAGCAGTGCGCGCAGTTCGAGGAGTGCGAGCGGTACCGGCCGTTCGTCGCGGCGGGGAAGGCCGTCTTCCATGTCGAGTACGAGGGCTCGCTGCGCGAGTGGTGCCCCGTCTCGCAGCGGGAGGGGCTCAGCTCGCTCCAGAAGAAGACCGACCTGGACGCCTGGCGCCGTTGGTGCCCGCCCCGGGGCAACCCGTAGCTCAGGCGCCGACGCGGGCCGCGTACGCGGCGACGCCCGTCCCCGTGTCGCCCGCCCAGCCGATGTGGCCGTCGGGCCGGACGAGGAACACCCCGTCGCCGTAGGGCGCGTAGGACGGGACGCGCAGGGTGCGGACGTCGGGCAGGATCGGAAGGTCGACCTCCGGTTGTTTGCCGACGGCCAGCAGGGTCCAGTGCGGTCCGCGGAACGCGTCGAAGAGGCGAACGCCGCCGGGAGCCCCGTCCGGAGCGCGGTCGCCCGCGCGCAGGGCGTCCCCCGGCAGGGCGGTGCGGGTGTCCACGGCCAGGGAGGAACCCCGGTAGTTCAGGCCCAGCATCCGGGTGGCCGCGCCGCGCCGGGTCTCGCCCCGGTGGACCCGGGTGGAGAGGCCGAGCATGGCGGCGGCCACGGGCAGCCGTTCCTCCTCGTACGTGTCGAGCAGGGACCCGGGGGCCCGCCCGGCCAGCACCGCGGCCAGCTTCCACCCCAGGTTGTACGCGTCCTGGACGCTGGTGTTGAGCCCCTGGCCGCCCGCGGGGGAGTGGATGTGCGCGGCGTCCCCCGCGAGGAAGACCCGGCCCTCGCGGAACCGGTCGGCGAGCGCGGTCCGGGGGCGGAAGTCGGAGGCCCAGCGCACTTCCGTCACGTCCTCGGCGGCGAGGTGGGAGCGGGCGGCGACGACCGCGCGGACGGCGTCGGGGGAGAGGTCGATGTCCGTGCCCTCCGGGAACTGCGCGGTGAGCTGGAAGTCCCCGGTCCCGGCGAGCGGGCAGAGCGCGAGGACCCCGGTGTCGTCGTCGGCCGGGAAGACGTGCCAGTTGTCCCGGTCGAGTCCGGTGACGCGGACGTCGGCCACCAGGACCGGGTTCGGGTCGACGCTCTCGCCGGTCATCACGATCCCGAGCGCCCGGCGCACGGTGGACCGGCCGCCGTCGGCGGCCACGACGTACCGCGCCCGGACGTCTTCCCCGGAGGCGAAGCCGGCGCTCACCCCGTCGGTGTCCTGGTCGAGCCCGGTCAGTTCCCGGCCGAACGCGACCGCGCCGCCGAGTTCCGCGAGCCGGGCGAAGAGGATCTCCTGGGTGCGCCACTGCGGCACCATCCACGGCTCGTGGTACGGCGACTCCTCGCCGGGCTCGCCCGGCTCGAACATCCGCTGCTCGCCCTGGCGCCGCCCGTCCCGCCAGATCATCGCGACCGGGTAGGGGCCGCCGGCGGCGTCGACGGCCGCACCGACGCCGAGGTCGTCGAAGACCTCCCGGGTGCGCGGCTGGATGCCCTTGCCGCGGGAGCCGGGGAAGAGGCCGTCGGCCCGCTCCACGACGAGGGCGTCGATCCCACGCCGGGCGAGGTCGACGGCGAGGGCGAGGCCGGTGGGGCCCGCACCGACGATCAGAACGTCCGTGTCGGTCACCGCGGTCGTGTGCACGACTCTCTCCTTAACGTCGTTAAGTTGCTCCCGAAGCATTGCCTTAACGCTGTTAAACTGTCAAGCGTGACGACCCGGAGAGCCCCCAAACTGGACAAGAAGCTGGTCGTGGAGACCGCGCTGCGCCTGCTCGGCGACGTCGGCCTCGACGGACTGACCCTGCGGGCCATCGCCAAGGAGCTGGACGTCCAGGCCCCCGCCCTGTACTGGCACTTCAAGGGCAAGCAGGAACTGCTGGACGAGATGGCCACCGAGATGTACCGCCGATTGGTCGCCGGCCTGCGGCTCCCCCCGGAGGCCGGCTGGCAGGAGCGGCTGACGACCGCCAACCGCGCGCTGCGCGCGACGCTGCTCGGCTACCGCGACGGCGCCAAGGTCTTCAGCGGCTCCCGGTTCGCGGGCACCGAGCACGCCCTCCGGCTGGAGACGGACCTGCGCGCCCTGGTCGACGCCGGCTTCGCGCTGCCCCAGGCGGTCCGCGCGTTCTCGACCGCCTACTTCTTCACCCTCGGCTTCGTCACCGAGGAACAGGGCGTGCAACCGCTGCCGGGCGAGCGCCGGGAGGGCTACGACGTCACCGAACGCGCGGCCCGGATGGCGGCCTTCCCCCTCGCCGCGGCGGCGGGCGCCGAGCTGTTCCAGGAGTACGACGAGGGCTTCGAGGAGGGCCTGGCCCTGGTGATCGCGGGCATCGAGGCCCGCTACCACGCGCCCTGACGAGCGGTACGCGCCTTCCGGGCGCCCGGGTCTACGCGGGCAGGACCGCGTGCACGCGGTAGCCGCCGCCGTAGCGGGGGCCGGCCGAGCACGATCCGCCCAGGGCCCCGGCGCGCTCCCGCATGCCCAGCAGGCCGTGGCCGCCGCCCGGGTCGGCCGGGCGGGGCGCGGAGTCCGCCGAGGTGCCCCCGTCGTCCAGCACGGTCACCTCGACCGACGCCCCCACCCGCACCACGCTGACCTCGGCGGTCGCGCCCGGCCCCGCGTGCTTGCGCACATTGGTCAGCGCCTCCTGGATCACCCGGTACGCGGCCAGGTCCACGGCCGCCGGAAGGGAGCCCTCCCGGCCCAGCTCGACCATCACCTTCACCGGCAGCCCGGCGTTGCGGAAGGTGTCCGTCAGCTCCTCCAGCACCCCCAGCCCCGGCGCGGGCTCCGTCGGTGCCTCCGGATCACCGGACTGCCGCAGCAGCCCCACCGTGGCACGCAGCTCGTTCAGCGCGGAACGGCTGGCGTCCCGTACGTGGGCCAGCGCCTCCTTGGCCTGGTCGGGACGCTTGTCCATCACGTGCGCGGCCACCCCCGCCTGCACGTTGACCAGGGCGATGTGGTGGGCCACCACGTCGTGGAGGTCCCGCGCGATCCGCAGCCGCTCCTCGGCGACCCGGCGGCGGGCCTCCTCCTCCCGGGTGCGTTCGGCGCGCTCGGCCCGCTCCCGGATGGCGTCGATGAACGCCCGACGGCTGCGCACCGCGTCCCCGGCGGCGGCGGCCATCCCGGTCCAGGCGAAGACGCCGATGTTCTCCTGCGAGTACCAGGGCAGCGGTCCGGCCAGCATGGCCACGCCCGTCAGCCCCGCCATGGTGAGCAGGCCCACCTTCCAGGTGGTGGGCCGGTCGGTGCGGGCCGCCAGCGTGTAGAGGGCGATCACCGCGCACATCGCGACGGGCGCCCGGGGCTCCCCGGTGGACAGCTCCAGCAGGGACAGGGAGACGGTCGCGGCGAGCACCGCGCGCGGCCGGCGGCGCCGGCACACGAGGGCGGCCGAGCCCAACAGCATCAGCAGCAGCGAGAACGGCTCGGGGGTACGGGTGCCGAAGGTCGGCCCGTGCGGGCCGTGCGGGCTGGCGAAGGAGCCGACGACCATGGCAACGAGCGCACCGACCGCGAGGATGCCGTCGGTGGCCGGCGGATGGAGCCGCAGCCACCGCCGGAGCGCACGGAAGCGTCCCTGTCGGGTGGGGTCTGTCGTCACGGGAAGCCACGGTACGGCCTCCCCCGCGGTCCGGGTCAGCCCCGGGGGGCGGGCGGTGAGGGCGCGGGCGGTGACGGCGCCGGCGGCGGGCGGCGGCCCAGCGGCGCGCGGGAGCGCTCCGGCCCCCACTTCGCGCGGACCACGCACACCGCCATCACGGCGGCGATGGCCGCGAGGTGTTCCTTGCCCGCCAGGTTGTCCTTGACCAGCACCTCACCGATCATGACGGCGATCACCAACCCGCCGGTCAGGTACGCCCGGTAGCGCCAGCAGACGTAGATGGCGAGCCCCACCACCGCCGCCGACGGCCCGGTGTCGTTGACGACGCGGTCGGACACCGGCAGGCCGAAGGGGTGGTGGGGGCCCAGCGAGAGCCCGATCCGGGCGTACGTGGTCCCGGCGAGCGTGGCCACGTAGCCGATCACCAGCGTGCGCCACCAGCCGATGCAGATCTCGGAGATGCCGAAGACCAGCAGGACCTGCGCGAGCGCCCCCCACACCGGCAGGTCGAGTGCCGGTACGAACAGGGAGAGCGGGGTCCGCAGGAGCGCCAGCCAGAGAGGGTCGGCGGCCTTGACGGAGCCGAGGTCCTGCACCGGCTGGAAACCCCAGGGGGTGTTCTGGACGATCTGGAACAGCGAGGTCAGGGCGACCGCGCCGATGGTCATCGGGATCGCCCGCCACCTGTCGTGGACGAGCGCGTCCCGGATCGTCCGGAACAGGGGCCCCCACTCGCGGCGGGCGAACCGCCGCGGTGAGGGTTTCGACCACGCTGTCAACGACGCGTCTCCAGATGTCTGCGGTGCAGCCACTTCGGCAGGCCGGGTGCCTCCAGGAAGCCCTCGGCCCGGCCCGCCGCGATACCGATCCGCAACAGGTCGGAACTCTTCTCGAAGAGCATGAACCGCGGTTCCCAGATCGGCCGGTATTTGGCGTTGGCCCGGTAGAGGGACTCGATCTGCCACCAACGGGAGAAGAAGCTCAGCAGCGAGCGCCACATGCGCAGCACCGGACCCGCGCCGAGCTTGGACCCCCGTTCGAAGACGGAACGGAACATCGCGAAGTTCAGTGAGACCTGTGTGACGCCGATCTCCTTCGAGCGCTCCAGCAGTTCGATGACCATGAACTCCATCAGGCCGTTCTCGGAGTCCCGGTCACGGCGCATCAGGTCGAGCGACAGACCCTTGGGCCCCCACGGCACGAAGGACAGCAGGGCGCGCAGCTCGCCCTGGCCGTCGAAGCACTCCAACATCACGCACTGGCCGTCGTCCGGGTCGCCCAGCCGGCCCAGCGCCATGGAGAAACCGCGCTCGGTCGCGCCGTCGCGCCAGTCGTCCGCCCGCTTGAGGAGGTTGTCCATCTCCTCCGTCGGAACGTCGGCGTGACGGCGGATGCGGACGGTGTACCCGGCGCGCTTGACCCGGTTGAACGCCTGCCGGACGGTCCGCATGGCGCGGCCCTCCAGGGTGAACTCGTCCGTCTCGACGATCGCCTCGTCACCCAGTTCCAGGGCGTCCAGGCCGTGGCGCGCGTAGATCTGGCCGGCCTCCTCACTGGCACCCATCACGGCCGGGATCCAGCCGTGCTCGCGGGCCTCGGCCAGCCAGGGCTCGATGGCGCCCGGCCATGCCTCCGGGTCGCCGATCGGGTCGCCGGAGGCCAGTGACACACCGCCGACGACGCGGTAGGTGACGGCGGCCTTGCCGGTGGGGGACCAGATGACCGACTTCTCCCGGCGCAGCGCGAAGTAGCCCAGGGAGTCGCGGTCGCCCTGCTTGGCGAGCAGCGCCCGCAGCCGCTCCTCGTCCTCGGGGGTCAGCGGGTCGACGGCACGGCGGGCGCGGAACGCCGCGAACAGCACGGCGAGCAGCAGCATCATCGACATGACGTTGATGGAGACGTCCACCCAGGAGGGGGTGGCGATCCCGTCGTAGGCCCGGTCGTTCGGCTCCAGGGTGACCAGCCGCATCACGCCGTACCGCCAGCGGGCCAGGAACGTCGCCTGGGCGCGGTCGGGGTCGGTGTTGGTGGCGCCGACCAGCAGGGCGGCGACGAGCGAGGTCAGCAGCAGGCCCACGGCGCCGACGGCGGTGGCCAGCTTGGGGTTGGACCGGTCGCCCTTGGCGTAGAACTCGTGGCGGCCCAGCACCAGGGCGCCCACGAACGCGGCGGTCAGGACCAGCGACACCCAGTTCTGGGCGTGGTCGCGGAACTCGGGGTAGCAGAAGTTCAACTCGCCGCCGGTGCACGGGGCGAAGGCCGCGGTGGCGAAGGCGAACAGCAGCATCCCGCTGATCACCAGGTTGAGGATCCAGGCGGCCCGCTTGCGGCGGCCCATGGTGACCGCGAGGATCAGCGAGAACAGCCCGGACGCGAATCCGGCCGTGAGCAGGTACGGGGTGTAGAAGTCGGCGGTGTTGTGCCGGCGCAGGTCCTGCCCGAGCGAAAGCCACACCGCGCTGAGGAAGTTCACGAAGGTGACGGCTCTCAGGTACCAGACGGCGAAGGCGGCCCCGCGCCGCGATCGTCCCGTCCCCCTGCGGTTCGCCGCCTTGTCGGCGCCGTCACCGCCCGGCTCTTTCCTGCCGTTGGCTGTCGTCGTGGTTTCTACGCTGGTCAAGCGGACCTCTCCCATGGAATGCGATGTATGGGGCGCCACCGTCCACGGGCGGTTCGAGCACCCCGGACTGCTCAGGCCCGTGGCGCCCGTCGACTCAGTCCTTCGGTTCCCCCGCCACCCGCTCGGGCAGGTCCGCCGCGAGCGCGGCGGCCGCTTGGACGAGGGGGAGGGCCAACAACGCCCCGGTTCCTTCCCCCACTGTGACGCCGTGGTCGAGCACGGGGTTGAGCGCCATCCGGTCCAGGGCCTTCGCCTGACCCGGCTCCCCGCTCGCCTGGCCGGCCAGCCACCAGTCCGGAGCGCGGAACGCGGCCCGCTGGGCCACCAGCCCGCACGCCGCCGACACGACACCGTCCAGGATCACCGGCGTACGGCGCACCGCGCACTGGAGCAGGAACCCCGTGATGGCGGCGACGTCCGCGCCGCCGACCTTCGCCAGCAGGGCCACCTGGTCGCCGAGGACCGGGCGGGCCCGGCGCAGCGCGTCGCGGATCGCCGCGCACTTGCGCATCCAGGCCAGGTCGTCGACGGGCACCCCGCCGCGGCCCGTGACCACGGAGGCGTCGGTGCCGCACAGGGCCGCGATCAACGTCGCGGCCACCGTGGTACCGCCCACGCTGAGGTCGCCGAGCACGACCAGGTCGGTCCCGGCGTCGGCCTCCTCGTCGGCGACGCGCATCCCGAGCCGGAGCGCGGCCTCCGCCTCCTCGGGCGTCAGCGCGTCCTCCACGTCGATGCGCCCGCTGCCGCGCCGGACCCGGTGCCGGGTGACGTCCGCCGGAAGCAGCCCCGGGTCGCAGTCCAGTCCGGCGTCGACGACGCGGATGGTGGCCCCGAACCGGCCGGCAAGCACCGAGACCGGGTTGGCCCCGTCGAGCACCGCGCGCACCAGCTCGTGGGCGGAGCCGGCGGGCCTGGCGGAGACCCCGGCGGCGGCGATCCCGTGGTCGGCGGCGAACAGCACGACGCGCGGTCGCTCGATCGCCCGGACCGGCACGCGGCCCTGGGCGGCGGCCAGCCACTCGCCGAGCTCGTCGAGCCGACCCAACGCGCCGGGCGGCACGGCCAGCCGTTCGCGGCGGTCCTCGGCATCACGACGGACGCCCCCGTCGGGGCGTTCGATCAGATCGGAGAACTCGTCGAGGTTCAGCGTGGTCATCTGCCAGAGCGTACAGGCGGTATGGCCCTCCCCGGCCGCTCCGTCGGGCCACCAGCGGGTTCCGGCACGGGTGTCGGCGACTTCCGCGCCCCCGTCAGGGCTTCAAGATCAACGCTTGGCCCGCCACGACCAGCAGGACGTGCTCGCACTCGGCCGCCACCGCGTTGTTCAACCGGCCCAGCTCGTCGCGGAAGCGCCGCCCCGAGGCCGTCGCCGGGACCACGCCCGCGCCCACCTCGTTGCTGACGAACACCACCGGCCGACGGGTCGCCCGCACGGCCTCCACCAGCTCGCCGGTCCGCTCGCGCAGCCCGGTCATACCGCCCGCCGCCCACACCGGGTCGTCCCAGGCCCCGACCCGGTCCATCGCGTCCGTCAGCCACAGCGCCAGGCAGTCCACCAGCAGCGGCGGCCCGTCGTCCGCCGCCAGGAGCGGCACCAGCTCACACGTCTCCACCGTCCGCCAGCCCGCCGGCCGCCGCTCCCGGTGCAGGCCCACGCGCTGCGCCCACTCCGCGTCCCCGTCCCGGGAGCCGCCCGTGGCGACGTAGACCACCTCCGGGAACGCCGCCAGCCGCCGCTCGGCCTCGAACGACTTCCCCGACCGGGCCCCGCCCAGCACCAGCGTCCGCCGCGGCACCTCCGGCAGCGCGCGGTACTCGCCGGTCACCACCGTGGTGCCGTCGGGCACCGTCCGCGCCCCGACCGCGGCGCACCGGCGTGCCGCCTCCCGGCCCGGCGGGACGTCGTGGTCCAGGTGCACGGCGATCACATCGGTGCCGGGGCCGACCGCCCCGTTCGCCCGCAGCCGCGCCAACGCCTCCGGGCGGCCCACCACGTCCGCGAGGACCACGTCGTACGGGGCCTGCGCGCTCCCGGCGGCCCCCAGACCCGCCGGCGCGCCGCCCGGCGGCAGGTACAGCAGCCGGCCGCCGTCCGGGCCGACGACCTCGTACCCCGTCCCGGGCGCGTCCATCGGCACCGCCCGCACCCGGTGCCCGCTGATCACGGCCAGCTCCCGGCCGTCGGGCACCCGGCCGGCGGCGGGCAGCCCGGGCGGCAGCTCCACGGCCGGGCCGTCGTGCGGGTGGGTGAGCAGGACCTGCCGTACGCCCGACAGCGAATGCCCCGCGCGGGCGCCGGCCAGCACCGCCCCCGGGGTCAGGTCCAGCAGCAGCGCGCCGTCCACGAGGACGGAGGTCGCCGCGCGGGCCGCCGGGCCGACGGCCAGGGCGCAGCCGGCGCAGGGACAGCCGGGGCGGGGCAGTCCTTCGGGTGTACCGGTACCGAGGAGAGTGAGTTCCACGGGATGATCCTCCCGCGTCGTCGGGACTGCTGCGCGCCCGGCTACTCTGCGGGCAGACTCAAGGCGGAGTACGCGCGCGAGCGACAGACGAGCGGCGGACGAGCAACGGAGGCGGACATGGCGTGGACGTGGCGGTTCGAGGCGGCCGACGGCGGCGAGACCAACCCGTCGGTGGAGCCTGAGGAGTTCACCACGCAGGGGGACGCGGAGTCCTGGATCGGGGAGTACTGGAAGGACCTGCTGGAGGGCGGCGTCGAGCGGGTGAAGCTGTCCGACGACGGCGGCGCCGAGCTCTACACGATGAGCCTGCGCGAGGCGCTGGACGCGTGAGGCCCTGAGGAACGGCGGTGTGCGGGGGCGACCCCGTACACCGCTCGCGGGCGCCGGCCCGGCGGTACCGGCCGGCTCCCGGCGGCCCGGACGCGTCAGCCCCGGACGCCGCACAGGTGCAGCAGCGCCGCCACACCGCGGTAGGGGTCGGTCCGCCCGGCGCGGTCCTCGGCGGCCAGCAGCCGCTCCAGTTCCGCGTCCTGCGGCAGGCTCTCGCCGGCCTCGGTGCCGTCGGTGAAGACGCGCACGCCGTACCAGGCGTGGAGCGGGGCGCCGATCCCGGACAGGGTCGCGGTCAGATCGGCCAACCGGTCCGCCCGTACCTCCAGGCCGAGCCGGTTGGTGTACTCGACGGTGTCGAAGGCGGCCAGAGCGGCGCTCCAGTCCCCGGCCGACCCCGGTCGCATCGCGAGGGCGTCGCCGTTGCGCACGAGCAGGGACAGCAGTCCGCCCGGAGCCAGCATGCGGGCCAGCCCGGCGAGCATCGCGTCCGCCTCGGGCACGTACATCAGCACGCCGTGGCACAGCACCACGTCGAAGCTGCCGGGGCCGAAGTGGGCTCCCGTCTCGCGGCCGTCGCCCTCCAGCAGGCGGACCCGCTCCCGGATACCGGGCGGCTCGGCGGCCAGCGCGGCGTGCGCGACCGCGAGCATGTCGGGGTCCTGCTCCAGGCCGGTGACCATGTGCCCGGCGCGGGCCAGGCGCAGCGCCTGGGTGCCCTGGCCCATGCCGACGTCGAGCACGCGCAGCCGCTGCCCGACCGGGAAGCGGTGCACGATCTGCTCGTCGACCTGACGGCCCACGAGTTCCTGGCGGACGGCGTTGCGCAGTCCGCCCAGTCCCTCCAGCCACAGCCGGGCGCCCCCGGCGAAGCCCTTGTTCCCCTCCCCCGACGCCCCAGAGGGGGGCGTCGCTCGGCTCAGGGCCGTTCCCCGCGCTTGACCTGCGGCTTCGGAAGACGCAGGCGGCGCATCTGGAGGGTGCGCATCAGGCCGTACGCGACGGCGCCGCGCTTCGGCTCGTCCGGGAAGCGCGTGTTCACGGCCTTGCGCAGCCGGATGAACAGGCCGACGGAGTCCAGCAGGATCAGGACGATCACACCGAGCCACAGCAGCAGCGCGATCTTCTGGATCGACGGGATCCGCACCATGCTCAGCACCAGGATGATCACCGCGAGCGGCAGGAACATCTCGGCGACCGAGTAGCGGGAGTCCACGTAGTCGCGGACGAACTTGCGGACCGGGCCCTTGTCACGGGCGGGCAGGTAGCGCTCGTCGCCGTTGGCGAGTGCCTCGCGCTGCTTCGCCAGCTCTACGCGGCGGCGCTCACGGGCACGCTTGGCATCCTCCTTGCGATTGCCGGTCGAGGCCACCACTGCCTTGCGCTGCGACTGGGCCACAGCACGCTTCGGCGTCGGGCGGCCCTTCGGGGCCTGGGGGTCACGGGGCTGCGAAAGGCCGGCGCCCACCTTCTCGGTGGCGGCGTCCTTGTCTTCCTTGGAGGAACGGCTACCAAACACAAAACCCAAGCGTACGTGCTCGTACGCCCCCGCCCCACCTCCTCGGGGAACGATCCGGCAACGGCGGGCGTCTTCCTTGTGCAGGGTTCTTACGGCGGGTGCGCCTCCCGCGCGGACGTCCGGGGAAGCCCCCGGGAGGCCCCGGGAGGTCGGGGGCTTTCCCGGGGTCTCCTGGGATCACCTACTCCTCACGCCTGATACGGCGTGGGGGGCAGTCGTCCTGGAGGAGGAGCGCATCCGCACCGGAACAGTGCGGTAATAGAGGCAGGGCCCGTACTGTGGGTCCTGCCGGCGGCCGGCTCGGGAGACCGGGCACCGCCGTGGCTGTGACCTGGAGCGAAGTCCGTCTAGAAGGGGGCGCGCGAAGCCCATGAGCGGTGTCATGAAGCGTATGGGGATGATCTTCCGCGCGAAGGCGAACAAGGCCCTTGACCGGGCCGAGGACCCGCGCGAGACCCTCGACTACTCCTACCAGAAGCAGCTGGAACTGCTGCAGAAGGTGCGTCGGGGCGTCGCCGATGTGGCGACCTCCCGCAAGCGGCTGGAACTGCAGCTCAACCAGCTCCAGGGCCAGTCGGCCAAGCTGGAGGACCAGGGCCGCAAGGCGCTCGCCCTGGGCCGCGAGGACCTGGCCCGCGAGGCCCTGGCCCGGCGTGCCTCCCTCCAGCAGCAGGTCAGCGACCTCGAGGTGCAGCACCAGACCCTCCAGGGCGAGGAGGAGAAGCTGACCCTCGCCTCGCAGCGCCTCCAGGCCAAGGTGGACGCCTTCCGGACGAAGAAGGAGACCATCAAGGCCACCTACACCGCCGCCCAGGCGCAGACCCGGATCGCCGAGTCCTTCTCCGGCATCTCGGAGGAGATGAGCGACGTCGGTCTCGCCATCCAGCGGGCCGAGGACAAGACCGCGCAGCTCCAGGCCAGGGCCGGCGCGATCGACGAGCTGCTGGCCTCCGGCGCCCTGGACGACCAGAGCGGCCTCGGCTCCAGGGACGACATCCAGGCCGAACTCGACCGCCTCTCCGGCGGGACCGACGTGGAATTGGAGCTCCAGCGGATGAAGGCCGAGCTGGCGGGCGGCCCGTCCGCCCAGCAGCAGGCCATCGAGGGCGGCGCCCCCGGCACCGGCCAGTCGTCGCAGAGCCCGCACCGGTTCGACAAGCAGTAGGACGGGGCCCGTCATGATTGTCCGCATCATGGGGGAAGGCCAGGTGAAGCTGGCCGACAGCCACTTCGCCGAGCTCGGCAAGCTGGACGACGACCTCCTCGCGGAGATGGAGTCCGGTGACGAGCAGGGCTTCCGCACCACGCTCGGCGCGCTGCTCGACGCTGTCCGGCGGCTCGGGGAGCCGCTGCCGGACGACGCGCTGGAGCCGTCGGAACTCATCCTGCCCGCCCCGGACGCCACGCTGGACGAGGTCCGGGAGATGCTCAGCGACGACGGCCTGATCCCGGGCTGAGACCCGGGTCGTCCGTACGGGTCGTACGGGGAGCCGTACGCGGTGTCGTATGGCAGGAGGGCTCGCCGCTCAGCGCGGCGGGCCCTTCCTCATGGAGATCCGCTCCGGGTCCGGGGTGCCGCCGATGAAGTTCTCGAACCGGCGCCGGGGCGCCGCCCACCGCCGGTCGTGGTGGAAGGCGCGCAGCCCGGCCCGGGCACGGGCCCGCGGGCGCCGGGCGTAGAACCGCTTGGCGTACGGGGAACCGGGGCGGGCCAGCCGGATCGCGCCGATCAGCGCCACGAAGGGCACGACCGTCCCGAACAGGGCGGTGCGCGGCTTGCCCTTCCACAGGGCGATCAGGGCCAGGAAGAAGTTCCCGGCCATGTTCAGGACGACCAGGCCCCGACTCTCGCGTTCCCCGGCGCTCAGGTCGTTGACCCCGAACGGCAGGAACCCGCCCAGTACCAGCGCCACCAGAGCGGCCGTCAGGACCACGACCTCCACGCTCTTGCGGCCCTGCTCGCTCCAGTAGACGTCGTCGAGGTGCAGGATCAGCGCGAACTCGTCCAGCACCAGCCCCGCGCCCAGTCCGAAGAGCACGGCAGAGGCCAGCGCCCCGAAGCCGCTCCGGCCGCTGGCGACCGCCCCGAACCCGCCGATGATCACCAGGACCACCCCGGGCACCACGTGGTGGATGTGCAGGCCGCCCGGGGAGACGTTGCGGAACGGCCCCTTCCCCGCCCGGATCAGCCGGGTGATCACCCTGGTGACCAGGAACGACAACACGAAGGAGAGCAGGGCGAGCAGCAGCGGCAGCTTCCCCGGTTCGACGATGTTCCGATACCACCAGTGACCCATACCGCCGACTCCTTCCCCGACACCTCCCGGTTTAGCAGGTTTGGGGCAATTTACCGGCCGGCGCGAGCGGGTAGCGTTCGCGCCGATGACAGATTCGTACGAAGATCCGCCGGCCGCCCCGCCCGGGGAGCGCGCCCCGCTCGGCGACGGCATCCGCTTCGCGTTCGGCACGCTCACCGTGCTGCCCGCGCGCGTCAACCGCTGGGACCGGCCGGCCGCCCGGACCGGGATGGAGTGCGCCCCGCTCGCCGGCCTCGTCGTCGGGGTGTGCGCGGCGGCGGCCGGAGCCCTCCTGCTGCTGCTCGGCGGCGGCCCGCTGCTGGCCGCGGCCGTCACCGTCGCCGTACCGGCCGCGTTGACCCGGGGCCTGCACCTCGACGGGCTGGCCGACACCGCCGACGGGCTGGGCAGCGCGAAACCGGCCGAGGACGCGCTGCGGATCATGAAGCAGTCCGACATCGGCCCCTTCGGTGTGATCACCCTGCTGTTCGTCCTGCTGATCCAGGTGGCCGCCTTGGCCGACGCGTACGCGGACGGCTGGGCGCGGGGCGCGCCGGCCGCCGTCACCGCCGCCGTCGCCGCCCGGCTCGCGATGACCCTCGCCTCGCGCGCCGGCGTCCCCGCGGCCCGGCCCGGCGGCCTGGGCGCGGCCGTCGCGGGTGTGGTCCCGCGCCGCTCGGCCGCCGTCGTCACCGCCCTGACCGTGGCGGCCGTCGCCGCCGCGGCCCTGCCGTCGGGGCTGCCCGCCGCCGCGCGGCACGCCGGGGCGGTCGTCCTCGCCCTGGGAGCCGCCGAACTCCTGTCGCGCCGCTGCGTGCGCCGCTTCGACGGGGTCACCGGGGACGTCTTCGGAGCCCTGTCCGAGGTCGCGGCCACCGTGGCGCTGCTGACCCTCGCCCTGGGCTGAGGGGACGGGCCCCGTACGCTCGGGGCGTGGAAGAGACGCCGACGCCCATCAGGGTGCTGCTCGCCGACGACCAGGCGCTGCTGCGCAGCGCGTTCAAGGTGCTCGTCGACTCCGAGCCCGACATGCACGTCGTGGGCGAGGCGTCCGACGGTGCCCAGGCGTACGCCCTGGCCCGCGAACACCGGGCCGATGTCGTCCTCATGGACATCCGCATGCCGGGCACGGACGGTCTCGCCGGCACCCGCATGATCACCGCCGACCCGGAACTCGCGGCGGTCCGCGTCGTCATGCTGACCACCTTCGAGGTGGACGAGTACGTGGTGCAGGCGCTACGGGCCGGCGCCTCCGGCTTCCTCGGCAAGGGCGCCGAGCCCGAGGACCTGTTGAACGCCATCCGCGTCGCCGCCGCCGGCGAGGCGCTGCTCTCCCCGGCCGCCACCAAGGGGCTCATCGCCACCTTCCTCGCCCAGGGCGTCCATGCCGAGCCCCCCACCGCCGGCTCCGCGCACGCCGACCGACTCGCCGCGCTGACCGGCCGCGAGCGCGAGGTCCTCGTCCTCGTCGCGGCGGGCCTCTCCAACGACGGCATCGCCGGCCGCCTGGAGGTCAGCCCGCTCACCGTCAAGACGCACGTCAACCGGGCGATGGCCAAGCTCGGCGCCCGCGACCGGGCCCAACTGGTCGTCGTCGCCTACGAATCCGGCCTGGTCCGCCCCCGCGCGGACTGAGCGGCGCCGGGCCGGTCCCGTAGTAGGACGGCGTACTGCGGGCGCGGTACGCGGGGCGCGAGGACGGCACCTGGGAGCGACGCGGCGCCACCGCGGCGCTTGGGAGGCTGAGGGGCCCCTCGTGTCTGAACCTGCAGAGAGATCCCCAACCATGTCGTGGCTGTCCCGCTTCAGCCTGGCCCAGAGAGCGCTGATCGGCCTCGTGTCGATCGTCGCGCTCTTCTTCGGTGCCATAGCCATCCCACAGCTCAAGCAGCAACTGCTGCCCTCCATCGAACTGCCGATGGTGTCCGTGCTCGCGCCGTACGAGGGTGCCTCGCCCGACGTGGTGGAGAAGCAGGTCATCGAGCCGATCGAGGCCACCCTCAAGGGCGTCGACGGCATCACCGGCGTCACCTCGACCGCCAGTGAGGGCAACGCCCTGATCACGGCGCAGTTCGACTACGGCGACGACGGCACCAAGCAACTGGTCGCCGACGTCCAGCAGGCCGTCAACCGGGCCCGGGTCCGGATGCCCGCCGGCGTCGACCCGCAGGTGGTGGCCGGCTCCACCGACGACATGCCGACCGTGGTCCTCGCCGCCACCTCCGGCAAGGACCAGCAGGCCCTCGCCGACCAACTGGAAAGCTCGGTCGTCCCCGTCCTCTCCGACATCCCCGGCGTCGGCCGGGTCACCGTCGACGGCGTGCGCAAGCTCCAGGTCAGCGTCACCCCCGACCCCGCGAAGCTGGCGGCGGCCGGACTCGACGGCGCCTCGCTCGCCAAGGGCCTCCAGGCCGGCGGCGCCACCGTCCCCGCCGGCTCCTTCGACGAGGACGGCAAGAACCGCACCGTCCGGGTCGGCACCGGCTACACCTCCCTCAACCAGCTGGAGGAGCTGCGCCTGAGCCCGGGCCCCGGCAAGCCGGCCGTGCGCCTCGGTGACGTCGCCACGGTGAAGCAGGAGCCCGCCAAGGCCGCCTCCCTCACCCGCACCAACGGCAAGCCCAGCCTCTCCGTCACCCTGACCATGGACAAGGACGGCAGCGCCGTCGCGATCTCCGACGCGGTCAAGGACAAGCTGCCCGAGCTGCGCTCCACCCTCGGCTCCGGCGCCGACCTGACCGTGATCATGGACCAGGGGCCGGCCGTCGCCAAGTCCATCTCCGGCCTGACCACCGAGGGCGCGCTCGGCCTGGTCTTCGCGGTGCTCGTGATCCTGGTCTTCCTCGCCTCGCTGCGCTCGACGCTGGTCACCGCGGTCTCCATCCCGCTGTCCGTCGTCCTCGCGCTGATCGTCCTGTGGACCCGGGACCTGTCACTGAACATGCTGACGCTCGGCGCGCTCACCATCGCCATCGGCCGGGTCGTCGACGACTCGATCGTGGTCCTGGAGAACATCAAGCGCCACCTCGGCTACGGCGAGGAGCGCGAGACCGCCATCATCACCGCGGTCAAGGAGGTGGCCGGGGCGGTCACCTCCTCCACGCTCACGACCGTCGCCGTCTTCCTGCCGATCGGCCTCGTCGGCGGCATGATCGGGCAGCTCTTCAGCTCCTTCTCGCTGACCGTCACCGCCGCCCTGCTGGCGTCGCTGCTCGTCTCCCTGACCGTCGTGCCCGTCCTGTCGTACTGGTTCCTGCGCGCCCCGAAGGGCGTGGCCGAGGAGGCCGCCAAGGACGCGGCGAAGGCCCGGCGCGACGCGGAGGAGAAGGAGGCGCGCGGCCGGCTCCAGCGGTTCTACGTCCGCGTCCTGGGCTTCGCCACCCGCCGCAGGCTGACCAGTGTCGCCATCGCGGTGGTGGTCCTCGTCGCCACCTTCGCCATGACCCCGCTGCTCAAGACGAACTTCTTCGACCAGGGCGAGCAGGACACCCTGACGGTCAAGCAGACCCTGGCCCCGGGCACCTCGCTGGCCGCCGCCGACGAGGCGAGCCACAAGGTCGAGCGGGTCCTCGCCTCGGTCGACGGCGTCAAGGACTACCAGGTCACCGTCGGTTCCTCCGGCTTCATGGCGGCGTTCGGCGGCGGCACGGGCACCAACCAGGCCTCCTACCAGGTCACCTTGGACAACGCGGGCGACGCCGACCGGGTCAAGGGACGCATCGAGAGCGAGCTGGGCAAGCTCGACGGCGTCGGCGAGACGCGGATCCTGGCGGGCGGCGGCTTCGGCAGCTCCAACCTGAGCGTGGTCGTCAAGGCGGGCGACGCGGGCGTGCTCGCCAAGGCCGCCGGTCAGGTCCAGGCCGAGGTCGCCAAGCTCAAGGACGTCACCGACGTGCAGAGCGACCTCTCCCAGTCGGTGCCCCGCATCTCGGTCACCGCCACCCCCAAGACCGCCGAAGCGGGCCTGGACCAGGCCGCCCTCGGCGCGATCGTCGCCCAAGCCGTACGCGGCACCCCGGCCGGCACGGCCGTACTGGACGACACCGAGCGGGACATCGTCATCACGGCCGCGAAGCCTGCCGGCACCCTGGCCGAACTCCAGGCGCTGCCGGTCGGGCCGACGGCCAAGCTCGGCGACGTGGCCGACGTGAAGATGGTCCCCGGCCCGGTCGCGATGACCCGGATCGACGGCGCCCGCGCCGCCACCATCACCGCCCGGCCGGTCGGCGACAACACCGGCGCCGTCAGCAGCGCGCTCCAGAGCAGCATCAAGGCGCTGGACCTGCCCGCCGGCGCGACCGCGACCATCGGCGGCGTCTCCCAGGACCAGAGCGACGCCTTCGGCTCGTTGGGCCTGGCGATGCTCGCGGCCGTCGCGATCGTCTTCATGCTGCTGGTCGCGACCTTCCGCTCGCTGGTCCAGCCGCTGATCCTGCTGGTCTCCGTGCCCTTCGCGGCGACCGGCGCGCTCGGCCTGCTGATCGTCACCGGCACCCCCATGGGCGTCCCGGCGATGATCGGCATGCTGATGCTCATCGGCATCGTGGTGACCAACGCGATCGTCCTGATCGACCTGGTCAACCAGTACCGCGGTCAGGGCCTGGGCGTCGTGGAGGCCGTCATCGAGGGCGGCCGGCACCGCCTGCGGCCCATCCTGATGACCGCACTCGCGACGATCTTCGCGCTGCTGCCGATGGCGCTCGGCGTCACCGGCGAGGGCGGCTTCATCTCGCAGCCGCTCGCCGTGGTGGTCATCGGCGGCCTGATCAGCTCGACGCTGCTGACCCTGCTCCTGGTGCCGACCCTCTACACGATGGTCGAGCTCTTCAAGGAGCGGCGCCGCGCCAGGAAGCGGGCCCGCCTGACGGTGGTCCCGGCCCCGAGCGAGGGGGAGACCCCGGCGCGGGTGTGACCGCAGGACCGCGTACGCCGAAGGGGCGCCTCCCGGATCACCGGGCGGCGCCCCTTCGGGCACGCGGGTGGGGGTGGGGCTACGGCAGCGCCAGCATCCGCTCCAGGGCCAGCTTCGCGAAGCTCTCCGTCTCCTTGTCGACCTGGATCCGGTTGACGAGGGTGCCCTCGGCCAGGGACTCCAGCGCCCACACCAGGTGGGGGAGGTCGATGCGGTTCATGGTCGAGCAGAAGCAGACCGTCTTGTCGAGGAAGACGACTTCCTTGTCCTCGGCGGCGAATCGATTCGCCAGCCGCTGGACCAGGTTCAGTTCGGTGCCGATGGCCCACTTGGAGCCGGCCGGGGCCGCCTCCAGCGTCTTGATGATGTACTCCGTCGAGCCCACGTAGTCGGCGGCCGCCACGACCTCGTGCTTGCACTCGGGGTGCACGAGCACGTTCACGCCGGGGATGCGGGCGCGCACGTCGTCGACGGACTCGACCGAGAACCGGCCGTGCACCGAACAGTGCCCGCGCCACAGGATCATCTTGGCGTCGCGCAGCTGCTCGACGGTCAGGCCGCCGTTCGGCTTGTGCGGGTTGTAGAGCACGCAGTCGTCCAGGGACATGCCCATGTCGCGCACGGCGGTGTTGCGGCCGAGGTGCTGGTCCGGCAGGAACAGCACCTTCTCGCCCTGCTCGAAGGCCCACTCCAGGGCCTTCTTCGCGTTGGACGAGGTGCAGATCGTGCCGCCGTGCTTGCCGGTGAACGCCTTGATGTCGGCGGAGGAGTTCATGTACGACACGGGCACCGTGGCGCCGGCGATCCCGGCCTCGGTCAGCACGTCCCAGCACTCCGCGACCTGCTCGGCGGTGGCCATGTCGGCCATCGAGCAGCCCGCCGCGAGGTCCGGCAGCACGACCTTCTGGTCGTCCGTGGTCAGGATGTCGGCCGACTCGGCCATGAAGTGCACGCCGCAGAAGACGATGTACTCGGCCTCCGGCTTGCCGGCCGCGTCCCGGGCCAGCTTGAAGGAGTCACCGGTCACGTCCGCGAACTCGATGACCTCGTCGCGCTGGTAGTGGTGGCCGAGGATGAAGACCTTGTCCCCGAGCTTCTCCTTGGCCGCGCGGGCCCGCGCCACCAGGTCCGGGTCCGACGGCGAGGGCAGGTCGCCGGGGCACTCCACGCCGCGCTCGCTCTTGGGGTCGGCTTCGCGGCCGAGCAGCAGCAGGGCGAGCGGCGTCGGCCGGACGTCCAGGGGCCGGGTGTCCATAGGCTGGGCGGTGGTCACGACACGCACCCTTTCTGTTCTGCGACAAGGGACTTCCGAAGCCGTTCGGAGCGACTTCTCGTCTATTTGACGCTATCTATCATAGCCGCTTCACGTCAGTTTGACGATGCCGATAGTGTCGATGTGACGAATTCGCCCCGTTCCGCGCATCCCGCGTCCGTCATGTCCGCCTCCCCGGTCCGGTGTGCGAGCATGAATGTCTGGAACAAGGTGCGGGACCCCGGAATGAATCCGCGGTCGCGCTGGTTGCCACCGACGGCAAGAGTCCGACGTATCCCCAGCCACCGGCGGGGAGCCGCCCACTTCGGGAGTGAATGCAGATGTCCGTACAGGACGAAAAGACCACTGTGAGCGACGGCATCCTCCTGTCCGACGCCGCCGCCGAGAAGGTCAGGACCCTGCTGGAGCAGGAAGGCCGCGATGACCTGGCGCTCCGCGTCGCCGTCCAGCCCGGTGGCTGCTCCGGCCTGCGCTACCAGCTCTTCTTCGACGAGCGCTCCCTCGACGGTGACGTCGTCAAGGACTTCGACGGGGTCAAGGTCGTCACCGACCGCATGAGCTCCCCGTACCTGCACGGCGCGTCCATCGACTTCGTCGACACCATCGAGAAGCAGGGCTTCACGATCGACAACCCGAACGCCACCGGCTCCTGCGCCTGCGGCGACTCGTTCAGCTAAACCCGCGGCCTCCGCGAGGCCCGACGACGAGGGCCCGGACAGCATCCGCTGTCCGGGCCCTCGTCGTGCTCCGACGGGGCGTCACTGGCGGGGGAGCGGCTTGCCCGTCGTCGCGTCGACCACCTTGCGGTCGCCCAGCGGCTTCTGGAGCGTCACCGTCCGCGACATCTCCTTCGCCAGCATGATGCACGCCCGACCCGGGTTGGTCGGGGTGTCGGTGATCTTCACCAGGACGTCGGTCCCCTCCTCGCGCGCCTCCACGGCGTAGGTGCTGCACACCCCGCCCCAGAAGTTCACGGTCAGCGTGCGGTCGGCCTCGGCGTACGAGAACCCGGGCACGGTACGCGGCCCGGGGCTCGGGGCGACGGTCTCGCGCGACGAGGCCGGCTCGACCACCGTGTGCGCCGGCGCGCCCTCCTTGGCCACCGCCTGGAAGAGCCAGGCCGGCACCAGGCCCCGCCCGCCGTCGTCGAGCGTCCCCGCGGCGAGCCCCAGTACGGCCCCGCGCACGGTCTCCGTCCGCGGCGGCTTCATCGGGCGCGGCTCCGGGTTGCAGGGCAGGGTGTCCGTCGCGCCCGTCGGGCTGTCCGGGGTCAGCGGGACGGAGGTCGCGCAGCCGCTGGGGCCGGAGCCGTTCGACCCGCCGCTGCGGGCGTTGAGTCGGGCCAGCGCCTCCGTGGCCGAGACCACCGGCTCCTCGGCGGCGCGGACCGGCGCCTTCAGCTCGCCGCTGCCCGTCACCACCGTGCCGTCCGGGCCGACGCCGACCTTGCCGGACCAGCCCTGGGTCGGCAGCCCGCCGATCACCGGGTCCGCCGTCACCACCCGGACCGCGCCCTGGGTGAGGCGGGCGTCCAGTGCGGCGTCGGCCTGGCCCGCGCCCGCGAGCACCGGGGCGGCGGCCGTCTTGGCCGCCTGCTCCGAGACGGGCTTGCCCGTGTCGGTCCCGCCCCGGGGGAGGGTGGCCGGGCCGCAGGTGTCCTGACCGCGCTTGCAGTTGTCGCCGCCGGAGCCGGAGCCGGAGCCGGAGCCGTTGCCGTCGCCGCCCGGCTGGAAGCGGGTGAAGTTCCAGGTGCCGGGGGCCGTACGGGTGACCGTCAGCCGGGGTCCCGAGCCGTCGGCCGCCTCCCCGGCCAGCCACTGGTCGCCGGTGAGTCGGGGCGCGCCGGGGATGCCCAGGGCCGCCGCGAGCCGGGCCACCTCCTCGGAGGTCACCTCGCCGGTCGCGGCGAAGGTCGGGGCGGTGGCGGGGGCGTCGGGGAACTTGACGTCGGCCCGGTAGGTCACCCCGCCGCCCGAGGGGTCCGGTTCGCCGGGCGCGATGCCGGGGCCCGGCGGAGTCGCCGCCACGCGCGGGGCGGAGGCCGCGCTGTCACCCGTACGGTGGCCGCCCGAGCCGTCGCCGTAGGCCGTGGAGGCCCAGTAGGCGGTGCCCCCGCCCGCCAGGAGGACGGCCGCCGCGACCGAGCCGACGGCCCAGCCCGGCCGCCGTCGAGTGGGGCGTGATGTGTCGGGTTGTTCGGTGGTCACCTGATCGCTCCTTCGCCTGTCCCGCGTGTCTCGATGCGGGTGTGACGGAGCGGACCGCGAACCGGTTCCCGTCGGACCGGCCCGCGTCGGACCGGCCCGCGTCGGACCGGCCCGCGTCGAGGACGGCTCAGTCGCCGTAGGCGGCGGTGGAGGCGATGAGGCGCGCCGAGGCGGGCGGGACGCGGACGCCGTGGATCTGCGAGGGCGCCACCGGCGCGGGCCGGGGGTCCGTCGGAACCGCCCAGTGCGGGGCCATACGGGCGCAGTCGCCCAGCAGCCGCGCGAATCCGGGGCGCGTCCCGGCGGTGTGCTCGGCGTACCCGAAACCATCGGTGTAGGTCATGGAGGGCACGTTAGGCGCGGGCCCCCCGAGGAGAAAGCCCTACTACGGGGTAGTTTCGACGGGTCGGCCCCGCGCCGTCGACCGGGTAGTTTTGACTGTCCCCTCGCCGTCCCCCGCAGGAGCGTCCACGCCGTGCGTATCGCAGTCACCGGCTCCATCGCCACCGACCACCTGATGACCTTCCCGGGCCGCTTCGCGGACCAGCTGGTCGCCGACCAGCTCCACACGGTCTCCCTCTCCTTCCTCGTCGACAACCTCGACGTCCGGCGGGGCGGTGTCGGCCCGAACATCTGCTTCGGCATGGGGCAGCTCGGCAGCCGCCCGATCCTGGTCGGCGCCGCCGGCTACGACTTCGACGAGTACCGCGCCTGGCTGGACCGGCACGGCGTCGACACCGAGTCCGTCCGGATCTCCGAGGTGCTGCACACCGCGCGCTTCGTGTGCACCACGGACGCCGACCACAACCAGATCGGCTCCTTCTACACGGGCGCGATGAGCGAGGCCCGGCTGATCGAGCTGAAGGCCGTCGCCGATCGCGTGGGCGGCCTGGACCTCGTCCTCATCGGCGCCGACGACCCCGAGGCGATGCTCCGCCACACGGAGGAGTGCCGCAGCCGCGGCATCCCCTTCGCGGCCGACTTCTCGCAGCAGATCGCCCGGATGGACGGCGAGAACATCCGCACCCTGATGGAGGGCGCGACGTACCTCTTCTCGAACGAGTACGAGAAGGGCCTCATCGAGTCGAAGTCCGGCTGGACCGACGCGGAGATCCTCTCCAAGGTCGGCACCCGCGTCACCACGCTCGGCTCGAACGGCGTGCGCATCGAGCGCGAGGGTGAGGAGCCGATCGTCGTCGGCTGCCCGGAGGAGAACGCGAAGATCGACCCGACCGGCGTCGGCGACGCGTTCCGCGCCGGCTTCCTGACCGGTCTCGGCTGGGGCGTCGGGCTGGAGCGGGCGGCGCAGGTCGGCTGCATGCTGGCGACCCTGGTGATCGAGACGCTCGGCACCCAGGAGTACACCCTGGCCCGCGCGCACTTCATGGAGCGCTTCACCAAGGCGTACGGCGACGACGCCGCCGCCGAGGTCCGGACCCACCTGGCGTAACCCGGTTCCGCCATCGACGCCCCCGGCCCGGTGCCGGGGGCGTCGCCGTCACCGCAGGCGGCGGACCGTGTACGCGACCCCCACCGGCCGCGCGGCCTCGCCCACGTACGCGTGGCCGCGCATCGCGCACCACGCGGGGATGTCGAGCCGGGCCACCTCGTCGTCGGACACCACCGTCACCGTCCCGCCCACGGGCACCGTCCCGATCGCCCGCGCCAGTTCGATGACCGGCTGCGGGCAGCGCAGGCCGAGCGCGTCCAACTCCACCGACTCCGCGACCGGGTCGGCCTCCGGGGCCTCCGGCACCCCGAGCCGGGCCCGGATGCCCGACACCGCCCTCGGCAGCACCTCCAGGAAGCCGTTGACCTCCTCGGCCGTGGTCCCCGGCGGCAGCGACACCCGTACGTTCCCCTCCGACAGCACCCCCATCGCCTTGAGGACGTGCGACGGCGTCAGGGTCGAGCTGGTGCAGGACGAGCCCGACGACACCGAGTAGCCCGCCCGGTCCAGTTCGTGCAGCAGCGTCTCGCCGTCGACGTACAGGCAGGAGAAGGTGACCAGGTGCGGCAGCCGCCGCTCGGCGTCGCCGACCACCTCCACGTCCGGGACCAGCCGCGCGACCCGCCGCCTGATCCGGTCCACCAGGACCCGCAGCCGGGCCGCCTCCGCGTCCGCCTCGGCCCGTACGGCCCGCAGGGAGGCCGCCGCCGCCACGATGGCGGGCAGGTTCCCGAAGCCGGCGGAGCGGCCCGACTCCCGCTCGTCCAGGGGCCCTTGGGGGGCGAACCGGACCCCTTTGCGGACCGCGAGCAGCCCCACCCCGGGCGGGCCGCCCCACTTGTGGGCGCTCGCGGTCAGCAGCGACCACCCGCCCTCGACCGGGCCCCAGCCCAGCGACTGCGCCGCGTCCACCAGCAGCGGCACGCCGACGGCCCCGCAGACCTCGGCGACCTCCGCCACCGGCTGGACCGTACCCACCTCGTGGTTGGCGGACTGGAGGCAGGCCAGAGCGGTGGTCGGGTCCAGGGCGGACGCGTACCCGTCGGGGGACACCGCCCCCAGCCGGTCCACCGGGACCTCCGTCACCGAGCCGCCGGACGCCGCGTGCGCCTCGGCCGCGTGCAGGACGGAACTGTGCTCCACCGCCGACACGACCAGCCGGCTCCCCACCCGCCGGCGGCCGGCGAGCGCCCCCGCGACGCCCGTGTGAACCGCGTGCGTCCCCGAAGGAGTGAACACGAGCTCGTCGGCCCGGCAGCCCACCGCCTCGGCGGCCGCCTCCCGGGCCGCGTCGAGCAACAGCCGGGCGCGCCGCCCCTCGCGGTACAGCCGGACGGGGTCGGCCCAGCCCTCGTCCAGGGCGGCCAGCAGCGCCTGCCTGGCCACGGGGTGCAGCGGGGCGGCGGAAGCGGAGTCGAAGTACGGCATACGGGCACGCTAACCGGCCCTTCGCCCCACCCGAGGTCAGGGCCCGTCAGAAGGGGTGTCCGGCCCGCCGTTCGGGGCCGGATGCCCCGTCCCCCGGACGGCCGATCCATCCCTTCGGGGGCAGTAGCGGCGCGTTGGGCACCCTCCCCGCGCGACCCCAAATAGCGTCCAGTAGGGTTTGGTCCGCATAAACATCCAAACCCCTGCCTGCGTCAGGGCCGGCGACCGACCCGAACACGGCCGCGGCCGGCCGCGCGGGCCGAGACTCTCGGGAAGGCGCTACGTGAGTCCCTACGGCTCCGACCGCTCGCCGCGGCGCCCGATGCGGCGGAAGCTGCTGCAGGCGCTGACTGCGGGCGCGGTCCTGGCGACCGCCACTGGTTGCTCGTACAACTGGCAAGACTTCCCCCGCCTCGGAATGCCCACCCCGGTCACGGAGGAGGCGCCTCGCATCCTGTCCCTGTGGCAGGGGTCGTGGGCAGCCGCCCTCGTCACGGGCATCCTGGTCTGGGGCCTGATCCTGTGGAGCGTCATCTTCCACCGGCGCAGCCGGACGAAGGTGGAGGTCCCCCCGCAGACCCGGTACAACATGCCCATCGAGGCGCTGTACACCGTGGTTCCGCTCATCATCGTCTCGGTGCTCTTCTACTTCACCGCGCGTGACGAGTCGAAGCTGCTCTCCCTCTCCGCCAAGCCGGCCCACACGATCAACGTGATCGGCTACCAGTGGAGCTGGGGCTTCAACTACGTCGAGAACGTCGACGGCGACGGGGCCACCCCGAAGGCGGGCGAGGTGCCCAAGAACCTCGCCAACATCCCGGACCGCTTCACCAAGGACTTCCCCGCGGGCGCCGAAGGCGTCTACGACAAGGGCGTCCCCGGCGAGCGGAACCCGCAGACCAACAACCCGGGGCCGACCCTCTACCTGCCCAAGGGCGAGAAGGTCCGCTTCATCCTGTCGTCGAACGACGTCATCCACTCCTTCTGGGTGGTGCCCTTCCTGTTCAAGCAGGACGTGATCCCCGGTCACACCAACGTCTTCGAGGTCACCCCGGACCAGTTCGGCACCTACAAGGGCAAGTGCGCCGAGCTCTGCGGCGTCGACCACTCCCGGATGCTCTTCAACGTGAAGATCGTCTCGCCCGCCGAATACCAGGCGCACCTCAAGGAGCTGGCCGCGAAGGGGCAGACCGGCTTCCTCCCGGCCGGCATCAACCAGACGGACTCGGCCCGGAACGCGGAGACGAACAAACTGTGAGCATCCTCAACGAACCTCAGGGTGCCGCCGCAGCCGACTCGTACGAGAACGAGCTGCCGGTACGGCGCAAGCAGCCGGGCAACGTGGTCGTGAAGTGGATGACCACGACCGACCACAAGACCATCGGCACGATGTACCTGGTCACGTCGTTCGTGTTCTTCCTCATCGGCGGCGTACTGGCGCTCTTCATGCGCGCCGAGCTGGCCCGTCCGGGCTCGCAGATCATGTCGAACGAGCAGTTCAACCAGGCGTTCACCATGCATGGCACGATCATGCTGCTGATGTTCGCCACCCCGCTGTTCGCGGGCTTCGCGAACTGGATCATGCCGCTGCAGATCGGCGCGCCCGACGTGGCGTTCCCGCGGCTGAACATGTTCGCGTACTGGCTGTACCTCTTCGGCTCGACCATCGCGGTGGCCGGCTTCGTGACGCCGAACGGCGCCGCCGACTTCGGTTGGTTCGCCTACTCCCCGCTGTCGGACGCGGTCCGCTCGCCGGGCATCGGCGCCGACATGTGGATCATGGGTCTGGCCTTCTCGGGCTTCGGCACGATCCTCGGCTCGGTCAACTTCATCACCACGATCATCTGCATGCGCGCTCCGGGCATGACGATGTTCCGCATGCCGATCTTCACCTGGAACGTGCTGCTGACCGGTGTCCTGGTCCTGCTCGCCTTCCCGGTGCTCGCCGCCGCGCTCTTCGCGCTGGAGGCCGACCGGAAGTTCGGTGCGCACGTGTTCGACGCCTCCAACGGAGGCGCCCTACTCTGGCAACACCTCTTCTGGTTCTTCGGCCATCCAGAGGTGTACATCATCGCGCTACCGTTCTTCGGCATCGTCTCCGAGATCATCCCGGTCTTCAGCCGCAAGCCGATGTTCGGCTACATCGGCCTGATCGCCGCGACGATCGCGATCGCCGGTCTCTCGGTGACCGTGTGGGCCCACCACATGTACGTCACCGGCGGTGTGCTGCTGCCGTTCTTCTCCTTCATGACCTTCCTGATCGCGGTACCGACCGGTGTGAAGTTCTTCAACTGGATCGGCACCATGTGGAAGGGCTCGCTGTCCTTCGAGACCCCGATGCTCTGGACGATCGGCTTCCTGGTCACCTTCACCTTCGGTGGTCTGACCGGCGTCATCCTGGCCTCGCCCCCGATGGACTTCCACGTCTCCGACTCGTACTTCGTCGTCGCGCACTTCCACTACGTCGTCTTCGGCACCGTGGTCTTCGCGATGTTCGCCGGTTTCCACTTCTGGTGGCCGAAGTTCACGGGCAAGATGCTGGACGAGCGCCTGGGCAAGATCACCTTCTGGACGCTGTTCATCGGCTTCCACGGCACCTTCCTGGTGCAGCACTGGCTCGGTGCCGAGGGCATGCCGCGTCGTTACGCGGACTACCTCGCCGCCGACGGCTTCACCGCGCTGAACACGATCTCCACGATCAGCTCGTTCCTGCTCGGCCTGTCGATGCTGCCCTTCATGTACAACGTCTGGAAGACGGCGAAGTACGGCAAGAAGGTCGAGGTCGACGACCCGTGGGGCTACGGCCGTTCGCTGGAGTGGGCGACCTCCTGCCCGCCGCCGCGGCACAACTTCCTCACCCTGCCGCGGATCCGGTCCGAGTCCCCGGCGTTCGACCTGCACCACCCGGAGATCGCGGCCCTCGACCACCTCGAGGACCACACCGCCGGTGCCACCAAGGCCCTCACCGGCGACAAGGAGGCCGGCAAGTGAAGATCCAGGGCAAGCTGTTCCTCTGGCTCTCCTTCTTCATCCTGATCATGGCCGTCGTGTACGGCGTGTGGTCGAAGGAGCCCGTGGGCACCACCGCGCTCTTCCTGGCCTTCGGCCTGAGCGTCATGATCGGCTACTACCTGGCCTTCACGGCCAAGCGCGTGGACGAGATGGCCCAGGACAACCTGGAGGCCGAGGTCGCCGACGAGGCGGGCGAGCTGGGGTTCTTCTCCCCGCACAGCTGGCAGCCGCTCGCGTTGGGCATCGGCGGCGCGCTCGGGTTCATGGGCGTCATCTTCGGCTGGTGGCTCATGTACTTCTCGGCCCCGATCATCGTGATCGGCCTGTGGGGCTGGGTGTACGAGTACTACCGCGGTGAGAACCAGAACCAGTAGCGACATCTCGCAGGACCCTTGAGCACGACCTCGGGGCCCGGACACCTCCAACGGAGGAGTCCGGGCTCCCTCGTTTGCAGTCACCCCGCGCGCCGTAATTGTCATATCTTCATAGCGTTGGCTCCATGAAGCACTCACCGCGTCTTTGGACGGTACTCGGCTGCTCCCTGCTGGTCGCGTCCCTCGGGGCCGGCGCCACCGCGTGCGGGGGGTCCGACGACAACCCGCTGTCCGCCCGCCCGTACGACGCGGGCGACCACGTCGCTTTCAACCAGGCCGCCGGCGGGCGTCCCGTCGACCCCAACCGGCCGCTGGAAGTCACCTCGAAGGGCACCGGCAACCGGATCACCGACGTGACCGTCGTGGACACCCACGGCCGCCGCCTGGCGGGCGAACTCTCCGCCAAGGGCGACCGGTGGCACAGCACCGCCCCGATGGCCGCCGGTGTGCGCTACACGGCCACCGTGAGCACGGAGAACGAGCGGGGCGCGCCCGGGCAGCGCACGCTGACGTTCGACACCACCCCGGCCAAGAAGGTCCTCCAGGTGGAATTCGGCCCGGACGCGGGCAAATACGGCGTCGGGCAGCCCCTCACGGCCGAACTGAGCGAGCCGGTCCACGACAAGGCGGCCCGCGCCCTCGTGGAGCGCGGCCTGGTCGTGGACGTGCCGTCCGGCGTCGAGGGCGCCTGGCACTGGGTGGACGACAAGAAGCTGCACTTCCGCCCCAAGGACTACTGGCCGGCCCACTCCACGGTCTCCGTCCGGAGCAACCTGGAGGGCGTCAAGGTCACCGACGACCTCTACGGCACCGCCAGCAAGCCGCTGACGCTGGAGATCGGCGACCGCGTCGAGGTCACCACCGACGCGGCGTCGCACTACCTCACGTTCAAGCGCAACGGAGAAGTGATCAACACCATTCCGGTGACCACCGGAAAGCCCGGCTTCTCCACCCGCAACGGCATCAAGGTGGTCCTGGGCAAGCAGTACTACGTCCAGATGCGTGGCGACACCGTCGGCATCGGCGGCAGCGAGTACTACAACCTGCCCGTCTACTACGCGACGCGCGTCACCTGGAGTGGTGAATACGTCCACGCCGCGCCGTGGTCCGTCGGCTCCCAGGGCTACGAGAACGTCAGCCACGGCTGCACCGGAATGAGCACCGGCAACGCCGCCTGGTTCTACGAGAACATCACCGAGGGCGACATCGTCAAGGTGATCAACAGCATCGGCGAGGACATGGACACCTTCGGCAACGGCTACGGCGACTGGAACATGGACTGGAAGGACTGGCGCGAGGGCAGCGCCCTCGTCGGCGGCACCCAGGAAGGCCGCAACGCGGTCGACCAGGCCCGACTGCGCCCGCAGGTCTGAACCGGCCCCGCACGCGCGCCCGGTCGCCCCGAGCGGCCCCGCGAGCCCCCAGCGGCCCCCAATCGGCCGCCACGGGCCGCCGGCGGCCCCCAACCGGCCCCCGCGAGCCCCAGAGGCTCCCGACGGGCCGGTTCCGCTTGAGCGGTGCCCCCCGCTACGCGTCCAGGGACAGTCGGGCCCGCAGCAGGCGTGCCAGGGTCTCCGGGAACTCCACCGGGTCGACCGGAAGGGTGACGGCCGCGTCCGCGCGGCTCCAGGTCGCCAACCAGGCGTCCTGCGGGCGCCCCATGAGCAGCAGCACCGGGGGACAACGGAAGATCTCGTCCTTGATCTGCCGGCACACGCCCATGCCGCCCGCCGGCACGGCCTCGCCGTCCAGCACGCACGCGTCCACACCGCCCTCGTCCAGGGCCTTGAGGACCGCGGGCAGCGTCGCGCACTCCAGGAACTCCACCGGCGGCAGGTCCGCGGCCGGCCTGCGCCCGGCGGCCGACCGCACCTGCTCCCGGGTGCCCGCGTCGTCGCTGTAGACCAGAACTCGCGCAGTCGCCCGCATTTCGTTCCTCCACGTGTGCCCGTGAATCACGTTGATGTTGCGCGGGATGCTACTCCGTCCGACCGGTTGTCAACATCGGTTCGGCCGGCCTCGCGGAGACCCGCCGGTCAGCCGATCTGATGGGCCGTTCGGGCCTTGCACACCCCTCTGACACTCCGAACGGCACCCCCCGGGGTGAGGGCGGGATAAGCGACCGACATAATGTCGGTCGTGGCGACAGCAACGACAGTAGATACCGGGCACGCGCACCCGACGGTCAACCGGCCGAACCTCGTCAGCGTCGGAACCATCATCTGGTTGAGTTCCGAGCTGATGTTCTTCGCGGCCCTCTTCGCGATGTACTTCACCCTGCGATCCGTGACGGGCGCCGAGTACTGGACAGAGCAGGCTTCGGCCTTGAACCTGCCCTTCTCGGCGACGAACACCACGATCCTGGTGCTCTCCTCCCTCACCTGCCAGCTCGGCGTATTCGCCGCCGAGCGCGGTGACGTGAAGAAGCTCAGGACGTGGTTCATCATCACGTTCGTCATGGGTGCGATCTTCATTGGCGGCCAGGTGTTCGAGTACACCAGTCTGGTCAAGGAGGAGGGACTCTCCCTCAAGTCCGGACCGTACGGATCGGTGTTCTACCTGACCACCGGCTTCCACGGTCTGCACGTGACGGGCGGTCTCATCGCCTTCCTGCTGGTCCTCGGCCGGACCTACGCGGCCAAGAGGTTCACCCACGAACAGGCCACGTCGGCCATCGTCGTGTCCTACTACTGGCACTTCGTCGATGTCGTCTGGATCGGCCTCTTCGCGACGATCTACCTGATCAAGTAGCGAACACGTCGCCGGGCACGCCCGGCAATCCATCCAGAAACACCGACGCAGAAGATCCTGACACCGGGGTAATCCGTGAAAAAGCTCTCCGCACGACGACGCCATCCGCTGGCGGCGGTCGTCGTTCTACTCCTCGCGCTGGCGGCCACTGGGGGGCTTTACGCCGCCTTCGCCCCCGCGGGCAAGGCGCAGGCCGATGAAACCGCCCAGTCCCTCGCCATCGAGGAGGGCAAGAAGCTCTACGCCGTGGGCTGCGCAAGCTGCCACGGAACCGGCGGTCAGGGTTCCACTGACGGCCCCAGCCTGGTCGGCGTCGGCTCCGCGGCCGTCGACTTCCAGGTGAGCACGGGTCGCATGCCGGCCCAGCAGCCCGGCGCGCAGATCCCGGCGAAGCCTCCGGTCTACACGCAGGCCCAGATCGACCAGCTGGCCGCGTACATCTCCTCCCTGGGAGCCGGCCCGTCCGTGCCCACCCAGAAGCAGGTCGACCCGGCGGGTGCCGACATCGCCAAGGGTGGCGAACTGTTCCGCAACAACTGCGCGCAGTGCCACAACTTCACCGGCGAGGGCGGCGCCCTGACGCACGGCAAGTACGCCCCCAACCTGGCGGACGTCTCGCCGAAGCACATCTACGAGGCCATGCTCACCGGCCCGCAGAACATGCCCTCCTTCCCCGACAGCACGATGCCGGAGAAGCAGAAGAAGGACATCATCGCGTACCTCCAGAACGTGAACGGCGACAAGTCGGTCAGCCCTGGCGGCCTGAAGCTCGGTGGCCTCGGCCCCGTCTCCGAGGGTCTGTTCGGCTGGATCTTCGCTCTGGGTGCGCTGATCGCTGTCGCCGTCTGGGTCGCGGCCCACACCGCTAAGGCCAAGAAGTCATGAGTAGCCAAGACATTCCCGAAGAGAAGCACCTGCCGAGCGAGCAGGGCGACGCGCACCACGGTGGCGTAGCGGTCGCGGACGACCCGTTCGCCGACCCGGGCCTGCCGGTCCACAAGCCGCGCATCCAGGACATCGACGAGCGGGCCGCCAAGCGGTCCGAGCGCGTGGTCGCGATGCTGTTCACGCTGTCGATGCTGGCCACGATCGGCTTCATCGCCGCGTACGTGACCATCCCCGTCGACAAGTACGTCTACATCTTCCCCATCGGGAAGGTGAGCGGCCTGAACTTCGCCCTCGGCCTGACCCTGGGCACGGCCCTCTTCTGCATCGGCGCGGGCGCGGTCCACTGGGCCCGCACCCTGATGTCCGACGTGGAGGTCGCCGACGAGCGCCACGCCATCGCGGCGCCGCCGGAGGTCAAGGCCAAGGTCCTCCAGGACTTCGCCGACGGTGCGAGCGAGTCGGCCATCGGCCGTCGTCCGCTGATCCGCAACACCATGCTGGGCGCGCTGGCCATGCTGCCGCTGTCCGCCGTGATGATCATGCGCGATCTGGGCCCGCTGCCCGAGGACAAGCTGCGCAAGACCCTGTGGGCCAAGGGCAAGCTGCTCATCAACCAGAACACGATGGAGCCGCTGCGTCCCGAGGACGTGGTCGTCGGTTCGCTGACCTTCGCCATGCCCGAGGGCCTGGAGGAGACGCAGCACGACTTCCAGAACCAGATCGCCAAGGCCGCCCTGATGATCGTCCGGCTCCAGCCGCAGGACATCAAGGACAAGCGGGAGCTGGAGTGGTCCCACGACGGCATCGTGGCCTTCTCCAAGATCTGCACCCACGTCGGCTGCCCGATCAGCCTGTACGAGCAGCAGACGCACCACGTGCTCTGCCCGTGCCACCAGTCCACCTTCGACCTCTCCGACGGCGCCCGAGTCATCTTCGGCCCCGCTGGTCACGCGCTTCCGCAGCTGCGGATCGGCGTCAATGACGAAGGCTTCCTCGAAGCGCGCGGCGACTTCGAAGAGCCCGTCGGTCCTGCATTCTGGGAGCGCGGATGAGCACTGCCACCACCACCGACAGTCAGCGCAAAGCGCCCGCCGGCGAGCGGGTAGCGGACTGGGCCGACGGCCGCCTGGGCATCTACAGCCTGGCCAAGTCGAACATGCGCAAGATCTTCCCGGACCACTGGTCCTTCATGCTCGGTGAGATCTGCCTCTACAGCTTCATCATCATCATCCTCACGGGTGTGTACCTGACGCTGTTCTTCCACCCGAGCATGAACGAGGTCGTGTACCACGGCCCGTACGTGCCGATGCAGGGCGTCCAGATGTCCGAGGCGTTCGCCTCGACGCTCGACATCAGCTTCGACGTCCGCGGCGGTCTGCTCATCCGGCAGATCCACCACTGGTCGGCGCTCATCTTCGTCGCGGCCATGGTCGTGCACATGATGCGCGTGTTCTTCACCGGCGCGTTCCGCAAGCCGCGTGAGGTCAACTGGATCTTCGGCTTCCTGCTGCTGGTCCTCGGCATGTTCACCGGTTTCACCGGTTACTCCCTGCCGGACGACCTGCTCTCGGGCACCGGTGTCCGCTTCATGGAGGGCGCGATCCTGTCCGTGCCGATCGTCGGCACGTACCTGTCGTTCTTCCTCTTCGGCGGCGAGTTCCCCGGCGGCGACTTCGTCGCGCGGTTCTACTCGATCCACATCCTGCTGCTGCCCGGCATCATGATGGGCCTGCTGGTGGCCCACCTGATCCTGGTCTTCTACCACAAGCACACCCAGTTCGCGGGTCCCGGCAAGACGAACAACAACGTCGTCGGCATGCCGCTGCTGCCGGTCTACATGGCCAAGGCCGGAGGCTTCTTCTTCCTGGTCTTCGGTGTCATCGCGGCCATCGCGGCGCTCGCCTCGATCAACCCGATCTGGGCGATCGGCCCGTACCGCCCGGACCACGTGTCCACCGGCGCGCAGCCCGACTGGTACATGGGTATGCCGGAAGGCCTGATCCGTGCCATGCCGGGCTGGGAGATCAACCTGTGGGGCCACACCCTCGTCCTGGGCGTGTTCATCCCGCTGCTGCTCTTCCCGCTGGTGCTGGGCGCGATCGCGGTGTGGCCGTTCATCGAGTCCTGGGTCACCGGGGACAAGCGTGAGCACCACCTGCTGGACCGCCCGCGCAACGTCCCGACCCGCACGGCCTTCGGTGTCGCCTGGATCGCGGAGTACATCGTCCTGCTGATCGGCGGTGGAAACGACATGTTCGCGCAGTACTTCCACCTCTCGATCAACAACATCACCTGGTTCGTCCGGATCGGCTTCTTCGTCGTCCCGGTCCTGGCCTTCATCGCCGCCAAGCGGATCTGCCTCGGCCTCCAGCGTCGGGACCACGACAAGGTGCTGCACGGTCGCGAGACCGGCATCATCAAGCGGCTCCCGCACGGTGAGTTCGTCGAGATCCACGAGCCGCTGCCGCAGGCCAAGCTGCACACGCTCACCTCGCACGAGCAGTACCGGCCGGTCGAACTCGGCCCGACGGTGGACGAGAACGGCGTGGAGCGCAAGCCCAAGGCCACGCAGAAGCTCCGCGCGAAGCTGAGCAAGGGCTTCTACGCGGAGAACAACCAGATTCCGAAGCCCACGGTGGAGGAGTACAAGGAGATCCAGAGCGGCCACGGCCACCACTGATCCCCGCATGACCGCTTGAGGGATTGATTCAGGTCAATCCCGGTGTCGCCACGGTGAGAGCCCCGTCCAGGGTCTGGACGGGGCTCTTCGCCGTCCGCCCCCGCTGGATAGGCTGAGGGCCTTCCCATTCGACGTGGGCGGCGATTTACGGGGCGGCCCACTAGCGCAGGAGCGGACCATGAACGTTGCGACCCCGGCAGGCGGCGACAGCGTGGCGGCCCGCGGATGGCCGGGCGTACTCGACGCCCTGCTGACCGGCCGGGACCTGAGCGCCGACGACACGGCCTGGGCCATGGACCGGATCATGCGCGGGGAAGCCACCGACGCCCAGATCGCCGGCTTCGCGGTCGCCCTGCGGGCCAAGGGGGAGACGGTCGCCGAGATCAACGGCCTGGTGCGGGCCATGTACGCCCATGCCAACCTGATCGAGGTCCCGGGCCGCACCGTGGACATCGTCGGCACCGGCGGCGACGGGGCCAAAACGGTGAACATCTCCACGATGTCCGCGATCGTGGTGGCCGGTACGGGCGCCAAGGTCGTCAAGCACGGCAACCGGGCCGCCTCCTCCGCGAGCGGGGCCTCCGACGTCCTGGAGAAGCTCGGCGTCAACCTCGACCTCAGCCCGGCGCGGGTGGTGGAGGTCGCGGAACAGGCCGGTGTCACCTTCTGCTTCGCGGTGAAGTTCCACCCCGCGCTGCGGCACGTGGCCGCGGCCCGCAAGGAACTGGGCATCCGCACCACCTTCAACTTCCTTGGCCCGCTGACCAATCCGGCGCGGGTCAGGGCGCAGGCGACCGGTGTGGCGGACGCCCGGGTGGCCCCCATCGTGGCGGGCGTGCTCGCCGAACGCGGCTCCTCGGCCCTGGTCTTCCGCGGCGACGACGGCCTCGACGAACTGACGACGACGGCCACCTCCCGGGTGTGGTGGGTGCGCGACGGCGCGGTGACGGAGCAGCCCTTCGACCCGCGTGACGTCGGCATCGACCTCGTGGACGTGTCGGCGCTGCGGGGCGAGGACGCCTCGTACAACGCCGATGTGGCGCGCAGGCTGCTGGCGGGCGAGACGGGGCCCGTGCGGGACGCGGTGCTGCTGAACTCGGCGGCCGCCCTCGTGGCGCTCGACCCGGGCAGCGGCTCCCTGGAGGAGCAGATCGCGACGGGCATCGCCCGTGCGGCCGAGGCCATCGACTCGGGCGCGGCCCGGGCGGCGCTGGAGCGCTGGGTGGCGGCGAGCAACGCGTAGTCCGTGGCCGGGCGGTGCGTAGGCCCTGGCCGGGCGGGTGCGCGGGGCTCATCCGGGCCCGGGTACGGCGGCCGGAGGCCGCTGCGGCCCGGCGACGCGAGAACGGCGTGAAAGAACCGACCCCGGTCCAGCATGCGGACCGGGGTCTTGCGCGTGGGGGATCTTGTGGCAGGATGCTGACCAGGTCACGAGTGACAGCGTTTTGGCCCCGGCTCGCTGTCCGGCAACCCTCCTTCCGTGGCGGGGTGCCCCGGGTGATGACCAGGCCGTAGGCAGTGAGGTCTACGGCAAGCGCGGATCCCTCGACACCAGGGATCCTGGTCCTCGAGGAGCGTTTTCCGTGAGCAAGCGAATGCGATAGGGCGTCTCCGCCCCTTCTTCACCCCTCGGAACAGGGCCGCTTCCGCGTACCCGGACCCCGAGGCATCCCCGTACCCCGGTCGGTCGCCGAGCCGTACCCGCGTACGGGCAGACACCGAAGCCATTCCGCCCTGCCTGCCGGGAGATACCGCCATGTCCGCATCCCTGAACGCCACCGCCGAGCACGCTTCCGCCGAGCACGCTTCCGTCGACGCGGTGTGCGCCGACACCGCGTGTGTCGAGCCGCTGCCCGTCCTCGGTCGGGACGTCACCGTCCCGCTCGTCACCGGCGGCGAGGTCAGCTACGCGGCCCTCGACTACGCGGCCAGCGCGCCGGCGCTCCAGCGGGTGTGGGACGACGTGGCCGCGTACGCCCCGTACTACGGCAGCGTGCACCGCGGCGCCGGGTACCTCTCGCAGCTCTCCACCGACCTGTTCGAGCAGAGCCGGGTCACGGTCGCGGAGTTCCTGGACTGCCGCCCCGCCGACCAGGTGATCTTCACCCGGTCCACGACCGACTCGCTGAACCTGCTCGCCGCCGCGCTCCCCGCGGACTGCCGGGTGTTCGTCTTCGAGACCGAGCACCACGCCTCGCTGCTGCCCTGGGGCAACGCGCGGGTCACCTACCTCAACGCGCCGCGCACCCCCGACGAGGCGGTCGCCACGTTGGAGCGGGCGCTGGCCGGACGGGACCCCTACGGCCCGGCGCTGGTGTGCGTCACCGGCGCGTCCAACGTCACGGGTGAACTGTGGCCGGTGCGGGAACTCGCCGCGGCGGCGCACGCCCACGGCGCGCGGATCGTGCTGGACGCCGCCCAACTGGCGCCGCACCACCCCGTCTCGGTGAGAGAACTGGACGTGGACTGGGTCGCCTTCTCCGGGCACAAGTTGTACGCGCCGTTCGGCTCGGGCGTGCTGGCGGGGCGGGCCGACTGGCTCCAGGAGGCGGAGCCGTACCTGGCCGGCGGCGGCGCCTCGCGGAAGGTGGCCCGGCGCGAGGACGGCGGCGTGGACGTCGAGTGGCACACCACCGCCGCCCGCCACGAGGCCGGCTCCCCGAACGTCATCGGCGTCTACTCCATCGCCTCCGCCTGCCGGGCGCTGACGGAGGCGGGCTTCGAGGGCCTCGTCGCCCGGGAGCGGCAGCTGATCGCGAAGGTCCGCGAGGGTCTGGCGGAGGTCCCGGAGGTCCGGGTGCTTTCCCTGTTCGGGGACGAGGCGCCGCGGGTCGGCGTCATCTCGTTCGTGGTGGACGGCTGGAACAGCTCCCACTTCGCCGCCGCGCTGTCCGCCGAGTACGGGATCGGCGTCCGCGACGGCCTTTTCTGCGCCCACCCGCTGGTGCGGACGCTGCTGGGCAGCGAGCCGCAGGCCCAGGGCGAATGCGGAGCGCCGGAGGCGGCGCCGGGGGAGCGGTCGCTCAACGCGATCCGCGTCAGCTTCGGCGCCGGCACCCCCGACGAGCACGTGGACCGCTTCGTCCGCGCGGTGCGGGAGCTGGTCGCGGACGGCGCGAAGTGGAACTACCGCACGGAAGAAGGCCGCTGCGTGCCGGTTTCCTGACGCGCCCCGCAGTTTCCTGACGCGCCCCTCGCGCGGCTCGGCCCTGGCGGGCCTCCCCGGCTTCGCGCCGCTGCGCCGAACTCCGTCCGGCGTCGGTGGGGCGGTGGTTCGAGGGCGGGCTGGTGCGGGGGGTACTCGGCCTGGCGGCCGGGTGGTCGCACGCTCGGGAAACGCGCGGGCACCCTGGGCGAGGCCCGCGCCCTCAGCCGGTGCTCGCGCCGGGGGCGCCGGTACTCGGCCCGATTGGGTGGCCGCATGCGTCGCGGTGGCCGTGTGGGTGTGGCGCGCGAGCCCGGCCGGTGCTCGGGCGTCGGTGGCGTAAGCGGGCTCGCCGGGGGCCGGTACTCGGCCCGGGCGATGGGGCGGCCGCGCGCGGAGGCGGTCGCCGCCTGGGCGCGGCACGCGCCCCCCGGCTGGGTCCACGGACGGTCACGACCAGGCGCGGTCCGTGGCTTCGGGTGGCAGAACGCCCCCGCCGGCCCGGGGCGGAACCGGCGGCGCTTTCCGGGGCCGTTCTACCGGTCGGCGCCGCGACCCGCCTGACGGGCCCGGGCAGTCGGCCCGTCGAGGAACCTGGGCAGCCCCGCTGTAGGGAGCTCGTGCCCGTATCGGCCCCGGGCGGGCGGGTCGCCGGCTCGGGAGGGGGGAACGTGGAGGGTGTCCGACCGCTCCAAGGAGCGCGACTGGCGCAACACGCCCGGGCCGTTCTACGGAGTCGGACCGGCACCTGCCGGACGGCGCGGCTGCCGGGCGCCCGCCAACATGCCGTACGACGGCGATCGGGGACGTTCACCGGCAGGGCGGAGAACCCTTGCCATATGACGGCGACCGGGAGCGTTCACCGGTAGGCCGCGACCGGGCGGAGATCCGGTGCCGTCACGACGGCGACCGGGGGCGCGCGCCGGTAGGGCGGAGGCCCTCGTCGGACGCTCGGGGGCCGGAGGTGGGCCGCTCCTGCGACGGGGACCCTGGGCGGTCGTGGAGGGCCGCCTGCGTCAAACCCCGGCCAGGGGCTACGCGTCGAGGCCGATGGCGAAGGCCGCTTCCAGGTCGTGCTGGGAGTACGTGCGGAACGCCACGTGGGTGTCCGTCGCCTCCACACCCGGGATCTTGCTGATGCGGCCCGGGATGATGTCCGCCAGGTTCTCGTGGCGGGCGACGCGGACCAGCGCGATGAGGTCGTAGGTGCCGGTGACGGAGTAGACCTCGCTGACGCTGTCCAGCTGCGCGATGGACTCGGCGATCTCGGGGATCCGGTCCACGCTGGTCTTGATGAGCACGATCGCGGTGATCACGGTTGGCTGTCTCCCTCGCCGGCAGTCACTGGTCGCCTCACTCTAGTCGTACGCCGATACCGCACCCAGGCGTAGGCGAACCCGACGGAGAAGCCCACCACGTGCGCCAGGTACGCCACCCCCGGCCCGCTCGCCGCCCGGTGCGCCGCCAGCCACTGCAGGACGAACCAGAACATCAGCACGATCCACGCGGGGAACCGCAGCGGCAGGAAGAACAGGAACGGGAACAGGCTCGTCACCCGGGCCCGCGGGAACAGACACAGGAAGGCCCCCAGGACCGCCGAGATCGCCCCCGACGCGCCGACCAGCGTCTGGTCCGAGGAGGCGTGGGCCGCCGCGTACGCCGCCAGCGCCAGATACCCCGTGGCGACGTAGAAGAGCAGGAACGCCGGGCGCCCCATCCGCTCCTCCGCCATCGCGCCGAACACGTGCAGGAACAGCATGTTGCCGAGCAGGTGCAGCCAGCTCCCGTGCACGAACAGCGCCGTCAGCGGCGTCAGCAGGGCCCGGGCCGTCCCCCCGAAGAGTTCGTCCGGGACCACGCCCCAGCGCCGGAAGTACGCGGTCCCCGTCTCCAATAACAGGTCACCCGTCCCGTAGACCGGGTTCAGACCGGAGGCGGGCCCGAGGACGAACACCACACAGCAGCCCGCGATCAGCGCGCGGGTGACCACCGGGCCCCGCACGACCTCCCCGAGGGCAGCCTGCCACCTTACGATCATGCGACAGAGCATGACGCAGCAGAGCCCCCGTCCGGGCGGTGCCAGGCCGTAGGGTGACGTGGTTGCCTACCGAGGCCCGCCGAAGGCCGCCATCGGCCCCCGACGGCTCCGCCGGGCGGCTTTAATTGAATGAGCTACGAAGGAGAGAGCGTCCTGATGACGGTTCCCCTGCCGACAGCCACCACCCGGTGGCGCTGCACCCTGTGCGGCAACCTCACGCGCTTCGACGTCACCCGTTCGTCGAAGGTCGTGGAGTACGTCCACCTGGACCTCGCCGGGGAGCCCACGGTCGAGGAGCGGGAGGTGGTCAATGAGACCATCGAGTCGGTCCGCTGCCGCTGGTGCAACGCGGTGGACCAGATCGAGCTTGTGGACAGGCCGGGCACGGACTCCTGACGGGAGCCGGGCCCACAGTAGATCACGGTAGGGGTGACGGATTGTGGAGCCAGCAAGCGGCGCTGAGCCGGCCGACGCGGCCGGCGACGCCGCGGAGGTGCTCGACCGCCCGCTGCCGGAAGGCGTGCGGCGCCGGGTCATCGCGCTCGTCTCGGACGCCTTCGGCGGTCTGACGGTCGCGGACCTGCCCGCGCAGCTGCGCCAGTACGCCCGGTTCACCCCGACCCGGCGCGCCAAGTTCGCCGGGAACGCGATGGCGGCGGCCGTGGAGACGGACCCCGTCTTCCGCGGGCGCGTCGCCGAGAAGCTCCGCGACGCCCAGACGGAACTGGCCGGGGCGCTGGAGTGCGGGGCCCCGCCGGCCGCCGCCGATCCGCTGGACGTGGCGGCGGCCGCGTACATCCTGCGGCCGTCCGGCTGGGTCAAGCTGGTCGCCGCCGCCGGCGAGGAGGTCCAGCGCGCCGACGCCGAGCGGGTCGGTGACGAGACCCGGCGCGAGCTGGAGCGGCTGCGCGAGGAGCTGGCCCAGGCGCGCGCTTCGCAGCGCTCGGGCGATGAGCAGGTGCGGGCCGAGCTCGACGCCGTCCGCAAGGAAGCGGAATCGCTTCAGCGCAAGCTGCGCAGCGCCCAGAGCGACGTCAAGCGGGGCGAGGCGGCCCTGCGCAAGCTGACCGCGGAGGTCGACGGCATCCGCGGCGACGCGGCCGCCCGGGTCGCCGCCGCCGAGAGCGAGAGCCGCCGGCTCAAGTCCCGTCTGGCCGAGGTGGAGTCGGCGCTGGAGACCTCGCGCCGGGCCACCCGCGAGGGACGCAGCATCGAGGACATGCGACTGCGGCTGCTGCTGGACACCGTCCTCGACGCGGCTGCCGGGCTGCGCCGCGAGCTGGCGCTGCCGCCGGTCTCCACGCGGCCCGCCGACACGGTGGACGCGGTGGAGCCCGGCCGGATGACGCCCAAGGACATCGCGGCACGGGCCTTGTCCGAGACCGATCCGGCGTTGCTGGACCAGCTGTTGGCGCTGCCCCAGGCGCATCTGGTGGTCGACGGCTACAACGTGACGAAGACCGGCTACCCGACGATGCCGCTGGAGAAGCAGCGGCTGAGGCTGCTGGGCGGGCTGTCGATGCTGGCCGCCCAGACGGGCGCGGAGATGACGTGTGTCTTCGACGGCGCCGAGCTGGCCGCGCCGGTGCTGCTCGCGCCGCCGCGCGGGGTGCGGGTGCTGTTCTCCAAGGCGGGCGTCACGGCGGACGAGCTGATCCGCCAACTGGTGCGGGCGGAGCCGTCCGGCCGCCCGGTGGTCGTGGTGTCCACCGACCGCGAGGTCGCGGACGGCGTGGCCAAGTACGGAGCCCGTCCGGTTACGTCCGCCTTGTTGCTCAAGCGGCTTTCGCGCGTTTCGTGATGTTCGCCCGTGGGTGCGGCGGATCGACCCTTCTCGCCAAGTAGCGTGAGGAATGCCGGAATTGGCGGTGCGTCGTCGGAACGTACCGTCAAGTTCTCGGCACCCAGTGTTGACGGCGTGTGAAGAAGTCGGTGAGGGGCCGATTTTTTGCTCCCGGGGATTTGAACTGATCGCGGCCGGGTCACTAGGGTCTGTTCAAACCTTCGTGCGGTAGGTCACTCATTCGGGGTGACGGCGAAGGTGCCGCCGAGCGTGTCGCGTTCCGTTTCCGGCGGCGTGAGGAAGAAGGAGCTCGCCTTCGTGGCGTCCCACCGTCGACCCAAGCAGCCGAGCCGTTCGCGCGTGACCGCGCTCACCGCGTTCGCCGCCGCCGCTGTCGCCCTCTCCTCGCAGTCGGCCATGGCCGCCCCGGACAAGCCCAACAAGGACGAGGTCAAGGCCAAGGTCGACGCCCTCTACGGGGAGGCGGAGCAGGCCACCGAGAAGTTCGACGGAGCCAAGGACCGCCAGGACAAGCTCGAAAAGGAGATCGCGCAACTCCAGGACCAGGTCGCGCGCGGCCAGCTCGAACTCAACGAGATGCGCAACACGTTGGGCTCGATGGCCAGCGCCCAGTACCGCACCGGCGGCATCGACCAGTCCCTCACCCTCCTGCTGTCCGACGACCCGCAGAGCTACCTCGACAAGGCGTCCACGTTCCAGCAGTTGAGCGGGAAGCAGATCGAGACCATCGGCAGGATCCAGGCCAAGCAGCGCTCCCTGGCCCAGCAGCGCCAGGAGGCCGCCGGCAAGCTCGCCGACCTCGACGCCACCCGCAAGGAGCTCGGCGAGCAGAAGAAGGCCGCCCAGGACAAGCTCGCCGCGGCCCAGGCCCAGCTGAACACGCTGAGCGCGCAGGACCGGGCGGCGCTCCAGGACGAGAACAACAAGTCCAGCAGCAGCGCGGCCAAGAACGCCGGCAACGTCAAGGGTTCGGGCCGGGCGGGCGCCGCGCTCGCCGCCGCCGCGTCCGTGAAGGGCGCCACGTACCACATGGGCGACACCGGCCCCGACTCCTTCGACTGCTCGGGACTGACGCAGTGGGCCTACGCGCAGGCCGGTGTCAGCATCTCCCGCACCACCTACACCCAGGTGAACGACGGCACCCGCATCGGCCGCAGCGAACTCCAGCCCGGTGACCTCGTCTTCTTCTTCAGCGACCTGCACCATGTAGGCCTTTACGCGGGCAACGGCCAGGTCCTCCATGCCTCCCACCCGGCCCCGAACGGCGGCGTCAAGTACGAGCCGATGGACGACATGCCGTTCCAGTTCGGCGTCCGCGTCGGCTGAGCCGCCGCACACCGCACGCCCACCAGGACGCGCCGTACACCGCCCATCCGGGCGAATCACGCGGCGCCGCCCTGACCGCACGCCCCGCCGGTGACCTGCGTCTCCGACGGGGCGTCGGCGTGTGTACCCCCGGACGGCCGTTGGTCGGTGCCCGGCGGCGCCGCTACTGTCTGCCGCGCGGAACCCGGCACACGGCCGTCCACGGGGGACGGACCCGGGTTGCGCGCAGCGCAAGGGAGCGGTTTCACGTGGCGTCCCATCGCCGGCCCGGGCTCACCGGCCTCGACCGGAGCATCAAGCTCACCGCCTTCACCGCCGCCGCGGCCGGCGCCGCCGTCGCCCTGACGGGGGCCGTCGCGAGCGCGGCCCCGAGCCTGCCCCAGGACTCCCCGGCGGGCGCCCGCGCCCAGGTCGACCGGCTCTTCGAGGAGGCCGAGCAGGCCACCGAGCGCTTCAACGAGGCCGACGAGAAGGCCGGCAAGCTCCGGGCCGAGATCGGCCGCGCACAGGACGCCGTGGCCCGCGGCCAGGACCGCATCAACACCATGCGCGGCGTCCTCGGCGCCTTCGCCGGGGCCCAGTACCGCTCCGGCGGCCTCGACCCCGCCCTCGCGCTGATGCTGTCCGAGGACCCCGACGGCTACCTCGACAACGCCGCCGTCCTCGACCGGCTCAGCGGCCGACAGGCCCGACAACTCGCCGAATTACGCGAGGAGCAGCGCCGGCTCGGCCAGGAGCGCCAGGAGGCGTCCGGGAAGCTGGCCGAGCTGGAGGCGCTCCGCTCGGACGTCGCACGGCACAAGCGGGACATCACGGCGAAGCTCGCGGAGGCCCGCCGGCTGCTCGACGCGATGCCCTCCGAGGAGCGCGCCGACTTCGAACGGGCCTCGCGCTCCGGGGACCGCGCCGACGCGCTGCCCGACCTGTCCTCGGCCGTGCCCGCCTCGTCCCGGGCCGCGGCCGCCGTGCGCGCGGCACGGGCCGCGGTCGGACGGCCGTACGTGTGGGGTTCCACCGGCCCGTCCGGTTTCGACTGCTCCGGGCTGATGGTGTGGTCCTACCGCCAGGCCGGGGTGTCCCTGCCGCGCACCTCGCAGGAGCAGCGGTACGCGGGCCGGCGGGTGCCGCTGTCGCAGGCGCAGCCGGGGGACCTGGTGACGTACCGCTCGGACGCCAGCCACGTCGCCATGTACGTCGGCAACGGCCAGGTGGTCCACGCCCCCTACCCGGGGGCCCGGGTGCGCTACGACCCGGTCGGGATGATGCCGGTGTCCTCGGTGACCCGGCCCTGACGGGCGGGGTGCGTACGATCGGTCGGTGCCCCCTGGTCGCCGCCTCGTACGCCCTCTGCGCCCCGTGCGTCCTCTGCGCCTGGTGCGCCTCGTACGCCCCCTCGCGTTCGCACTGCTGCTGTGCCCGCTCCCGACCGGCTGCGGCGCCGCTCCCGCCGACACCACCGACCCCGCCGTCCGGCGGGCCGTCGCCGACTGGGCCGCCGCCCCGCCCGCCCGGCTCGCCGGTATCCCGCTGCAAGGGTGGTCCTACGAGGTCACCTCCGTGCGTCGGGACGGCGCACGCGCCTTCGCGCGGGCGGCCCTGCACTACCGGCTGGCCGGCTACGACCCCGCCCCGGCGGACGCGCGGCGCGAGGTGGAACTGGCACGGGTCGGCGCGGACGGCTGGCGGGTCACGGCCGACCGGCCCGCGCCGGGCGCGCCGCCGCAGCTGTGGGACCAGGGCGCGGTGACGGCCGTACGGGGCGCGCACGCGCTGGTGCTGGGCGTCGGCCAGGACCAGCGGACGCTGTCCGGGATCGCGGCGGAGGCCGACCGGGCGGTGCCCGCGGTGAGCGCCGCCTGGCCGCGGCCCTGGGCGGGCCGGGTGGTGGTGCTCGTCCCGGCGACCCTCGACGCGATGGCGGCGCTGCTGGGGCAGCCGGCCGACGCGTACCGGGGGATGGGCGCCGTCACCACCGGCCGGGTGGGGACCGGGCCGGCCCCGGCCGACCGGGTCGTGGTCAACCCGGAGGGCTACGCGGGCCTGTCCGAGGCGGGCCGGGGCGTCGTGCTGACCCACGAGACGACCCATGTGGCGACCCGCGCCGCGACCTCCGCGTCGACCCCGCTGTGGCTGTCCGAAGGCTTCGCGGACTGGGCCGCGTACCGGGCCGGCGGTCGCGGGCCGGCCGAGGCCGCGCCGGAGCTGGCCCGCGCGGTGCGGCGGGGCGAGCTGCCGGGCGCGTTGCCGGCGGACGCCGACTTCGCCTTCGGCGGCGACCCGGAGTCATCGGCCCGGTCGTACGAGGGCGCGTGGCTCGCCTGCCGGCTCATCGCGGCCAGGTGGGGCGACGCGGCGCTGGTGCGGCTGTACGAGGCGGCGGGCCACGCACCCCTGCCGACGGCCTTGCAGCAGACCCTGGGGGTCGATCAGGACGAGCTGACCCGGGCCTGGCGCGAGGCCCTGCGGGAGCAGCTCGGATAGGGGCGTCGGGTACGTTGGCTGGCGATGCACAAGACGTTGATCGTGACCAATGACTTCCCGCCGCGACCGGGCGGTATCCAGGCATTCCTGCACAACATGGCGCTGCGGCTGGATCCCGACCGGATCGTCGTCTACGCCTCCACCTGGAAGCACGACGAGGAGGGCCGTGCGGCCACCGCCGCCTTCGACGCGGAGCAGCCGTTCCGGGTGGTGCGCGACCGGACGACGATGCTGCTGCCGACGCCCCGTGTCACCCGGCGGGCGGTGGAACTGCTGGGCGAACACGGCTGCGAGTCGGTGTGGTTCGGCGCGGCGGCCCCGCTGGGGCTGATGGGCCCGGCGCTGCGGAGGGCGGGGGCCCGGCGGATCGTCGCGACCACGCACGGGCACGAGGCGGGCTGGGCGCAACTGCCGGCCGCCCGGCAGTTGCTGCGGCGGATCGGCGAGGGCACCGACACCCTGACCTACCTGGGGGAGTACACGCGTACCCGGATCGCCTCGGCGTTGACCCGGCCGGCGGCGGCGCGGATGACCCAACTGCCGCCCGGCGTCGACGAGAAGACCTTCCACCCCGGCTCGGGCGGGGCGGCGGTACGGGCCCGGCTGGGCCTGACCGACCGGCCGGTGGTGGTGTGCGTGTCCCGGCTCGTGCCGCGCAAGGGGCAGGACACCCTGATCGAGGCCATGCCGCGGATCCTGGCGGCGGTGCCGGACGCGGTCCTGCTGATCGTGGGCGGCGGCCCGTACGAGGCGGACCTGCGGGCGATGGCCGCCTCCACCGGCGTCGCCGACTCGGTGGTCTTCACCGGGTCGGTCCCCTGGGCGGAACTGCCCGCCCACTACGGCGCCGGGGACGTCTTCGCGATGCCGTGCCGGACCCGGCGCGGCGGCCTCGACGTCGAAGGCCTCGGCATCGTCTACCTCGAAGCCTCCGCGACCGGCCTGCCCGTGGTCGCGGGCGACTCGGGCGGGGCGCCGGACGCGGTACTGGACGGGGAGACCGGCTGGGTGGTCCGGGGCGGAGCGCCGGACGAGGCGGCGGACCGGATCGTGACCCTGCTGCTGGACCCGGAGCTGCGCCGCCGGATGGGTGAGCGCGGCCGGGCCTGGGTCGAGGAGAAGTGGCGCTGGGACCTGCTGGCGGAGCGCCTGCGCGAGTTGTTGTAGTCCCCGCCCCTGTCCCCGCCCCCGCTTTCGCGGGGCGGGGGAGGGGATTATCGCCTCTCGCGGTCGATCTCGGGACCCGGTCCGGCGAACCGGGCGGACGCGGGCGGGACCGGGCTACGGTCGCGACATGTCTGACTGTTACTCACAAGCGTGTCAGTGTGCGTTATGGCCGGTTGGGCGGAACCCGCTCATGATGCGCCCATGACCCCCAACCTGACGCGCCGTCAACTCCTCGGGATCGGCGCCCTCCAGACCGCCGCCGTCCTCGGGTTCACCCGTATCGGACTCTCCTCGGCCGCCGCCGTCGAACCCCCCGCCGCCCGGTACGCCCCCGCCATCGTCGTCGGCTCCGGGTACGGGGCCGCCGTCGCGGCCCTGCGCCTCGGGCAGGCCGGCGTGCGGACCGTCGTGCTCGAAATGGGCCGGCTCTGGGACACCCCCGGGCCCGACGGGAAGGTGTTCCCCTCCACCTCCGCCCCCGACCAGCGCTCCATGTGGTTCCGCAACCGCACCGAGGCGCCGCTCGCCCAGTTCCTCTGGCTCGACGTCGTCAACCGCGACATCAACCCGTACCCCGGCGTCCTCGACCGGGTGAACTACGGCGGCATGTCCGTGTACGTGGGACGCGGCGTGGGCGGCGGCTCGCTCGTCAACGGCGGCATGTCGCCCACACCCCGCAGGTCCTACTTCGCCGAGGTGCTGCCCCGCGTCGACGCCGACGAGATGTACGGCACCTACTACCCCCGCGCCCGCGCCATGCTCGGTGTCAACGACATCGACCCCGCCTGGTTCGAATCCACCGAGTGGTACCGCTTCGCCCGGATCTCCCGCAAACACGCCCGGAACACCGGGCTCAAGACCACCTTCGTGCCCAACGTCTACGACTTCGGCTACATGCAGCGCGAAGCGGCCGGCACCGCCACCAGATCCGCCCTCGCCGGCGAGGTGATCTACGGCAACAACCACGGCAAGAAGAGCCTCGACAAGACCTATCTCGCCGCCGCCCTCGGCACCGGCAACGTCACCATCGAGACCCTCCAGCGGGTGGTCGCCGTACGCCAGGACCCGGCCGGGGGGTACGTGCTGACCGTCCGCACCATCGACCTCACCGGGCGGGTCACCCGGACCCGCGAACTCGGCTGCGCGCAGCTCTTCCTCGGGGCCGGCAGCCTCGGCACCACCGAGATCCTTCTGCGCGCCCGCGAGACGGGCGCGCTGCCCGCGCTGGGGGAGCAGGTCGGACTGGGCTGGGGCCACAACGGCAACGTCATGACCGCCCGCGCCAACCACCTCTGGGACACGGTCGGCGCGAACCAGGCCACCATGCCCGCCCTCGGCATCGACGACTGGGACAACGCGGCCAACCCGGTCTTCGCCGAGATCGCCCCGCTGCCCATGGGCTTCGAGCACTGGATCTCGATGTACCTGGCCATCACCAAGAACCCCGAGCGCGGCCACTTCACGTACGACGCGGCGAGCGACTCGGCGCGGCTGAACTGGACCCGGGACCAGAACACCCCGTCCGTCGCCGCCGCCAAGAACCTCTTCGACCGCGTGAACCGGGCCAACGTCACGATCTACCGCTACGACCTGTTCGGCGACAACAAACCCTTCGCCGACGACTTCACCTACCACCCGCTCGGCGGCTGTGTGCTCGGCGAGGCCACCGACGACTACGGCCGCGCCAAGGGCTACCGGGGGCTGTACGTCGTCGACGGCTCGCTGATCCCCGGCTCGCTGGGGGTGAACCCCTTCGTCACGATCACCGCCCTCGCCGAGCGGAACATGGCGCGGATCCTCGCGGAGGACCCGCGCTGAGCCCCCCGCCGGACCTCCCTAGCCCCGGTAGAGGGCGTCGATCTCGTCCGCGAAGTCCTTGGCCACCACGTTGCGCTTGAGCTTCAGCGACGGCGTGATGTGGCCCGACTCCTCGGTGAACTGGGCGGAGAGGATACGGAACTTCCGCACCGACTCCGCCTTGGAAACCGCCGCGTTGCCGTCGTCCACCGCCTGCTGGACGGCGGCGATGAGGTCCGCGTCCTCGCGCAGCTCCGCCGCCGTCACCCCGGCCGGCTTGCCGTGCTCGGCGGCCCACCGGCCGAGGAACTCCTCGTCGATGGTGACCAGCGCGGCCACGAACGGCCGCGCGTCGCCGACCACCATGCATTCCGCGACCAGCGCGTGGGCGCGGATGCGGTCCTCGATCACCGCGGGCGCCACGTTCTTGCCGCCGGCCGTGACGATGAGCTCCTTCTTGCGTCCGGTGATCGCGAGGTAGCCGTCCTCGTCGAGGGTGCCGACGTCGCCGGTGTGGAACCAGCCGTCGGACAGCGCCTCGGCGGTCGCCGCCTCGTTGTTCCAGTAGCCCGTGAAGACGTGTTCGCCGTGCACCAGCACCTCGCCGTCGTCGGCGATGCGCACCACCGAGCCGGGCAGCGGCTGGCCGACCGTGCCGATCTTGGTCCGGTCCCACGGGTTGAAGGCGGTGGCCGCGCAGGACTCGGTCAGGCCGTAGCCCTCCAGGACCGTGAAGCCGATGCCGCGGAAGAAGTGGCCGAGCCGCTCGCCCAGCGGGGCCCCGCCGGAGATCGCGTACTCGCCGCGCCCGCCGAGGACGGTGTGCAGCTTGCTGTAGACCAGCCTGGTGAAGAGCTTGTGCTTGAGCCGCAGTCCGAGGGACGGGCCGCCCGGGGCGTCGAGGGCGCGGCTGTAGGCGATGGCCGTCTCGGCGGCGGCGTCGAAGATCTTGCCCTTGCCGTCGGCCTGGGCCTTGGCGCGCGCCGAGTTGTAGACCTTCTCGAAGACGCGCGGCACCCCGAGGATCAGCGTCGGCTTGAAGGACGCCAGCTCGTCGGTCAGGTTCTTGATGTCCGGTACGCAGCCCAGGCGGATCGGTGCCAGTACGGACGCCACCTCCACCAGGCGCCCGAAGACGTGCGCGGCCGGCAGGAAGAGCAGCACGGAGCACTCGCCGGTGCGGAACAGCGGGCTGAGGCGCTCCACGACGTTGCCGCACTCGGCGAAGAAGTTGCGGTGGGTCAGCACGCAGCCCTTGGGGCGGCCGGTGGTGCCCGAGGTGTAGACGATGGTGGCCGTGTCGTCGGCGTTCGCGAGCGAGGACCGCCGGTCGACCTCGTCGTCGGAGATCTGCGCGCCGGCCGCCTTGAGCGTCTCGAAGGCGCCCTGTTCGATCTCCCAGACCTCGCGCAGCTCCGGCAACCGGTCGCGCAGGGCGGCCACGGTCGCGCTGTGCCCCGGGCTCTCGGCGATCACCGCAGCGGCGCCGGAGTCCCCGAGGATCCACTGGATCTGCTCGGGCGAGCTGGTCTCGTACACGGGGACGGTGACGGCGCCCGCGCTCCAGATCGCGAAGTCGAACAGCACCCACTCGTAGCGGGTGCGGGAGATCAGGGCGACGCGCTCGCCGGGCTGGACGCCGGCCGCGATCAGGCCCTTGGCCGCGGCGCGGACCTCGGCGAGGAACTCGGTCGCCGTCACGTCCTGCCAGCGGCCGTCGACCTTGCGGCTCATGACGGCGGTGTCTGGATGCTGGGCGGCGTTGCGGCGGATGAGATCCGTCAGGTTCCCGTCCGACGGGACCTCGTACAGGGCCGGAAGGCTGAACTCGCGCAAGACTGCTGCTCCTCTGGGCGCCATCGCCACCGTGTGGACCGACCGGACGTTACCCACCGGTAGTGGGTTCACGATAGAGGGAACCGGCCAGATGTTCCGTGCGTCACATGACGCGGTGGTCCCCTGCCGACAGTAGTCGACCCCGCTGACGACCCGGAAGTAACCGCAGGTCCGGCCACTTGCGAGGAAGCCCCTACCCGAGGAGCGCAGGCGCCCCTAGGGTGGCGGCATGGGTGGCAGGAAGAGTCGTACGCGGATCCACGTCGTCAGCGACGTCCACGGCAACACCGAGGCGCTCGCGCGGGCCGGTGACGGCGCCGACGCGCTGATCTGCCTCGGCGACCTCGTCCTGTTCCTCGACTACGCCGACCACTCGCGCGGCATCTTCCCCGACCTGTTCGGCGTCGAGAACGCCCACCGGATCGTGGAGCTGCGCACCCGGCGCCGGTTCGCGGAGGCGCGCGAACTCGGGCGGGAGCTGTGGGCCGGCCTCGACCGGGAGCGGCTGATCGAGGGCGCGGTACGGCGCCAGTACGCGGAGATGTTCGCCGCGTTCCCGACCCCGACGTACGCCACCTACGGCAACGTCGACATCCCTGGACTGTGGGCGGAGTACGCCGGTCCCGGCACGACCGTGCTCGACGGCCGGCGGGTGGAGATCGGCGGCCGGGTCTTCGGCTTCGTCGGCGGCGGCCTGCCGACGCCGATGCGGACGCCGTACGAGGTGGGCGTCGAGGAGTACGCGGCCAAGGTCGAGGCGCTGGGCGAGGTGGACGTGCTGTGCTCGCACATCCCGCCGGAGGTGCCGGAGCTCTGCTACGACACGGTGGCCCGGCGGTTCGAGCGGGGCAGCGAGGCCCTGCTGGCGGCGATCCGGCGGGTACGGCCGCGCTACGCGCTCTTCGGGCACGTCCACCAGCCCCTGGCCCGGCGAATGCGGATCGGGGCCACCGAGTGCGTGAACGTCGGCCATTTCGCGGCGACGGGACGGCCGTGGGCGCTGGAATGGTGAGCGGTGCGGTGGCGCCGGCACCGGGGGAGGCCCTGGAGTGGCGGGGTCCGCACGCGCGGTAGCCTTCACCCGGCGGCCGGAGGCCCCCACACACTTGTCGAACTCCCCGGAGGAGCGACCGCGATGGCGGAACACACCAGCTCGAGCATCACGATCGAGGCGGCCCCGGCCGACGTCATGGCCGTGATCGCCGACTTCGCCCGCTACCCGGAGTGGACCGGCGAGGTGAAGGAGGCGGAGGTGCTGGCGACCGACGCCGAAGGCCGCGCGCAGAAGGTCCGGCTGCTGCTGGACGCCGGGGCGATCAAGGACGACCACACGCTCGCCTACACCTGGAAGGGCGCGGACGAGGTCAGCTGGACGCTGGACAAGTCACAGATGCTGCGCCAGTTGGACGGCTCGTACAAGCTGACCCCGGTGGACGGCGGCAAGCGCACCGAGGTCACCTACCAGCTCACGGTGGACGTCAAGATCCCGATGCTGGGCATGATCAAGCGCAAGGCGGAGAAGGTCATCATCGACCGCGCCCTGGCCGGCCTCAAGAAGCGCGTCGAGTCCTCCTGAGCCCGTCCGACCCGCTTGAGCCCGTCGCACCCGCCTGAACGGCGATCCGCCGGTCGGTCGACCCGTGACGCGGGTGCGCCACGCGGCGGCGGCCGGGCCGTGAGGCAACCGCAGCGCATCGAGGAGCACCGCAGCATGCACACCCTGCTCGTCACCGGACCCGGTGGCGCCGGGCGGACCACCGTGGCCGCCGTCACCGCGCTCGCCGCCGCGCGGGACGGGCGGCGCGTCCTGCTGCTGTCCGCGGACCCCGGCGATCCGCTCGGCGCGCTGGTCGACCGGGACGAACCCCGGCTGCGGCTCGCGCGGATCGACTCCGGCGAGGAGTTCCGGGCCGAACTCGTCGCCCTCCAGGAACGCGGCGCGACCCTCCTCGGCATGCTCGGCAGCCGCCCCCTCGGCGCCGAGGAACTCACCGAACTGCCCGGCGCCGAACAGTTCGCGCTGCTCCGCGCCCTACGGCGGGCCGCCGCGGCCCCCGACACCGACCTGGTCGTCGTGGACATGCCCCCGCTGCACCAGACGGTGACCACCCTGGCGCTCCCCGCCCAGTTGCGCCGCTACCTCGCCCGGCTACTGCCCGCCGAACGGCAGGCCGCCCGCGCCCTGCGCCCCGTACTGGCCCAGCTCGCCGGGGTACCGATGCCCGCGCAGTGGCTCTACGAGGCCGCCGCCCGCTGGGACGAGGAACTCGCGGCGGTGCAAGCCGTCGTCGAGGCCCCCACCACCGAGGTACGGCTCGTCGCCGAGCCCGGCCCCGCCGCCGACCGCGCGCTGCGGACCGGCCGCCTCGGGCTCGCCCTGCACCAGCTCCCGGCCGGGTCCCTCGTCGCCAACCGGACCCTGTCCCGGGACGGCACCGACCCCTGGCCGACCGGGCTCGTCGCCCAGCGGGAGAAGTACGCGGCCCAGTGGGCCGCCGAGCTCCCCGTGATCCCGCTCCCGCACCTCGGACGGGAGCCCGGGGGGCCCGAGGACACCGCCCGGCTCGCCGGCTCCGCCCCGGGAATCGTCCCCGCGGCGCCCGCGCCGCGCCCGGCCTGGGCCGTCGAGGACCGGCGCGCCGAGGACGGCGTACTCGTCTGGGCGATCCCGCTGCCCGGCGCCCGCAAGGCCGACCTCGACCTGGTGCGGCGCGGGGACGAGCTGCTCCTGGCGGCGGGGCCCTACCGCAGGATCGTTCCGCTGCCGTCCGCGCTGCGCCGCTGCGGCGTCTCCGGAGCCGCCCTCGCCGACGGCGTGCTCCGCGTCCGGTTCACCCCCGACCCGCAGCTGTGGCCCCGCGTCCGCTGATTCCCGTACCGCCGTTCGGGTACCGTCGAAGGTAGCCCGTACCGCACGTATCGCAGCCGCCGCAGGAGTGTCCGCCATGAGCGAGGCCACCGACCGCCCCACCGACGACGACGCGTGGGCCAAGGCATGCGCCGAGGACCTCGCCGCCGAGAAGGAGCGCCTGCGCGCGGAGCGGGGCGCCGGGGACCACGGCACCGACGGCGGGACCGGCACCGCCGCCGAGGAACTGTTCAAGCTCTTCGAGGCCGTCGCCGACAAGGTCTCCGCGCTGAACAACCCGCTGCTGGGCGCCGCCGCCCAAGGCGCGGTCCGCCAGTTCGTGGACCAGGCCAAGACCGCCGTCAAGCCCGTGGTCGAGCGCAACCCCGAGGTCTTCGACCACCTCGCGGCCGCCGGCTCCGAGCTGCTCGCCGCCTACCGCTCCGCCGTCGAGGGCCACGAGCGCCGTTGGACGCGGGACCGGCCGACGACGCCGTCCTCGACCTGGACCCCGCGCGCCGAGGACGCCGCCCCCTGCGACGGCGGTGACGACGAGGACCCGGGCGCCGGGCCCACCGAGCGGATCGATCTCGACTGAACCTCCGCCGGGCTCGGGTACGGTTGGCCGTGGCGGGGTTTGACCGGAAACCGAGGGACTAATGGGACTCACCATCGGCGTCGACATCGGCGGCACGAAGATCGCGGCCGGCGTGGTCGACGAAGAGGGCACCATCCTTGAGACGTACAAGGTGCCCACCCCGCCGACCCCGGACGGCGTGACGGAAGCGATCTGCACCGCGGTGTCCGCGGTCGGCAGCAACCACACCATCGACGCCGTGGGCATCGGCGCCGCCGGCTACGTGGACGACAAGCGCGCCACCGTGCTCTTCGCCCCCAACATCAACTGGCGGCACGAGCCGCTGAAGGACAAAGTCGAGCAGCGCATCGGCCTCCCCGTCGTCGTCGAGAACGACGCGAATTGCGCGGCCTGGGGCGAGTACCGCTTCGGCGCCGGCCAGGGCCACGACGACGTCATCTGCATCACCCTCGGCACCGGCCTGGGCGGCGGCATCATCATCGGCAACAAGCTGCGGCGCGGTCGCTTCGGCGTCGCCGCGGAGTTCGGGCACATCCGGGTCGTCCCGGACGGCCTGCTGTGCGGCTGCGGGAGCCAGGGCTGCTGGGAGCAGTACGCCTCCGGCCGCGCGCTGGTCCGGTACGCGAAGCAGCGCGCCAAGGCCACGCCGGAGAACGCGACGATCCTGCTCGGGCTCGGCGACGGCACCCCCGAGGGCATCGAGGGCAAGCACATCAGCCAGGCGGCCCGGCAGGGCTGCCCGGTGGCCGTCGACTCCTTCCGCGAACTGGCCCGCTGGGCCGGGGCGGGGCTGGCCGACCTGGCGTCGCTGTTCGACCCGTCGGCGTTCATCGTCGGCGGCGGGGTCTCCGACGAGGGCGACCTCGTGCTCGACCCGATCCGCAAGTCCTTCAAGCGCTGGCTGATCGGCGGCGCGTGGCGTCCGCACGCGCAGGTGCTGGCCGCGCAGCTCGGCGGCAAGGCCGGACTGGTCGGCGCGGCGGACCTGGCCCGCCAGGGCTGACCACGCCCGCCGCCCGCCGCGCCCCCTGGGGGAGCGGCGGGCGGCTGCGTAGGGTGGGGCGGTATGGAGCTGCCTTCGCTGTCGGCCACGCTGCCGAAGTCCCTTACGGAGCCCGACGGTTCCGCCGTGATCCGGGTCCTCAGCTACAACGTGCGCTCGCTGCGCGACGACGAGGAAGCGCTGGTCCGGGTGATCCGGGCGTGCGAGCCGGACCTGGTGTTCGTGCAGGAGGCGCCGCTGTTCTTCCGGTGGCGCAAGCACGCGGCGCGGCTGGCCGCGAAGTGCGACCTGGTGGTGTTGAGCGGCGGCGGGAGCGCCGCCGGGCCGCTGCTGCTGTGCTCGCTACGGGCCTTCGTGGAGCGGACCGAGGACGTCCTGCTGCCGTTGACGCCGGGGCTGCACCGGCGGGGCTTCGCGACGGCCGTCGTGCGGTTCGGGGCGGCGGTGCGGGTGGGGGTGGTGAGCACCCACCTGTCGCTGAACGCGGCGGAGCGGGCGGCCCAGGCGGAGCTGCTGCTGGAGCGGGTGCGGTCGATGGACACCCCGTACGCGATCGTGGCGGGCGATGTGAACGAGAGCCCGGACGGGCCGGCGTTCGGGCGGCTGGCGTCGTGGATGCAGGACGGGTGGGCGGTGGCGCCCTGGGGCGGGGAGCACACGTTCACCCGGTCCGGGCCGCCGAGGCGGATCGACGCGGTGTTCGCGTCGCGGGAGGTGGAGGTCCTGGGCTGCGGCGTCCCGCGGGGCCTGCCGGGGGTCGCGGAGCGCGACCTCCAGGCGGCCACGGACCACCTCCCGGTCCTGGCGGCCCTCCGCCTGCCCGCCGCCGCTTCTTGACGCGCCGCTCGCCCTCTTGACGCGCCGCTCGCACGGCTCGGCGCCGGGGGCGCCTTACCGGCTTCGCGCCGCTGCGGCGAACTCCGTCCGCCGAGGCAGGGCCGGGGCCCCGGACCACGTGCGCCGCCGGGGCGCAGCGGCGCACTCCGTCCGGCGGGGGCCCATCCCTGTGCGGCGCCGCCGCGCAAGCGTGCCCCGGCTCCGCCGGGCTCCCTCGGGCTCCGCCCCAGCCCCCGCGCCTCAATCGCCGGCGGGGCTGAGTCTGTGCGGCGCCGCTGCGCAAGCGCCCCCGCCTCCGCCCGGCGTTCAGGGACTCCGCCCCGCACCCCGCGCCTCAAGACACGGGCGGGACTGAACGGCGCGGCCCGGCAGCGCAAGCGTGCCCCGGCTCCGCCGGGCTGTACGGGGCTCCGCCCGGGGGGCTCGAAGGAGCCGGGTGCCCGTGCCCGGGCACAGCACCCGGCCGCGCCGGCCACATCCAGCCTCGCCGGCGTTTGAGGCGCGGGGTCTGGGGCGGAGCCCCAGGGAGCGGCGGAGCCGGGGGCGCTTGCGCGGCGGCGCCGCACAGCTGCCCGGGGGCCCGCCCCGCCCCCGGCGCCGAGCCGCGCGAGCGGCGCGAGCGGCGCGAGCGGCGCGTCAAGAAGGGGGCGGCGCGTCAAGAAGGCGGAAGGTCACACCACCGCGCCGCGGCCCGGGTCGTCCTCGTCGTCGTCATCGTGGGCCATGCGCGCCACCAGCGTCGCGAACCCGCCCAGGAACCCGCCGATGCCGAGCGTCGTCAGCCACCACGTCATCTCCCACTGCAACAGCACCGCCAGCAGCAGCAGGACCGGGCCGCCCACCACCGCCAGCCAGGCGAACTTCGAGGTGGTGTCCGCCGGCGGGAGTTCCGGTTCCGGGGGGACGAAGTGGTCCTCCCCGTCGCCGTCCTCCGACTCCGCCGGGGTGTGGTCGCGGGGCCCCGGGGTCGGGGCCAGGGACACTCCGGGGGCGAAGACCACCGAGCCGCCCAGCGGCTTCTCCGGCTCCGGCTCGGGCCCCGGCCGCGGCTCCGGCTCGGGCCCCGACTCCGGCCGGACGTCCTCCTCCGGCAGCATCAGGTTCTCGATCGGGCGGAACGGTCTGGACCCCGGCGGGTCCGGCGGTTCCTGCCCGTACCCGGCGACGATCGCCGCCCACGCCGCCTCCTCGTCCAACGGGGGCACACCCCCGGACGACTCCTCGTGCTCAGCCACCGCTGGCCGCCCCCTCCCGCCCGACGCTCTTCGCGAGCCGCCCGACGAACGCATAGCTGTCCGCGAAGATCCGCTCCGCGTCGTGGTCCAACGTCGCGACGTGGTAGCTCTGTTCCAGCAGGGTCTCCGTCACGTCCGTGGACGAGATACGGGACAGGATGCGCGCCGAGTCCACGGGCGGTACGACATGGTCCTGCGGGCTGTGCAGCAGCAGCACCGGCTGGGTGACCTGCGGCAGTTCGGCGTCGACCAGCCGGAAGAACCGGCGCACGGAGTGCGCGGCCCGCGTCGGCACCCGGTCGTAGCCGACCTCCACCGACCCCGGCTTCGCGATGTCGCTCGCGATGCCCGGCGTCGAGCGGATGAAGTGCTGCGCCACGGGAAGGGCGAACGCCAGCGGGTCGTGGACCTTGTTCGCCGGGTTGACCAGCACCAGCCCGCTGATCGACTCCCCGTGCTTGGCCGCCAGCCGCAGGCTCAGCGCCCCGCCCATCGACAGCCCGAACACGAACACCTGCTCGCACCGTTCGAGCAGCTCCCGCAGCGCGCGGTCGACCTCGGCGTACCAGTCCTGCCAGCCCGTGAGCTGCATGTCCTGCCACCGCGTCCCGTGCCCGGGCAGCAGCGGCAGCGACACCGTCAGGCCCCGCTCGGCCAGGTACTCGGCCCAGGGGCGGAGCGACTGCGGGGAACCGGTGAAGCCGTGGCAGAGAAGCACGCCGACCGGGCCGCCCTCGTGGCGGAACGGCTCTGCTCCAAGGAGGACGGGCACCAGGGACTCCTTTGAAAAGGTGGGGGGTACGTAGCGCTGTGTGACTTCACCGTACGCGACCGCGCCGGCACCGACCAGGGTCGTCGGGCCGCTCCTGCGGCGGCCAGGGGTTAAGGTCTGTTCGACAGACACAGGAAGGCTTTCGAGTTGATCTACGGCGCTATGAAGTTCTCCATCGGAGGGTCACTGAAGCTCGCCTTCAGGCCGTGGGTGGAGGGCCTCGAGAACATTCCCGCCGAGGGGCCGGCGATCCTCGCGAGCAACCACCTGTCCTTCTCCGACTCCTTCTTCCTGCCGGCCGTGCTGGACCGGAAGGTGACCTTCATCGCGAAGGCGGAGTACTTCACCTCCCCCGGGGTCAAGGGCAAGCTGACGGCCGCCTTCTTCAAGGGCGTCGGCCAGCTTCCCGTGGACCGTTCCGGCGCGCGCGGCGCCGGCGAGGCCGCCATCAAGAGCGGCATCGAGGTCATCGAGCGCGGTGAGCTGTTCGGTATCTACCCCGAGGGGACCCGTTCACCCGACGGCCGCCTCTACCGGGGCAAGCCCGGCGGGCTGGCCCGGGTCGCGCTCGCGACCGGCGCCCCGGTGATCCCGGTGGCGATGATCGACACGGAGAAGATCCAGCCGCCCGGCAAGGTGGTGCCCAAGCTGATGCGCCCGGGCATCCGGATCGGCAAGCCGCTCGACTTCAGCCGCTACCGGGGCATGGAGAGCGACCGGTTCATCCTCCGCTCGGTGACCGACGAGGTCATGTACGAGATCATGAAGCTTTCCGGCCAGGAGTACGTGGACATCTACGCGACGGCGGCCAAGCGGCAGATCGCCGACGCGGAGAAGGCCGCCAAGACGGTCAAGGAGTAGGAACGGGCGGGGGCTCCGGCGCCCGCGCGCGGGGGTGGGGGAGTTGGCGGAACGCGAACGCGTCGTACGCATGTCGGTCGAGCAGCCGCTCTGGCGCGCCCTGACGGTCTACCGGCTCCTCACCATGGTCTACGCGGTGCTGCTGTTCGCCTCCTCGTACAAGGAGTTCGAGCGGCCGTCGGTCGCGGTGGGCTACCTCGCCGTGCTCGCCGTATGGACCCTGGCCACCTACCGGGGCGTGGCGAGCGCCGCCCGCTGCACCAAGCGGTTCCTCGGCGCGGACCTCACCGTCGCGCTCGCCGGCATCCTGCTCACCCCGCTCGCCGACACCCACGCGCGGATCGGCGCCGGGGGCCCCACCCTGCCCAGCATCTGGACGGCCGGTTCCGTCCTCGCCTTCGCCCTCAAGGGCGGCTGGCGCTGGGCCGGTCTGGCCTCCACGCCCGTCGCCGTCGCCAACATCGTCATCCACGGCGGCGACCCGACCCGCGACACCCTGCACAACGTGCTGCTGGTGTGGGTCGCCTCCCTCGCCATCGGCTACGTCGTCGAGGTCGCCCGCGCCAGTGAGGCCACCCTCGCCCGCGCGCTGGAGATCGAGGCCGCCACCCGCGAGCGCGAACGCCTCGCCCGTGACATCCACGACGGGGTCCTCCAGGTGCTCGCCATGGTCCAGCGGCGCGGCTGCGAACTGGGCGGTGAGGCGGCCGAGCTGGGCCGGATGGCCGGGGAGCAGGAGGTGGCGCTGCGCACCCTGGTCTCCAGCGGGCTGCTGCCGGCCTCCCGGGTCTCCCGGGACCAGTCGTCGGGGGCGCTCGTGGACGCCTACGAGGTGGCGGAGCCGGGCGCCGACGAGGGGGAGCTGGACCTGCGGACCCTGCTGGCCCCGCACGCCGGGTCCCGGGTGAGCTTCGCCGAGCCGGGCAGCCCCGTGCCGCTGCCGGTCCCCGCCGCCCGCGAGTTGGCGGCGGCGGTCGGCGCCGCACTCGACAACGTGCGCAAGCACGCGGGGGAGGGGGCCCGGGCCTGGATCCTGGTCGAGGACTGGGGCGACGAGGTGATCGTCACCGTCCGGGACGACGGGCCGGGCATCCCGGCCGGCCGGCTCGACCAGGCCGAGGGCGAGGGTCGGATGGGCGTGGCGCTGTCGATCCGGGGGCGGCTGCGGGATCTCGGCGGCACCGCCGAGCTGGTGTCCGTCCCCGGACAGGGCACCGAAGTGGAACTGAAAGTACCGAGGGGGAGCACCCGATGACGCAGGCCAACGAGTTCAACGAGCCCGGTGGGGTCGCAGCGTTCGGCGCGATCAAGGTGATGGTCGTCGACGACCATCCCATGTGGCGCGACGCGGTCGCCCGCGACCTGGCGGCCGCCGGCTTCGACGTCGTCGCCACCGCCGGGGACGGCCCCGAGGCGGTCCGCCGGGCCGTCCCGGCCGCCCCGCACGTCCTGGTCCTCGACCTCAACCTGCCGGGCATGCCGGGCGTACAGGTGTGCAAGGAACTGGTAGCCGCCAATCCGGCGCTGCGCGTCCTCGTCCTGTCCGCCAGCGGCGAGCACGCCGATGTGCTGGAGGCCGTCAAGTCCGGCGCCACCGGCTACCTGTTGAAGTCGGCCGGCGCCCAGGAGCTGATCGACGCGGTCCGTCGCACCGCGGCCGGCGACCCGGTCTTCACCCCCGGCCTCGCGGGCCTGGTTCTCGGCGAGTACCGGCGCCTGGCCACCGATCCGGCGCCGGTCGCGGCCGACGAGCCGAAGGCGCCGCAGCTCACCGACCGCGAGACGGAGGTGCTGCGGCTGGTGGCCAAGGGTCTGTCGTACAAGCAGATCGCGGAACGACTGGTCATCTCCCACCGCACGGTCCAGAACCACGTCCAGAACACCCTGGGCAAGCTCCAGTTGCACAACCGGGTGGAGCTCGTCCGGTACGCCATAGAGCGCGGCCTGGACGACGCGTAACCGCGGTCGTACCTCGTACGCACGTCCTCGTACGAGTGAACGGGTAGCCGCAACACCCCTTGATCCGAGCGGAATTGACCCATCCACGGCCCTTGCTGTGACCTGAGTCACCACTAGCGTGACCGTCATGCGGGCCCCGCGCCCCCAGCGGGCCCTGTGGCGAAGGGAAATTCCATGAAGGTCGGAGTGCTGACGGGCGGCGGCGACTGCCCTGGTCTCAACGCGGTCATCCGGGGCGTCGTGCGCAAGGGCGTCCAGGAGTACGGCTACCGGTTCGTCGGCTTCAAGGACGGCTGGCGCGGACCCGTCGAAGGGGACACCGTCCCGCTCGACATCGCCGCGGTGCGGGGCATCCTGCCGCGCGGCGGGACCATCCTCGGCTCCTCCCGCACCAACCCGTTCAAGCAGGAGCACGGGGTCCGTCGGATCAAGGAGAACCTCGCCAAGTACGAGGTCGAGGCCCTCGTCGCGATCGGCGGCGAGGACACCCTGGGCGTCGCCGCCCGACTGTTCGAGGAGTACGGCATTCCGTGCGTCGGCGTGCCGAAGACCATCGACAACGACCTGTCGGCCACCGACTACACCTTCGGCTTCGACACCGCCGTCGGCATCGCCACCGAGGCCATCGACCGGCTCCACACCACGGCCGAGTCCCACATGCGGGTCCTGGTCGTCGAGGTCATGGGACGCCACGCCGGCTGGATCGCCCTGCACTCGGGCCTGGCGGGCGGCGCCAACGTCATCCTCATCCCCGAGCAGCGCTTCGACACGGACCAGGTCTGCGCCTGGGTGACCTCCCGCTTCACGTCGAGCTACGCGCCGATCGTGGTCGTCGCGGAGGGTGCCATGCCCAAGGACGGCGACATGGTCCTCAAGGACGCCACCAAGGACTCCTTCGGACACGTCCGGCTGTCGGGCGTCGGCGAGTGGCTGGCCAAGGAGATCGAGGCGCGGACCGGCAAGGAGGCCCGTACGACCGTGCTGGGACACGTCCAGCGCGGCGGCACGCCCAGCGCCTTCGACCGGTGGCTGGCCACCCGGTTCGGACTGCACGCCATCGACGCGGTCCGCGACGGCGACTTCGGCAAGATGGTCGCGCTCAAGGGGACCGACATCGTCCGGGTGCCGATCATCGAGGCCACCTCGAAGCTGAAGACGGTGGACCCGGCGCTGTACGCGGAGGCCGGAGTGTTCTTCGGCTGAGCCGGAGCGCGCCCGCGGATCATGGGTCGTATCGTGGCGAAACGACCCATGATCCGTCTTTCCGGGCCCGGCGGGAGCGCACGTGGAGATCCTGGCATTCGGGGTGCGGGCCGACGAGAGGCCGCTGATCGAGAAGGCGTTCGCCGGCCACCACGACGTTCGCTGTCTGGACGTCTTCCTGACCGAGGACACCGCGCCCCTCGCCGCCGGCTACGAGATCGTCTCCACCAGCGCCCACGCCGACCTCGGCGGACGGGTCCTGCGGGCGCTGGCCGACGGTGGGACCAAGATGATCGCCCAGCGCTCCACCGGCTTCGACAACATCGACCTGGACGCCGCCCGGGACCTCGGTCTCACGGTCAGCCGGGTGTCCTCCTCCTCGCCCCACTCCGTCGCCGAGTTCGCCTGGGCCCTGGCCCTGGCCGTGAACCGGCGCATCGTCCGCGCGGCGAACCGGACACGGGACTTCGACTTCCGCCTGGACGGGCTGATGGGCCGGGACCTGCGGGGCCGCACCGTCGGCGTCCTCGGCACCGGCGAGATCGGCGAGGCGTTCACCCGGATCGCCCACGGCTTCGGGATGAACCTGCTGGGCTGGGACGTCGAGCCCAACCCCGCCTGCGTGGAACTGGGCATGCGCTACGTCGACAAGGACGAGCTGTTCGTCGCCTCCGACCTGGTCACCCTGCACCTGCCGCTCCTCGACACCACGCACCACCTCGTCGACGGCGCGGCCCTGCGACTGATGAAGGACGACGCGATCCTGGTCAACGCCGGCCGCGGCGGCCTGGTGGACACCGAGGCACTGGTCGACGAACTGCGCGACGGACGGTTCGCGGGGGTGGGGCTCGACGTGTACGAGGCGGAGGCCGGCGGGTTCTTCCTCGACAAGTGCCCGCAGGCCCCGGAAGACGACACGCTGGCGCGCCTGCTCACGTTCCCGCACGTGGTGGTCACCTCCCACCAGGCGCACCACACACACGACGCGGTCGGCCGGATCATCGGCGCGACGGTGGCCAACGTGGCCGACTACCTGGCCGGCCGCCGCTCCGGGAACACCCTGACACCGGCGGGGTAGGGGCCGCGCGGCCGTCCGGAACCGCCGCCCCCACCCCGCGGGCCCTACGCCGGGGCGCCCGCGCGGACGGAGGCCGACAAGCCGCCCAGCAGCTCCGCGCCGCGCAGGGTCAGGACCGACTCCGGGTGGAACTGGACCCCCGCGAAGCCCGCCGCCGAGCGCAGGGCGTGCACCTCACCGCTCACCGGGTCCCGGGCCACCTCCACCCCGCGCGCCGCCAGCCGCTCCGCGTCCCGCTCCGTGCAGTGCGCCGTGTAGGTGTTGTAGAACCCGACCACCTCCGGCGCCCCGAACAGGTCGATCCGCGTCTGCGCCCCCTGCGCGGGCTCCGCCTTGCGGACCAGCGGCAGCCCGAGTTCGGCGGCCAGCAGCTCGTGACCCAGGCAGACCCCGAGCAGGCCGCCCCGGTGCCCGGCCAGGAGATCCGCCGCCAGCGCCCGCAACGTCCGCATCTTCGGGTCGGTCGCGTCCGCCGGGTTCCCCGGCCCGGGGCCCAGCACGACCGGGCCAGCCCACGCCAGGGCCGCCGCCCGCAGGCCCGGGTCGTCGAAGCGGCGCACGGTCACCTCCAGTCCGGTCACCCGCAGCAGATGGGCCAGCATCGCGGTGAAGGTGTCCTCCCCGTCCACCACCAGCGCGTGACCGGTCGCCCCCGCCGGCCGGTCCTGCATCCGCAGCCAGAACGGCGCCAGGTCGCGCCGCCGGGCCGCGAGGGCCGCCCGCACCCGAGGGTCGGATCCCAGGGCCGCCCCGGCGGACACCGGACGCGGCGCCGCCGGGCGGACCCCGAGCGCCGCCAGCACCCCGGCCGCCTTGGCGTGCGTCTCGGCCACCTCGCCCGCCGGGTCGGAGTGCCGCACCAGGGTCGCCCCGACCGGCACCCGCAGGGCGCCGTCCGGCGCGATGTCGGCGGTGCGGATCAGGATGGGGGAGTCCAGCGTCTGCGCCCCGGCGCCGTCCCGGCCCAGCAGCGCGAGGGCGCCCGCGTAGTAGCCGCGCCCGCCGCTCTCGTACCGCTCGATCACCCGGCAGGCGTTCTGCACGGGCGAGCCGGTCACGGTGGCCGCGAACATCGTCTCCCGCAGCACCTCGCGGACGTCCAGCGAGGAGCGCCCGCGCAGCTCGTACTCGGTGTGCGCGAGGTGGGACATCTCCTTGAGCCGGGGGCCGACGACGACCCCGCCCATGTCGCCGACCGTGCACATCATCTTGAGCTCCTCGTCGACCACCATCGACAGCTCCTCGGTCTCCTTGCGGTCGGCGAGGAACGCCAGGAGGGACTCGGCCGTGGGTCCCCCGGCGGGATACCGGTACGTCCCGCTGATCGGGTTCATCACGACCGTCCCGCCGGACATCCGCACGTGCACCTCGGGGCTGGCGCCGACCAGCGTCCGCTCCCCGGTGTGGACCAGATACGTCCAGTACGCGCCGCGCTCGCCCAGCAGCAGCCGGCGGAACAGGGCGAGCGCGTCGGCCCGCCCGAAGCCGTCGATCCGGCCCTCGAAGGTGCGCCGGATGACGAAGTTCGCGCCCTCGCCGCGCCCGATCTCGTCCCGGATCACCCGCTCGACGGTGGCGGCGTACTCCTCGTCGGGGACGTCGAAACGGCCGCCCTCGACGCGTACCGCGTGGTCCGGCAGCGCGGCCAGCGCGTCGGCGAGCGGGATCTCGTGGGCCTCCTCGGCGACCAACACGCTCAGCGGGGTCCCGTCGTCGCGCACGTCGAAGCCGCGCTCGCGGATCTGCCGGAACGGCACCAGGGCGAGCGTGGGCAGCTCCCGTACGGGCAGGTCGGCGAGGCGCTCGGCCTCGTGGACCGGGCCCAACAGCACCTCGACGGTGTCGTGGTCCCGGCCGGGGGTCCGGCGGCGCAGCAGGGCGAACGGGGGGCAGGACTCGTCCAGCAGGCGGCTGAGGTCCGTGGTCATGGGGCGGGGCGTCCTTCCGGAGGGAGGGGCGGCCCGCGTCGGCATACGCCGAAGGCCGCCCCTCGGGGCGGCCTTCGTGTCGCTCGTGTCGTCAGGTACGCGAGAGCAGTGGGCCGCCGGGAGCGGGCCACCACCAGTTCAGGTTCGAGTGCGCGTACATGCCGCCGAGCCTAGGGGATGTCCCGCCGGAGGCGAAGCCTCCGGACCGCGTCCCCCATATCCGGAGACACCCGTCTCACGAAGTGGGCATCGGGCTGGACGTCCCGTGTGACGACGTAATGTGTACGAGGTGACCGTGAACGCTGAAAACCACGCCCCCGCCGTCAAGGCGACCTGGCGAGACCTTCCCGCGGCGCAGCAGCCTTCGTACCCCGATGCCGAGGCACTGCGCGCTGTCGTCGCGGACCTCGAGTCGTATCCGCCCCTCGTGTTCGCGGGCGAGTGCGACCAGCTGCGCGCCCGTCTGGGAGCCGTCGCCAAGGGCGAGGCGTTCCTGCTCCAGGGCGGCGACTGTGCCGAGGCCTTCGACGCCGTATCCGCAGACCACATCCGCGCCAAGCTCAAGACGCTGCTCCAGATGAGCGCCGTCCTGACGTACGCGGCCTCCGTGCCCGTCGTCAAGGTCGGCCGCATCGCCGGCCAGTACTCCAAGCCGCGCTCCAAGGACACCGAGACCCGCGACGGCGTCACCCTGCCGACCTACCGCGGCGACTCCGTCAACGGCTTCGCCTTCACCGAAGAGGCCCGGATCCCGGACCCCGAGCGGCTGAAGCGGATGTACCACGCGTCCGCGTCGACGCTGAACCTGGTGCGCGCCTTCACCACCGGTGGTTACGCCGACCTGCGCCAGGTGCACGCCTGGAACCAGGACTTCGTGAAGAACTCCCCGTCCGGGCAGCGCTACGAGCAGCTCGCGCGGGAGATCGACAACGCCCTGAACTTCATGAAGGCGTGCGGCACCGACCCGGCCGAGTTCAAGGCGGTGGAGTTCTACGCCTCCCACGAGGCGCTGCTCCTCGACTACGAGGGCGCGCTGACCCGCACCGACTCGCGCACCGGCAAGCTGTACGACACCTCCGGCCACATGGTCTGGATCGGTGAGCGCACCCGCCAGCTCGACCACGCGCACATCGAGTTCTGCTCGCGGATCGCCAACCCGATCGGCATCAAGCTCGGCCCGACCACCACCGTGGACGAGGCGCTGACGTACATCGACCGACTGGACCCCGAGCGCGAGCCGGGTCGGCTGACCTTCGTCGTCCGGATGGGCGCCGACAAGGTCCGCGACAAGCTCCCCGAACTGGTCGAGAAGGTCACCGCCTCGGGCGCGACGGTCGCCTGGGTCACCGACCCGATGCACGGCAACACCTTCGAGGCGGCCTCCGGCCACAAGACGCGGCGTTTCGACGACGTGCTCGACGAGGTCAAGGGCTTCTTCGAGGTCCACAAGGCGCTGGGCACCCACCCGGGCGGCATCCACGTCGAGCTCACCGGTGACGACGTCACCGAGTGCGTGGGCGGCGGCGACGAGATCTTCGTCGACGACCTGCACCAGCGCTACGAGACGGCCTGCGACCCGCGGCTCAACCGCAGCCAGTCCCTGGACCTGGCGTTCCTCGTCGCCGAGATGTACCGCGACCAGTAAGCGGCTCGTGACGGTGGGGCGCGGATCGATGTGATCCGCGCCCCACTGTCGTATCCGGGTCTTTTAGGGGACCCTCACCTTGGGTACGGTTAGGTAAGCCTCACCGAATAGGAGTGGCTCGTCCGACCCCGTCCCCACTCCCAGGAGGTGAACCGCGTGTACGTCTGCTCGTGCTTCGGGATCACCGACAAGCAGGTCAAGGAACACGCGGAAGCCGGGGCTTGCACCCCCCGGCAGATCGCCTCGGCCACCAAGGCCGGCACCGACTGCGGATCGTGCGTCCGCACCATCCAGGGCCTCCTCGGCCGCGGCGCGTGCCCGCGCCGCGAGCTGCTGGAGAAGGGCCGGACGGCGGCCGTGCTCGCCGCCGAGCCCGCGCCGGTGGCCCGGCCCGTGCTGGCGGACGCGGCCTGATCGGCCCGGCCTGAGCGCCGCGGCAGCGGGCTCAGCTCTCCGGCTGCTCGATCTGCTGCGCGATGTAGAGCGGCTCGCCGATGCTCTCGATGAGCTCCAGCTGCGTGTCGAGGTAGTCGATGTGGTGCTCCTCGTCCGCCAGGATCTCCTCGAAGAGGCGCGCGGAGGTGACGTCGCCCTTGCCGCGCATGACCTCGATGCCGCGCCGCAGGCGGTCGATCGCCTCCACCTCGACCTGCCGGTCCGCCTGGAACATCTCCGTCAGCGTCTGGCCGACGCGCACGTGGAAGAGGCGCTGGTAGTTCGGCAGGCCGTCGAGCATGAGGATGCGCTCGGTGATCTTGTCCGCGTGCTTCATCTCGTCGATGGATTCGGCACGGGTGTAGTGGGCGAGCTTCGTCCAGCCCTTGTTGTCCTGGATGCGGTAGTGCAGCCAGTACTGGTTGATGGCCGTGAGCTCGCCGGTCAGCTGCTCGTTGAGAAACTCAAGGACCTCGGGGTCGCCCTGCATCGCAGAGGCTCCTTCCAAGCAATGTCGGCTGGGTGACTGGGCAGTGCGCGCATCCTTCCACCGTCCCCCGGGGCAGTCCAGTAAGTGCCTCCTTAGTGGGAGTTACGGTGACTTGCCCGGATCGGCACGAAGCTGGTCATGACCACCCCACGTCGTCTGTCACCATGGAGACATGGGTCAGCCGGAAAGCCGGGAATCTCCGGGAGCAGAGCAGTTCGAGCTCCCCCCGGGGCAGCGGTTGCAGCGGGGCTGGCCGGTCACCCACTACGGTCCGGTACCCAAGTTCAAGCCCGACCGCTGGGAGTTCCGCGTCTTCGGGGCCACGGCCGACGGGGAGAAGCACTGCTGGAACCACGAGGAGTTCACGGCCCTGCCGTTCGACTCGGTCGTGGCGGACCTGCACTGCGTGACGAAGTTCAGCATGCAGGGGGCCGAATGGGGTGGCGTGCTCGCGCGGACCATTCTCGAACTGGCCCCGCCGGCGCCGCAGGTCACGCATGTGATGGTGTGGGCCGAGTACGGCTTCAGTTCGAACATGCGATTGGCTGATTTCTCCTCGGAGCGGACCGTTTTCGCCACCCACCAGGGTGGCGAACTGCTGACGGCCGAGCACGGTTTCCCCCTGCGGCTCGTGGTGCCGCACCTCTATGCCTGGAAGGGACCCAAGTGGGTCCGCGGCGTCGAGTACATGACCGCCGACCGGCGCGGCTTCTGGGAGGAGCGGGGGTACCACAACATCGGGGACCCCTGGCGCGAGCAGCGCTACTCGTACCAGGAGGAGCCGGGCGACGGGCCCGAGGTCTAGGGGGTGTCGCCGTCTCCTTCGGTCAGTGGTACCGGTGGACGACCGCGTGGCCCTTGCCGCGGCCGATCATCCACTTGTTGACCGGCGTCGTGACGACGAAGGCGAGCGCCAGGGAGAGCGCGAGCGCCGTCCAGAACAGCGCCTCCGAGAGGTGCGCGTCCATCGCGCCCGGCCACAGCGCGATCACCCCGTTGTCGATCAACTCCATCACCGCGATGGAGAGGGTGTCGGCGGCCAGTGCCACCCGGACGGCCGTACGGGTGTCGACGCCCGCGCCGAGGATGCCGCGCAGGGTGAGCGCGTAGCCGAAGAAGAACGCGAGGACGATGGCCGCGATCATCGTGGCCGCGTTGCCCCAGCCGAGCGCGGTGCCGATGATCATGCCGAGCACTTCGCCGATGGCGCAGCCGATCAGGCAGTGCAGGGTGGCCTTGGCCGCCATGGCCCAGCCGACGGGGGCGGGGCCGTGACCGGCGTGATCGTGGTGCGCGTGGCCGCCGCCGTGGGCCGCGGGGGCCTGCGGCTGCTCGGTTCCGGCGTGATCGTGGTGCGCGTGTGCGTGGTCCATCGTCAGCCTCCTGGGACGCCGCCTCTTCTCGCGAGGCGGGGCGCGGTCCTGCGGATACCCGAACCGTGTACCCCCTAGGGGTATTCCCCAGGTGTTATGCGTGTGCCTCGCGCAGCTCCTTCAGCAGCGCCACGTCCGCGGCGTGACCCTCCTTTCCGCCCGGCGTCTCGATGATCAGCGGTACGCCCTCCATCGCGGGATGCGAGAACAGCTCGCCGAACGCCTCCCGCCCGATGTGCCCCTGCCCGATGTTCGCGTGGCGGTCCTTGTGGGCGCCGACGCCCTCCTTGGAGTCGTTGGCGTGGATCAGCTTCAGCCGCCCCTCGCCCACCGTGTCGACGAGCAGGTCCAGCGTCTGCTTGGCCCCGCCCGGCTCCGCCAGGTCGTGACCCGCCGCGAAGATGTGGCAGGTGTCCAGGCAGATGCCGAGCTTCGGGTGGTGGTCGAGCGCATCGAAGTACGGGCCGAAGTCCCAGGTGCGCGAGCACAGGGAAGAGCCCTGCCCGGCGGTGGACTCCAGCAGCAGGAACGGGTCGTCGTCGTGCGTCAGCTCGTCCAGCAGCGGCAGCATGTACTGCCTGACCTGCGCGTACGCCACCCCGCGCGACCGGCCGCCGGTGGCGGAGCCGGTGTGCACGACCACCCCGAGCGCGCCGATCTCCCGGGCGCGACGGAGCGAGTGGCGCAGGGACTCCACCGACTTCTCGACGGTCGCCTCGGTGTGGGAGCCGAAGTTGATCAGGTACGGCGCGTGCACGTAGGCCGGGACGGACGCCGCCGCGCACTGGGCCCGGAACAGCTCGTCCTGCGCCGGGTTCCCGGTCGGGGTGGCCCAACCGCGCGGGTTGGCCACGAAGACCTGGACGGCCTCGGCGCCCATCTCGCGCGCGTACGTCAGGCCGATCGAGGCGAGTCCGCCGGCCACGGGTACGTGGCCGCCCACCGGGTTGCGGCGTGCCGCGGCCCGAACGGCGCCCTGGTCGGTTGCCTGTTCAGTGGCCTGGTCGGTGGCCTGGGCCTGGTCGACGAGCACTTACAGCCCCTTGGTCCTGATGATGATCGTGCTGCCTTCGGGGGCGCTCTGACCGCCGGGCACCGACTGCGCGTCGACCGTGTTGCTGAAGCCGAAGAAGGGCCGCTCCACCTTCACCTTGAAGCTCAGGGCCTCCAGCGCCTTGCGGGCCGCCTCGGCGTCCTGGCCCGTGACGTTCGGCACCTGCACCGGGCGCGGACCCTTCGACACCGTGAGCGTCACCGTGTCACCCGCCGCGGCCTGGGTGCCGGCGGCGGCCGACTGGTTGGCGACCGTACCGGCGGGGGAGGGGGAGTTGACCTGCTCGGCCGCCGTCTCCACCTTGAGGCCGAGGTCCTGGAGCGCGACGCGGGCCTGGTCCACCGGCTGGCCCGCCACGTTCGGGACCTGGATCGGGCGGCCCTTGCTGACGACGATCGCCACCGCCGTGTCCGGCGCGCGCTTCTGGCCGCCCTCCGGGTCGGTGCTGATCACCGCGCCCTGCGGGACGTCCTGACTGAACGCCTGCGTCACGATGCCGGGCGCGAGCCCGGCCGAGGTCAGCTCCGCCTTGGCGGCGTCCAGCGTCTTGCCCTTGACCGCCGGCACGCTGACGACCTCGGGGCCGCGGGAGAGCGTCAGCGTCACCGCGCCGTTGCCGCGGATCCGCTTGCCGCCCTGGGGGTCGGTGTTCATGACCGTGCCGCGGTCGAACACCTCGCTGAACTTGCGGTCCACGCCCTTCACCCCGAGACCGGCCGCCGACAGCTCGGAGCGGGCCTGCTCCTCCGTCTTGCCCAGGAGGTTGGGCACCTTCGTGAACTGGCCCGAGTTGATGTACCAGACCCCCACGCCGAGACCGAGGGCCAGCAGCACGCCGGCGACGACCAGGTACAGGCCGCGCGGCCGGGACCGGCGGCGGGACCCGGCCGGGGGCGGCGGCGGGGTCGTCAGACGCGAGGTGTGGTGGACGTCGTCGGCCGCGGCCGCGCCCAGCGGGGCGACGGGCCGAGGGATCACGCTGGTGCGGTCCTCGCTCGCGGCCCGCTCACCCGGGTGCGCCTGGGGCGGTACCGCGTCCAGCTCGGCCTCGCTCAGCCCGGCCCGGGCCTCCAACGTCAGGCCCAGCAGCGCGGCGGCGTCGGCGGGCCGCAGCCGCGGGTCACGGGCGGTGGCGTGCGCGACCAGCCCGTCCAGGCCGGCGGGCAGCCCGGGCACGGCGGCCGACGGGGGCGGAACGTCCTCGTTGAGGTGCTGGTACAGCACCTGGGCGGGGGTGCCGCCGGTGTGCGGCTTGCCGCCGGTGAGCATCTCGTAGAAGACGACACCGCAGGCGTACACGTCCACGCGGGTGTCGGTGACGCCGTTCTCGATCTGCTCCGGGGCGAGGTAGGAGACGGTGCCGAGGACGGAACCGGTGGTGCTGGTGACCGTGTCGACGCTGCGGACCAGACCGAAGTCGGCGACCTTCACCCGGCCGTCGTCGCCGATCAGGACGTTCTCGGGCTTCATGTCACGGTGGACGAAGCCCGCCCGGTGCGCGGCGCCGAGGGCGGCGAGGACCGGTTCGAGGATGTCGAGGGCGGCCCGCGGCTGGAGGGCGCCGCGCTGACGCAGTACGTCGCGCAGGGTGCAGCCGGAGACGTACTCCATCGCCAGATACGTGTACGGGCCGTCCGTGCCCTGGTCGAAGACGGCGACGACATTGGGGTGCGCGAGCCGGGCCACCGACTTCGCCTCGCGGATGAAGCGGTCGACGAAGGCGGCGTCCGCGGCGAGCGCCGGGTGCATCACCTTGAGCGCGAGGACACGGTCGAGGCGCGTGTCGAGGGCCCGGTAGACCGTGGCCATGCCGCCGGCCGCTATGCGGGCGTCGATGCGGTAGCGGCCGTCGAGCGTCTGCCCGACGAGGGGGTCATCCAGGGTCGTGTCCACCCGGCGATTCTACGAGCCGCCCCGGCGGGCCCCGCCGGTGCGGGTGGGCTTGCAGCCCAGCTGTGACGATGCGGGGGGTGCGGGGGTACGGGTCCGCCCGCGCCCGGGGCCCCCACCCCCGCGACCCCCGCCCCGGGGGCGGTGTTTGCCCACCCGCACCCTCGGTCCCGGCCGCCCCCGGGGCGGTACCGGGGCCGAGGCCGCGGAGGTGGGCCCCGGGGGCGGGCGGACCCGTACCGCCGCCCCCCGCCCTCAGAACGCCGGGCGTTCCGGGTCGAGGGTGGCGCGGCCGTCCTTCGGGGAGGAGGCTTCCGCGAAGCGGCGCTGGGGGATGCGGCCCGCGCGGTACGCGAGGCGGCCCGCCGTGACCGCGTCCCGCATGGCCGCCGCCATCAGCACCGGCGCCTGCGCGCGGGTCACCGCCGAGGCCAGCATCACCCCGGCGCAGCCCAGCTCCATCGCCAGCGCGGCGTCCGACGCCGTACCGGCCCCCGCGTCCAGGATCACCGGCACGCCCGCCCGCTCCGTGATCAGTTCGAAGTTGTGCGGGTTGCGAATGCCCATCCCGGAGCCGATCGGCGAGCCCAGCGGCATGATCGCCGCGCAGCCCACGTCCTCCAGCTTCCGGGCCAGCACCGGGTCGTCGTTCGTGTACGGCAGCACCGTGAAGCCGTCGTCGACCAGGATCTCGGCGGCGTCCAGCAGCTCGACGCCGTCCGGCAGCAGGGTGCGTTCGTCCGCGACGACCTCCAGCTTGATCCAGTCCGTGCCCAGCGCCTCCCGGGCCAGGCGCGCCGTCAACACGGCCTCGCCCGCCGTGAAGCAGCCCGCCGTGTTCGGCAGCACCGCGATGCCGAGCTTGTCCAGCACCGACAGCACCGAGCCCTGGACCGTCGGGTCCAGCCGGCGCATGGCGACGGTCGTGAGTTCCGTACCGGAGGCGACCAGCGCGCGCTCCAGCACGTCCAGGCTCGGGGCGCCGCCCGTGCCCATGATCAGGCGGGAGGCGAAGCTCCGGCCGCCGAGGGTGAAGACGTCGTCCGCCATGGGTCAGCCTCCCTGCACCGCGGTCAGGACCTCGACCCGGTCGCCGTCGTCCAGCAGGGTGTGCGGCCACCGCCCGCGCGGCACGACCGTCTCGTTGAGGGCCGCGGCGACCCCCTTGGAGGCCACGGTCAAGCCGGCGACCACCGCGTCGAGCGTGGTGCCGGCCGCGACCTCGCGCGGCTCGCCGTTGACGGAGATGGTCATGCGTACGACTCCTGACGTGCCTCGGTGAACCGGCGCGGGGTGAAGGGGCGGGCGATCTCCGGCAGCGTGCCGGTGGCCAGCAGCTCCGCCATCACGTCGCCGGTGAGCGGGGTCAGCAGCACCCCGTTGCGGTAGTGCCCCGTCGCCAGGTGCAGACCGGGAAGCGCGGTCGGCCCCAGCAGCGGGGCGTTGTCGGGGGAGCCGGGCCGCAGCCCGGCCCGGGTCTCGGTCAGTGGCAGTTCGGTGATGCCCGGCACCAGCTCGTGGGCGTCGCGCAGCAGCTCGTAGACCCCGCCGGCGGTGACGGTGGTGTCCCAGCCCAGCTCCTCGCTGGTCGCGCCGACGACGAGTTCGCCGTTCTCCCGCGGCACGAGGTAGACGTGGCTGCCGCGCACGACCGCCCGTACGGTCCGGGACAGGAACGGCGCGTACGGGGCGGGCACCGTCAGCCGCAGCACCTGGCCCTTCACCGGCCGCACCGGGACCGCCACCTCCGGCGGCACCCCGGGCAACCGCCCCGAGAGCGAGCCCGCCGCCAGGACCGTCTGGCCGGCGCGGAGCTCCGTACCGTCGTCGAGCAGGGCGCCGGCGGCCCGGTCGCCGGAGACGAGGAGCCGGGCGGCGACCGCCCGGTGCACGGCCACACCGGCGCGTTCGCAGGCGGCCAGCAGCGCGGCCGTCAGGCGGCGCGGATCGACCTGGTGGTCGCCGTCGACCCGCAGCCCGCCGCGTACGCCCGGGGCCAGCATGGGCTCCAGGCGGCGACACTCGCGGCCGGTCAGCCACTGTGAGTCCAGCCCGCAGCGGCGCTGGAGGGCGTGCAGCTCCCGCAGGTGGAGGCGGTCGTCGGCGTCGAGCGCGACGGCGAGGGTGCCGCAGGCCCGGTAGCCGATGTCCATGCCGCCGCTCGCCTCGGCGAGTTCGGCGGCGAACTCCGGGTAGCGGGCGGCGGAGGCGACATTGAGCCCGAGCAGGGTCTCCTCGCCGTAGTGCAGCTCGGTGACGGCGGCGAGCATGCCGGCCGCGACCTGGGCGGCGCCGCCGCCGGGGGCCGGGTCGGCCAGTACGGTCCGCAGTCCGCGCCGGGCGGCGCGCCAGGCGGTGACCAGGCCGATGATGCCGCCCCCGATGACGAGGACGTCGGACCCCTTCGGGGATCCCCTCCGAGACGAGTGCATGGGCGTCCAGCCCCTCCCTTCGCCGGCATGACCCGGATCAGGTTCGTACGGTCGGAGGCCGGCCAGCCTCCCTCTCAGCCCGGTGCGTCCGGACTCCCGCGATAGGTACGGTGGCCAGACTAACCCCGCCGCGCACGCCGGGTAAGGCTGCCTCCCCCGGGCATGTTCCTGATGAAACGTCAGAAGATTAGGGTGGGCCGCGTGAGCGAGCAGACGGAACAGACTCAGAGCGGCGTCGTCATCGTCGGTGCCGGAATGGCCGGGGTGCAGACCGCGGTCGCCCTGCGGGAACAGGGCTTCACCGGCCCCGTGACGCTGCTGGGAGCCGAACCCCACCAGCCCTACGACCGGCCCCCGCTGTCCAAGGCGGTGCTGCTCGGCAAGGCCGAGGGCTCCGCCTTCGACGTGGACTTCGAGGCCCTCGGCATCGGCCTGCGGCTCGGCGTCGAGGTCACCGGGCTACGGGCCGAAGCGCGCGTCGTGGACACCGAGGCGGGCCCGGTCCCGTACGACGTCCTCGTCCTGGCGACCGGCGCCCGCCCGCTGACCCTGCCCGGCTCCGACGGGGTCCCCGGCGTGCACCTGCTGCGCACGCTGGACGACGCGACCCGGCTGCGGCCGGTGCTCGCGGCGGCGCCGCCGGTGGTGGTGGTCGGCGCCGGGTGGATCGGCGCGGAGTTCGCGACGGCGGCCCGGGAGGCGGGCTGCCCGGTGACCGTGGTCGAGGCGGCGGAGCGGGTGCTGGCCGGTGCCGTGCCGGCGGAGGTCGCCGAGCCGATGGGGCGCTGGTACGCCGAGGCGGGCGCGGAACTGCTGACCGGGGCCCGGGTGGCGTCCGTGGAGGAGGGCCGGGTCCATCTGGCGGACGGGCGGACGCTGGAGGCGGGCGCGGTCGTCGTCGGCGTCGGGGCGCGGCCGGCGACGGACTGGCTGGCCGGATCCGGGGTCGAGCTGGGCGCGGACGGGTCGGTCACCGCCGACTCCCGGCTGCGGACCTCCGTGCCGGGCGTGTACGCGGTCGGGGACTGCGCGTCGTTCCCCTCGGCGCGGTACGGGCAGCGGCTGCTGGTCCACCACTGGGACAACGCGCTCCAGGGCCCGAGGGTGGTCGCGGCGAACGTGGTCGCGGGGGAGGCGGTGGAGACCGAGCCCTACGACCCGGTGCCGTACTTCTGGTCGGAGCAGTTCGGGCGGTTCGTGCAGTACGCGGGACACCACGGCGGGGCGGACGAGATGGTGTGGCGCGGCGATCCGGCCGGCCCGTCGTGGTCGGTGTGCTGGCTGCGCGGCGGGGCGCTGGTGGCGGTCCTGGCGGTGGGGCGGCCCCGGGACCTGGCGCAGGGGCGCCGCCTGATCGAGGCCGGCACGGCGGTCTCCGCGGCGGCGGTCTCCGACTCCGACACCCCGCTCAAGTCGGCGGCCGTCTGACCCGGCCCCAACCCGGACGGGGTGGTCCAGGTACCGGCGGCGAGTCCGAGATGGCAGGCTTGTGCCCGTGACCGAGATTGACGCAAAGATCGATGCCCTTGTCCCCGCCTGGCTCTACCTCCCCGACATCGCCGAGATGCTCGACATCGAAGTGACCCGGGTCCGCCAGCTGGTCAAGGAAGGTCAGCTGCTCGCGGTGCGCCGCGGTGAGAACCGCTCCCTCCAGGTCCCCGCCCCCTTCATCGACGGCGACAAGATCGTCAAGGGCCTCACCGGCCTGCTGACGGTCCTCCGCGACGACGGCTTCTCCGACGAGGAGATCCTGGAGTGGATGTTCACCCCCGACCCGACCCTCCCCGGCACCCCCGCGCAGGCGCTGAGCGAGAATCGTGGCACGGAGGTGAAGCGCCGCGCTCAGGCGCTCGCCCTCTGATTCCACCCGCACTGATCCATACGGACTGACCCGCCCGGTGTACGGGCCACCCGCGGCCCGTACACCGCCACGACCCCCGGGGGTACACCCATGCTGCTGTCCGACGCCCGGCTCTACCTGTGCACGGACGCCCGCAAGCGGCAGGGCGACCTCCCCGAGTTCCTCGACGCCGCCCTGGCCGGCGGCGTGGACATCGTCCAGCTCCGCGACAAGGGCATGGAGGCCGGCGAGGAACTCGAACACCTCCGAGTCTTCGCCGAGGCCGCCCGCCACCACGGCAAGCTGCTCGCCGTCAACGACCGTGCCGACGTCGCGCACGCCATCGGCTCCGACGTGCTCCACCTCGGCCAGGGCGACATCCCCGTCCCCGCCGCCCGGGCGATCCTCGGCGGGAACGTCCTCGTCGGCCGCTCCTGCCACGGCGGGTCCGAGGTCGACGCGGCCGTCGCCGAGCCCGGCGTGGACTACTTCTGCACCGGCCCCTGCTGGCCGACCCCCACCAAGCCCGGCCGGCACGCCCCCGGCCTCGACCTCGTGCGGTACGCGGCCTCCCTGCGCCAGGACCGCCCCTGGTTCGCCATCGGCGGCATCGACGCCACGAACCTGGACCAGGTGCTCGACGCCGGCGCCACCCGCATCGTGGTCGTACGGGCCATCACCGAGGCCACCGACCCCGGCGCCGCCGCCAACGAACTCGCCAAGCGGGTCCGCGAGCGCGGCTGACCGGCCGACGACCCCGCACCGCCACGGGTGTCCAAAAAGCTGTCCAATGGGCGGACCGCGCTACGGCGGGTGCCCACCCCCGTCTAACCTGCCCGTATGGCCCTTGGTACCGCTTCCACCTGGTCGGACCGTGCACACACGGTCCGCGACCTCCTCGCGTCCGGGCGCTCGTACTCCTTCGAGTTCTGGGCCCCCAAGACCGAGAAGGGCGAGCGCAACCTGTGGAACGCGCTGCGCCGGATCGAAGCGGTGGCCCCCAGCTTCGTCTCCGTCACCTACGGAGCCGGCGGCTCCACCCGCGGCGGCACCGTCCGCGCCACCGAGCAGATCGCCGCGAACACCACCCTGACCCCCGTCGCGCACCTCACCGCCGTGGACCACTCCATCGCGGAGCTGCGCCACGTCATCGGACAGTTCGCCGACGCGGGGATCCGCAACATGCTCGCGCTGCGCGGTGACCCGCCGGGCGACCCCATGGGCCCCTGGGTCAAGCACCCGGAGGGCGTGGACTACGCCGCCGACCTCGTGCGCCTGCTCAAGGAGTCCGGCGACTTCTGCGTGGGCGTCGCGGCCTTCCCCGAGATGCACCCCCGCTCCGCGGACTGGGACACGGACATCCGGCACTTCGTGGACAAGTGCCGTGCCGGCGCCGACTACGCCATCACGCAGATGTTCTTCGACCCGGAGAATTATCTGAGGCTGCGCGACAGCGTGCAGAATGCGGGCTGTGAGACCCCGATCATCCCCGAGGTCATGCCTGTTGTGGGGATCAAGCAGTTGGACCGACTGCCCCAGCTCAGCAACGCCGTCTTCCCCGAGGCGGTAAAAGACCGCATGCTCGCGGTCAAGGACGACCCGGCCGCTGTACGCTCCATTGGCATCGAGTTCGCCACGGAGTTCTGCGCGCGGCTGCTGTCCGAGGGTGTCCCGGGGCTGCACTTCATCACGCTGAACAATTCCACGGCGACTCTCGAGATCTACGAAAACCTGGGTCTGCACCAGCGGGCCTGATCGGCCGGCCCCCGTTTCCCGCGCGGTCGGCCGTACGAGAGGGGCCATGCATGGGAATGACGGTCCTCTACATCGCGTTCGGCTTCGTCGCGTTGTGGCTGCTTGCCGAGGTCCTGATGCAGTACAAGGCCCGGCTCCGCTGGCGCCTGCTCGCCTTCGCCGGCTTCGTCGGCGTGGTCGCCGGGGTGGTGCTGCCGTCGGTGCTCGTCATCGCCGTCGGCGCGAGCGCTTTCGCGGTGGGCCAGACCCTCGTGACGCTCTCCTTCCGCAAGGGCTTCGTGGCCGGCTGGGCGCTGCGCCGGGGCGGGGAGCCGGTGCGCAAGGGCGGACGCCGCCGTAGCGGCGGCCCGCGACCGCCGCGTCCGGAGCCCGCGTTGGAGGTGACGGCGCTGGAGTACGGCGCCGAGCGCGACCTGCCCGACTACGAGGCGTCGTCCGGGCACCGGACGGCCGACCGGGACGCGTCGGACGCGGGGGACGAGGACGTGTTCACCCCGCAGCCCGTGCCCGAGGAGACCGGCTCCTACGGCATACAGAGTTTCGCGCCCCAGGCGTCGGCGTACTCCGAACACCCCGCCGAGACGGCCGCCTTCGCCGCCCCGTTCGCCTCGCCCGAGCCGGACGCCCACCAGTTCGCCGCCTACTACGACCCGCAGAACCAGGGCGGCTACGACTACTCCGCGGGCTACCCGGGAGCCGAACAGCAGGTCTACGCCGCCTACTCGGACCCGTACATCGGCACCGGCGGCGGCGTCGCCCCGCAGCAGTACGACTACACGGCGTACGGCGACTACGGCCGGCAGCAGTACGCGATGGACACCCCGCCAGGCGGGGTCTGGGTGCCGCAACAGCGCGACGCCGCCCAGCCCTACCCGCCGGAGGAGCAGCAACCCCCGCAGCAGCCGCAGGGTTACCCGTACCAGGGCGAGCCCGGCGAGTACGGCCAGTACCGCTACTGAGCCCCCGGGCCGTCGTCAGCGGGAGCCGCGGAAGCCGGCGCCCTCCACGATCAGCCCGGCCACCAGGGCGCCGGTCATTCCCGCGTGCGGGAGGCCACCGCCCGGGTGGGCCCAGCCGCCCGCGAGGTACAGGCCGGGCAGGGCGGTGGTGTTCGCGGGGTAGAGCAGCCGGCCGCCGGCCCCGGCCAGCGCGGGCGCCGGGACCGCGCCGTCCACCGCGCCCGTGACGTCGGCGATGTCGGCCGGGGTGCGCAGCTCGTGCCACAGCAGCCGCTCCCGCAGCCCGGGCAGGGCGCGGGCGGCCGCCGCCAGCAGGTCCTCGGCCGAAGGCGCCGCCGCGGGCTCCACGACGGCCTGTACGGTGACGGCCTCGTGCTCAGGGTCGGGCGCCGTGGCCGGGTCGTCCGGGCGCAGCACGGTGACGCCGGCCCCCGCCAGGGTGCGGTGCACGGCATCCGCCGGGCGGCCCCCGCGCAGGGCCAGGAACAGGGTGGACCGGGAGCGCAGGCCGGCACCGCCGCGGGCGGGCGTGGAACCGGGGGCGAGCGGGATCGCCAGTGCCCTCGGATCCACCCCGCACACCACCGCGTCGGCCTCCGCCACCGCACCGTCGGCCAGCAGCAGCCCGGCGGCCCGTCCGTCGCGCCGCACGACCTCCCGCACCTCGCAGCCGAAGACGAAGTCGACCTTCCGCTCGCGACACCGCTCGTGGACGGCGGTGGCCAGCGCCCGCATCCCGCCGCGGACGTACCAACTCCCGAAGGTCTGCTCCATGTACGGCAGCACCGCCGCGGCGGCGGGCGCGGTCGCGGGGTCCACCCCGTGGGCGAGCACCCGCTCGGCGAGCAGGTCGCCGAGCGGGCCGCCCAGTTCGCGCGCGGCGACTTCGGCGAGGGTGGGCGGCCGGCGTCGCAGCAGACCGCTCTTGCGCACCGCGGGGTAGGGGTCCGCGCCCAGCACCTGCCAGTCGGGCCACAGCGGCTCTTCCAGCAGCGGGCGGCGGGTGGCGTCCCAGGCGTCCCGGGCGCGGCCGAGCACCGCGCTCCAGCGGTCCCCGGCGCCGGCGCCGAAGGCATCGTCCAAGACGGCCGCCGCACCGCCGCGCGAGGCGTTGGGCAGGGTCACCGTCGCACCGTCGGGCAGTACGTGCCGAACGGCCGGGTCGACCTGGACGAGGTCGACGCACTCCTCCAGGGGGCGCTTGCCGGTCTTCACGAAGAGATCGCGGAAGACGGCGGGCAGGTGCAGCAGTCCGGGGCCGGTGTCGAAGGCGAAGCCGTCGCGCTCGTACCGTCCGAGGGCGCCGCCGTAGGTGCTCCCGCGCTCGTACACCGTCACCTGGTGGCCCGCCACGGCCAGCCGGGCCGCCGTCGCCATCGCGCCCATGCCGGCGCCGATCACCGCAATTCGTGCCATGCGAGGGAGCCTACCGAGCGCGGCGGACACGGATCGAGCCAGGTCAGTCCCGGTAAGCGCGGGTAAGCCCGGGTGGGTCGAGGCCGGGCCGGGTCGGTCGCGGTCAGTACGGCGGGACGCCGGCGGTCCCGCGGGTCCCGGCCGCGAGCCGCTTCTCCTCGCGCCGCCGGGCCCGGCGCCGCAGGTAGCGGCGGATACGGGTCCAGAGGTAGATCACCAGGGCCAGGCCCGCAGCGAGCAGGACGGCGGCGACGACGGCCGCCGCCCAGGGGTGGAACATCGCGAAGGTGACGACGCCGGCCACGGCGAGGTCCTCGGCGGTGCTGAGCGCGATGTTGCTGAACGGCTCCGGCGAGGTGTTGACCGCCATGCGGGTGCCCGCTTTGACGAGATGGCTGGCCAGTGCCGTGGAGCCGCCGATCGCACCGGCCGCGATGTGGGAGAGCGAGCCGCTCTGCCCGGCCAGCAGGGCGCCGACCACCGCCCCCGCGACGGGGCGGATCACCGTGTGGGCGGAGTCCCACACGGAGTCCACGTACGGGATCTTGTCCGCCACGGCCTCGCAGAGGAACAGCACGGCCGCGACGATCAGGACGTCGGGGCGCTGGAGGGAGGCCGGAACGTCGTCGCTCAGCCCGGTCGCGCCGAAGACGCCGAGCAGCAGGACCACCGCGTAGGCGTTGATCCCGCCGGCCCAGCCGCTGGTGAAGACCAGGGGGAGGACGGTCATCGGGCCATCATGCCGCAGGGCCGGGCACGGCGGGCCCGAGCGGGCGGTGGGGGAGCCGGCCGTAAGGAAGCCGGGCGTACGCGAGAGGGACGGGCGCCAACCGGCGGCCGTCCCTCACGAAGCCATACGGGATCACTGTCCCTGATCGTCCCGGCGGCGCTGCCACCGTTCCTCGATCCGGGTCATCATGGACCGACGCTGCCGGTTCTGCCCGCGGGCCGAACCGCCTGCACTTCCGGAGACGGGCTGCTCGCCAGGCTTCGGGGCTCTGCGCCACCCGGTGACGACCAGGACCGTGCAGGCCAGCATGACGAGGAATCCCACCACGCTGATCCAGAGCACGCTTTGCCAGATCACACCGGTCATGAGGAGCGCGATACCCACCACAATGCCTGCGACTGCCTGGTAGACCCGTCGCCGGGTGTACGTACGCAGTCCGCTTCCCTCAAGCGCTGTCGCGAACTTGGGGTCTTCGGCGTACAGCGCTCGCTCCATCTGCTCGAGCATTCGCTGCTCGTGCTCCGAGAGCGGCACGGGAGTCCTCCTCATCCGTCGGTCGCGGGGGGAGCGACCAGGGGTCCCTTTCAGGATAGGCGGGGAATCGCCCCCGTGACACCCGCCCTCTACGCCAGGTTCGAAAAAGCACCGCCTGGAAAAGCACTGCCGGAAAAGCGCGCCTCGAACGAGCGCAGCGCCAGACCGCACCGGCGCGGGCGGGGTCATTGAGGCGGTTATTCCCCGATGACCGTTCCGCCATGCCGACCGGTGCACTCGATCATACGGTGACGGCGGCCCGTTCGGAGGGTGTCCGGCGAACCCCGGTCACGAGAGCTTCGCAGATCAGGCGGGCTTCTCGCCCAGGACGTGCAACTGCGTGGCGACCGCGTGGAAGGCGGGCAGCTCGGCGGCGGCCTCCTCCAGACGCAGCAGCGCCTCCACCGCCCCCGGTTCGGTGTCCACCAGTACACCGGGGACGAGGTCGGCGAAGATCCGGACGCCGTGCACCGAGCCGACGTCGAGTCCGGCTCCACCCACCACCTCGGACAGTTGCTCGGCGGTGAAGCGGCGCGGTACGGGGTCGCCCGCGCCCCAGCGGCCGGCCGGGTCGGTCAGGGCCGTGCGGGCCTCGGTGAAGTGCCCGGCCAGCGCGCGGGCCAGTACGGCTCCGCCGAGGCCGGCGGCGAGCAGGCTGAGGACACCGCCGGGGCGCAGGGCGGCGGCCGCGTTGGCCACACCCTCGGCCGGGTCGTCCACGTACTCCAGCACGCCGTGGCACAGCACGACGTCGTACGCGTCCCGCTCGACCACGTCCAGGAGGCCCTGGGCGTCGCCCTGCACGCCGCGCACCAGGTCGGCGACGCCCGCCTCGGCGACCCGGCGCTCCAGCCCGAACAGGGCGTTCGGGCTGGGGTCGACCACGGTGACGCGGTGGCCCAACCGGGCCACCGGTACCGCGAACTTGCCGGTGCCGCCGCCGGTGTCCAGTACGTCCAACACGTCCCGGCCGGTCGCCTTCGCCCGGCGGTCGAGGACCTCCTTGAGGACCTCCCACACCACGGCGGTGCGGAGCGAGGCGCGGGGGCGGGAAGTGTCCGACACGACTGATGACTCCTCGGCGTAGGGGCACGTCCCAGCGGCAGCTGGGGGAGGGTGGGCGGTGCAGGCCCCACCCTATTGCCTCCCGCAGCCGGGCAGGTCATCCCGCCTGCGGACGCTCCGACCGGGGTTGCGGCAGGCCCTGCCGGCCGCCCGGGGCGGCCGGCCGCAGCGCCAACATCCGCTCGACCAGGCGCAGGAACATGCCCACCTCGCGGACCAGGTCGTCGGCGTCCCGGCAGGTCGCCGCATCCGGTATGCCGGCCTCCGCCCGGGCCCGCCGGGCGGCGCCCGAGGCGAACAGCGCACTCCACTCCGTCAGCTCCGGCGCTATCTCCGGCAGCACCTCCCACGCGCTGCGGATGCGAGGTCGCCGCCGCGGGTTCACCGGCTCGGGCCTGCCGCGGGCGGCGAGGACGGCCGCCGCCGCGCGCAGGGCGGCGAGGTGGGCGGTGGCGTACCGCTCGTTGGGCCGGGGCAGAAGGGCAGCCTCGGCCAGGCCGTGATGGGCCTTGGCGAGCAGGTCGAGGGCGGCCGGTGGGGCCGCCGACTTCCTCGGGACGGGGTGGACAGGGGACGGGGACGGTGTGGCCATGACGAACCTCCTGTCGATGCGTACTGCTGCGGACCGCTGGATGGTGCCGGGCAACTGGTCGCTGCCTGTTCCCCATCGTGACGGGCCCCACTGACAATCGCGCTGACCTGCGGATTTGCCGCCGCGGTGGCGTTTTGGGAGCCCTCGGGAGGCGAAGTGCAACTAAGCCTGGTAGTTTTTGAACTGACCGGTCAGTTCAAAAGAAGGGGGCGGGCATGGACAGCCCACACGGCGCGGCCGTCAAGGCCGAGGGCTTCGGACTCAAGGGCCCGCGCGGCTGGGTGTTCCGCGGAGTGGAGATCGACGCGGAGCCCGGCTCGCTGATCGCGATCGCGGGCCCCTCGGGCAGCGGTCGGACCTGTCTCCTGCTCGCCCTCACCGGCCGCATGAAGTCCTCCGAGGGGCATGCCGAGATCGGCCGCCACCGGCTGCCGAAGAAGATGGCCGCGGTCCGCCGGAGCTCCGCCCTCGCCCACGTGCCCGGGGTCAACGACCTGGACCCCGCCCTCACCGTCGCCGAACAGCTCCGCGAGGGAGCCCTGCTCCAGCGCCGCTACGAGGGCCCCGTGCGCGCCCTGCTGCGCCCACGCGGCGAGCGCCGGATCTCCACCGCGGCCCGGATCGACGAGGCGCTCGCCGCCGCCGGACTGGACCTCGCCACCCTGCCCAAGGGCCCGCGCACCTCGGTGCGCGACCTCGAACGGCTGGAGTCCCTGCGGCTCTCGGTGGCCATCGCCCTGCTCGCGCAGCCCCGGCTGCTGGCCCTGGACGACGTCGACCTCAAACTCCCGGCAACCCAGAGCGCCGAAGTGTGGGCCCTGCTCCGCTCGCTCGCCGAGCGCGGCACCACCGTCCTCGCGGCGTGCAGCGAGGCGCCGCGGGACGCGACGGTCCTGCGTCTGGGCGCCGCCGGCGAGGCGGCGGAACGGCCCGAACCGCCCGCCGCGCCGGCTACCGGTCCCGACACCGCCGGAGCCGACTCCGACTCCGACACCGCCGAAGCCGACTCCGACACCGCCGCCACCGGGTCCGCGTCGGACACCGCCGCGACCGACCACCACGACGACACCGACGCGGATGCCACCGAAGCCGACACCGCCGCCGACGACACGAACCCGAAGGGGGCCGACGATGCGCTCACCGAAGCTCGCCGCGCTTGAGCTCAAGCGCTTCGGCCGGGGCAAGCTCCCCGCCGCCGCCCTCGTCGCGCTGCTCCTGCTGCCCCTGCTCTACGGCGCGCTGTACCTGTGCTCGTTCTGGGACCCGTACAGCCGCCTCGACAAGATCCCCGTCGCCCTCGTCAACGCCGACCGCGGCGCCACCGTCGACGGCAAGCGCATCGCGGCGGGCGACGACATCACCAAGAAGCTGCACACCAGCAAGACCTTCGACTGGCGCGAGGTGAACGCCGCCGAGGCGGCCAAGGGGCTGGAGCACGGCACGTACTACCTGTCCCTGACCATGCCCGCCGACTTCAGCGCGAAGATCGCCTCCAGCTCCGGCGCGGACCCCGCGACCAGCGCCCTCCAGGTCCGCACCAACGACGCGAACAACTACATCGTCGGATCGATCTCGAAGACCGTCTTCTCCGAGGTCCGCGCGGCGGCGTCCACCAACGCCTCCCGAGGCTTCCTCGACAAGATCTTCGTCAGCTTCTCCGACCTCCACGACAAGACCGCCGAGGCCGCCGACGGTGCCGACAAGCTCAAGGACGGCGCGGGCAAGGCCCAACAGGGCGCCAAGGAGCTCGCCGACGGCCTCGACACGGCCAAGGAGAAGTCCGGTGAACTCACCGGCGGCCTCAAGAAGCTGAACTCCGCCGCCGGTCAGCTGGAGACCGGTACGAAGGAGGTCGCCGACGGCACCCAGTTGGTCGCCGACCAGGTCAACGGCGCCGCCGCGAAGGCGCGTCCGTTCGTCAAGGACCCCAAGTCCGTCGCCGACACCGCCCGGCTGGTCGCCGACACCGCCAAGGTGGTCAACAACCACCTCGACAAGTTCGCCGAGAAGGCACCCGCCGCGGCGGCCGTCACCAAGCGGGTCGCGACCGACGCCGCCACCTACTACACCGACCACTGCGTCACCCCGGGCGCCGAGCCGCACCCCACCTCCTGCCCCACCCTCAAGAAGCTCAAGGACGACGCGGCCGAGGGCGCCCTGCTGGCCGGAGACGTCAACAACGTCCTCAAGGATACGAACGGCGACCTCACCACCCTCCGTGGTCAACTCACGGACCTGGAGACGAAGGCCAACGCCCTCGCCGCGGCCGCCCCCGGCCTCTCCTCCGACCTCGACGCGGCCGTCGCCAAGGTCAACGCCCTCAACGCCGGCGCCCACCAGGTCGCCACCGGCGTGGCCAAGCTGCACACCGGCCTCGGCACCGCAGCCGGCGGCTCCGGCACCCTCGGCGAAGGCGTGGGCAAGCTCGGGGAGGGCGCCCACACCCTCGACGGCGGCATGTACAAGCTGGTGGACGGCACCGGCGAGCTGGCCGGCGGCTTGCACGACGGTGCCGGCAAGATCCCCGACTACGACCAGCAGGCGCGCGACGCCCACACCCAGGTCATGGCCGACCCGATCCGGCTCGCCAACCAGTCCCTGCACAAGGCGCCCAACTACGGCACCGGATTCGCCCCCTACTTCATCCCGCTCTCCCTCTGGGTCGGCGCGATGGTCGCCTACATGCTGATCGCGCCCCTCAACAAGCGGGCCCTGGCCACGGGCGCCTCGCCGTGGCGGATCGCCTTCGCGGGCTGGCTGCCCGTGGCGGGTATCGGCGTCGCCCAGGTCGCCGCGCTGATGTCCGTGCTGCACTGGGGCCTCGGCCTGGAGATGTCGCGCCCGGCGCTGACCATCGCGTTCCTGGCGCTGACGACCGCCTGCTTCGCCGCGATCGTCCAGTGGCTCAACGCCAAGTTCGGCGCGGCCGGACGCATCCTGGTCCTCGCCTTCCTGATGCTCCAGCTGACCTCGGCGGGCGGCACCTACCCGGTCCAGACCAGCCCCGGCTTCTTCAACGCCGTCCACCCGTACCTGCCGATGTCGTACGTCGTGGAGGGCCTGCGCCGACTGATCACCGGCGGTGACCTCACGCCGGTGTGGACGGGCTGCGCGGTCCTGGCCGCCTTCACGGCCGGGGCGCTCGCCCTCACCGCCCTCGCCGCCCGCGGCAAGCAGGTGTGGACGATGGACCGGCTGCACCCCGAACTGAGTCTTTAGGGAGCCGGTGACCTGTGAGAATCAGCGCCATGGAAAGCAGCAGCACCGGTACGGGTGCCGGCAGCGGCCGGCGGCGGGCGACCCGGCAGAAGCTCTACGAAGCGGCCGTCACCCTCATCGCCGAGCAGGGATTCTCCGCGACGACGGTCGACGAGATCGCCGAGCGGGCGGGCGTCGCCAAAGGCACCGTCTACTACAACTTCGCCAGCAAGACCGATCTCTTCGAGGAGCTGCTGCGCCACGGGGTGGGGCTGCTGACCGCCTCGCTGCGGGAAGCGGCGGAGTCCACCGAGGCCCGGGGCGGCACCCGGGTCGAGGCGCTGGACGAGATGATCCGCGCGGGTCTGGTCTTCATCGACCGCTACCCGGCCTTCACCCAGCTGTACGTGGCCGAGCTGTGGCGCACCAACCGGGCGTGGCAGTCCACGCTGATGGTGGTCCGCCGGGAGGCGGTGGCCGTGGTGGAGACGGTGCTGCGCGAGGGCGTGGAGCGCGGGGAACTCAGCGCGGAGATCGACGTGCCGCTGACGGCGGCGGCGATGGTCGGCATGGTGCTGGTGGCCGCGCTGGACTGGCAGTCCTTCCAGAGCGAGCGTTCGCTGGACGACGTGCACTCGGCGCTGTCCCTGCTGCTGCGGGGCCGGGTCAGCGGGAGCCGCTGACACCGGCGGGTGACCCCCGGTCGGCGGTGCCGCCGGGCGGGGGTCGCGGCGTAGAACTGAGTATCCGTACCCAGACGTCCCCGGGCCTCGAAATGAGTACCTGTACGGATGGGCTCCCACCTGCGTGAACAGCAGACTGGGGGCGACGGACGGGGCCGCTCGGCCCGCACCGCGGACACGGGGCCGCGGAGCGGGACCGGGTCCTCGCCCGGCACCGGTTCCCCGTCCCGTACCGGGAGGGGAAACCCGGTGGGTACGCCGGTCGCGGCGGGGCTCGGGGGGATCGGGCCCCGCCGCACCGGCGGGTACTCCCACCTCAGCCCACACCTCGGCCCACCCCTCAGCCGCGCCCCCGCAGCGGGAGGCGGATCGCCGCCAGGCGGGCGGAGAGCGCCGAGACGAACACCGACCACCGGGCCGAGAGCGCCCAACCCACCCGGGCGGCCGAACGCGGCAGCAGCAGGGCCCGCAGCCGGGTGCCCCGGGACAGCGCCGCCAGCAGCCCGGCCCGCGCCACCAGGACGTCGCCCGCACACCCCTCGTACGGCGACTCCGCGCCCGGCGGGGCGTACAGCGCCCGCTCCACCGCGCCCGCGACCCGGTGCACGGCCCGGGCCGCGTCACCCTCCAGCCGACCCCGCTCCACGATGCGCCCGGCCGCCCGGCGGGGCGACAGCGCCTCGTCCGGCGGGATGTTCACGTCCCAGGCCGCGTCACCCAGCTCCCGCCAGGCGAGCAGCACGTCCCGCGCGGCCAGCCGCCGCTGCCGCAGCCGCCTGCGCCACACCACCGGGAGCAGCGGCAGCGACAGCAGCATCAGCGCGCCCGCCGTCCAACCCAGCACGGCCAGGGCCGACACACCGCCGGAGCCCGCTCCCGCGTCCTGTCCGAGGACCGGGGCCCCGCACTCGCCGAGCTTCTTGAGGTCCGGCGGGCAGGCGTCCGGCTGTGACGGCGCGGCCGTCGGCTGCGACGCGTTCGGCGAAGGCAGGGCGGTCGGCGCGGACGGCTGGGTCTGCGGGGCGTCGGTGCGGCTGTAGTCCGGCAACGAGATGCCGGACCGGGGCGTCGGCTCGAAGCGGGTCCAGCCCACGCCCTCGAAGTACAGCTCCGGCCAGGCGTGCGCGTCGCGCATCGTCACGTTCACGCTGCCGTCCGACTGCTTGGTGCCCGGGGTGAACCCGACCGCGACCCGCGCGGGGATGCCCAGCGAGCGGGCCATCGCCGCCATCGAGAACGAGAAGTGGATGCAGAAGCCCTCCTTGTCGTTCAGGAACCGGGCGATGGCCTGCGAGCCCGTCCCCGAGGAGACCGTCGTGTCGTAGCGGAAGCCGCCGCTGACCGCGAAGAAGTCCTGGAGCATCACGGCCCGCGTGTAGTTGTCCTGCGCGCCCCGGGTGACCCGCCGGGCCGTTTCGCCGACGACCGGCGGAAGGTTGTCCGGCAGCCGGGTGTACTCGTTCACGACCGGCGGGTCGGTCGCCGGGGCGTGCCGGAGCTGCTCCGCCGTCGGCTGGAGCAGCAGGCTCCGGACCGTGTACTGGGCGCCCTGCACGTTCTGGTAGGTGTCCTTGCCGAGCTGGTCGCCGACCAGGGTCCGGCCGACCGGTTCGAACCGCCACTTCCCGCCGATGTCCACCTGCGTCGCCGGGTAGGGCATCGGCAGGTAGCGCTGGGCGTACGTCTCGGCCGCCGAGACGGTCGTGCGCACCTCGGACGCGCCGCGCCGGATCTCCGGGTCGCTGAGCCCCTGCGGGCTCGGCAGCCGCGGCGGGACGTCCGTCAGGGGCCGCCCGGACGCCTCCCACTTGACGCCGTCGAACTCGTCGAGCGCCAGGATGCGCAGGTACTGCTCGGAGAGCTGCGGGCTGTCCGTGCGGTACCGCAGCACCACCCGGTTGTCCTGCGCGTTGAGGCTGCTCTGCAGGGAGACCAGCGGGTTGACCGCCGAGATCGTCCCGCCGCCCGCACCGCCCGAGCCGTCCCCGCCACCGCCCAGCATCCCGCCGCCCATGGCCGGCAGCGCCAACGGCACCGCCAGCGCCAGGCCCAGCGCGACGGCGCCGATCCGCCGCCCGGTCCGTACGGGGGCCACGGCCTGACCGCCGCTCCCGACGCCGCCGGACCCGGGGGCGGCCCCGCCGAAGACCCGACCCCACTGCGCGAGCCGGTCACGGCTCTCCGCGAGCAGGAGCAGCAGATAGCCGCAGCCGGCCAGGACGAAGGACAGCCAGGCGCCGCCGCGGCCCGCCGACAGCCCGGCGGCCACCGAGTACAGCGCGAGCAGCGGAAGGCCGGCCGCGGCGGCGGAGCGCACCGTCACGGCCAGCAGGTCCACCAGCAGCCCGATCAACAGCACCCCGGACAGCAGCAGCATCCGGATGCCGTCGGTCGTCGGAGCCGGTATGGCGAACTCGCCGACGTCCCGGACGCCCTGCCCGAACAGCGAACCGAAGTCCGTGAGGAAGTAGCCCAGCACCCCGCCCGAGGGGTTCTCGGCCTTCCCGGCGAACAGGAACGCCAGGAGCGACAGGGACACCAGGACCTGTGCGCCGACCGTCAGGGCCGGGCCCGCCGGCAACCGCCGGGCGCCGGCCCCGACCAGGCTCTGTACGGCCAGCAGCAGCGCCGCCTGCGCCAGCCAGCCGGGGGACTCCACCAAAGGTGTCAGCGACCAGGAGGTGAGCAGCGTCGCCAGCAGCGCGAAGAACGTCAGTCGTGCCTGCCCGCTCATCCGCGGCCTCCCGAATTGGTCGCGCCCCGCGCGGTCGTACCCGCGGGGCCGGCACCGGCCTGGCGCCACAGCTCGCCGAAGGCGGCGCCGGGCGGAACCGCGAGCGCAGTCCAGCCCGCGTCGCGCAGCCGGCGCAGCGGTTCCTCCACCCGCGAGGGCAGCCCGGTCCAGGCCGCCGGGTCCAGGACGAACGCCACCGCGCCCCCGCTGCGCCGGCACATCCGGGCCGCGAGCTCGCTCTGTACGTCGTCCAGGTCCCCGAAGAAGGCGATGAGGAGCCCGTCGGAGCCGGCCGAGGCGAAGCCGCCCCCGCCCACGCCGCCGCGCAGTGCCTCGTGGGCACCGGCGAGACCCGCGCCGTCGGAGTGGCCGACGACCGCCAGGGTGTCCATCATCAGCCCGGCCGCCTCGGCGGACTCCTGGGCGCCGGAGGAGAACCCGCCGCCCGCCTCGCCGGGCACCGAGTCGCCCGTGTCGGTCAGCAGCCGCACCGAGAAGCCGTGCTCCAGCAGGTGCAGCAGGGTGGAGGCGGCCCCCGACACCGCCCACTCGAACGCGGAGTCGGGTCCCGCGCCCTCGTAGGCGCCCCGCCGGGTGTCCAGCAGGACGGTCGCCCTGCTGCGCTGCGGCTGTTCCTCGCGGCGCACCATCAACTCGCCGTAGCGGGCGGTGGAACGCCAGTGCACCCGGCGCAGGTCGTCCCCGCGCCGGTAGGTGCGCGGGATGACGTCGTCGTCCCCGGCCAGGGCCAGCGAGCGGCGGCTGCCGTCGCCGTACCCGGAGGACTCGCCGCCCAGCCGGACCGGGGGCAGCGCCTCGGTGCGCGGGACGACGGTCAGGGTGTCGTAGGTGCTGAACGAGCGCGTCAGCTCGACCATCCCGAACGGGTCGGTCAGGCGAAGCTGGAGCGGGCCCAGCGGGTAGCGTCCGCGCAGGTCGGAGCGGACCCGGTAGGACACCTCGCGGCGGCCGCCCGGCTCGACCCGGTCCAGTACGAAGCGGGGCCGCGGCCCCAGGACGTAGGGCACCCGGTCCTGGAGCATCAGCAGTCCGGTGGGCATCCGGGACACGTTGTCCATGCGCAGTCGCACCCGGGCCTCGCCCCCGGCGGGCACCCGGTCCGGGGTCAGCCGGCGGCTGCCGGAGACCCGGTAGCGGGTGCGGTGCAGGGCGGCGACGCAGATCAGCGGCAGCAGGGCGAGCAGCAGCCCGACCCGGAGCAGTTCGCTCTGGCCCAGGACGTACGCGCACACGGCGGCGGCCGCCCCGGCGGCCAGGAAGGACCGGCCGCGGGTGGTCAGCCCGGACAGCGAGGCCCGCAGGCCGCCGGTCCCCTGGGCCGTCCCGCCGGCGCCGTGCGGGGCACCGGCGCTCATCAGAAGCCCCGGATGCCCGCGCCGGGCGGCATCTCGCCGCGGGCGTGCGCGGCGGGGACGGGGGTGCGCCGGAGGATGTCGACGACGACCTGCTCGGCGGTGCGCCGGTTGAGCTGGGCCTGCGCGGTGGGCAGCAGCCGGTGCGCGAGGACGGGCCCGGCCAGTTGCTGGACGTCGTCGGGAAGCACGTAGTCGCGCCCCGACAGCGCGGCGGACGCCTTGACGGCGCGCAGCAGGTGCAGGGTGGCGCGGGGCGAGGCGCCCAGGCGGAGGTCCGGGTGACCGCGGGTGGCGGAGACCAGGTCGACCACGTACCGGCGCACGGGCTCGGCCACGTACACCTCGCGGACGGCCTCGATCAGCTTGACGATGTCGTGGGCGTGGGCGACGGCCTGGAAGTCGTCGAGCGGGGAGACCCCGCCGTGCACGTCGAGCATCTGGAGCTCGGCCTCGCGGCTGGGGTAGCCGACCGAGACGCGTGCCATGAACCGGTCGCGCTGGGCCTCGGGCAGCGGGTAGGTGCCTTCCATCTCCACCGGGTTCTGGGTGGCGACGACCATGAAGGGGCTGGGCAGCGCGTAGGTGGTGCCGTCGGTGGTGACCTGCCGCTCCTCCATCGACTCCAGCAGCGCCGACTGGGTCTTCGGCGAGGCCCGGTTGATCTCGTCGCCGATGACGATCTGGGCGAAGATCGCGCCGGGCTTGAACTCGAACTCGTGGCGCTGCTGGTCGTAGATGCTGACGCCGGTGATGTCGGAGGGCAGCAGGTCCGGGGTGAACTGGATGCGTTGCACCGAGCAGTCGATGGACTTGGCGAGCGCCTTGGCGAGCATCGTCTTGCCGACGCCCGGCACGTCCTCGATGAGCAGGTGGCCCTCGGCGAGCAGGACGGTCAGCGCGAGGCGGACGACCTCGGGCTTGCCCTCGATGACGCTTTCGACCGAGTGGCGCACCCGCTCCGCCGTGCTGGTCAGATCCGCGAGGCTCGCTCGATCGTCGTACGTGGTCACCTGGTTCTCCTCGGCCCTTTCCCAGGGCCGACGCCCCTTGGCGCATGAACCGGCCCACCCCGAAACCCCCCGATCGCGCGAGGGGGTGGACGCCGGGCCCGACGGCTCCCGGGTGGCGTCACCCCGCATTCTTGACGGCGTTGCGGCGCCGTGTCACTCAGGAGACGGGATCGATCTCCCGCAGGAGCCCGGTGTGCACGTCGAAGACGAAGCCTCGCACATCGTCCTTGAAGAGCAGGAAGGGGTTGGTGCGGACCCGCTGCATGGACTGGCGCACGTCCTGGTCGACGTCCCGGAACGCCTCGACGGCCCAGGCGGGACGCTGGCCCACCTCGTCCTCCAGCTCGTGCCGGAAGTCCTCGGTCAGGCTTTCGAGGCCGCAGCCGGTGTGGTGGATCAGTATCACCGCGCGGGTGCCGAGAGCCCGCTGGCTGATGGTGAGCGAGCGGATCGTGTCGTCCGTGACCACACCCCCCGCGTTGCGGATGGTGTGGCAGTCGCCGAGTTCCAGCCCGAGGGCCTTGTGCAGGTCGAGTCGGGCGTCCATACAGGCCACGACGGCCACCTTCAGCACGGGACGGGCGTCCATGCCGGGGTCCGTGAACTGTGCGGCGTAACGCCGGTTCGCCTCGACCAGCCGGTCCGTGACGGAGCGGCCACCGGTTGCCTGGGTTGCCGGGTCTGCGGGCAGCGATGCGGAAGTCGTCATGAGTACGACGTTAATGGTCACAGCACGTTGTGGCATCGAGTGAGGGGGGACAAAGAACGTCAACGGGGGTTGTTGTGAGCTAACCCACAGGGGTGGGGCGGGGTCGGCCGTTGGGGTGATTGGCGGCTTTTGCGGATTGGCCCACAGCGGGGCGCACCGCGCGCGGGGCGGTTCGTTGACCGTGGCGACCGTTGCACTAAAGTGACGCGAACCGGCCGGAGCCCGGCCCTCACCGGCCGCCCGGCCCCCTGGTAACACTCCGCGTGCGCGGCGCGGCGTATGCCTGCCGCGCCGTTATCTGAGAGGGCGCTTTGACTAGCGAGTCCCGACATGTCCCGGTGATGCTCCAGCGGTGCCTGGACCTGTTGGCCCCGGCGCTGGAGAGGCCCGGCGCCGTCGTCGTCGACTGCACCCTCGGCCTCGGCGGCCACAGCGAGGCCCTGCTCACCCGGTTCCCCGAGGTCCACCTCATCGGCCTGGACCGCGACAAGGAGGCCCTGCGGCTCTCCGGCGAACGGCTCGCGCCCTTCGGCGAGCGGGCCACCCTCGTACACGCCATCTACGCCGACCTCGCCGAGGTGCTGGACGGCCTGGGCATCCCCACCGTCCAGGGCATCCTCTTCGACCTGGGTGTCTCCTCCATGCAACTCGACGAGGCCGACCGCGGGTTCGCGTACGCCCAGGACGCGCCGCTGGACATGCGGATGGACCAGACCACCGGCATCAGCGCCGCCGAGGTCCTCAACACCTACGCGCCCGGCGAGCTGGTCCGCATCCTGCGCCAGTACGGCGAGGAGAAGCAGGCCAAGCGCATCGTCTCGGCGATCGTGCGCGAGCGCGCGAGGGAACCGTTCTCGAACAGCGCCCGACTGGTCGAGGTGATCCGCGAGGCGCTGCCGCAGGCGGCGAAGCGGACGGGCGGCAACCCGGCGAAGCGGACCTTCCAGGCGCTGCGGATCGAGGTCAACGCCGAACTGGCCGGGCTGGAGCGGGCGATCCCGGCGGCCGTGGACCGGATCGCGGTCGGGGGCCGGATCGCGGTGCTGTCCTACCACTCGCTGGAGGACCGGCTGGTGAAGCAGGTCTTCGCCGCGGGCGCGGCCTCCACCGCGCCGCCGGGGCTGCCGGTCGTGCCCGAGCGCTACCAGCCGAAGTTGAAACTGCTCACGCGCGGTGCGGAGCTCCCGACCGAGGAGGAGATCGCCGAGAACCGGCGGGCCGCCCCGGCGCGCTTCCGCGGGGTCGAGCGCATCCGGGAGGCGCGACTGTGACGAAACGCGGGCTGCTGCGGGGCGGGGGCGGCGCGGGGGCCGGCCAGGGCGGGTTCGGCCAGGGCGCGTCCGGCCAGAGCACGTCCGGGCAGGCGGCGCGGATGCCGTTCGTCGTGTTGGTCGTGGCCCTGCTCGGCGGCGGGCTGATCAGCCTGCTGCTGCTGAACTCGGCGTTGAACCAGGGCTCCTTCCAGCTCAGCAAGCTGAAGAAGGAGACCACCGTCCTGCGGGACGAGCAGCAGGAGCTGCAGCGGGACGTGGACGGGTACTCGGCGCCGGACGCGCTCCAGCGGCGGGCGCACGAGCTGGGCCTGGTGCCCGGCGGCAGCCCGGTCTTCATCGGCCCGGACGGGAAGGTCGCGGGAACACCGACGGCGGCCGAGACACCGCCCCCGCCGTCGCCCCCGCCGGCCGCACCGCCGGTTGCCCAGAGCCCGTCCGCACCGGCCGCCCCGCCGGCCGCGTCGATCTCACCCACCCCGAGCCCGGCGGGCTCGCCCTCCTCCGGAAGGTGACGTCGTGAACCGAATCCAGCCCCGCCGGCCACCGAGGCACGGGGTCGGGCGCGGAGCCCCGGCAGCGGCGCCGCCGGCGACCAAGGCGACGACCACGGCGACGCCCACGACGGGCCGGCGGCACGGGGCGCGGACGTGAGCCCGCAGGTGCCCCGACGCAGGGTGCCCGGCCCGGCGCGGGCGCGGGCCACCGGCCGCCCCGGTCCCGCGCGCACCGCCCACACCATCCGCCTCGGCAGCCCCAAACCCCGACTGCGTCTGGTCAGCGTCGCCCTCACCCTCGTGATGCTCGCCTTCGTCGTCCGGCTCCTCCAAGTACAGGCCGTCGACGCCTCCGCCTACTCCGCCAAGGCGTCCGAGAACCGCTTCGCCAGCTACACCCTGGCCGCCGAGCGCGGGGAGATCACCGACCGCAGGGGCGTGGCCCTGGCCACCAGCGTCGACGCGTACGACATCACCGCCGACCCGAAGATGTTCACCCCGCAGGAGAGCAAGGCCCCGGACGCCCCCGAGCAGGCCGCCGCCCTCCTCGCGCCGATCCTCGGCAAGGACGCGAAGGAGATCGCGGGCCGCCTGGGGACCAAGAACTCGCGCTACGTCGTCCTCGCGCGCCGGCAGACCCCCCAGGTCTGGAACCAGATCAAGGACCTCCAGAAGGTCTTCGCCGACAAGGCGGCCGCCGACCGGAAGAACAACGGGCCCGGCGCCAACGTCCTGGCCGGCGTGTTCAAGGAGGACAGCAGCAAGCGCGTGTACCCGAACGGCGACCTGGCCGCCGGGATACTGGGTTACGTCAACGCCGACGGCAAGGGCGGCGGCGGCCTGGAGTCCGCCCTCGACAAGAAGCTGGCCGGCAAGGACGGCGAACTCACCTACGCCCAGTCCGGCGGCCGCCGCGTGCCCACCGCCGGATCCAGCGAGAAGCCCGCCGTGCCCGGCGACGACATCGAGCTGACCATCGACCGCGACATCCAGTGGGCCGCGCAGAGCGCCATCACCGAACAGGTCGAGAAGTCCGGCGCCGACCGCGGCTACGTCATCGTCCAGGACACCCGCACCGGCGAGGTGCTGGCCATGGCCAACGCCCCCGGCTTCGACCCCAACGACCTCGGCAAGGCCAGCTCCGCGGCCATGGGCAACGCGGCCCTCCAGGACGTCTACGAGCCCGGCTCCACCGCCAAGGTGATGTCGATGGCCGCCGTACTGGAGGAGAAGAAGGCCACCCCGGAGACCCACGTCGAGGTGCCCAACCGGCTCCACCGCGGCGACCGGCTCTTCAAGGACGACATCGACCACCCCACCTGGTACCTGACCCTCAACGGGGTCCTCGCCAAGTCCTCGAACATCGGCACGATCCTCGCCACCGGTCAGCTGGGCAGCACGCAGACCGAGGCCAACAAGGTCCTCTACTCCTACCTGGACAAGTTCGGCATCGGGCAGCCCACCGGCCTGAACTACCCGGGCGAGTCCCGCGGCATCCTCGCCAAACCCGAGGACTGGTCCACCTCGCAGCAGTTCACCATCCCCTTCGGCCAGGGCCTCTCCCTCAACGCCATGCAGGCCGCCTCGGTGTACTCGACCATCGCCAACGGCGGGGTCCGCATCCAGCCGACCCTGGTCCGCGGCACCAAGGGGCCCGACGGCCGCTTCACCCCCGCCAAGGCGCCCGGGCAGACGCGCGTCGTCAGTCCGGAGACCGCGAAGACCCTCGCCCAGATGCTCGAATCGGTGGTCGACGACCAGGAGGGCACCGGCACCAAGGCGCGGATCCCCGGCTACCGGGTCGGCGGCAAGACCGGCACCTCCAACCGGGTGGATCCGGCCACCGGCCGCTACAAGGGCTACACCGCCTCCTTCGCCGGGTTCGCACCCGCCGACAACCCGCGGATCACCGTCTACTGCGCCATCCAGAACCCCACGAAGGGCAGCTACTTCGGCGGCCAGATCTGCGGGCCGATCTACAAACAGGTCATGGAGTTCGCGCTCAAGACCCTTCAGGTCGCCCCCACCGGAACCGCCCCCGCCGGGCTGCCCGTCACCTACGACGTCGCACCCCCGCCGGCCCCGGAGCCCGCGCCCCGGACCAGCCCGCAGCCCGGCCAGTGAACCGACCGCCCAGCCAGAGACGCGTGAGGCACCATCAGTGACAACGATCACCCCGAAACCCGGGAACCAGTCGGCCCCCGACGCCGCCGCCGGGCCCTCGCTTCGCGAGCGGCCCGCCACGCCCGGTACGCTCACCGCCGTGTCCCACGCTGATCAGCCCAGAACGCCCCAGAAAGACGCCCCGGCAGCGCCGCCGGGAGCGCCCCGGCCCGGCTCCGTCCGCCCGACCCCGCTGGGCGGGCTGGCGCGGCTGCTGGGCGTCGAAACGGCAGGCGCCGAACCACGGACGGAAACGACGCGGATCACCGGCATCACGCACGACTCCCGCGCCGTGCGCCCCGGCGACCTGTACGCGGCCCTGCCCGGCGCCAAGCTGCACGGGGCGGACTTCGCCGCCCAGGCGGCCGCGCTCGGCGCCGCCGCCGTGCTGACCGACCCGGCCGGCGCGGAGCGCGCCGCCGCGACGGGGCTGCCGGTGCTCGCCGTCGCCGACCCGCGCGCCCGGATGGGCGAGCTCGCCGCCGAGATCTACGGCCGCCCCGGTGAGGCCCTGCTCCAGCTCGGCATCACCGGCACCTCCGGCAAGACCACCACGGCCTACCTCGTCGAGGGCGGCCTGCGCGGCGCCGGACGCGCGACGGGCCTGGTCGGCACCGTCGAGACGCGCATCGGGGACGAGCGCATCAAGTCCGAGCGCACCACCCCCGAGGCCACCGACCTCCAGGCCCTCTTCGCCGTCATGCGCGAGCGCGGGGTCGAGGCCGTGACCATGGAGGTCTCCAGCCACGCCCTGGTGCTCGGCCGGGTGGACGGCTGCGTCTTCGACGTCGCCGTCTTCAACAACCTCAGCCCCGAGCACATGGAGTTCCACTCCGACATGGAGGACTACTTCCAGGCCAAGGCGCAGCTCTTCACCGAGCGCCGCGCCCGCCTCGGAGTGGTCAACGTCGACGACGAGTACGGCCGCCGCCTGGCCAAGCAGGCGACCATCCCGATCGTCACCTTCTCCGCCTCGGGTGACCCCGCCGCCGACTGGCGCGCCGAGGACGTGGCGCTGGGCGCCGCCGACTCCACGCTGACCCTGCTGGGCCCCGAAGGGCGGCGGGTACGGGCCACCGCGCCGCTGCCCGGCCCGTTCAACGTCGCCAACACCGTCGCCGCGATCGTCACGCTCGCCGCCGCCGGCCTCGACCCGCAGACCGCCGCCGACGGCGTCGCCGCGGTCCCCGGGGTCCCCGGCCGGTTGGAGCGGGTCGAGGCCGGACAGCCGTTCCTGGCCGTCGTCGACTACGCGCACAAGACCGACGCCGTCGAATCGGTGCTGCGGGCGCTGCGCGAGGTCACCGAGGGCAAGCTGCACATCGTGCTCGGCTGCGGCGGCGACCGCGACACCACCAAGCGCGGCCCGATGGGCGCCGCGGCCGCCCGCTTCGCCGACACCGCCGTCCTGACCTCCGACAACCCGCGCTCCGAGGACCCGCTCGCGATCCTCGCCGCGATGTTCGAGGGCGCCGTCTCCGTACCGCCCGCCGAGCGTGGCGCCGTCCTGGTCGACGCCGACCGGGCCGCGGCCATCGCCGCCGCCGTCGCGCGGGCCCGGCCCGGTGACACCGTCCTGGTGGCCGGCAAGGGCCACGAGCAGGGCCAGGACACCGCGGGTGTCGTCCGCCCCTTCGACGACCGCGCGGTGCTCCGCGCCGCCATCGAACGCCAACAGCAGGCCCCCCAGGCCGAGGTGACCCCGTGATCCCCCTCTCCCTCGCCGAGATCGCCGACATCACCGGCGGGCAGCTCCACGACATACCGGATCCGTCCGTCCTGGTCACCGGCCCGGTCGTGTTCGACTCCCGCGAGGTGGCGGACGGCAGCCTGTTCGCCGCCTTCGTCGGCGAACGCGTCGACGGCCACGACTACGCCGCCACGGCCATCGCGGCGGGCGCCCGCGCCGTCCTCGCCACCCGGCCCGTCGAGGTGCCCGCCATCGTCGTCCCCGACGTCGTCGCGGCCCTCGGGGCGCTGGCCGGCGCCGTCGTCGCCCGGATCGGCACCGACGTGGTGGCCCTGACCGGTTCGGCCGGCAAGACCTCCACCAAGGACCTCATCGCCCAGGTCCTCCAGCACCACGCGCCGACCGTGTGGACGCCGGGCAACCTCAACAACGAGATCGGCCTGCCGATCACCACGCTGCGCGCCACCGAGGAGACCCGGCACCTGGTGCTGGAGATGGGCGCCCGCGGCATCGGCCACATCCGCTACCTCACGGGGCTCACCCCGCCCCGCATCGGCCTCGTGCTGAACGTCGGCACCGCCCACATCGGCGAGTTCGGCGGCCGGGAGGCCATCGCCCAGGCCAAGGGCGAGCTGGTCGAGGCCCTGCCCTCCGAGGCCGAGGGCGGCGTCGCCGTCCTGAACGCGGACGATCCGTTGGTCCGCGCCATGTCCGCCCGCACGAAGGCCCGTACGGTCTTCTTCGGCGAGGCGGAGGAGGCCGACGTACGCGCCACGGATGTCCGGATGACGCCCCAGGGCCGGCCGTCCTTCACACTCCACACACCCACCGGGTGCAGTGACGTGACCTTGCGCCTGTACGGTGAGCACCACGTGTCGAACGCGCTCGGCGCGGCCGCGGTCGCCCATGTTCTGGGCATGTCCGCCGAGGAGATCGCCACCGCGCTCTCCGGGGCGGGCACCTTGTCCCGGTGGCGGATGGAGGTCACCGAGCGCGCGGACGGCGTCACCATCGTCAACGACGCCTACAACGCGAACCCCGAGTCCATGCGGGCCGCTCTGCGAGCGCTCGCCGCGATGGGCTCCGCCGCTCAGGCGACCGGGGGTCGCACGTGGGCGGTGCTCGGCCCCATGGCCGAACTCGGTGACGACGCGCTGGCCGAACACGACGCGGTGGGACGGCTCGCCGTCCGGCTCAACGTGAGCAAGCTCGTCGCAGTCGGGGGCAGGGAAGCGTCCTGGCTGCAACTGGGCGCATATAACGAGGGTTCGTGGGGTGAGGAGTCGGTGCTCGTGTCCGACGCGCAGGCGGCGGTCGACCTGTTGCGCAGTGAACTGCGCCCGGGGGACGTCGTGCTGGTGAAGGCTTCCAGGTCCGCCGGTCTGGAGCGGGTCGCACAGGCTCTGCTCGAAGGCGAGGCCGCCGAGCGATGAGGCAGATCCTGTTCGCCGGTGTCATCGGCATGTTCCTCACCGTCATCGGGACCCCGCTGCTGATCAAGCTGCTGGCCCGCAAGGGCTACGGCCAGTTCATCCGCGACGACGGCCCGCGCGGCCACGCCGGCAAGAAGGGCACGCCCACCATGGGCGGTATCTCCTTCATCCTGGCCACGCTCATCGCGTACGCACTGACCAAGGTGATCACGGGCGAGGAGCCGAGCTTCTCGGGTCTGCTGGTCCTGTTCCTGATGGCGGGCATGGGCCTGGTCGGTTACCTGGACGACTACATCAAGATCGTCAAGCGGCGTTCGCTCGGTCTGCGGGCCAAGGCCAAGATGGCCGGCCAGCTGATCGTCGGCATCGCCTTCGCGGTCCTCGCACTCCAGTTCAAGGACGCGCGCGGGCTCACCCCGGCCTCCACCAAGCTGTCGTTCGTCACGGACTTCGGCTGGGCGATCGGGCCGGTGCTGTTCGTGGTCTGGGCGCTGTTCATGATCCTCGCCATGTCCAACGGCGTGAACCTCACGGACGGCCTCGACGGCCTGGCCACGGGCGCCGCGGTGATGGTCTTCGGCGCGTACACCTTCATCGGTGTCTGGCAGCACCAGGAGTCCTGCGTGAACGCGCAGGACCTGACCAACCCGGCGGCCTGCTTCGAGGTCCGCGACCCGCTGGACCTCGCGGTCGTCGCCTCCGCCCTGATGGGCGCCTGCTTCGGCTTCCTGTGGTGGAACACCTCGCCCGCCAAGATCTTCATGGGTGACACCGGTTCGCTCGCGCTCGGCGGCGCCCTCGCCGGCCTCGCGATCTGCTCCCGCACGGAGTTCCTGATCGCCCTGCTCGGCGGCCTCTTCGTCCTCATCACCATGTCGGTCGTCATCCAGGTCGGCTCCTTCAAGGCGACCGGGAAGCGCGTCTTCAGGATGGCCCCGCTGCAACACCACTTCGAACTCAAGGGGTGGTCCGAAGTCCTTGTCGTGGTCCGCTTCTGGATCATCCAGGGCATGTGCGTGATCGTGGGCCTCGGACTCTTCTACGCGGGATGGGCAGCGGACAAGTGACGTCCTGGCAGGGCAAGAACATCACCGTCGCCGGCCTCGGCGTGAGCGGCGTCAGCGCCGCCCGCGCCCTGGCCGGCCTCGGCGCCGTCGTGACCGTCGTCGACGGCGGCGACAGCGAGGGCCACCGGGCCCGGGCCGCGGAGCTGGAGGCGGAGGCCAAGGGCGTCTCCGTACGCCTCGGCGACGCCGAGACCCTCCCCGAGGGCACCGACCTCGTGGTGACCTCGCCCGGCTGGAAGCCCGACAGCCCCCTCTTCCTGGCGGCAGCCAAGGCGGGCGTGGATGTCGTGGGCGACGTGGAGATCGCCTGGCAGCTGCGCGGCCCCGACGCCGCCCCCTGGCTCGCCATCACCGGCACCAACGGCAAGACCACCACCACGCAGATGCTGGCCTCGATCCTGCGGGCGGCCGGTCTGCGGACCGCCGCCGTCGGCAACATCGGCACGCCCATCATCGACGTGGTCACCGGCGAGGAGGAGTACGACGTCCTCGCCGTCGAGCTCTCCAGCTACCAGCTGCACTGGGCCCCCTCCGTACGCGCCCACTCCGCGGCCGTCCTCAACCTGGCCCCGGACCACCTCGACTGGCACGGCTCCATGGAGGCCTACGCCGCCGACAAGGGCCGCATCTACGAGGGCAATACCGTCGCCTGCGTCTACAACGTCGCCGACCCCGCCACCGAACGGCTGGTCGAGGAGGCCGACGTAGAGGAGGGCTGCCGGGCCATCGGGTTCACCCTCGGCGCCCCCGGCCCCTCCATGCTCGGCGTCGTCGACGGCATCCTCGTGGACCGCGCCTTCGTCGAGAACCGGCAGAAGAACGCCCAGGAACTCGCCGAGGTCGGCGACGTCAACCCGCCCGCCCCGCACAACATCGCCAACGCGCTCGCCGCCGCCGCCCTCGCCCGCGCCTTCGGGGTCGAGCCCCGCGCCGTCCGTGACGGCCTGCGCGACTTCCGGCCGGACGCGCACCGGGTCGCGCACGTCGCCGAGGTGGCGGGAGTCACGTACGTCGACGACTCCAAGGCCACCAACACGCACGCCGCGGAGGCGTCCCTCGCCGCCTTCGAACCCGTCGTCTGGATCGCCGGCGGCCTCGCCAAGGGCGCGACCTTCGACGAACTCGTGCAGAAGTCGGCGGAGCGGCTGCGCGCCGTGGTGCTGATGGGCGCCGACCGGGCCCTGATCGCCGAGGCGCTGGCGCGACACGCCCCGCAGGTCCCGGTCGTGGACCTCGACCGGACCGACACTGGGGCGATGCTCGCAGCGGTCCGGGAAGCGGCCCGGCTCGCCGAGCGCGGCGACACGGTCCTGCTGGCACCTGCCTGTGCCTCGATGGACATGTTCGCGAACTACAACAAGCGTGGGGACGCGTTCGCCGACGCGGTACGCGAACTGGCCGCCGAGAGCGCCTAGGTCGACCCAGGGCAGGTGTCCCTCCCCGACCGGCTGCTCGCCTCGTACGAGTGGAGGGGAAGATCACAGATGCCGGCCAGACAAGTCCTGCCGGGGCGGCGGCCGTCCGCCACCAAGGCCGTGAAGGCCGTGAAGGCGGTCAGAGCCGCCACGTCCGTGAAGACGGTCCGGGCGCAGGGCCGCAAACGCCCCGCGCCCCGTCCCGGCGGCCCCGCGGGGCGTGGGCCGCTCGCCGGGCTCCGGCGCACGCAGTGGCAGTTGCGCAAGGCCTGGGACCGTCCACTCACCGCGTATTACCTGATTTTCGGCAGCTCGCTGCTCATCACCGTCCTCGGACTGGTGATGGTCTACTCCGCCTCCATGATCAAGGCGCTCCAGCTGGGCCTGGGCGACGCCTACTTCTTCAAGAAGCAGTTCCTGGCCGCCCTGATCGGCGCCGGCCTGCTGCTGATCGCCTCGCGGATGCCGGTCAAGCTCCACCGGGCGCTCTCCTACCCGGTGCTCGCCGGAACCCTCTTCCTGATGGCCCTGGTCCAGGTCCCCGGGATGGGGGTGTCGATCAACGGCAACCAGAACTGGATCTCCCTCGGCGGCCCGTTCATGCTCCAGCCCAGCGAGTTCGGCAAACTGGCGCTGATTTTGTGGGGTGCCGACCTGCTGGCGCGCAAGGGGGAGAAGGGGCTGCTGAGCCAGTGGAAGCACCTGCTGGTGCCGCTCGTGCCGGTGACCTTCCTGCTGCTCGGACTCATCATGCTCGGCGGGGACATGGGAACCGCCGTGATCCTCGGGGCGATCCTGTTCGGGCTGCTCTGGCTCGCCGGGGCGCCCACGAGGATGTTCGCGGGCGTGCTGGCCTTCGCGGGTGTGATCGTCGTACTGCTGATCAAGACCAGTCCGCACCGGATGGACCGGCTCGCCTGCATCGGTGCGACAGAACCGGGCAAGAACGACCTTTGCTGGCAGGCCGTGCACGGGATCTACGCGCTCGCGTCCGGTGGATGGTTCGGTTCGGGTCTGGGTGCGAGTGTGGAAAAATGGGGGCAACTCCCCGAAGCCCACACGGACTTCATCTTTGCCATCACCGGTGAGGAACTGGGTCTGGCGGGGACGCTGTCGGTGCTCGCCCTGTTCGCGGCTCTAGGCTATGCGGGTATCCGCGTGGCCGGACGCACGGAGGACCCCTTCGTACGGTATGCCGCGGGAGGCGTGACCACGTGGATCACGGCGCAGGCCGTGATCAACATCGGTGCGGTGCTCGGTCTGCTGCCGATCGCCGGGGTCCCGCTCCCGCTGTTCTCCTACGGAGGGTCAGCCCTGCTGCCGACCATGTTCGCGGTCGGACTGCTCATCGCCTTCGCGCGGGAGGAGCCGGCGGCGCGCGCGGCGCTCGCGATGCGGCAGCCGAAGAACGGCCGGCTGCGGACCGGGCTGAGATGGAAGTCGATGAGACGGCGCGTCACCAGGCGTCCGTCCGGAGAGCGGTGAATTTCGGTGCATGTCGTACTCGCCGGTGGGGGGACCGCCGGCCACATCGAGCCGGCGCTCGCCCTCGCGGACGCCCTGCGCAGGCAGGACCCTTCCGTGGGCATCACCGCCCTCGGCACGGAACGCGGACTCGAAACCCGCCTCGTGCCCGAGCGCGGCTACGAGCTGGGGCTGATCCCCGCCGTTCCGTTGCCCCGCAAACCCACCCCCGAGCTGATCACCGTCCCCGGACGGCTGCGCGGCACGATCAAGGCGGCCGAGGAGATCCTGGAGCGCACCAAGGCCGACTGCGTCGTCGGTTTCGGCGGCTACGTGGCCCTGCCCGGCTACCTCGCGGCCAAGCGCCTCGGGGTGCCGATCATCGTCCACGAGGCCAACGCCCGGCCCGGACTGGCCAACAAGATCGGCTCCCGGTACGCGCACGCCGTCGCGGTGTCCACCCCGGACAGCAAGTTGCGCGGCGCCCGTTACGTGGGCATCCCGCTGCGCCGCTCGATCTCGACCCTGGACCGGGCCGCCGTCCGCCCCGAGGCGCGCGCCGCCTTCGGGCTGGACCCCAACCTCCCCACCCTGCTGGTCTCCGGCGGCTCGCAGGGCGCCCGCCGCCTCAACGAGACGATCCAGGCGGTCGCGCCGACCCTCCAGCGCTCCGGGATCCAGATCCTGCACGCGGTCGGCCCGAAGAACGAACTGCCGCGTGTCGACAACATGCCCGGGATGCCGCCGTATGTCCCGGTACCGTACGTGGACCGGATGGACCTCGCGTACGCCGCCGCCGACATGATGCTGTGCCGCGCGGGCGCGATGACCGTCGCCGAACTCTCCGCCGTCGGGCTTCCGGCCGCCTACGTACCGCTGCCGATCGGCAACGGTGAGCAGCGGCTCAACGCCCAGCCGGTGGTGAAGGCCGGCGGCGGCCTGCTCGTCGACGACGCGGAACTGACCCCCGAGTGGGTGCTCGGTCAGGTCCTCCCGGTGCTCGCCGACCCGCACCGCCTCTACGAGATGTCCCGCGCCGCCGCCGAGTTCGGCCGCCGGGACGCCGACGAACTGCTCGTCGGCCTGGTCTACGAGGCGATCGCCGCACGCAGTAACCGCTAGCCAGGAGGCACAGGAGTGGCCGGAGCGACGACCGCACAGCGAGGCAATCCCGGCCCCGGCCGGCCCCGCCCCAAGGGCGGGGGCCCCGGCGCTCCCACGCCGCCGGGCGGCCCGAAGTCGTCGAAGCGGAGCGGCCCGCGCGGGCCCGGCATCGGATCGCGCCGGGTCCTCGTGCTCGCCTCGCTCGTCGCGGCCGTGCTCCTCGCCGCCGCCGGTACCTGGGTGCTCTACGGGTCCTCCTGGCTCCGCGTCGAGAAGGTCACCGCCGCAGGCACCGACGTGCTCACCGAGCAGCAGGTGCTCGCGGCGGCGGCCGTGCCCGTCGGCGCGCCCCTGGTGAGCGTCGACAGCGACGAGATCGAGAGCCGGTTGCTCCGCCGGTTGCCCCGTATCGATTCGGTCGATGTGGTGCGGGCCTGGCCGCACGGAATCGGTCTGAAAGTGAAGGAACGCAAACCCGTCCTGCTCATCAAGAAGGACGCGAAGTTCGTCGAAGTGGACGCTTCGGGTGTGCGATTCGACACGGTGGCGAAAGCACCCACCGGTGTCCCGGTCCTCGAATTGGCCGCGGAACGCTCGCCGAGCGGTCGTCGCTTCGACGCCGAACGGTTGCTGCGCGAGGCCGTGGGCATCGCCGGGAGCCTCCCCGAAGCCGTCGCCGGGCAAGCGGTGCAGGTCAAGGTGGAGTCCTACGATTCGGTCGTGCTCCAGCTGACGCGGGGCCGTACGGTCGTGTGGGGGAGCGGCGAACTGGGCGAGGCGAAGGGGCGGGCGTTGACCGCTCTGCTGAAAGCCGCGCCGGACGCCGGGCACTTCGACGTGAGCGTGCCCACCGCCCCTGCGGTGTCCGGGAGTTGACGTCCGGTCGAACGGCGTCGCACCCTGGTTGGCCAGCGATACGGGTGATCACATAGGGTGAAAAGAAAAACGGGAGGTTCGGCGTGTTCGTTGAACACGCGCTACTTGTCGACTTAGTGTCCTGTTCGGAAGAGTCCGAAGAGTCCAAGGAACAGACACACCCTCTCACCCTAAACTTCAGGGTGAGGGTTCGGGTCGGCGCGTACGGACCGCCCCATTTCGGCATCAGTCGTCGCAACGCAGGCCCGCGAGGCGGCGACACGTAACTCGAGGCGAGAGGCCTTCGACGTGGCAGCACCGCAGAACTACCTCGCAGTCATCAAGGTCATCGGTGTCGGCGGCGGTGGTGTCAATGCCATCAACCGAATGATCGAGGTCGGTCTCAAGGGCGTCGAGTTCATCGCCATCAACACGGACGCCCAAGCGCTGTTGATGAGCGACGCCGACGTCAAGCTCGACGTCGGCCGTGAACTCACCCGGGGCCTCGGCGCCGGCGCCAACCCGGCCGTCGGCCGCAAGGCGGCAGAGGACCACCGCGAGGAGATCGAGGAGGTCCTCAAGGGGGCCGACATGGTCTTCGTCACCGCCGGTGAGGGCGGCGGCACCGGCACGGGCGGCGCACCCGTCGTCGCCAACATCGCGCGTTCGCTGGGCGCCCTGACGATCGGTGTGGTCACCCGGCCGTTCACCTTCGAGGGCCGGCGTCGCGCCAACCAGGCGGAAGACGGCATCGCCGAGCTCCGCGAAGAGGTCGACACCCTCATCGTCATCCCCAACGACCGCCTGCTGTCCATCTCGGACCGCCAGGTCAGCGTCCTGGACGCGTTCAAGTCGGCCGACCAGGTCCTGCTCTCGGGCGTGCAGGGCATCACCGACCTGATCACCACCCCCGGCCTGATCAACCTCGACTTCGCCGACGTCAAGTCCGTGATGTCCGAGGCGGGCTCGGCCCTGATGGGCATCGGCTCGGCCCGCGGCGACGACCGCGCGGTGGCCGCCGCCGAGATGGCGATCTCCTCGCCGCTCCTGGAGGCGTCGATCGACGGCGCCCGGGGCGTCCTGCTCTCCATCTCCGGTGGTTCGGACCTCGGTCTCTTCGAGATCAACGAGGCCGCGCAACTGGTCAGCGAGGCCGCGCACCCCGAGGCGAACATCATCTTCGGCGCCGTCATCGACGACGCGCTCGGCGACGAGGTACGGGTCACCGTCATCGCCGCCGGGTTCGACGGCGGACAGCCCCCGGCCCGCCGGGACAACGTCATCGGCGCCGCGTCCACCAAGCGCGAGGAGCCGGCCCCGGCGCCGGTCCGCGCCGCCCCCGAGCCGGTCCGCCCGGCCTTCGGCGGACTCGGCACGGTCACCCCCCGCGAGGACCCCCCGGCTCCGGCCGAGGTCCCCGTCGAGGCGGCGGCCCCCGCGCCGCAGGTCCCGACGGCCCGCCCCTACGCGGACAGCCCGGCCGAGGAACTGGACGTACCGGACTTCTTGAAGTGACGCTGGCACACCACAGCGAGAACGGCGCGCACTTCGCCTTCACCGACAGGTGGGGCGGGGTGAGCGCCGTTCCGTACGAGGAGCTCAATCTCGGCGGCGCGGTCGGAGACGACCCGGCCGCCGTTCGCGCGAACCGGACCCGGGCCGCCGCATCCCTGGGCGTCGACCCCGAACGGGTCGTCTGGATGAACCAGGTGCACGGCCGGGACGTGGCGGTGGTCGACGGACCGTGGGACGCCGACCGGGAGATCCCGGCGGTGGACGCGGTGGTGACCGGTCGTCGGGGGCTCGCCCTCGCGGTGCTCACCGCCGACTGCGTGCCCGTCCTGCTCGCCGACCCGGTCGCCGGGATCGCGGGCGCCGCCCACGCCGGGCGGCCGGGGCTGGTCGCGGGCGTGGTGCCCGCCGTCGTCGAGGCGATGACCGCCCTCGGCGCCGACCCCGCCCGCGTGATCGCGCGTACCGGACCGGCCGTCTGCGGACGGTGTTACGAAGTGCCGGCCGAGATGCGGGCGGCGGTGGCGGAGGTGGTTCCGGCCGCCTGGGGCGAGACCCGTCGGGGAACGCCCTCCGTCGACGTGGTCGCCGGGGTGCACGCCCAACTGGCCGAGGCGGGGGTGGCCGACAGTCGGCGATCCGCGGTCTGCACACTGGAGTCGCGGGACCACTTCTCGTACCGCCGTGACCGGGTGACCGGGCGGCTGGCCGGATATGTCTGGTTGGACTGAAATATGATGGACCGTAAGTCGGAACTCGCGGAGAACCTCGCGCGGGTGGAGGGGCGGATCGCCTCCGCGTGCGCGGCGGCCGGCCGCGCACGGGACGAGGTGACGCTGATCGTGGTCACCAAGACGTATCCGGCGAGCGACGTACGACTGCTGGCGGACCTGGGTGTCCGTCATGTGGCGGAAAATCGCGACCAGGACGCCGCCCCCAAGGCCGCGGCCTGCGCGGATCTGCCGCTCGACTGGCACTTCGTGGGCCAGTTGCAGACGAACAAAGTCCGTTCGGTCGCCGGATACGCGCATGTGGTGCAGTCGGTCGACCGACCGAGACTCGTCACGGCGCTGTCCGCGGCGGCGTTGAACGCGGGGCGCGAGATCGGCTGCCTCGTACAGATCGCCCTCGACGCCGAGTCGGGCGAACGGGGCGCGCGGGGAGGGGCGGCGCCCGACCTGCTCCCGGAACTGGCGGAACTCGTGGCCGCCGCACCGGGACTGCGGCTCGACGGTCTCATGACCGTGGCCCCGCTGGCGGGTCCCTACGCGGGACGCGAACAGGCGGCCTTCGAGCGGCTGATGGAATTGTCATCCGGCCTGCGCGCCGACCATCCGGCTGCCACGATGGTATCGGCCGGAATGAGCGCGGACTTGGAACAAGCCGTGACGGCCGGTGCGACACATGTGCGCGTCGGCACTGCGGTACTCGGCGCGAGACCCCGGCTCGGGTAACGTCGCGAAGAAAGTCGGACCACAGCAGAAAATATGGTCATTTCCGCCGATGAGCGGACGGGCCACGTGGATCGCGGGCAGTTGGTGACATTGCCGACAAAGCCTTCGCCGGTACGGCGGCACCTGCGACAGGGCGATCCACCACAGAGCGGAGGACTCGGAGAATGGCCGGCGCGATGCGCAAGATGGCGGTCTACCTCGGCCTCGTGGAGGACGACCGGTACGACAATCCGGGGTACGACCCCGATGACGAGTTCGAGCCGGAGCCGGAGCCGGAACGGGATCGCCGGCGTCAGCCGCCCGCGCACCAAACGCCCGTAACGGACGAACCGGTACGGGCCGTACAGCCTCCGGCGCCACGGGAACCCACCCCGGCACCGGTCGAAAACGGACGTCCGGCGCGAATCGCACCCGTGGCATCCATCACACCTGACCGCACCAGCATGGAGAAGAACGCCCCCGTGATCATGCCCAAGGTCGTCTCCGAGCGGGAGCCGTACCGCATCACGACGCTGCACCCCCGGACCTACAACGAGGCCCGTACCATCGGGGAACACTTCCGTGAGGGCACTCCGGTGATCATGAATCTCACGGAGATGGACGACACCGACGCGAAGCGTCTGGTCGACTTCGCCGCCGGACTCGTGTTCGGTCTGCACGGCAGTATTGAACGCGTGACACAGAAGGTGTTCCTGCTGTCGCCTGCTAACGTCGATGTCACGGCGGAGGACAAGGCCCGCATCGCGGAGGGCGGGTTCTTCAACCAAAGCTAGACCGATCCGTCAGACACGGGGCCGGGAACAGAGCGGGAGCAGGGGAGAGGGAAGCGCGGGATGGGCGTCGCACTGCAGGTGGTCTACATCGCGCTGATGTGCTTCCTTATCGTGCTGATCTTCCGACTGGTCATGGACTACGTGTTCCAGTTCGCACGCTCATGGACACCCGGCAAGGCGATGGTGGTCGTTCTGGAGGCCACCTACACTGTCACCGATCCACCGCTCAAGCTTCTCCGGCGTTTCATCCCGCCGTTGCGTCTCGGGGGCGTGGCACTCGACCTGTCCTTCTTCGTTCTGATGATCATCGTTTACATCCTCATCAGTTTCGTGAGCACCGCTGCGAGAAGCGTGTGAACGATGAGCTTCTCCGCGCGCGCGGGGACAGTCCCGATACGGTCTTGCCGACTGCCGACGACTACGTAGAGGTGAAGAAGACATGCCGCTGACTCCCGAGGACGTGCGGAACAAGCAGTTCACGACCGTCCGCCTGCGAGAAGGCTATGACGAGGACGAGGTCGATGCCTTCCTCGACGAGGTCGAGTCCGAACTGACGCGCCTGCTGCGCGAGAACGAGGACCTGCGCGCCAAGCTGGCCGCCGCCACGCGTGCCGCCGCGCAGAACCAGCAGCAGCAGGGCATGCGCAAGCCCGAGCCCCAGGACCAGCGAGGCCCCGGCGGCCCCGTCCCGGCGGCCATATCCGGCCCGCCGCAGCAGCAGCAGCCGCAGATGGGTCCGCCGCAGCTGCCCGGTGGCCAGCCGCAGCTGCCCGCCGGTCCCGGCGGCCACGGCCCGCAGGGCCCCGGCCCGATGGGCGGCCCCATGCAGCAGCACAGCATGGGCGGCCAGCAGCAGATGGGCCAGCAGCAGCAGATGGGGCAGCAGCAGATGGGCCAGCAGCCCATGCAGCAGCAGTCCATGGGCGGCCAGAACCCGCTCGGCCAGCCCATGGGTCAGCAGATGGGCCAGCAGATGCAGCCGATGGGGCAGCAGATGCAGCCCATGGGCCAGCCGATGCACCAGCAGCAGCCGCAGCTCCCGCAGCAGGGCCCCGGTGGCGACAGCGCCGCCCGCGTCCTGTCGCTCGCGCAGCAGACCGCCGACCAGGCGATCGCGGAGGCCCGCTCCGAGGCCAACAAGATCGTCGGCGAGGCCCGTAGCCGCGCCGAGGGCCTGGAGCGGGACGCCCGCGCCAAGGCCGACGCGCTGGAGCGGGACGCGCAGGAGAAGCACCGCGTCGCGATGGGCTCCCTGGAGTCCGCCCGCGCCACGCTGGAGCGCAAGGTCGAGGACCTGCGGGGCTTCGAGCGCGAGTACCGTACGCGCCTCAAGTCCTACCTGGAGTCGCAGCTGCGCCAGCTGGAGACCCAGGCCGACGACTCGCTCGCCCCGCCGCGCAACCCGGCCGGTCCGGCGCTGCCGCCGTCGCCGGCTCCGTCGATGGCTCCGGCCGGTGCGATGGGTCACTCCATGGGCGGCCCGTCCCCCATGGGCGGTCCCTCCCCGATGAGCGGCGGTCCGTCCTACGGCGGCCAGCAGCAGATGTCCCCGGCCATGACGCAGCCGATGGCTCCGGTGCGGCCGGCCGCGCCGCAGCCGATGCAGGCGCCGTCTCCCATGCGGGGATTCCTGATCGACGAGGACGACAACTAAGCCGCCGCCGCGTCTGTCGGCAGTCGCTTCACGGGCCGGGCCCGGTTCCCCTTCGGGGGCACCGGGCCCGGCCCGTTTCGCGTGGCGCCGCCGGGCCTTTGCCTGGGACCCCGCGCCTCAAACGCCGGCGGGGCTGAATGTGCACCGGGCCCGGCCGCCGGGTGCGGCGCTGCTGCCGGGGCTCCGCCCCGGACCCGGCGCCTCAAACGCCGGCGAGGCTGAATATGGCCCCCGGGTCTCGACCGTCGGCGGGGCTGGATGTGGTCACGGGCCGGGGAGTTTGAGGCGCGGGCGCGGAGCGTCGTGTAGTGACCTGGAGCCGCGTCAGCGATTGAGGCTCGGGTCCGGACGGCCCGCGCGGCGGCTCCCGGGCGGGATACGGCTGTGGCCCGGACCCCCGCGCGGGGGGACCGGGCCACAGTCGGCCGGAGCGGCTACGCCTTGCGGAGGCGGAACGTCAGGCCGAGGGCCTCGTCCGTGAACTCGGCGCCGTAGGCGCCGTCCGCCGGGCCCTGCGCGAAGTCCGTCGCCAGGACCTCGTCCGCGATCAGCGCCGCGTGGTCCGTCAGGGCCGTCACGACCTCCGCGTCCGACGCGGACCACCGCAGGGCGATCCGGTCCGCCACGTCCAGGCCGGAGTTCTTCCGGGCCTCCTGGATCAGCCGGATCGCGTCCCGGGCGAGGCCCGCCAGCCGCAGCTCCGGGGTGATCTCCAGGTCCAGCGCCACCGTGGCACCCGAGTCGGACGCCACCGACCAGCCCTCACGCGGGGTCTCCGTGATGATGACCTCCTCCGGGGTGAGGGTGACCGGCTCGCCGTTCACCTCCACCGAGGCCTCGCCCGAGCGCAGGGCCAGGGACAGCGCCGCCGCGTCAGCCGCGGCCACCGCCTTCGCGACGTCCTGCACGCCCTTGCCGAAACGCTTGCCCAGCGCGCGGAAGTTGGCCTTCGCCGTGGTGTCCACCAGCGACCCGCCCACCTCCGAGAGGGAGGCCAGCGAGGAGACGTTCAGCTCCTCCGTGATCTGGGCCTGGAGCTCGGGGGACAGGGCGTCGAAACCGACGGCCCCGACCAGCGCCCGCGACAGCGGCTGCCGGGTCTTGACCCCGGACTCCGCACGCGTCGCCCGGCCCAGCTCCACCAGGCGGCGCACCAGTTGCATCTGCTGCGACAGCACCGGGTCCACCGCCGAGGCGTCCGCGACCGGCCACGACGACAGGTGCACCGACTCGGGGGCGTCCGAGGCGACCGGCACGATCATGTCCTGCCAGACCCGCTCCGTGATGAACGGGGTCAGCGGGGCCATCAGCCGGGTCACCGTCTCCACCACGTCGTGCAGCGTGCGCAGCGCCGCCGCGTCGCCCTGCCAGAACCGGCGGCGCGAGCGGCGCACGTACCAGTTGGAGAGGTCGTCCACGAAGGAGGACAGCAGCTTGCCGGCGCGCTGGGTGTCGTAGGACTCCATCGCCTCCGTGACCTCGGCGGTCAGCGTGTGGAGTTCCGACAGCAGCCAGCGGTCCAGCACCGTGCGGTCCGCGGGGGCCGGATCGGCCGCCGAGGGGGCCCAGTTCGCGGTGCGGGCGTACAGGGCCTGGAAGGCGACGGTGTTCCAGTACGTGAGGAGCGTCTTGCGGACGACCTCCTGGATCGTGCCGTGGCCCACGCGGCGCGCCGCCCACGGGGAACCGCCGGCCGCCATGAACCAGCGCACCGCGTCCGCGCCGTGCTGGTCCATGAGCGGGATGGGCTGGAGGATGTTGCCCAGGTGCTTGGACATCTTGCGGCCGTCCTCGGCGAGGATGTGGCCCAGGCAGACCACGTTCTCGTAGGACGACTTGTCGAACACCAGGGTGCCGACCGCCATCAGCGTGTAGAACCACCCGCGGGTCTGGTCGATGGCCTCCGAGATGAACTGCGCCGGGTAGCGCTTCTCGAAGACCTCCTTGTTCTTGTACGGGTAGCCCCACTGCGCGAACGGCATCGAACCCGAGTCGTACCAGGCGTCGATGACCTCGGGGACGCGCACCGCTTCGAGGGAGCAGCCCTCGTGGGTGCAGGTGAAGGTGACGTCGTCGATGTACGGGCGGTGCGGGTCCAGGGCCGACTGGTCCGTGCCCGACAGCTCCGACAGCTCCGCGCGCGAGCCGACGCAGGTGAGGTGGTTCTCCTCGCAGCGCCAGATGGGCAGCGGGGTGCCCCAGTAGCGGTTGCGGGACAGCGCCCAGTCGATGTTGTTCTTCAGCCAGTCCCCGAAGCGGCCCTGCTTGACCGAGTCCGGGAACCAGTTCGTCTTCTCGTTCTCCCGCAGCATCGCGTCCTTGACGGCGGTGGTGCGGATGTACCAGGACGGCTGCGCGTAGTAGAGCAGGGCCGTGTGGCAGCGCCAGCAGTGCGGGTAGCTGTGCTCGTAGGCGATGTGCTTGAAGAGCAGGCCGCGGGCGTCGAGGTCGGCGGTCAGCTTCTCGTCCGCCTTCTTGAAGAAGATGCCGCCGACCAGCGGGACGTCCTCCTCGAAGGTGCCGTCGGGGCGCACCGGGTTCACGACCGGCAGGCCGTACGCGCGGCAGACCGCGAGGTCGTCGGCGCCGAAGGCGGGGGACTGGTGGACCAGGCCGGTTCCGTCCTCGGTGGTGACGTACTCGGCGTTGACCACGTAGTGGGCCGGCTCGGGGAACTCCACCAGCGAGAACGGGCGCTCGTACGTCCAGCGCTCCATCTCCTTGCCCGTGAAGGTCTGGCCGGTGGCCTCCCAGCCCTCGCCGAGCGCCTTCTCCAGCAGCGGCTCGGCGACGACGATCTTCTCCTCGCCGTTGGTGGCGACGACGTAGGTGACCTCGGGGTGGGCGGCGACGGCCGTGTTGGACACCAGGGTCCACGGGGTCGTCGTCCACACCAGCAGGGCCGCCTCGCCGGCGAGGGGGCCGGAGGTCAGCGGGAAGCGCACGTAGACCGAGGGGTCCACGACCGTCTCGTAGCCCTGAGCCAGCTCGTGGTCGGAGAGGCCGGTGCCACAGCGCGGGCACCAGGGGGCGACGCGGTGGTCCTGGGTGAGCAGGCCCTTGTTGAAGATCTCCTTGAGCGACCACCACACGGACTCGACGTACTCGGGGTCCATGGTCCGGTAGGCGTCGTCCAGGTCGACCCAGTAGCCCATCCGGGTCGTGAGCTCGGCGAACGCGTCGGTGTGGCGGGTGACGGAGTCGCGGCACTTGGCGTTGAACTCGGCGATCCCGTACGCCTCGATGTCCTGCTTGCCGTTGAAGCCCAGCTCCTTCTCGACGGCGAGCTCGACGGGCAGGCCGTGGCAGTCCCAGCCGGCCTTGCGTGCGACGTGGTAGCCGCGCATGGTGCGGAAGCGGGGGAAGACGTCCTTGAAGACGCGGGCCTCGATGTGGTGGGCGCCGGGCATGCCGTTCGCGGTGGGCGGGCCCTCGTAGAAGACCCACTCGGGGCGACCCTCGGACTGGGCCAGGGTCTTGTCGAAGGTCTTGTTCTCGCGCCAGAAGTCGAGAACGGCGTGCTCAAGGGCAGGCAGGTCGACCTGGGCGGGTACCGGGCGGTACTGCGGCGGTGTGGTCATGAGGCTGAACTCTTCCTCCGGCGGGATGCGACGTCCGTCCGGAGGGACGAGAGCCGTCTGCTCCCGCGGTACCACCCTCCTTGGCCGCCGGCAGCGCCGGTGGCCCCCTCATTGGGGTGCGAAGCCGGTTCTACTCGCCGTCGTGACGGCTTTCTTCCGGCGGCTCCGGGGTGATCCTTCGCATCGCGCTCGCCCCCGGGCTCTCACCGTCCCCGGGTCGCTCCTGGCTGCGTCCGACGCTACTCGTCCCCATCCATGCCTTTCGCTGGGCCCAGTGTACGGGGCGGGGCGGTGCGCGGCCGACCGGTTTACCGGTCGGGGAGGGGGCGCGGGCGGCCCGGCGGAGGCCCCGGCGGGGCGCCCCGGATGACCCGGATGGGCCGACGCGGCCGGTCGGCGCCCTGTCGGGACGGAGGGGGCGGATTACCGGGCTTCCGGCTGGGCACAACGGATGCAGGTCGACCACGACGGATGCGCGCCCCGTTGCCGCGCGGCCGGAGCCGATTTATCGTTCCGGCACGATTCGCGAGCAATGATCACAGTATGTGAAGGGGCCGCGGCCATGGTGGCGAAGAAGACCGCCGGGACTACCGAGAAGGCTGTCGAAAAGGCTGCCGGGACCCGCGCCGGGACGGACGCCCCGGCCGGGAAGGGAGCCGCCACCAGGAAGGCGTCCGCGACCGCTCCCGCCGCGAAGAAGGCGGCCGTGAAGGCCGTGAAGGCGGTGAAAGCCGCGGCGAAGGACGGCGGGAAGAAGGCGGCCGAGAGAAAGGCGGCCGAGAGAAAGGCGGCCGAGGGAAACACACCGGAGGCGAAGGCACCCGCGAAGAAGGCGCCCGGGAAGAAGTCGGCGGCCGAGAAGGCACCCGTCGAGAAGGCATCCGCCGAGAAGTCATCCGCGACCAAGACACCCGGGAAGAAGGCAGTGGTGGACAAGACGGCTGTGCAGAAGGCGCCCGCGACCACGGCGTCCGCGAGCGGCAAGGCGCCGGCGACCAAGGCGCCCGGCAAGACGGCGCCGGCGAAGAAGGCACCCGCGAAGAAGGCGCCGACGGCGCCCGCGGAGAAGGCGACGGCCGCCGCCAAGAAGACGACGGCGAGGAAGACCGCGGCCAAAACGGCCGGGGCCGAGGGGGCGGCGCAGGCCGCGAAAGAGACTGGAGCCCGCACAGTGGTTGCCAAGAAGAGCACCGGCGCGACGCGCAAGACGGCCGAGGCCGCCACCAGCGGCCTCCCCAAGGCGACTCCCGCCGCCACCGGCCCCGTGGCTCCCGGCCGGCTGCCCGTACGCCCCGGCGAGGAGCCGTGGACGCCCGACGAGGTGGCCGAAGCCAGGTCGGAGCTGACCGGCGAGGTACTGCGGCTGCGCGCCGAGCTGGAGGCGTCCGAGCAGGCGATCTCGGGTCTCATGCGGGACTCGGGCGACGGCGCCGGCGACGATCAGGCCGACACGGGCACCAAGAACATCACCCGGGAGTCCGAGCTGGCCCTCGCCGCCAACGCCACCCTGATGCTGGAGCAGACGGAGCGGGCCTTGGAGCGCCTGGAGGCGGGCACGTACGGCTTCTGCGAGAACTGCGGCAAGCCCATCGGCAAGGCCAGGATGCAGGCGTTCCCGCGGGCCACCTTGTGCGTGGACTGCAAGCAGAAGCAGGAGCGACGGCACTGAACCGGCCCGGGCAGGCGGAGCGGCCCACGGCACCCTGACGTACTCTCGTGTCTCGTCAGGGTCCAGGAACCTGCCGGGAACCTGGTTCGTGCTAGTTCGAGGGACTCACGTGGCAGAGGCGGAGCGCATCATCGGTACGCCGGACGTCGGGGACGGCGCGGAGCCGGAGCCGACCGCGCCCAAGGGGCGCCGGCGGATCGCGGCGCTGCTCGTCGTGGCGGTACTGGCGTACCTGATCGACCTCGGAAGCAAGATGGTCGTCGTCGCCAAGCTGGAACACCGACAGCCCATCGAGGTAGTCGGCGACCTGCTGAAGTTCGAGGCCATCCGCAACCCCGGGGCCGCGTTCGGCTTCGGCGAGGCGTTCACGATCATCTTCACCTGCATCGCGGCCACCGTGATCGTGGTGATCGTCCGGCTGGCCCGAAAGCTCTACAGCCTGCCGTGGGCGATCGCGCTGGGGCTGCTGTTGGGCGGCGCCCTGGGCAACCTGACCGACCGGATCTTCCGGTCGCCGGGGGTCTTCCGCGGGGCCGTCGTCGACTTCATCGCGCCCGCCCACTTCGCGGTGTTCAACCTCGCGGACTCGGCGATCGTGTGCGGCGGCATCCTGATCGTCCTGCTCTCCTTCAAGGGCCTGGACCCGGACGGCACCGTCCACGAGGACTGATCGAGGGACCGATCGCGGGACTGCTCGTCTGCCGAGTCCTGCATACTCGACGGGTGAGTACGATTCCCGAGATCCGCACCCTGCCCGTTCCCGATGGCCTGGAGGGCGAGCGCGTCGACGCCGCCATCGCCCGTATGTTCGGGTTTTCCCGGACGAAGGCGGCCGAGCTCGCGGCCGCGGGGAAGGTGGCGGTCGACGGCAGCGTCGTCGGGAAGTCCGAGCGCGTGCACGGTGGCGCCTGGCTCGAAGTCGAGATGCCCGCGCCGCCGCGGCCGGTCGAACTCGTCGCCGAGCCGGTCCCGGGCATGGAGATCGTCCATGACGACGACGACATCGTGGTCATCATGAAGCCGGTGGGCGTCGCCGCCCACCCGAGCCCCGGCTGGACCGGCACCACCGTCATCGGCGGCCTCGCCGCCGCCGGCTACCGGATCTCCACCTCCGGCGCGTCCGAGCGCCAGGGCGTCGTGCACCGCCTCGACGTCGGCACGTCCGGCCTGATGGCCGTCGCCAAGTCCGAGCGCGCGTACACCTCGCTCAAGAACCAGTTCCGCGAGCGCGTCGTGGACAAGCGCTACCACGCGCTGGTGCAGGGCCACCCGGACCCGATGAGCGGCACCATCGACGCGCCGATCGGCCGGCACCCCAGCGCGGACTACAAGTGGGCCGTGACGCAGGAGGGCAAGCCCTCCGTCACCCACTACGACCTGATCGAGGCGTTCCGCGCGGCCTCGCTGCTGGACATCAAGCTGGAGACCGGTCGTACGCACCAGATCCGCGTGCACATGTCCGCCCACCGCCACCCCTGCGTCGGCGACCTGACCTACGGCGCCGACCCGACCGTCGCCAAGCGGCTCGGGCTGACCCGCCAGTGGCTGCACGCCGTCCGCCTCGGCTTCGAGCACCCCGCCGACGGCCAGTGGGTGGAGTTCGAGAGCGGCTACCCGGCCGACCTCCAGCACGCCCTGGACGTGATCCGGGCCGAGAGCGAGTGACCTCCTTCACCGTTCGCGTGGCGGCCGGCGAGGCGGACCGCGCGGCGTGCTTCGCGGTGCGCCACCAGGTGTTCGTGGTCGAGCAGGCCGTACCGGAGTCGATCGAGTACGACGCCTACGACGCGGGCGCCGTGCACGTGCTGGCCGAGGGGCCCGACGGGAAGCCGCTGGGCACGGGCCGGCTGCTGTACGGGCCGGACGCCCTCGGCAAGACCGGCTCCCCGGAGGTCGGCTCCCTCGGGCGGCTCGCCGTGAGCGCCGCCGCGCGCGGGCTGGGCGTGGGCGCGGCCCTGGTACGGGCCATCGAGGCGGAGGCCGGCCGGCTGGGGCTCACGGCCGTGGACCTGGGCGCGCAGACGCACGCCCTCGGCTTCTACGAGCGCCTGGGCTACGTGGCCTACGGACCGGAGTTCCAGGACGCGGGCATCCCGCACCGCGCCATGCGGCGCCCGCTGCCGTAACGCCGCCCCGCGGTCCGGCCCCGGGGGGTGCGTCATTCAGCCCCGCCGGGGGCAGATTCAGCCCCGCCGCGTTTGAGGCGCGGGGCCGCACTTTCAGCCTCGCCGGCGTTTGAGGCGCGGGTACCCCCACGCGAGGCTGAATTGGCCGGCGGGGCTGAAGGGGCGCGGCGGGGAGCGGCGCGGGGTGGCCCGCGTCCGGCCGACACGGGCGCGGTGGGAGCCCTGCCCCGCAGGCGAGCGGCAGCGTAATGGCAGGGTGGGGGAGTGGATCAGCTCGCTCTGTTTTTCGTACTGCTGCTCGGCGCCGTGGTCACCGTGCCGCTCGGGGACCGGCTGAAGCTGCCCGCCCCCGTGCTGATGACCATCGGCGGGGTGGTGCTGGCGCTCGTGCCCTTCGTGCCGAACGTCGACTTCCCGCCCGAGTACATCCTGCCGCTGGTGCTGCCGCCGCTGCTCTACGCCTCCGCGCAGCGCACCTCCTGGCGCCAGTTCGCCGCCAACGTCCGGCCGATCCTGCTGCTGGCCGTGGCCCTGGTCTTCGTGACCACGGCGGCCGTCGCCGCCGTCGCGAACGCCGTGGTGCCCGGGCTGCCGCTGGCGGCGGCGGTGGCGCTCGGTGCGCTCGTGGCGCCGCCCGACCCGGTCGCGGCCACCGCCGTCGCCGGGCAGTTGGGACTGCCGCGCCGGCTGGTGTCGATCCTGGAGGGCGAGGGACTGTTCAACGACGTCACCGCGATCGTGCTCTACCACGTGGCCGTCGGCGCCGCCGTCAGCGGCAGCTTCTCCTGGCCGGACGCCCTCGGGGAGTTCGTGCTGTCCGCCGTGGTCGCCCTGGCGGTGGGGTTGGCCCTCGGTTGGCTCACGAACCGGCTCATGGGGCGGCTCGGCGACGCCACGCTACAGATCGGGCTGACGCTCCTGGTGCCGTTCGTCGCGTACGTGGTGGCGGAGGAACTCCGGGGCTCGGGCGTACTGGCCGTGCTGACGACGGCCCTGTTCCTCGCCGAGTACGCGACCGACGCCGACGACGTGCTGGGGCGGCTGGCGGGACACACCTTCTGGGAGATCGTCGACACCCTGGTCACCGGGGTCGCGTTCGGGCTGATCGGACTGGAGCTGCACCACGTCTTCGGTACCGCGCGGGGCCGCGAGGAGCAGATGGCGGGCTGGGCGGCGGCCGTCGTGGCGGTGGTCGTCGGGGTACGGCTGCTGTGGTTGCTGCCGGCGGGCTGGCTGGCGAAGCGGCTGCACAAGCGGCGCGACTACGCCGAGGAGATCCCGGTGAGCTGGCGGGAGAGCACGGTCATGTGGTGGGCCGGGATGCGCGGCGTGGCCTCGGTGGCGCTGGCGTTGGCCATCCCGCTGAAGACCGATGCCGGGGAGCCCTTCCCGGGCCGGGACCAGATCATCTTCATCGCCTTCGCCGTGATCATGGTGACGCTGCTCTGCCAGGGGCTGACCCTGCCCTGGCTCGTGCGCCGGCTGGGGGTCGAGGCCGACGAGGACGCGGAGCGCGAGACGGAGCGGCGGCTCGCCGTCCGCGCCGCCAAGGCCGCCAAGCGCCGGCTACAGGAGATCGAGGGGGCCGAGGACCTCCCCGACGACCTGCTGGAGGTCCTGTACCGCCGGGCCTACGACGTGGGGGCCAGGATCAGCCCCGACATGGTGGACGAGGAACGGCGCGAGGCGTACGCGAAGCGGGTGGAGCGCATCCGCGACGTCCAACGCATCCAACGGGAGATGATGTCGGCCGCCCGGCACGAGGTGCTGGCCGCGCGCAGCGAACCCGGCGCCGATCCGGAGATCGTCGACCGGGTCCTGCGCCACCTGGACGTCCGTAGCCTGCGCAACCCTTAGGAGGCGTCGTAGGAGGGCTCGCGGACCGCCCCTGCGGTCGTCACGCGGGGGAGGGCGTACGGGTGGTGGGCCACCAGCCAGGCGATGAGGCGTTCGCGGACCGCGCAGCGGACGGTCCACAGGTCGTCGGCGTCCTTCGCCGTGACCATCGCCCGCACCTCGATGGTGCTCGGTGTGGTGTCGGTCACCACCAGGGCGCTCGCCCGGCCGTCCCACTCCGGGGTGTCCTTGAGGACGTACAGGAGCTGCTCGCGCATCAGGTCGATCGGAGCCGAGTGGTCCAGGTGCAGGAAGACCGTGCCCGTCATCTGGGGGCCGCCGCGGGACCAGTTCTCGTACGGCTTGCCGGTGAAGTAGGAGACCGGCATCGTGATGCGGCGTTCGTCCCAGGTGCGGACGGTCAGGAAGGTGAGGGTGATCTCCTCGACCGTGCCCCACTCCTTGTCCACCACCACGGTGTCCCCGATCCGGACGGTGTCGCCGAAGGCGATCTGCAGGCCGGCGAAGAGGTTGCCCAGCGAGGACTGCGCGGCGATGCCCGCCACGATGCCCAGCACCCCGGCCGAGGCCAGCATCGACGTGCCGACCGTACGCATCGCCGGGAACGTCAGCAGCATGGCCGCGACGGCGACCACGGAGACCACCGCCGTCACCACCCGTTGGATCAGCGTCACCTGGGTGCGGACCCGGCGGACCCGGGCGGCGTCGCGGGAACCGGAGGCGTAGCGCGCGTAGCCGGAGTCGACTATCGCCGTGGCGATGCGGACCAGGAGCCAGGCGGTGGAGGCGATGAGGATCAGCGTCAGGGTGCGGCCGACGCCGTCCGCGTGCCGCGGCAGGATGCGCGACGAGCGGTAGGAGCCTCTGAGCAGCGCGGCGCACAGGACGATCTGGAACGGGACCCGGCACCGGCGCAGCAGGTCCCACAGGGGCGTTTCGTGGTGTCGGGCATCGGCCCGGCGCAGCAGCACGTCGAGCACCCACCCGGCGAGCAGGGTGATGACCAGCGAGCCGCCGATGACGGCGACGGGGCGAAGGACGTTCTCCATCTCCATGCGGGCCACCTAACCCGATCCCGGTTTCGGAAACTGGCACGATGGGGGAATGAACATCCTGCTCTTCCATTCGACGTACGGGCTGCGGCCCGCGGTGCACGCGGCGGCCGACCGGCTGCGCGCGGCGGGACACACGGTCCGGGTCCCCGACCTCTTCGAGGGCCGTACGTTCGCGACGGTCGAGGAGGGCATGGCCCACCGGGACGGGATCGGCCGCGACGAGCTGCTCAAGCGGGCCGTCCTGGCCGCCGCGCCCTACTCCGACCAGGGCCTGGTCTACGCCGGCTTCTCCTTCGGTGCCTCCGTGGCCCAGCACCTGGCGCTGCACGACGAGAAGGCGCGCGGGCTGCTGCTCCTGCACGGCACCTCGGACCTGGAGGACGGCGCCTCGGTCGACGGGTTGCCGGTGCAGTTGCACGTGGCCGATCCGGACCCGTTCGAACCGCACGACTGGTTGACGGCCTGGTACCTGCGGATGCGGCGGGCCGGGGCGGACGTGGAGGTCCACGGCTACCAGGGCGCCGGGCACCTGTTCACCGACCCCGAGCTCGACGACTACGACGCGGAGGCCGCCGAGCAGACGTGGAAGGTCGCGCTGGCGTTCCTCGACACCCTTTAGCCGCGCGGTACGCGGGCAGGGGCCCGGTCCGGCTTCCGCCGGGCCGGGCCCCTGTTCACGTGGTCGCCGTCCGCCGCCGCCGCGGCGGGCGCCGATCAGCCACGGGAGGTGCCGATCAGGCGCGGTAGGCGGTCCACATGCTCTGCATGCGCGACACCTGGCCGGCCGTGAACTGGTACATGCAGGAGTCGTACGTGTAGTCCATGAAGTTGTGGATCGGGTCGACACCGGTCTTGTTGGTGCAGCTGTCGCGGCCCGTCGGGCACTCGAACGCGGCGCTCTGTTCGGCCGGGGTGTCGGCGACGGAGTCGCCGCTGCCCGAGCAGCCGCCCTGGAAGGTGTGGTACAGACCCATCCAGTGGCCGACCTCGTGGGTCGCGGTGTCACCCTCGTTGTAGTTGGTCGAGGACCCGCCCGGGAGCGAGCTGTTGAGGATGACCACGCCGTCCATCTTCGGCTGCGAGGCGTAGGAGCTGGGGAAGGTCGCCCAGCCGAGCAGTCCGCCGCCGAGGTTGGCGGTGTAGAGGTTGAGCGCGTTCTTGCCGCCCTTGCGCAGGGCGTTCTTCATGTCCTTCTCGGCCTGGGTGCCGTCGGAGACGTTGTACCAGGCGGCGTTGTCCGTGTAGTCCGTGCCGGCCAGGCTGAACTGGTAGCCGGAGTCCACGTTGCCGGTGCCCTTGCCGCTGTAGGCGGAGTTCAGCACCGAGATCTGGTTGTTGATGTCGGTGGCCGTCAGCTTGCCGGCGGTGCCGGAGGTGATGACGTGCACGTACACCGGGATGGTGGTCGCGGCGGCGGCGCCCGTGCGCAGGCCGTTCAGCTGCTGGGGACCGAGCTGTGACAGCTTCTTGTTGAGGTCGGCGTCCATGGCCTTGACCTGGGCGTCCGTGATCTCGTTCGGGTCGGCCGCATGGTGGTTCTTGGGGCGGGCGACGCGGGCGTTGGCCGGGGCGGCGGCGGACTGGCCGGGGGTACAGGTCTCGCCGGACTTGGCGACGGCGACGGTCGTGGGGGCCGTCAGCGGGGCGAAGGCCAGGGTGCCGGCCAGGACGGCCGTACCCATGAGGCGGCGGCGGAGCAGGGGGGATATGCGGGCGTTGGCGCGCACGTTGACTCCTCGCGAAGCGTGGTGGGGGGTGAGGTACGTCCTCACGCTGACGCGCAGCTTACGTGTGCATGTCATCAGAATGGCAAGATCTCGTAGGTTAAAGATTTGTTGCCGATGACGCCGAAAAGGCGCCTGGTATGAACCAAGCGCCTCCCTCGACAGCAAATTTGACGCTACGTCAACGAACCGGGTGGTCGGCCCGTTCCACCTTCTGCGTGCCGCTCAGGGTGCGGTACGACCGCTCCCACGCCGATGTGGCGTCCGGGCGCCGCTTGTCGGAAACGATGTAGTAGTCCATCTGCGTGCGCTCGGCCGTCACGTCCAGGACGCCGTACCCGTGGGCGTCCATGTCCAGCCACTTGACGTGCCAGTTCGCGGCCTTGATGGCCGATTCGGCGACCAGCGAGGCGGTGTCGGCCGGCACGTGCAGCAGGTCGTCGATGTTGTCGGAAGTCACCGAGGTCACCACGAACTCCGTCGCCGCCGAGCCCGAGGCCGGATACGTCGCCTTGTTCACCGGGACGTCGTTCGCCCACGCCATGTGGATGTCCCCGGTCAGGAACACCGTGTTCTCGATGCCCTGGTCCTTCAAGTGGGACAGGAGTTCCCTGCGATCGTCGGTGTAGCCGTCCCACTGATCCACATTGACCGCTATGCCGCCCTCGGGCAGCCCGAGCAGTTTGGTGAGCGGCTGCAGCAGGTGCGCCGGCAGCGAGCCGAAGGCCACCGGCGAGATCATCACGGAGGTGCCGACGAGCTGCCAGGTGGCGCGCGAGGCCGACAGCCCCGACTTGAGCCAGTCCAACTGCGCGCGCCCGGTGATGGTGCGCTCGGGGTCGTCCACCGAACCGCTGCCCACCTTGGCCTGCTGCGAGCGGAAGGTGCGCAGGTCCAGCAGGTGCAGATCCGCCAGCGTGCCGAACCGCAGCCGCCGGTAGACGGTGCCGGCGATGGAGGGGCGTACGGGCATCCACTCGAAGTACGCCTGCTTGGCGGCGGCGGCGCGGGCCGTCCAGTCGCCCTCGGCGCCCGGGGTGTGGTTCTGCGCGCCGCCCGACCAGGAGTCGTTGGCGAACTCGTGGTCGTCCCAGATCGCGATGATCGCGTGCGCGGCGTGCAGCGCCTGGAGGTCGGCGTCCGTCTTGTAGTTGCCGTGCCGGGTGCGGTAGTCGGCGAGGTCGAGGATCTCGTGCTTCGGCTCGTGCGGGCGTACGACGTACTTGGCCTCCGGGTAGCCGCCGCTCTCGTACTCGTAGATGTAGTCGCCGAGGTGCAGGACCGCGTCCAGGTCGGCCCGGGCGGCCAGGTGGCGGTAGGCGGAGAAGTAGCCCGCCTCCCAGTTGGCGCAGGAGACCACGCCGAAGCGCACGCCCGCCGTGCTCGTGTCGGCGGCCGGGGCGGTCAGGGTGCGGCCCACCGGGGAGACGGTGGCGCCGGCGGTGAACCGGTACCAGTACGCGGTCTTGGGTCGCAGGCCGCGCACGTCCGCCTTGACGGTGTGGTCGGCGGCGGCCGTCGCGGTGACGGACCCGCTCGCGACGACGCGGGAGAAGGACGCGTCCTCCGCGACCTCCCAGCCGACCCGGGTGTCCGGGCCGAGCCCCGAACCGGGCACCGCGTCGGCGGTCGGGGTGACGCGGGTCCACAGCAGGATTCCGTCGGGCAGCGGGTCGCCGGAGGCGACGCCGTGCAGGAAGGCGGGGGCGGATTCCGCCGCGCGGGCGGCGCCGGCGCCCAGGGTCGCGATCGGCGCCAGCGCGGCCGTGGCGGCGGCGGCCAGCACGACCGTACGGCGGCGCGGATGCGCCGGGGCGGCAGGAGAGAGATGACTGGTCACGGACGATCATATTACTGACCGGTATGGCTTCGGGGATACCCTCGGTAAGGCAACGGGCGGGCGAACTCCAGGAGTTCGCCCGCCCGTTGTCTTGCGCCGCGACGTGGTGCGGCCCTCCGCGGATCAGCCCGCGAGCGCCTTGTCGATCGCCGCGGTGTACGCCTCGGGCGTCGCCGGGGTGTCGATCTTCTTGCCGTCCATCTTGAGCGTCGGGGTGGCCGTCACGCCGGACTTGTTGAACGCCTTGGCCATGTCCATCGCCCACCGGTCGTAGGTACCGTCCTCGACGGCCTTCTTGAACGCGGCGTTGCCCTTGAGAGCCGGAACCGTGTCCGCGACCTTGATCAGGTAGTCGTCCTTGGCGAAGCTGTCGACGGTCTCGTCGGGGTGCAGCTCCTTGGAGTACAGCGCGGCCTTGTAGTCGAGGAACGCCTCCGGGCTGACGTCCAGCGCCGCGCCCAGCGCGCTCAGCGCGTTCTTCGACCCCTCGCCCTTGGCACCGTTGTCGATGAAGGTGGCGCCGAAGTAGTGGAGCTTGTACTTGCCCGCGTCGACGTCCTTGCGCACCTGCGCGCCGACCGACTGCTCGAAGGCCGCGCACGCCGGGCAGCGCGGGTCCTCGTAGAGCTCCAGGGTCTTCTTCGCGTCCGCCTTGCCGACGACGACCGTCAGGCCGTCGTCGCCGGTGGTGTTCTTGGGCTTGACCAGCTCCGCCGTGGCGGCCTTCTCCCAGTGGGAGGGCTTGGTGTTCTGCACGACCAGGTAGCCGACGCCGCCCGCGACCGCGAGGGCCGCGACGACGGCGCCGGCCACGAACAGCTGGCGGCGCGCCTTGGCCTTCTTGGCCTGCTTCTCGCGTTCGATGCGCAGCCGCTCGCGGGCCGCCGCCTTGTTCGCGTGGCTGTTGCGTGCACTCATGTCGATCTCCGTGGGGTCTTCCGTGATGCGAAAGGGTTGGGGGTCTGCCGTACCGTTCAGGCGCTCGCGAGCGCCCCACGCCGTACGGGAGGTCCCCTCCGTCCCACGGAATGCGCGGGGAACCGGGTACGGGCGCCCGCGCCCCCGGGCGCCGGCCGCACCGCCCGCCGCACCGGCCCGGCGGCCGCCACCACCGCGGCCACCGCCAGCAACAGCGGCCGGAAGGCGAGGACGCCCACGGCCCGGAGCAACCGGCCCAGCGCGCGCTCCCCGTACCGCAGCCACACGGCGGCCAGCAGGCCGGCCGACACGTGGGCGCCCAGCAGCAGCCAGGGCGTCCACGGTCCGGGCGTCGCGAGGAGCGCGGCCGGGTCGGGGGCCGGTCCCGCCACCCCGGTCAGCGGCCCGCCCACCGGGGCTCCGCCACAGAGCCCGTCCAGGCCCAGCGCGTGCAACGGCCCGGCCACCGGACCGCCCGCCGGGCCGTAACAGAAGTGCTGACCGGCGGTGAAGGCGGTGTCGGCGGCCAGCTCCAGCGGCACCAGCAGCCCGGCGATCGCGCCGAAGCCCCGCTCCCGGCCGGCCACCGCGAAGGCGAGCGCGAACACCGCGGCGAAAGCCCCGCCCACCAGCGCGGGCGGCAGCGGCACCCGGGACAGCAGGACGTGCGAGCCGGTCGAGAGCAGCACGACGAGCGCGCTGAACAGCGCGGCCCGCAGCCCTCGAAGCCCTGCACCGGATATGTCCATCCCGGCGAGTCTGCCACGACTCCCTGTGAATCAGGGCCCGCGGGCCGCGCCGGCCCGGGGGCTACGGCGTGAGCCGGCCGTTGCGGAACAGGTCGACGAAGATCTGGTGGTCGGCGCGCGCCCGGGCCCCGTAGGCGTGGGCGAAGTCGACGAGCAGCTCGCCGAAACCCTCCTCGTCGGCGGCGATGGCCGCGTCGATGGCCCGCTCGGTGGAGAAGGGCACGAGGGAGTGGCCGCTCTCCGCCTCGTCCGCCGAGGCGTGCATGGTCGCCGTCGCCCGTCCCAGGTCCGCGACCACGGCCGCGATCTCCTCCGGGTCGTCCAGATCCGACCAGTCCAGGTCCACCGCGTACGGGGAGACCTCCGCCACCAGCTGCCCGGCCCCGTCCAGCTCCGTCCAGCCCAGCCACGGGTCGGCGTGCGCCTGGAGGGCCCGCTGGGAGATCACCGTGCGGTGCCCCTCGTGCAGGAAGTACTCCCGCACCGCCCGCTCGGTGATGTGCCGGGACACCGCCGGCGTCTGCGCCTGCTTGAGGTAGATCACGACGTCGTTCTCCAGGGCGTCGCTGTGCCCCTCCAGCAGGATGTTGTACGAGGGCAGCCCGGCCGAGCCGATGCCGACGCCCCGCCGCCCCACCACGTCCTTGACCCGGTACGAATCCGGCCGCACGAGGGACTCCTCCGGCAGGGTCTCCAGGTACCCGTCGAAGGCGGCCAGCACCTTGTAACGGGTGGCCGCGTCCAGCTCCAGCGTGCCGGGACCGGCCGTGAAGCGACGCTCGTAGTCCCGGATCTCGGTCATCGACGCCAGCAGCTCGAACCGGGTCCGCGCCCGGGCCGCGCGCAGCGCCCCGAGCAGCGGGCCCTCGGCGGTGTCCAGGGTGAAGGAGGGGACCTCCTCGTGCTTGGCGCCCGTCGCCAGCCGGTGGATCCGCTCCCGGTAGGCGGCCGCGTAGGTCCGCACCAGATCGCTGATCTGACCGTCGCTGAGCGCCTTGGTGTAGCCGAGCAGGGCGACGGAGGCCGCGAACCGCTTGAGGTCCCAGGTGAAGGGGCCGACGTACGCCTCGTCGAAGTCGTTGATGTTGAAGATCAGCCGGCCGTTGGAGTCCATGTACGTGCCGAAGTTCTCGGCGTGCAGATCGCCGTGGATCCACACCCGGCCCGTCCGCTCGTCCAGGTACGGGCCGCCGTGCCGGTCCCGCTCCAGATCGGCGTAGAACAGGCAGGCCGTACCGCGGTAGAAGGCGAAGGCGGAGGCCGCCATCTTCCGGAATTTCACCTGGAAGGCAGCGGGGTCGGCGGCGAGCAGCTCACCGAAAGCGGTGTCGAACACGTCGAGTATCTGCTCGGCGCGCTGCTCGTTCGTCGTCTCGGGGACCGCCATGGCGGGTTCCTCCTGGTGGCGCGTGTGCCAATCGGTTTTCGGACAGGTGCTCCTGGCCGGTGCAACGCCTGACCGTACCGGTGAGTGCCCCGGATGTGTCACCGGCCCGACGTAGGATTCGAAGTCGCCCCCCACTCCCGCCGCCGGAGGACCCCCACCGTGACCAAGCCGCCGTTCACGCACCTGCACGTCCACACCCAGTACTCGCTGCTGGACGGTGCCGCGCGGCTGAAGGACATGTTCAACGCGTGCAACGAGATGGGCATGACGCACATCGCGATGTCCGACCACGGGAACCTGCACGGCGCCTACGACTTCTTCCACTCCGCGCAGAAGGCCGGCGTCACGCCGATCATCGGCATCGAGGCGTACGTCGCCCCCGAGTCCCGGCGCAACAAGCGCCGCATCCAGTGGGGCCAGCCGCACCAGAAGCGCGACGACGTGTCCGGTTCCGGTGGTTACACCCACAAGACGATCTGGGCGGCGAACGCCACCGGCCTGCACAATCTCTTCCGGCTGTCCTCCGACGCGTACGCCGAGGGCTGGCTCACCAAGTGGCCGCGCATGGACAAGGAGACCATCTCCAAGTGGTCCGAGGGGCTCATCGCCTCCACCGGCTGCCCCTCCGGCGAACTCCAGACCCGGCTGCGCCTCGGCCAGTTCGACGAGGCCCTCAAGGCCGCGTCCGAGTACCAGGACATCTTCGGCAAGGAGCGGTACTTCCTGGAGCTGATGGACCACGGCATCGAGATCGAGCGCCGGGTCCGCGACGGGCTGCTGGAGATCGGCAAGAAGCTCGGCATCCCGCCGCTGGTCACGAACGACTCGCACTACACGTACGCGCACGAGGCCACGGCCCACGACGCCCTGCTGTGCATCCAGACCGGCAAGAACCTCTCCGACCCGGACCGCTTCCGCTTCGACGGCACCGGCTACTACCTGAAGTCCACGGAGGAGATGTACGCCATCGACTCCTCGGACGCCTGGCAGGAGGGCTGCGCCAACACCCGGCTGGTCGCCGAGCAGATCGACACCGAGGGCATGTTCCAGTTCCGGAACCTGATGCCGAAGTTCGACATCCCCGAGGGCTACACCGAGGTCACCTGGTTCCGCGAGGAGACCATGCGCGGCATGCACCGCCGCTACCCGGGAGGCATCCCGGAGGACCGGATGAAGCAGGCCGAGTACGAGATGGACACGATCATCTCGATGGGCTTCCCGGGCTACTTCCTCGTCGTCGCCGACTTCATCATGTGGGCCAAGAACCAGGGCATCGCGGTCGGCCCGGGCCGAGGCTCCGCGGCCGGTTCGATCGTCGCGTACGCCATGGGCATCACCGACCTCGACCCGCTCACCCACGGTCTGATCTTCGAGCGCTTCCTGAACCCCGAGCGCGTCTCCATGCCCGATGTCGACATCGACTTCGACGAGCGCAGGCGCGTCGAGGTGATCCGGTACGTGACCGAGAAGTACGGCGCCGACAAGGTCGCCATGATCGGCACCTACGGCACCATCAAGGCCAAGAACGCGATCAAGGACTCGGCGCGCGTCCTCGGCTACCCGTACGCGATGGGCGACCGGCTCACCAAGGCCATGCCCGCCGACGTCCTCGGCAAGGGCATCCCGCTCTCCGGCATCCTCGACCCGAAGCACCCGCGCTACAGCGAGGCCGGCGAGATCCGCGGGATGTACGAGAACGAACCGGACGTGAAGAAGGTCATCGACACCGCCATGGGCGTCGAGGGCCTCGTCCGCCAGATGGGCGTGCACGCCGCCGGCGTGATCATGTCCAGCGAGACGATCACCGACCACGTGCCCGTCTGGGTGCGGCACACCGACGGCGTCACCATCACCCAGTGGGACTACCCGAGCTGCGAGTCGCTCGGCCTGCTGAAGATGGACTTCCTCGGCCTGCGCAACCTCACGATCATGGACGACGCCGTCAAGATGGTGAAGGCCAACAAGGGGATCGACATCGATCTCCTGGCCCTCCCGCTCGACGACCCGAAGACCTTCGAGCTGCTCGGCCGCGGCGACACCCTCGGCGTCTTCCAGTTCGACGGCGGCCCCATGCGCTCGCTGCTGCGCCTGATGAAGCCCGACAACTTCGAGGACATCTCCGCCGTGTCCGCCCTGTACCGGCCGGGCCCGATGGGCATGAACTCGCACACCAACTACGCCCTGCGCAAGAACAAGCAGCAGGAGATCACCCCGATCCACCCCGAGCTGGAAGAGCCGCTCGAAGAGGTGCTCGCGGTCACCTACGGCCTGATCGTCTACCAGGAGCAGGTCCAGAAGGCCGCCCAGATCATCGCCGGGTACTCGCTCGGCGAGGCCGACATCCTGCGCCGCGTGATGGGCAAGAAGAAGCCCGAGGAACTGGCGAAGAACTTCACCATCTTCCAGGCCGGTGCCCGCAAGAACGGCTACAGCGACCAGGCGATCCAGGCCCTGTGGGACGTGCTGGTCCCCTTCGCCGGCTACGCCTTCAACAAGGCGCACTCCGCCGCCTACGGCCTGGTCTCCTACTGGACCGCCTACCTCAAGGCGAACTTCCCGGCCGAGTACATGGCCGGCCTGCTCACCTCGGTCAAGGACGACAAGGACAAGTCCGCGATCTACCTGAACGAGTGCCGCCGCATGGGCATCAAGGTGCTCCCGCCGAACGTCAACGAGTCCGAGCCGAACTTCGCCGCGCAGGGCGACGACGTGATCCTCTTCGGCCTCACCGCCGTCCGCAACGTCGGCCAGAACGTCGTGGACTCGATCATCAAGACCAGGAAGGCCAAGGGGAAGTTCTCCTCCTTCCCCGACTTCCTGGACAAGGTCGAGGCCGTCGTCTGCAACAAGCGGACCGTCGAGTCGCTGATCAAGGCCGGCGCCTTCGACGAGATGGGCCACACCCGCAAGGGCCTGGTCGCCCACCACGAGTCGATGATCGACAACGTGGTCGCGGTCAAGCGCAAGGAGGCCGAGGGCCAGTTCGACCTGTTCGGCGGAATGGGCGACGAGAACGCCGGCGACGAGCCCGGCTTCGGCCTCGACGTGGAGTTCTCCGACGTCGAGTGGGAGAAGTCGTACCTGCTCGCCCAGGAGCGCGAGATGCTCGGCCTCTACGTCTCCGACCACCCGCTGTTCGGCCTGGAGCACGTGCTGTCCGACAAGACGGACGCCGGTATCTCCCAGCTCACCGGCGGCGAGCACTCCGACGGCGCCGTCGTCACCATCGGCGGCATCATCTCGGGCCTCCAGCGCAAGATGACCAAGCAGGGCAACGCCTGGGCCATCGCCACCGTCGAAGACCTGGCCGGCTCCATCGAGTGCATGTTCTTCCCGGCGACCTACCAGCTCGTCTCCACCCAGCTCGTCGAGGACACGGTCGTCTTCGTCAAGGGCCGCCTCGACAAGCGCGAGGACGTGCCGCGCCTGGTCGCGATGGAGATGATGGTCCCCGACCTGTCCTCCGCCGGGACCAACGCCCCCGTCGTCCTGACCATCCCCACCGTCAAGGTCACCCCGCCGATGGTGACCCGTCTGGGGGAGATCCTGCGCCACCACAGGGGCAACACCGAGGTACGGATCAAGCTCCAGGGGCCGCGCACCACCACCGTCCTGCGCCTCGACAAGCACCGGGTCCAGCCCGACCCGGCGCTCTTCGGCGACCTCAAGGTGCTCCTCGGACCGTCCTGCCTGGCCGGGTAGTCGCCGACGGCCCACACGCCCGAGGGCGCGCCCGGTGTTCCGGGCGCGCCCTTCCCGCAGGTGCGGGGGCCGTCAGTTGTGGCCGAACTTCTTTTCCTTGCGCTTGCCCGCCATGTGCATCGGGCTCGGCGCCGACGACGGCTCGGGGGACGTCTGAACCGAGCTCTTCGCCGGATCCTGGGCCTGCGCGCGGTCCGAGGTCTTCGCGGGCTGCCGGCTGTTCTTGTTCTTGGCCATGGGAAGCCTCCGTGAGGGGTGTAGGGGCCAGGGCCGACTTCACCCTCACACAGCACCAGAAACCGCGCATTTTGGATCATCGCCGCGCGTAGTCGTCAACCCGCGCCGGGCCCGGCGTGAGATACGCCACGCCGATGATCGAGTTCCGACCTTCAACACCCTTGCGGTCGGGCAGACTCGGGGAAAACCTGTCGAGAACCCCCAGGGAAGAGGGTGGAACGCGTGGACCGCTGCGTCGTCCTGGTGGACGCCGGCTATCTGCTGGGCGCCGCCGCCAGCCTTCTCGCGGGGGAGCCGTCCCGCTCCCGCATCACCGTCGACCACGCCGCCCTCATCCAGGGCCTGCGCGAACGCGCCGAGGCCGACACCCAACAGCCGCTGCTGCGGATCTACTGGTTCGACGGCGCGCCCGACCGGGTGCCCCAGCCCGAACACCGGCGGCTGCGCGTGATGCCCCGGGTCACCGTCCGCCTCGGCGCCCTGACCCGAAGCGACGGACGCTGGGCGCAGAAGGGCGTCGACGCGGCCATGCACGCCGAACTCACCGAACTCGCCCGCAACCGGGCCTGCTCGGACGTCGTCCTGGTCACCGGCGACGGCGACCTGCTGCCCGGACTGATGTCCGCGAAGGAACACGGCGTCGCCGTCCACCTGTGGGCCGTCCAGGCCGCCGACGGCGACTACAACCAGTCCGAGGACCTCGTCGCCGAAGCCGACGAACGCCGGGTCCTGGACCGGGCGTGGATCACCCGGGCCGTACGGGCCAAGGACCTCACCGGACTGTGCTCCCCGGCGCCCGCCCCGCGCCCCGAGATCGCCGCCATCCTCTCCGCGCCGCTGCCCGAGGCGGCGCTCGCCGAAGCCGCCCGCAACGGCGCCCCCGCGGCAACCGCCGACAGCGCCGACACCGCCGAGCGCCCCGCGCCCGTACCGGCGCCCGCCGACGAGGGCACCGCCGAGGGCGCCAGACCCGTCCCCACGCCCAAGGACCTCGCCGCCCTGCGCGCCCCCGGCGCCGCCGCCCCGCAGAACGCGGCCGGCTCGGCGCCCGGCCCGGCCGGCAGCGCCCTGCGCTGGTCCTCCGACAAGGGCTGGATCGACCGGGCCGGACCCCTCGGCGAGCCCGCCGAGACCGCCTCCCTGCCCACCCTCGCCCAGCTCACCAGCGCCGAGCAGCGCTGGGCGGACCGGGAAGAGGACATCACCACCGTCGGCGGCGACCCCTTCGAGGTCGGCCAGGTGTTCGCCCGGCGCTGGATGGAACGGCTCCCCGAAAACGTCCACCTGCAAAAACTCGCCACCATGTACCCGCGCATCCCGCACCGCATCGACGGGGAGCTGCTGCGCTACGCCGCCCGGTTCGGCCTGCTCGCCCACAAGGACGACCAGATCGACGAACACGACCGCTACGCCATCCGTGCCGGTTTCTGGCGCGAGATCGACGTCCGCGCCGCCGCCGAGCACGTGGCGGGCCCGGGGGCCGCCGTGCCGGGGGCGCCGGTGACCCCGGCGGCCGACCAGGGATGAAAGCCGCGTAGGCTGCTCCCTCGTGAGCACGGGCACAGCAAGCGCGAAACAGGACACGGCACCGGCCGCGGCTGTGACCTCCGACGCGGGTGCCGGCGACGTCGTCTGCGCGGTGCGCGACCTCGTCAAGACCTACCCGGCGGTGCGCGGCCGGCGCGGGGCCCCCGCCCTGCCCGAGACCCGCGCCAACGACGGGATCTCCCTGGACGTCCGGCGCGGCGAGATCTTCGGCCTGCTCGGCCCCAACGGCGCCGGCAAGTCCACCCTCGTACGGCAGCTCACCGGACTGATGCGGCCCGACGCCGGGACCGTGACGCTGCTCGGCCACGACCTCGTACGCCACCCCGAGCGGGCCTCCCGGCTGCTGGCCTACCTGGGCCAGGAGTCCACGGCCCTGGACGAGCTGACCGTGGCGCTCGCCGCCGAGACCACCGGCCGACTGCGCGGACTCGACGCCCGCGCGGCCCGCGCCGCCCGGGACGCCGTACTGGAGGAACTCGGGCTGACCGCGCTCGCCGGCCGGCCCCTGAAGAAGCTCTCCGGCGGCCAGCGGCGCCTCGCCTGCTTCGCCACCGCGCTGGTCGGCGAGCGACCCGTCCTGGTCCTCGACGAGCCCACCACCGGCATGGACCCCGTCGCCCGGCGGGCCGTGTGGAGCGCCGTCGACCGGCGCCGCGCCCACCACGGCGCCACCGTCCTGCTCGTCACCCACAACGTCATAGAGGCCGAGACCGTCCTGGACCGGGTCGCCGTCATCGACCACGGCAAGGTCATCGCCTGCGACACCCCGGCCGGGCTCAAGACGACGGTGTCCGGCGAGGTCAGGCTGGAGCTGGTGTGGCGCACGACCGCGCCCCTGGAGGTGCCGGAGGTCGCGGAGCTGGCCCCGGCCGCCGTCGTGTCCGGGCGGCGCTGGGTGCTGCGGCTCACCCCCGACCGGGCGCGCGCCGCGGTGGCCGCGGTGACCGGCGGGCCGGCCTTCGCCGCGCTCGACGACTTCACCCTCGCCACGCCGAGCCTGGAGGACGTCTACCTGGCCCTGGGGGGCCGCGCCTCGAAGGGGCTGGTGAAGTCGTGACCACCGCCGTCACCGCGGGGGCGGCCGTCCCCGGACCGCTGGCGCCCCGGGCCCGGTTCTTCCCCGCGCTCGCCGCCGTGTACCGGGCGCAGCTGTCCCGGGCGCGGGTGGCGCGGATCCCGCTGCTGTTCGTGGCCACCTTCCAGTCCGTCGGGATCATGATCCTGATGCGGGGGGTGGTGGACGGCGGCTCGGAGGCGCGGGCCGTCGTCGCCGGATCGTCGGTACTGGTCGTCGCCTTCGTCGCGCTGAACCTGCTCGCCCAGTACTTCGGTCAGCTCCGGGCCGGCGGGGGGCTCGACCACTACGCCACCCTGCCGGTGCCGCCCGCCTCCGTGGTGCTGGGCGCGGCCGCCGCCTACGCCTCCTTCACGGTGCCGGGAACGCTGGTGACGGCGGGATTCGGGTGCGTGCTGTTCGGGCTGCCGATGGGCGGGCTGTGGATCCTCGCGGCGGTGGTACCGCTGGCCGGGGCGGCGCTCGCGGGCCTGGGGGCGGCGCTCGGGCTGCTCGCGCCCCGGCAGGAACTGGCCACGCTCGCCGGCCAGCTCGGCATGTCGGCGGCCCTGCTGCTGGGAGTGCTGCCGCCGGAGCGGATGCCCGACGTGATCGTGTGGACGCGGGACCTGTTGCCCTCGACGTACGGGGTGGAGGCCTTCGCCCGTACGTTCGCGCCCGACCCGGACTGGGCGGCGGTCCTGTTCGACCTGGGCGTGTGCGGGGCGGTCGGCGTGCTGTCCCTGGCCGTCGCCACCTGGGCCTACCGGCGGGCGGCGGTCCGCTGACACCGCCGGAGCGCGGACCTGGCACGATGTGCGGGTGACCGAAGCCGTGACCCCACCGCCGTCCCCGTCTCCGCTGCCGTTCGACCAGGGCGCGCCGCCGCCCGGGAAGACCACGCCGGGCGATGTCCGGGACGGGGCCGCCGTCGCGCTGGTGGTGGCGCTGGCCGGGGTGCTGCTGGGCGTGCTGTGGGCGTGGCTCGCGCCGAAGGTCCAGTACGTGTCCAACGGGGAGGCCGTGTTCCTGCGGAACTCCGAGAGCGAGGCGCGGATCGGCGCCGACGGGACGTACCTGCTGCTCGCGGCCGCCTTCGGGCTGCTGAGCGCGGTCGCGGTCTTCCTGTGGCGGCGCCGGGGCGGGGTTCCCCTGGTGCTCGGGCTCGGCGCGGGATCGGTGTTCGCGGCGCTGATCGGCTGGCGGCTGGGACTGCGGCTGGGCCCCTCCTCGAACCTCGTGGCGGCGGCCGCGAAGGCGGGCAAGGGCGTCCCGTTCGACGCCCCCCTGCAACTGCTGGCCCACGGTGCGCTGCTGGCCTGGCCGCTGGTCGCGCTCGGCGCCCACCTGGCCCTGACGGCCGTCTTCACCCGCCCGGAACCGACCTGGCCGGGGACCGACGGCTACCCGCCGACCCACGTCCACGCCCCGGACCCGTCCCACCCCTGACCCCCGGGGCACATCCGGCCCTCAGCCTCGCCGGCGTGCCGGGCAAACCCAGCCCCGCCGGCGTTTGAGGCGCGAGGTCCGGGGCGAAGCCCCGTAAAGCCCGGCGCAGCCGGGGCCGCTCCGCTCCGCGGCGCCGCACCCGCCCCGCACCCGACCCCGCCCAACCGCCGGAGGCTACCGTGCGATCGGTGCCACCACGGCCGACGTCAACGCCGTCAACGTCCCCGGAGCCAGCTCGACCTCCAACCCCCGCCGCCCGGCGGACACACAGATCGTGCGGTGCCCCGACGCCGACGCGTCCACCACCGTCCGCAGCGCCCGCCGCTGCCCCAGCGGCGAAATGCCCCCCACCACGTACCCCGTGGTCCGCTCCGCCAGCGCCGGGTCCGCCATCGCCGCCCGCTTCGCGCCCACCGCCCCGGCCAGCGCCTTGAGGTCGAGCGAGCCCGAGACCGGGACCACCGCCACCGTCAGCACGCCGTCCACCTCCGCGACCAGCGTCTTGAACACCTGCTCCGGGGCGACGCCCATCTTCTGCGCCGCCTCCTGCCCGTACGAGGGGTGCGCCGGGTCGTGCTCGTAGGCGTGCGTGGTGAACTCGGCGCCGGCCGCCGTCAGGGCCGCGATCGCCGGCGTCGCGGCCCCGGCCGCCCCCGCCTTCTTCCTCGCCATCAGTTCGGGCTCGTCGGCGCGCGCGTCAGGTCCACGGCCGGCAGCGACGGCAGGTGCCGGATCACGGCCGTCTCCGCGCGCAGCAGCTTCAGCTCCTCCGCCAGCCGGGTCGCGGTGTCGGGGGCCTGGAGCAGCCGCTGCTTCGCCGGGATGTCCAGCACGGCCGCCGCGGCGACCAGGTACGACACCACCGACGGCTCGTCGGGCAGCTCGGGCGGCGCGGCCAGGGACCGCTCGCGCGCCCCCGCCAGCCGCTTCTGGTAGTTCCTGAACGCCCGCAGCACGCCCTCGGCCAGCGCTCCCGCGCCGTCACCCGCGTCCTCCGCCAACTCCTCCAGCTCCGCGACCAGGTACGGCCCCGAGGTGTCGACCGACAGCAGCCGGACCCGGGCGGTACCGGTGGCCAGCACCTCGAAGCTGCCGTCCTCCCGCTCCCGGATCGTCGCCGCGTCCGCGACGCAGCCCACCCGGTGGAACGCCTGGATCGGGTCCGCGCCGAAGCCCGCCGCCGGACCGCGCTCCGGCAGGGTCGTCTGGTCCGGCAGGCCCGGCGCGGTCGGCGCGACCTCCCAGCCGTCCCGGATGGCGACGACCGCGAAACGGCGCGGCTCGTCCTCACCCGACTTCAGCAGCTCGCGCATCATGGCGCGATAACGCTCCTCGAAGATGTTCAGCGGCAGCACGAGGCCGGGGAACAGTACCGAGTTCAGCGGGAAGAGGGGCAGGCGAACGGTGGTCACGAGGCACAGGGTAGTGGCCGGGACCCCGCGGCCGTCACCCCCGCCTCAGCAGCCGGGAGGCGCCCGCGGCCACCGTCGTGGCCAGGATCCACCCCAGGACCACCAGGGCCGACGCACCCCACTGCCAGGCTCCGCCCGGCTTCCACTGACCCTCCTGCCCCAGGTCGATCACCGGCAGCAGCAGGTCCAGGGCGTACAGGGCGGCGCTCCACTGCGGGTGCTCGTCCTCCTTGATCGGCGGCGGCGGGTGCTGCGAGAACAGCAGCGTGCCCGCCGCCCACAGGACCGCCATCCACAGCGCCGCCCGCCCCGGCCGGTACCCGTACACCACCGTCCAGTCCTGGAGGTAGCCCCACGCCTTGGCGGCGGGCGGCAAGGTCGCGCGCCGCCGCCGCTGCTTGGCCAGCAGCACCTCCCGGGCGTCGGCGTCCTCGCCACTGGCCCGCAGCACCGCCGCCAACCGCTCGTACGGCTCCGGTGAGTACTCCGCCGTGGCCGCCTCCACCCAGGCCAGCCGGCGCGGCAGCGGGAAGTGCCCGCGCGGCGCGAGGATCTCGTACGAGAACCCCTCCATCACCAGCCGGCCGGGCCCCGGCCAGCTCGTGGACAGGTCGACCAGCTTGACCACCTTCGCCCCCGACAGCACGACCCGGCCCCGCTCGGGCTGCCCCCCGACGAAGCGCAGCTCCGGCGTGCTGATCCGGCGCAACGAGAGCTCCTGCTCCTCCGACAGCGCGAACCGGGCCCCGTAGAAGTCGATCGCGTCACCGAAGCGGCCGTCGTCCAGCCGCATCCCGCCCTCGCACTCGAACGCCCGCGCGGCCTGCCCGGGCGCGGGGGTCAGGCCCACCCCGTACGGGGGAGTGCCGCCCCCCGAGTCGCCCGCGGCGGAGTACAGCGCGATCGACGTCAGGTACAGGGTCCGCTCGACCGTCAACTGCGGCGCGTTCAGCGCGCGCCGCCCGCCCGGGTTGCGCAGCCGGGCCCCGCGCAGGTTCATCGACACGCCGACCTTCGCGCCGCGCAGACTGACCTCCCCGAAGGTCTCCAGCATGTCGCCCTGGAAGTCCTGGGCCACGGACATGCCGTCGGCGGTGATCGCCCGGCCCTTGTTGTCGGGCCGGACCACCGCACGGCTGATCAGCAGGTCGGTGCCGATCTGCGCGTCCGTCAACCGGATGCCCCGCGCCACCCGGGAACCGAGCAGGTGCAGGTCCCCCTCGGTGTGCAGGCGGGCCGCCTCCAGCCGGGGGATCGCACAGTTCACCAGGCGCAGCGTGCAGACCCGGGTCTCGGACAACCGGATCTCGCTGTCGAAGCGGCACGACTGGAACTCGACGTACGGCTCGACCCGGCCCCCGGACAGTTCCAGCCGCCCCAGGACCCGCACGCCGCGCAGCTTCAGCGCCACCACCCGGCCGGGCACGGGAGGCGGCCCGTGGAGCAGCAGCAGCGCCACCACCTCGGCGCGGACACTGCGCTCCGGGCCCCAGGGGCGGCCGGCGTGCGGGTCGTCCCGGTCCGCCACACGGGCACTGAGATCACAGGTGCGGCCCGTGCGGTACGCGTCCCACATACGGCGCTCGGCGGCGGTGAGATCCACCGGCCCCGCCTCCACGCGCGCTTCCGTCATGGCGGCCCCCCTCCGCGATCACGTACGCGGCAGTCACCTACGTGTAGGGGAACGCTAAGGGCCGGCTGTGACATCCGGGGCGTGTATCAGCCAGTGATACGGACGAACGGTGCCGGGAGCCGGTCTGAGAGAATTGGGACGTGATCTCTCGTATCGACCTGCGCGGTGACATCCTCCCCGAGGGTGGCGCCCTGCGCGATCTGCTGCCCCGTGCCGAGTTCGACGTGGAAGCCGCCCTGGAGAAGGTGCGGCCCATCTGCGAGGACGTGCATCATCGTGGCACGGCGGCGCTGATCGAGTACGCGCGGAAGTTCGACGGGGTCGAGCTGTCGCGGGTCCGGGTCCCGGCGCAGGCCCTCGCGAGCGCCCTGGAGCAGCTGGATCCGGCCGTCCGCGCCGCCCTGGAGGAGTCGATCCGGCGCGCCCGGATCGTCCACCGCGAGCAGCGCCGCACCGAGCACACCACCCAGGTGGTCCCCGGCGGCACCGTGACCGAGAAGTGGGTTCCCGTCGAGCGCGTGGGCCTGTACGCGCCGGGCGGTCGCTCCGTGTACCCGTCCTCCGTGGTGATGAACGTCGTGCCCGCCCAGGAGGCCGGGGTCGAGTCGATCGCGCTCGCCTCCCCGCCGCAGGTCGAGTTCGACGGCCTGCCGCACCCGACGATCCTCGCCGCCTGCGCCCTGCTGGGCGTCGACGAGGTGTACGCGGCGGGCGGCGCCCAGGCCGTCGCGATGTTCGCGTACGGCACCGAGGAGTGCGCGCCCGCGAACATGGTGACCGGCCCCGGCAACATCTGGGTCGCCGCGGCCAAGCGCTACTTCACCGGCAGGATCGGCATCGACACCGAGGCCGGCCCGACCGAGATCGCGGTCCTCGCGGACTCCACGGCCGACCCCGTGCACGTCGCCGCCGACCTGATCAGCCAGGCCGAGCACGACCCGCTCGCCGCGGCCGTCCTGGTCACGGACTCCGAGGAACTCGCGGCGGCCGTCGAGAAGGAACTGGAACCGCAGGTCGCGGCCACCAAGCACATCGAGGACCGGATCAAGCCCGCCCTCGCGGGCAGGCAGTCCGCGATCGTGCTGGTCGACACCCTGGAGGACGGCCTCAAGGTCGTCGACGCGTACGGCGCCGAGCACCTGGAGATCCAGACCGCCGACGCCGCCGCCTGGGCCGCCCGGGTACGCAACGCCGGTGCGATCTTCGTCGGCCCGTGGGCGCCGGTCTCGCTCGGCGACTACTGCGCCGGGTCCAACCACGTCCTGCCCACCGGCGGCTGCGCCTGCCACTCCTCGGGGCTGTCCGTCCAGTCCTTCCTGCGCGGCATCCACATCGTCGACTACTCGCGCGACGCCCTCGCCGAGGTCGCCCACCACGTGGTCACCCTCGCCGAGGCCGAGGACCTGCCGGCGCACGGCGCGGCCCTGAAGGCGCGGTTCGGATGGAAGGTGCCGCAGGCATGACCGGCAACACATCCCCGTCCCCCTGGGACGACCTCCCCATCCGGGACGAGCTGCGCGGCAAGTCCCCGTACGGCGCCCCGCAGCTCGACGTGCCCGTCCAGCTGAACACCAACGAGAACCCGTACGAGCTGCCCGAACCGCTCGTGCGGCGCATCGCCGAGCGCGTCGCCGACGCCGCCCGCACCCTCAACCGCTACCCCGACCGGGACGCGGTGGAGCTGCGGACCGAGCTGGCCGCGTACCTGACCCGTACCGGCAAACACCCGGTGGCGCGCGAGAACGTATGGGCCGCCAACGGCTCCAACGAGGTCATCCAGCAACTGCTGCAGACCTTCGGCGGCCCCGGCCGCACCGCGATGGGATTCGAGCCCTCGTACTCGATGCACGCCCTCATCGCCCGCGGCACCGGCACCGGCTGGATCTCCGGCCCCCGCCGGGAGGACTTCACCATCGACGTGGCGGCCGCCGAGCGGGCGATCGCCGAGCACGCGCCCGACGTCGTGTTCATCACCTCCCCCAACAACCCCACGGGCACCGCGGTCGAGGCCGAGACGGTCCTCGCCCTCTACGAGGCCGCCCAGGCGGTCAAGCCCTCCCTCGTGGTCGTGGACGAGGCGTACGTCGAGTTCTCCCACCGGGACTCCCTGCTCCCGCTCATCGAGGGCCGGCCGTGCCTGGTGGTCTCGCGGACCATGTCCAAGGCATTCGGCGCCGCCGGCCTGCGCCTGGGCTACCTCGCCGCGCACCCCGCCGTGGTCGACGCCGTGCAGTTGGTGCGCCTGCCGTACCACCTGTCGGCCGTCACCCAGGCGACCGCGCTGGCCGCCCTGGAACACACCGACACGCTGCTCGGCTACGTCGAGCAGCTCAAGGCCGAACGGGACCGCCTGGTCGACGAACTGCGGGCCGTCGGCTACGAGGTCACCGAATCCGACGCGAACTTCATTCAGTTCGGCAGGTTCGACGACTCCCACACCGCCTGGCAGAAGATCCTCGACCGGGGTGTCCTGGTCAGGGACAACGGCGTACCGGGATGGCTGCGGGTCACCGCGGGCACCCCCGCCGAGAACGACGCGTTCCTGGAAGCGGTTCGCGCACTGAAGAAGGAGCAGCAGGCATGAGCCGCATCGGACGGGTCGAACGGACCACGAAGGAGACCTCGGTCGTCGTCGAGATAAACCTCGACGGCACCGGCAAGGTCGACGTCTCCACGGGCGTGGGCTTCTACGACCACATGCTCGACCAGCTCGGCCGGCACGGCCTCTTCGACCTCACCGTCAAGACCGACGGCGACCTGCACATCGACAGCCACCACACCATCGAGGACACCGCCCTCGCGCTGGGCGCCGCCTTCAAGCAGGCCCTCGGCGACAAGGTCGGCATCTACCGCTTCGGCAACTGCACCGTCCCGCTGGACGAGTCCCTCGCCCAGGTGACCGTCGACCTGTCGGGCCGCCCCTACCTCGTGCACACCGAGCCCGAGAACATGGCGCCGATGATCGGCGCGTACGACACGACGATGACCCGGCACATCCTGGAGTCCTTCGTCGCGCAGGCGCAGATCGCCCTGCACGTCCACGTCCCGTACGGGCGCAACGCCCACCACATCGTGGAGTGCCAGTTCAAGGCCCTCGCCCGGGCCCTGCGCTACGCCGCCGAGTTCGACCCGCGCGCGGCCGGAATCCTGCCCTCCACGAAGGGCGCCCTCTAGCCGTGAACGGCCTGAACACCATCCTGATCGTCCTCGGCCTGTTCCTGGCCGGGGGCGTCTACTCCTTCCACAAGCAGAAGATGCCCCTGTCGGTCATCGTCCTGCTCGCCATCGGCTCCGTGATGTGCCTCGCCGCCGGAGTCCTGCGGATCCAAGGAATCTGGGAATGAGCGCAACCCGCCCCACCAAGACCGTCGTGGTCTTCGACTACGGCTTCGGCAACGTGCGGTCCGCCGAGCGGGCGCTCGCGCGTGTCGGCGCGGACGTCGAGATCACCCGCGACTACGACAAGGCCATGGACGCCGACGGGCTCCTCGTCCCCGGCGTCGGCGCCTTCTCGGCCTGCATGCAGGGTCTCAAGGACGTCCGCGGCGACTGGATCATCGGGCGCCGGCTGTCCGGCGGCCGGCCCGTCATGGGCATCTGCGTCGGCATGCAGATCCTCTTCGAGCGCGGCATCGAACACGGCGTGGAGACCGAGGGCCTCGACGAGTGGCCCGGCACGGTCGGCCCGCTCAAGGCCCCGATCGTGCCCCACATGGGCTGGAACACCGTCGAGGCGCCGACCGACAGCCAGGCATTCAAGGGCCTGGACGCCGACGCCCGGTTCTACTTCGTGCACTCCTACGCGGCGCACGACTGGAGCCTGGAGGTCACCAACCCGCTGATCCGCGCCCCCAAGGTCACCTGGGCCACCCACGGCGAACGGTTCGTCGCGGCGGTGGAGAACGGGGCCCTGTGGGCCACCCAGTTCCACCCCGAGAAGTCCGGCGACGCCGGCGCCCAGCTCCTCACCAACTGGATCGAGACCCTGTGATGCCCGCACCCACGCTTGAGCTGCTCCCCGCGGTCGACGTCCGCGACGGCCAGGCCGTACGCCTCGTGCACGGCGTGTCCGGCAGCGAGACCTCGTACGGCTCCCCACTGGAGGCGGCCCTCGCCTGGCAGCGCGCCGGCGCCGAATGGCTGCACCTGGTCGACCTGGACGCCGCCTTCGGCACCGGTGACAACCGCGCCCTGGTCGCCGAGATCACCGGCGCCATGGACATCAAGGTCGAACTGTCCGGCGGCATCCGCGACGACGCCTCGCTCGCCGCCGCCCTCGCGACCGGTTGCACCCGCGTCAACCTCGGCACCGCCGCCCTGGAGACCCCGGAGTGGGCGGCCAAGGCGATCGCCGAGCACGGCGACAGGATCGCGGTCGGGCTCGACGTACGCGGCACCACCCTCAAGGGCCGCGGCTGGACCAGCGAGGGCGGCGACCTGTACGAGACCCTCGCCCGCCTGGACTCCGAGGGCTGCGCCCGGTACGTCGTCACCGACATCGGCAAGGACGGCACCCTGACCGGCCCCAACCTGGAACTGCTGCGCGGCGTCTGCGCCGCGACCGACCGGCCCGTCGTCGCCTCCGGCGGCATCTCCTCGCTGGACGACCTGCGGGCGCTGTCCGAGCTGGTGCCGCTGGGCGTCGAGGGCGCCATCGTCGGCAAGGCCCTGTACGCGAAGGCGTTCACCCTCGAAGAGGCGCTGCGGGTGGTGTCCGAGTGAGCGCTCCCGACGAAGTGCGCCGCATCTCCTCCGGCGGCCCCTACGAGGATGTCATCGGCTACAGCCGGGCCGTGCGGCTCCCCAACGGGTTGGTCCTGGTCTCCGGCTGCACCGCGGCCGACGGCGGCGGCCCCTACGAACAGGCCATCACGGCCTTCGGTGTGGCCATCAAGGCGCTGGAGCAGGCCGGTCTCGGCGCCGAGCACGTGGTCCGCACCCGGATGTACCTCACGCACGCCCGGGACGTGGACGACGTCGGCCGCGCGCACAAGGAGCTGTTCGACGCGGTGCGCCCCGCCGCGTCCATGATCATCGTTTCCGGCTTCGTCGACCCGTCCATGGTCGTCGAGGTCGAGGTCGAGGCGTACGGGGCCCCCGACGGTCTCGAAGGAGGGACGGCATGACGCTCGCCGTACGGGTGATCCCCTGCCTGGACGTGGACAACGGCCGGGTCGTCAAGGGGGTCAACTTCCAGAACCTGCGCGACGCCGGTGACCCGGTGGAGATGGCCAAGCTCTACGACGCCGAGGGCGCGGACGAGCTGACCTTCCTCGACATCACCGCGTCCTCCGGGAACCGGGAGACCACCTACGACGTGGTGCGCCGGACCGCCGAGCAGGTCTTCATCCCGCTGACCGTGGGCGGCGGCGTCCGCACGGCCGACGACGTGGACAAGCTGCTGCGGGCGGGCGCCGACAAGGTGGGCGTGAACACGGCCGCCATCGAGCGGCCCGACCTCATCCGGGAGATCGCGGAGCGGTTCGGCCGGCAGGTGCTGGTGCTGTCGGTGGACGCGCGGCGCACCGCGTCCGGCGCGTTCGAGGTCACCACGCACGGCGGTCGCAAGAGCGCCGGCATCGACGCCGTCGAGTGGGCGCACCGGGCCGCCGAGCTGGGCGCCGGGGAGATCCTGCTGAACTCGATGGACGCCGACGGCACGAAGGACGGCTACGACACCGAGATGATCGCGGCGGTGCGAGAGCACGTCCGCGTCCCGGTGATCGCCTCGGGCGGCGCGGGCAAGCTGGAGCACTTCCCGCCGGCCATCGCCGCGGGCGCCGACGCGGTGCTCGCCGCGTCGGTGTTCCACTTCGGCGACCTGCGCATCGGCGAGGTCAAGGACACCCTCCGCGAGGCCGGCCACCCGGTCCGCTGACGGCGTCCCGTGCTCCGGCCGACCGGCCGGAGCACAGCGGCGCGGAGCGCGGGGCGAGGCGTCAGATCCCCAGTTTCGCCACCGTCAGCTTCGCGACGGCCTCCGGCGCGCCGTCCAGTTCCACGGCGGCGGACTCCTGGCGGCCGAAGCAGAACAGCGTCAGCTCGCCCGGCTCGCCCGTGACCGTCACCACCGGGGTGCCCTTGTGGGCGACCGCCGTACGGCCGTCCGGGCGGCGCAGCACCAGGCCGACCGGCGAGCGGCGGCCCGTCAGGCGGGCCAGCTTCTCCAGCCGGGACCAGAGGACGTCGGAGAAGACCGGGTCCAGCGGGCGCGGGGACCAGTCGGGCTGCGCCCGCCGGACGTCCTCGGCGTGGACGTAGAACTCCACCGCGTTCGCCGCCTCGTCGATCTGCTTGACGGAGTACACGGACATCTTGGGCGGCCCGGTACGGATCAGCCGGATGAGTTCCTCGTACGGCTTGGCCGTGTACTCGGCCATCGCCTTGTCCAGGCGTCCCTTGAGCACGTTCAGCAGCAGGCCGCCGGCCGCGTCCGGGCGGCGCTCCCGGACGACCACGTGCGCCGCCAGTTCGCGCGTGCCCCAGCCGTCGCACAGCGTCGGCGCCTCCGGTCCCGCCGCCTCCAACAGATCGGCCAGCAGCAGACGTTCACGCTTCGCATGGGTAGACATGGGGGCCAGCCTACGGCCGGAACCCGCCCCCTGCCTGCCCATCAGGCGGACAGCCATCGATGATCATCCCCCTCGCCCGGCACAATGGCCCCATGAGTACGACCTCCCTCGATCCCGCGATCGCCGCCCGCCTCAAGCGCTCCGCGGACGGTCTGGTACCGGCCATCGCCCAGCAGTACGACACCGGTGAGGTGCTCATGCTCGGCTGGATGGACGACGAGGCCCTGCACCGCACCCTGACCACCGGACGCTGCACCTACTGGTCCCGCAGCCGTCAGGAGTACTGGGTCAAGGGGGATACTTCCGGCCACTTCCAGCACGTGAAGTCCGTCGCCCTCGACTGCGACGCGGACACCGTGCTCGTCAAGGTCGACCAGGTCGGGGCCGCCTGCCACACGGGTGCCCGGACGTGCTTCGACGCCGATGTCCTCCCGCTGGCCGCCGAATAGCTAGGTAGGGTCCCACGCCATGGATCTTGAGACGTTCCGCAAGCTCGCGGTCGACCGCCGCGTCATCCCCGTCAGTCGCAAACTGCTCGCCGACGGAGACACCCCGGTCGGCCTCTACCGGAAGCTCGCCGCCGAACGCCCCGGCACCTTCCTGCTGGAGTCCGCGGAGAACGGGCGGTCCTGGTCCCGCTACTCCTTCATCGGCGTCCGCTCCGACGCCACGCTGACCGTCCGCGACGGGCAGGCGCACTGGATCGGCGCCGCCCCCGTCGGCGTCCCCACCACCGGAGACCCCCTCGACGCCCTGCGCGCCACCGTCGAGGCCCTGCACACCCCACGCGACAACGCGGCCGGGACGCCGCCCTTCACCGGCGGCATGGTCGGCTACCTCGGCTACGACATCGTGCGCCGCCTGGAGCGCATCGGCGAACACGCCGAGGACGACCTGCGGCTCCCCGAGCTGACCATGCTGCTCACCTCGGACCTCGCCGTCATGGACCACTGGGACGGCACGGTCCAGCTCATCGCCAACGCCATCAACCACAACGACCTCGACACCGGCGTGGACGAGGCGTACGCGGACGCCGTCGCCCGCCTCGACGCGATGGAGGCCGACCTCGCGCGGCCCGCGCCCTACGTGCCGACACCGCTGCCGGTCTCCGAGCTGCCCGAGTTCTCCGCACTGTGGGGCGGCGAGAAGTACCAGGCCGCCGTCGAGGACGTCAAGGAACGCATCCGGGCCGGCGAGGCGTTCCAGGTCGTGCCCTCCCAGCGGTTCGAGACTCCCTGCGCGGCGTCCGCGCTGGACGTCTACCGGGTCCTGCGGGCCACCAACCCGTCGCCGTACATGTACCTCTTCCGCTTCGAGAACGGCTTCGACGTCGTCGGCTCCAGCCCCGAGGCGCTGGTCAAGGTCGAGGACGGCCGGGCCATGGTGCACCCCATCGCCGGGACCCGGCACCGCGGCGCCACCCCGCAGGAGGACAACGAGCTCGCCGAGGAACTGCTGGCCGATCCCAAGGAACGCGCCGAGCACCTGATGCTGGTCGACCTCGGCCGCAACGACCTGGGCCGGGTGTGCGAGCCGGGCTCCGTCGAGGTCGTCGACTTCATGAGCATCGAGCGCTACTCCCACGTCATGCACATCGTCTCGACCGTCACGGGCCGCGTCGCCGAGGGCAAGACCGCCTTCGACGTGCTCACGGCCTGCTTCCCGGCCGGCACCCTCTCCGGCGCGCCCAAGCCCCGCGCCATGCAGATCATCGAGGAGCTGGAACCGTCCCGGCGGGGCCTGTACGGCGGCTGCGTCGGCTACCTCGACTTCGCCGGCGACTCCGACACGGCCATCGCCATCCGTACCGCGCTGCTGCGCGACGGCACCGCCTACGTGCAGGCCGGAGCGGGTGTCGTCGCGGATTCGGTGCCCGAGCTGGAGGACAACGAGTGCCGCAACAAGGCCGCCGCGGTGCTCCGCGCGGTGGGAGCGGCGAACCGCCTCCACGGCGTCTGAGCCGGTAGGGGATAGTGGGGTACGTGAGTGCCGTACCCCCGCCCCGAACCGAAGCCGCGTCCGCGCCCGAGCCCGAGGCTGCCGACAGCCGTCGCGGCCGCCGCAGCGTGGCCGCCGCCCTGCTGCTCGGCGCGCTCGGCGCCACCGTCGTCCTGCTCGCCACCGGCCGGGTATGGGCCCGTGGCAGCGCCGTCGTCGCGGGGGGATCGCTCCCGCTGAGCGCGGACGGGCAGACCGTCACCGGGCTGCCCGCCGCCCTGGCCATCGTCGGGCTCGCGGCCCTGGTGGCGGTGTTCGCCGTACGCGGCAAGTCCCGACTGCTGGTGTCCGCCCTGCTGGCGCTGAGCGGCCTGGGCGCGGCGCTCGCCGCGGTGACGGCCGCCGACGACCGCCGGGCGCTGGACGAGAAGGCCGCCACCACGACCGCGGACACCGCCGCCCGGGTGGCCGGGTTGACCCACACCCCCTGGCCGTACGTCGCAGCCTGCGGAGCGGTGCTGATCCTGCTCGCCGGGCTGCTGGCCCTGCGCTTCGGCAGCGGCTGGCCCGCCATGGGCGGCCGCTACGAGCGCGACGGCAGCCCCCGGACGCGCAAGCCGGCGGCGGTGGACCCGGACCGGCCCGAGGATCTGTGGAAGGCTCTGGACCGGGGCGAGGACCCGACCCACTGACAGCGGGCCGCGCCCGGTGCGGGACAATGGTCATCGAGCGTTCGACACAGACGCGTTTGATTCAGCACTGCGCGACAGAGCAACGAGGAGCAACTCATGGCGGGCACGCACCACGGACACACCCCGGCCGCCTGGACCGGTGTCATCATCGCCTTCATCGGTTTCTGCATCTCCGGCGCCTTCATGGTGCTGGCGAACCCGCTCGGCTTCTGGGCCGGCCTGGTCGTCGTCGCGCTCGGCGGTGTCGTCGGCCTGGCGATGAAGGCGGCGGGCATGGGCGCCCCGAAGGCGGAGCACGAGGACCTCGCGCAGGTCATCGCCGCCAACAAGCTCGCCACCAAGGTCTGAGCCGGCTGCCGGTAGTCGGCCGCCCGTAGTCGGTTGCCCGTAGTCGGCCGGCGCGCCGCCGGCCGCCGCGCCGTCGGTCCCGGAAGGCGCGGTTTCGAGAGGCGCGGCCCCGTCGGGCTGCGCCTTTTGTCATGAGCGGAGAGAATCACCGCGTGGACGCCCCTCACACCCCCTGCCCGGCGCCCGGACGGCCCACTGCGCCGCCGCCGGTCTCCCCGGCGCGGGCCCTCGCCGCCCCCGTGCTCACGCTGGCCGGGACGGTCGCCGCGTTCACGTACGTGGGCACGGTCGACCCGAACCGGCCGGGCCACTACCCCGTCTGTCCGCTGCTGCGGCTGACCGGCATCCTGTGCCCCGGCTGCGGCGGGCTGCGCAGCGCACACGCCTTCGCCCACGGAGATCTGGCGACCGCGCTCGGCGACAACGCCGTCGCCGTCCTCGGCTACTTCCTGTTCGCCGCGTTCCTGGCCGTGTGGCTGGTCCGGGCCGCGCGCGGCGGGCCGCCGCCCAGGATCACCCTCAAACCGGTGTACTGGTGGGCTGTGGGAGCGGTCCTGCTGACCTTCGCCGTCGTCCGCAACCTGCCCTTCGGATCGGCCCTGGCCCCCTGAGACGGGCGGTGCGCGAGGGGAAGACGGGATTCCGGAGGAAGCGCATATTCCGACTGTCCAGTCCATGGGACACCCGCACGCTCCGTGCGGAGGCCGTGGCGACCTGCGGATACCATTTGAGTGCTGACCTTGCAGTGGAACGTGTCTGCAAGGCGGCCGACCGTCATCGACCCGGAAGGGGGCCGCTCGCGTGAGTGTGCTCGACGAGATCATCGAAGGGGTCCGCGAAGACCTTGCCGAACGGCAGGCCCGCGTGAGCCTCGACGAGCTCAAGGAGCGTGCCGCCAAGGCGCCCCAGGCCAAGGACGGTGTCGCCGCCCTGCGTGGCGACAGCGTCAAGGTGATCTGCGAGGTGAAGCGCTCCAGCCCCTCCAAGGGCGCGCTCGCCGCGATCGCCGATCCGGCCGGGCTCGCCGCCGACTACGAGGCGGGTGGTGCGTCGGTCATCTCCGTCCTCACCGAGCAGCGTCGGTTCGGTGGCTCGCTGGCCGACCTGGAGGCAGTCCGCGCCCGCGTGGACATCCCGATCCTGCGCAAGGACTTCATCGTCACGGCGTACCAGCTCTGGGAGGCCCGCGCCTACGGCGCCGACCTCGCCCTGCTGATCGTCGCGGCCCTGGAACAGGAAGCCCTCGTCTCCCTCATCGAGCGGGCCCAGTCCATCGGGCTGACCCCGCTGGTCGAGGTCCACGACGAGGACGAGGTCGAGCGCGCCGTCGCCGCCGGCGCCAAGATCATCGGCGTCAACGCGCGCAACCTCAAGGACCTCAAGGTCGACCGCTCCACCTTCGAGCGCGTCGTCGAGGCCATCCCCGACCACATCGTCAAGGTCGCCGAGTCCGGCATCCGCGGACCGCACGACCTGATCGCGTACGCCAACGAGGGCGCCGACGCCGTCCTCGTCGGGGAGTCCCTGGTCACCGGACGCGACCCGAAGGCGGCCGTGGCCGACCTGGTGGCCGCCGGCGCCCACCCCGCCCTGCGGCACGGGCGGAGCTGACCCTGCCGTGCCCGTCTCCCGCTCCTCCGTCCGCACCCGCCCGGCCCACGGCCCGGCCGGCGTGCCGACGGCGTACGCGCCGCTGGCGCGCGGCTGCCGCCCCCGCGGCTGCCGTGCCCCGGCCCGGCGCGTGCACGGACGGCGGGTGCGGTACGTGATCGGCTCCGAGCCCGGTCAGGTCAACGGCATGCGATGGCGCCCCTCGCCCGCGCCGTGACGACGGCAGACCCGCCCCGGCACCCCTGAGGTGCCGGCCGGGCACCCTCGTACGGCCCGCCGTCCCGAGCCGCCGGCTCCGGGCGCGGGCCGCTCGTCCCGTATCCCCACCACCGCCGCCGGCGGGGTGCGCGGGTCACGGACCGGCGGCGCAATACGGTGAAGTCATCCCGTCGCACCCCGTAGGAGTAGTGGACATGTCCACCCACTCGTTCTTCATCCCGGACCCGCAGGGTCTGATCCCCAACGCCGAGGGCTACTTCGGCGACTTCGGCGGCAAGTTCATCCCGGAGGCGCTCGTCGCCGCCGTGGACGAGGTCGCCGTCGAATACGAGAAGGCCAAGGGCGACCCGTCCTTCGCGGCCGAGCTCAACGAGCTCATGGTCAACTACACGGGCCGCCCCAGCGCCCTCACCGAGGTGCCCCGCTTCGCCGAGCACGCGGGCGGCGCACGGATCTTCCTCAAGCGCGAGGACCTCAACCACACCGGCTCGCACAAGATCAACAACGTGCTGGGTCAGGCGCTGCTCACCAAGCGCATGGGCAAGACCCGCGTCATCGCCGAGACCGGCGCCGGCCAGCACGGCGTGGCCACCGCCACCGCCTGCGCCCTCTTCGGCCTCGACTGCACCATCTACATGGGCGAGATCGACACGCAGCGCCAGGCCCTCAACGTGGCCCGCATGCGGATGCTGGGCGCCGAGGTCATCGCCGTGAAGTCCGGCTCCCGCACCCTCAAGGACGCCATCAACGAGGCGTTCCGCGACTGGGTGGCCAACGTGGACCAGACCCACTACCTCTTCGGCACCGTCGCCGGACCCCACCCCTTCCCGGCCATGGTCCGCGACTTCCACCGCGTCATCGGCGTCGAGGCCCGCCGGCAGATCCTGGAGCGCGCCGGACGCCTGCCCGACGCCGTGGCGGCCTGCGTCGGCGGCGGCTCCAACGCCATCGGCCTCTTCCACGCGTTCATCCCCGACGAAGGCGTGCGCCTGGTCGGCTTCGAGCCGGCGGGACACGGCGTCGAGACCGGCGAACACGCGGCCACCCTCACCGCCGGCGAGCCCGGCGTCCTGCACGGCTCGCGCTCCTACGTCCTCCAGGACGAGGAGGGCCAGATCACCGAGCCCTACTCCATCTCGGCCGGTCTGGACTACCCGGGCATCGGCCCCGAGCACTCCTACCTCAAGGACATCGGCCGCGGCGAGTACCGCGCGATCACCGACGACGCCGCGATGCAGGCCCTGCGCCTGCTGTCCCGCACCGAGGGCATCATCCCGGCGATCGAGTCCGCGCACGCCCTCGCGGGCGCGCTGGACCTCGGCCGGGAACTCGGCCCGGACGGACTGATCGTGGTCAACCTGTCCGGCCGCGGCGACAAGGACATGGACACCGCCGCCCGCTACTTCGGCCTGTACGACACCGACGGCGAAGTGGCCGAGAACGAGTTCGCCGAGGGGGACGACAAGTGAGCGCCAACGGAAACATCGAGCTGCTGAGCGCGACCCTCGCCAAGGCGAAGTCCGAGGACCGCGCCGCCCTCGTCGCCTACCTCCCGGCCGGCTTCCCGACCGTGGACGGCGGCATCGAGGCCGTCAAGGCCGTCGTCGCCGGCGGCGCGGACGTGGTGGAGATCGGCCTGCCGCACAGCGACCCGGTCCTGGACGGTCCCGTCATCCAGACCGCCGACGACATCGCCCTGCGCGGCGGTGTGAAGATCGCCGACGTCATGCGCACCGTGCGCGAGGCGTACCAGGCCACCGGCGTCCCGATCCTGGTCATGACCTACTGGAACCCCATCGACCGCTACGGCGTCGAGCGGTTCACTGCCGAACTCGCGGCGGCGGGCGGCGCGGGCTGCATCCTGCCCGACCTGCCGGTCCAGGAGTCCGCGCTGTGGCGCGAGCACGCGACCCGGCACGGGCTGGCGACCGTCTTCGTCGTCGCCCCGAGCAGCCGGGACGCGCGCCTGGCCACCATCACCGCGGCCGGCTCGGGCTTCGTCTACGCCGCCTCCCTGATGGGCGTCACCGGCACCCGCGAGTCGGTCGGCGACCAGGCCCAGGACCTGGTGCGCCGCACCCGGGCCACCACCGATCTGCCGGTGTGCGTGGGCCTCGGCGTCTCCAACGCCGCACAGGCGAAGCAGGTCGCCGGCTTCGCGGACGGTGTGATCGTCGGTTCGGCCTTCGTGAAGGTGCTGCTGGACGCCCCGGACGCGCGGAGCGGGCTGGACGGCGTGCGGGCGCTGGCGGGCGAGCTGGCGGACGGCGTACGCAGGTCCTGACGCCAGGCGGGCCCGATCGGGGGTTATGTAGCCCGATCGAGTGGAAGTGGGAGCGGGGAGGCACGCGAGTGCCTCCCCGCTTCGTTTGGCCGAACGTGAGCGAGAAGAACGACGGTGCGAACCGCGATGCGACGAAACGATCGGCCAGGGAGCGACTCCTCGCGGAGCGCGAGCGGCAGAAGAAGAAGGACAAGCGCCGCCGGACCCTCATCGTGTCGGCGGCGGTGGTCGGCGTACTCGGCCTGGCCGCTGTCGTCGGCCTGATCGCGGCGAACACGGGTAAGGGCGACAAGTCCGCCAAGGCGGCCCCGGTGGCCGCCCCGTCCGGGGCCACCGGCAAGGACGCGCTCGCCATCCAGAGTGGCAAGCCCGAGGCCAAGTCCACCCTCACCGTGTGGGAGGACTTCCGCTGCCCGGCCTGCAAGGCGTTCGAGGACAACTACCGCACCACGGTCCACGACCTGGAGGCCAGGGGACTGCTCAAGGTCGACTACCACCTGGTCACGCTGATCGACGGAAACATGCGCGGCACCGGGTCCCTCAACGCGGCGAACGCGGCCGCCTGCGCCCAGGACGCCGGCAAGTTCCCCGCGTACCACGACGTGCTCTTCGAGAACCAGCCGCCGGAGACCGACGACGCCTACGCCAAGCAGGCCAGGCTGCTGGAGCTGGCGGGCAAGGTGGAGGGGCTGGACACGCCGGCGTTCCGCTCCTGCGTGAACGACGGCACGCACAACAGCTGGGTCGCGAAGTCGCACGAGGCGTTCCAGGCGGCGAAGTTCCGCGGCACCCCGAGCGTGCTGCTGAACGGCAAGGACATCTTCGCCGACCAGGCCAACCCGCTGACCCCGCAGAAGCTCAAGGAGGCGGTGGAGGCCGCCGCCAAGGGGAACGGCGGTGCCCAGACGCCCCCGAAGGGGAAGGGCTCGCCGCCGCCCGCGGCGGCCTCCCCCTCGGTCTCGCCGTCGGCTTCCGCGAAGGCGTCCGCCTCCTCCGCCACGTCGTCTTCCGGGAGCAGGGCCGGCAGCGGCGCGGGCTCGTCCAAGGCAGGAGCCGCGGAGGACTGAGTATCGATTTCACTGCGGGTTGCCGGGCGGGTTGCGGTGGGTACCGCCCGGCAGGGTAGCGTCGGTCCTGCCATGACACTTGCCTATATCCCCAGCCCGTCGACCGGCGTGATCCATCTCGGACCGATCCCGCTGCGCGGCTACGCGTTCTGCATCATCATCGGCGTCTTCGTCGCCGTCTGGCTCGGCAACAAGCGCTGGATCGCACGCGGCGGTAAGCCGGGCACGGTCGCGGACATCGCCGTGTGGGCGGTGCCGTTCGGCCTGGTCGGCGGCCGCCTCTATCACGTGATCACCGACTACCAGCTCTACTTCGGCGAGGGCCGCGACTGGGTCAACGCCTTCAAGATCTGGGAGGGCGGCCTCGGCATCTGGGGTGCGATCGCGCTCGGCGCGGTGGGCGCCTGGATCGGCTGTCGTCTGCGCGGAATCCCGCTGCCGGCCTGGGCGGACGCCCTCGCCCCGGGCATCGCGCTGGCCCAGGCGTGCGGTCGCTGGGGCAACTGGTTCAACCAGGAGCTGTACGGACGGCCCACCGACCTGCCCTGGGCCCTCAAGATCAGCGATGGCCCGAATCGGGTCGCGGGCCTCTACCACCCCACCTTCCTCTACGAGTCCCTGTGGTGCGTGGGCGTCGCCCTGCTGGTGATCTGGGCCGACCGCCGCTTCAAGCTCGGCCACGGGCGGGCGTTCGCCCTGTACGTCGCCGCCTACTGCCTGGGCCGCGGTTGGATCGAGTACATGCGGGTCGACGAGGCGCACCACATCTTCGGCGTGCGGCTGAACGTCTGGACGGCGATCGTCGTCTTCGTGCTCGCCGTGGTCTACCTCGTCCTGTCGCAGAAGCTGCGGCCGGGTCGCGAAGAGGTCGTGGAGCCGGACCGGGGACCCGCGGCCTCCGACGCCGCGGCCGACGCCAAGGAAGGCGCCGACGTCCCCGCGGTCTCCGACGCCGCCGTGACCTCCGATGCCGTCGTGGCTTCCGACGCCGCCGGCACCCCCGAGGTGCGGGGCCGCGCCGGATCGGCCGAGACCAAGGGTGGTCCCGAGGCGAAGTCCGAGGCGGGGGCGGCGGACGCCGCCGCGGGGGAACCGGCTCCGCAGGCGGCTCCCGAGACCGCTCCGGAGGTCAAGAAGCTCTGATCCGGCTCGGCCGGTACGGACGGGGGCGTCGCGCGACCGCGCGGCGCCCCCTTCGTGTTCCCGCGCGGCCGGGCAAGCGTCAGGAGGGGATGGGGGAGTCGCGGCGCGCGAGGGCGACCACCCGTTCCGCCCCGGCCAGCATCGCCGGATCGACGAAGCGGCCGTCGGGCAGGGCCACCGCGCCCGGGGTGAGGCGGGCCGCGGCCATGATCTGCTCGGCGGCGACGACCTCGTCCGGGCCGGGGAGATAGGCCCGTTCGATCACCGGGAGCTGACGGGGGTGGATGGCCGCCCGGCCCAGGAAGCCCAGCGCACGGCCCCGGGCGCAGGAGACGGCCAACGCCTCCAGGTCCCGGATGTCGGGGAACACCGACTGCGCGGGCGGGGCCAGGCCGGCGGCCCGGGCCGCGACCACCACCCGCGAGCGCGGCCAGTCCAGGCCCGCCTCAGAGCCGATGCCCAGATCGGCCCGGAGATCCGCCTCGCCGAGGGACAGCCCGCGCAGGCAGGGGTGGGCGCGGGCGATCTCGTAGGCCCGTTCCACACCCAGCGCGGACTCCAGCAGCGCGTACAGGGGCACCCCGCCGGTGCGGTCGGCGACCGTCCTGATCTGCTCGGGCGCGGAGATCTTGGGCAGGCGCAGGCCGGCGAGACCCGGCAGGCCGGTGAGTGCGGTGAGGTCGGCGCCCGCCCAGGGGGAGTCCAGCGCGTTGACCCGGACGTGGACGGGGACCGTGGGCCGCTCGGTGAGCAGTTCGGCGGTCGCGGCGCGGGCGTACTCCTTGCGGGAGAGCGAGACCGCGTCCTCCAGGTCCACGATGACGGCGTCGGCCCCCGAGTGGAGGGCCTTCCAGACCACTTCGGGCCGGTCACCGGGTGCGTACAACCAGGTGAGGATCATAGGACCCCTTCCTTGCGGAGAGCGGTGATCTCGGCCTCGGTCAGGCCGAGTTCGGTGAGGACGGCGTCGGTGTCGGCGCCGTGCGGACGGCCCGCCCAGCGGATCGCGCCGGGCGTCCCGGACGGCCGGAAGAGGACGTTCTGCATGCGCAGCGGTCCAAGCTCCGGGTCCTCGACCTCGGTGAGGGTGCCGAGCGCCGCGTACTGCGGATCGACCATCACGTCGCGTACGTCGTTGACGGGGGCGACGGCCGCTTCGGCCTCCTCGAAGGCGGCCACCACCTCGTCGGCCTTGTGCCGGGCGATCCAGCCGCCGACCGCCTCGTCGAGCACCGGTGCGTGGGCGGCCCGGCCGGAGCCGGTCGCGAACCAGGGCTCGGCGATCAGTTCGGGCCGGCCGACCAGGCGCAGGACGCGTTCCGCGACGGACTGGGCCGAGGTGGACACCGCCAGCCAGCGGCCGTCCGCGCTGCGATAGGTGTTGCGCGGGGCGTTGTTGGTGGAGCGGTTGCCGGTGCGGGGCTGGACGTAGCCGAGCTGGTCGTACCAGAGCGGGTGCGGGCCCAGCACGGTGAGGATCGGCTCGATGATGGCCAGGTCCACGACCTGCCCCCGCTCGGTGCGGTCGCGGCCCGCGAGCGCCGTCATCACGGCGTACGCGGTGGTCAGGGCGGCGATGGAGTCCGCGAGCCCGAACGGCGGCAGCGCCGGCGGGCCGTCCGGCTCCCCGGTGATCGCGGCGAAGCCGCTCATGGCTTCCGCGAGGGTGCCGAAGCCGGGGCGGCGGGCGTAGGGGCCGTGCTGGCCGAAGGCCGTCACGCGGGCCAGGACCAGGCGCGGGTTGGCGGCGGACAGCTCCGGCCAGCCCAGGCCCCACCGCTCCAGGGTGCCGGGACGGAAGTTCTCGATGACCACGTCGGCGGTGCCGGCCAGCCGCAGCAGGGTGTCCCGGCCGCCCGGCGTGGACAGGTCGAGGGTCATCGTCCGCTTGTTCCGGCCGAGCAGCTTCCACCAGAGGCCGATGCCGTCCTTGGCGGGGCCGTGACCCCGGGAGGCGTCGGGGCGCACCGGGTGCTCGACCTTGACCACCTCGGCGCCGAAGTCGCCCAGCAGGGTCGCGGCGAGGGGCCCGGCGAAGAGGGTCGCCAGGTCCAGGACGCGCAGCCCGGCGAGGGGGGCGGTGGCCCGGGCGGCGCTGCCGGACGTGTCGGCGGTGGGGGCGGCGGTGCCGGTCGTGTCGGCGGTGGTGCCGGTCATGGCCGCGCCGCCGCGAAGGCGTCGGTCTCGGCGCGAGTCGGCATCGAGTCCTGGGCGCCGGGCCGCTGCACGGACAGCGCGGCTGCCGCCGACGCCCAACGCAAGGCCTCCGGCACGGGACGGCCCTCACCGAGCGCCACCGCGAGCGCTCCGACGAACGTGTCCCCGGCGGCGGTGGTGTCCACCGCCCGGACCGGGGGCGCGGGCAGGGGCAGCGGCTCGCGGTCCCGGGCCGCGTAGAGGACTCCGGCCGCCCCGAGGGTGACCACCACCTCCGGCACGACCCGGAGCAGGGCCTCGGCCGCCGCGTACGGGTCGGTGAGCCCGGTGAGGGCGGCGGCCTCGTGCTCGTTGGGCACCAACACATCGATGACATCCAGCAGTTCGGGCGGCAGTGGCCGGACCGGGGCGGGGGTGAGGACGGTCCGGACGCCGTGCGATCGAGCGGCCCGCGCCCCCGCGAGGACGGCCTCCAGGGGCAGTTCGAGCTGGATGAGCAGGCAGTCGGCGGCGCCGATCCGGGAGTCGTCGCCCGCTTCCAGACCGGTGACGAGGCCGTTCGCACCCGGGATGACGATGATGCTGTTGGCGCCCTCCGCGTCGACGGTGATGTGCGCGGTGCCGCTGGCGCCCTCGACGGTGCGCAGGGCCGCGGTCTCGACCCCGGCCTCCGCGAGCGCGTCGCGCAGCCGTACACCGAACGCGTCGGCGCCCACCGCCCCGATCATCACCACCTCCCCGCCGCAACGGGCGGCGGCCACCGCCTGGTTGGCGCCCTTGCCGCCCGGGACCGTACGGAAGGCGGTCCCGGTGACGGTCTCGCCGAGGCGGGGGGCCTTGGGGACGTAGGCGACGAGGTCCATGTTCGTACTGCCGAGCACGGCGATGGCCGTCATGAGCGGGCTGCCTCCAGTGCGGTGAGGTGGGCGAGGGTGTCGAAGCCGACTCCGTCGAAACCGGCGACGGTGGTGGCGAGGCGGTTCTTCAGCGGCGCGGCCCAGCGGTGCGGGACCTCGCCCGCGACGAGCCCGGCGAGGGAGCCCGCGGTCGCGCCGTTGGAGTCGGTGTCCCAGCCGCCGGACACGGCGCGGCACACCGAGTGGGTGAAGTCGCCGTCGGCGTGGGTGAGGGCGGCGGCGATGAGCGCCGTGTTGGGGACGGCGTGGACCCAGTGGTAGTGGCCGTGGCGGGCGTGGAGTTCGTCCACGACGCGGTCGAAGTCGGCGTACCGCCCGGCGGTGTCGACGGCGTGCCGGACGGCGGCGGCGAGCCGTGAGCGGGGCGGTACGACGGCCAAGCCGGCACGGAGCGCGGTGTGTACGTCGGAGTGGCCGGTGGCGGCCTCGGCGATGGCGGAGGCGACGAAGAGGGCCGCGTAGACACCGTTCGCGGTGTGGCTGAGGACGGCGTCGCGGTAGGCCGAGGCCGCGGCGGCGGCCGGGTCGCCGGGGTGGGTCCAGCCGTGGACGTCGGCGCGGATGAGGGCGCCGATCCACTCGCGGAAGGGGTTGTGGTGGGTGGCGGTGGCGGGCGGTTCCAGACCGAGGAGGAGGTTGCGGTACGCGACGCGCTCGGCGGTGAAGGTGCGGCCGGCCGGGAGCTCGTCGAGCCAGAGGCGGCCGACGTCGGCGGTGGTGAAGTCCTTGCCGTGGCGCTGGAGGAGGAGCAGGCCGAGGAGGGGATGGTCGAGGTCGTCGTCCTCGGGGGCGCCGTCGATGTTCTCGGCGAGGGAGGTGGGGGCGGAACGGCGGTTCCAGGGGTACGCGGCCAGCAGCCCGGCGGGGACGCCGCGGGCGGTGAACCAGTCGTCGAGGGGCCAGTTGCCGGTGGCGCGGGCGAGGGCGCGGATGCCGTCCAGGGGCAGCTTCTCGACCGGCTTCCCGAGCACGCACCCGACGGCCCGCCCGACCCAGGCGGCCTCCAGCCGGGCCACGAACCGCGGGTCCGGGACCCCGGGGCGGTGGCCGGGGTGCGCCCCGGGGCCCGCGCCGGCGGGGCGGCCCTGCGGCCCGGGCGTGTGGGCGGGTGCCTGCCCGGGATGGGGGCGGGGCGGGGGTGCCGCCTGGTGCCCGTGGTGCGCGTCCGGCTCCCGCGGGGATGCGGTGGGGCGGGTCTGCGGGCCGGGGTCGGGGTGGGTGTCCGCCTCCGGGTGCCGGGCCGGGGTCGGGCTGTTCCCGGGGTGGAAGATCGGGACCCGGTCCGGGTGCGTGTGGGCCTCCCGGCCGGGCGGGCGGGTGTGCGTGGTCGGCCGCGGGGCGGCGTGGGTCTCGGGCGGCGGGCCCGGCTGCGGGTCGGGGCGCCGGGATGGCGGCGGGGCCGGGGTGGTCGTCGGCCGCGGGCCGCGGTGTGCCCCGTGCTGAGCCTGGTGCCGTGCCACGGGGCTCGGCCCGAGGTCCGGCTCCGGGAGGGAGCCCGGTCGGGGGTTGGGATCGGCCTCGGCGGGCGCGCGCCAGGTGGCGGTGATGGCCTGCCAGGACTCCGGCTCGTCGGCTGCCGAGGGGCGGGGAAGCGCCGCGAGTCGGGTCAGGAGGCGGCACGCCAACGCGCGCAGCTCGGGGTCTGCTGGGGCCGGGGAGGCGCCGGCCCGCTCCGGTGCCGGGTGGCCGCCGGCCGCGAGCCAGACCCGCAGCAGCGGTTCCGCGTCCCGCCCGTCCTGTGCGGCCTGCCGCAGCTCGTGGCCGACCAGGTCCTCCGGCTGGACCCACGTCAGCCGTGCGGGCCCGGTCACCGTGACCCCGCGCTCACCGCGGGCGCCGCCTCGCGGGCAGCGTGCCCGCCCCGGCGTGTGTGCCGCTTGGGCCGTCCGGGGTGGCTGACTCGGGTGTGGGGGCCGGTCGGGTGTGCCGGGGGCGTTGCCGTGTGGGGGCGCTGTCCGGTTCCGGCGGGGGGCTGGGCGGGCGTCGGGCGTGCGGGGTCGGGCATGGCGGGACCCGGGTGGGGGCCGGTCGGGCGTAGCGCGCCGCTCATGGCGTCCCGACCCGGGCCGGGCGGTACCGGTTCGGGTCGTGGGGTGGGGCCGGGGCCGGTCAGCATGACGGGTCCGCGAGCGAGGTGAAGGCCGCTTCGTGGGCGCGGCGTCGGGAGCGGTCCCGGGCGAAGACCTCGCGGGCCACCGCCGCCAGCGCCGCCGCCGGGGCGTGCAGGTCGAGCCGGCTCGCCTCCGCCACCTGCTTCGCCCAGGCATCCGGTACGGCCGCGAGGCCGTTCAGGGCCCCCGACAGTGCCCCCGCCATCGTGGCGGTCGAATCGCAGTCCCGCCCGTAGTTCACGGCTCCGAGCACCGCGCCCTCGTACGCCCCGTCCGCGACCAGCAGCATGCCGAGCGCGATCGGGAGCTCCTCGATCGAGTGCAACCGCGACGGCCGCCGGGCGCCCAGCGACGGCTCGCGGTAGTCGGGCCCGACCGAGTCGTACGGGGCGACCGCCTCCCGCAGCGGGACCAGCGCCGACTCGAAGTCCCGGTGGCCGCGCGCGGCGTCCCGGACCGCCTCGATGGCCGCCCGGGTGCCGTCCTTCGCCAGGGACACGGCCGTGTCCACCACCGAGCCCGCCGTCGCCCCCGGCACGCACGCCGCGGCCACCGCCGCCGCGAACACGCCCGCCGCCTCCCGCCCGTAGGAGGACTGGTGGGCCCCGGCGACGTCCAGAGCCTCCGCGTACGCGGCCTCGGGATGGCCCGCGTTGACCAGCCCGACCGGCGCCATGTACATCGCCGCCCCGCAGTTGACGATGTTTCCGGTGCCCGCCTCGCGCGGGTCGGCGTGCGCGTAGTGCAGCCGCGTCACGATCCACTTCTCCGCGAGGAAGATCCGCTGGAGGGGCAGCGCCTCGGCTTCCAGTTCCGGGATCCAGCGGGGGTTCGTCATCAGGTCCGGTACCAGGTGGTCGGCGACCGCGTACGCGTCGAGGTGGTCGCGTACGGCCTCGTAGACCCGTACCAGGGCGTGTGTCATCAGGGTGTCGTCGGTGACGTGCCCGTCGCCCTTGTGGTACGGGGCGATGCGGCGGGCGGTGCGCCAGTCCTCGTACCAGGGGCCGACGATGCCGTGCACGCGGCCGCCGTGCCGCTCGACGATCCGGTCCGGGGACCAGCCCTCCACCGGGCCGCCGAGGGCGTCGCCGACGGCCGCGCCGACCAGACAGCCGGCGGCCCGGTCGTCGAGCGAAAGGGGGGTGAGCGTCATGTCCGAATCATCCCTTGGAGTGGCTGGGCCGTGTGGGCGGCGCGGGCTTGTGGCGAGGTGAGTTCCGTACGGGCGAGGAGCGCGGCGAGCTCGACCAGGTCGGTTCCGGCGAGGCGGGGCAGGGCGCAGCCGGAGAGGGTGCGGCAGGCTTCGCGCCAGGCGGCGGGGAGGCAGTCGCCACCGCCGAGGGCTCCGGTGAGGGCCCCGGCGAGGGCGGGCGCGGAGTCCGCCACGCGCGACAGGCAGGCGGCGGCGGGGACGGCCTCGGCGACGTTGCCCCGGGCCGCGCTTACCAGGGCGAGTGCGACGGGGACGGTCTCGGCGGCGGCGATCCCGTAGCTGTAGACGTGGTCGACGATCTGGTGCTCCAGCAGCGGGACCAGGGCGAAGGCGCCGCCGCCGGCGTCGGCGCGGGCGAGTTTGACGGCGTGTCGGGCGTTGCGGCCGATCTCGGTGGCTTCGGGGAGTTGCTCCAGGGCGGCGTCGACGGCGGCGTCGGTGTCCCCGCCGGCCAGGGCGGTGGCGAGGGCGGCGGCCATGGCGCGGGCGCCGTGGACGCCGTCGCCGTCCTGGGTGTAGCGGGCGTCGAACTCGGCGAGGTCCGCCGCCGCGCGGGGGTCCCCCGGGTGGACGACGGCGAGGACGCAGGCGCGGACGCAGGCGGCGTCGTCGAAGTAGTGCGGGTTGTCGTGACCGGTGGCGGGCGGGCGCAGGCCGGCGGCGAGGTTGCCGAGGCCGGCGCGGACGGAGATGCGGGCGCGCAGCGGCAGGACGGCGGACTCCACCTCGGGCGCGCGTTCGGCCGCGGCGGCGACCTCGCTGGCCAGTGCGTTCCAGGCGAGGTCGATGGCGGCGCGCATCCGGCGGGACCGGGAGAGGTCGCTGAGCAGGACACCGGCGGCGGTCAGGACGGACTCGGCGGCGAAGGCGGCCCATTCGGCGTCGTCGGAGGGGCCGAGGCGCAGGGGTTCGGGGGGCTGGTTGAGGGCGATGGGGACGGGGAGGGTGGTGGTGGCGTTCTGCTCGGCGAAGGTGTCGAGCTCGCGGGTGAGACGGCGGGTCCACTCCGGCATCCGACTGGCCCGGTGCCGGGCGGCGGGCCACCCGGCCGCGTCGCCTGCGGCGAGCCCGAGCAGCAACCCCTCGATCCGCCGGGGCCCGTCCGGGGCAGCCGGTACGGCACCCGCCCGCGCGGTGGCGGGCCCTGTACGGTCCTCCGCCCCGCCGGCCCGGACGGTGGCCCGGGCGCCGGGCGGGCCGGCCGTTGGGCCGGTGGCCCGGGTGGCGGTCGCGGTACGGGCCTCAGGGCGCGCGGGGTCGGCGAGGCGCTCCCCCTCCGGGGAACCGGGCGGCGTGCGTCCGTCCCCGGCCGGATCGGCGGAGCCGGTGGCATACGGCCCGACCACCCCGCCGTAGCCGGCCCCGCCCTGACGCACCCAGCCTCCGCAGGCGCTGGAGACTCCCGGTCGGTCATGCGTCGGGGGGCGCGCGGGGTCCGGCAGGGTCCCGGCCGGGTCCGGTTCGGCCGCCGGTGCGGGACGGTGGTCGCCCGGTGTGCGGGCGGGGCTTTCCTCGGCCGGGCCGGCCGTACTGCCGCCGGGGTCATCGGTGTCCGGCTCGGTCACCGTGCCCGAGGCGGCCGAGCCTTGGCGTACCCAGCCGCCGTCGGGGACCGTCGGTGCTGCGTCCGGGCCGAGGGTCCCCGACCGGTCGCCCGTGGGAGTTCGCGCGGGGTCCGGCCCTGCCGGTTCCGCTGCCGGACCGTCGCCCGGGGTGCGGGCGGGGCCTTCCTCGCACGAGCCGGCCGTACGGTCCCGGCCGCCGCCGAGGGCATCGGTGGCCGGCTCGGTCACCCAGCCCGAGGTGGTCCCGCCTTGGCGCGCCCAGCCTCCGCCGGCGCTGCGGGCTTCCCGCCCGCCGTGTACCAGGGGTCCCGCCGGGGCCGGACGGGGGGCGCGCGGGGGGTGGGCGGGGGTTTCCCCGGCCGGGTCGCTCGTGCGGTCCCGGCCGGGGCGGGGGGCATTCGGGTCCGGCTCGGTCACCCCGGGGGCGCCGGGCGGCTCCGGCCGGGTGTCCGGCGCGGGGTCGGGGAGGGCCGGGCGGGGGGTCGGGTCGTAGGGCGGCGGCGGGGTCACCGGGTCGGCTCGGTTTCCGGGGTGAGGAGGTCCGCGATGTCCAGGACGTGGTAGCCCCGCATGGAGGGGAGGCAGCTGCCCCGTACCGGACCGATCGCCGACGACCACGCCGACGGGATGGCCCGCACTCCCGACAACGCACCCGACAGCGCCCCCGCCACCGCCGCCGTCGTGTCCGCGTCGCGCCCCATGTTGACCGCCGTCAGGACGGACTCCGCGAAGTCCCCGCGCGCCGCCGCGAACGCCCCGAACGCCAGGCCCACCGCCTCCGGGGCCAGGTCCGTCCACGGGTAGCCGCCGATCACCACCGCCGAGCGCACCGCCCGTTCCCCGCGCGGGGCCGCCGTCACCGCCCGGCGCAGCGAGCGCGCGGTCCAGGAGTCCGAGGGGATCACCGACAGGGCCGCCGAGATCACCGAGGCCGGGGAGCCGCCCGCCATCGCCGCCGCGACGCCGGCCGCGACCGCCTGGCCGCCGTAGATGCCCTCGCCGTCGTGGCTGACCGAGCCGTCGATCGCCACCAGCCGCGCGGCCTCCGCCGGCCGCCCCGCCGCGAACACCCCGAACGGGGCCGCCCGCATGGCCAACCCGTCCGACCAGGCGTGCCGGTGCTGGGCCGAAATGGGCGCCGCCAGGCCCCGGCGGAGGTTTTCCAGGGTGCCGCGCTCGGAGAAGCCCGCACCCCGGAACGGCCCCTCGTCCAAGTCGGCGATCCAGTGGTGCCAGGCCCGTTCGACGTGGGCGACGGCGAGCGCCGACCCGTGGCGGGCGAGCAGCAGCCCGGAGAAGATCGCGTACTCCGTGTCGTCGGTGCCCGCCGGATCGTCGGAGACGAAGCCCTCGATCCGCCCCCACTTCGCCCGGATCTGCGACGGCTTCATGTTCTCCGCGGGGGCGCCCAGCGCGTCACCCACCGCCAGTCCCAGAAGCGCGCCCCTGGCCCGTTCGAGGAGGATCTGCGGATCGCATGCAATCAGCTCCATCGCGCGCCTCTCCACTTGGTGGGACTCATCATGAGCCCTTGGGGGATTTGTGCCACGGGATGACGTTTGTCGCTCGCCGCGAAACACCCCCCGAACGTCGCCGTCACCCGGTCGCCGACCCGCGAAACCCCAGGTAAGTACGGCCTTCCTTGCTGGCGGACGAAGGAAATCGTGCGTAGTTTCGAGGTGTTCAGGGGGAGTGGCCATCTGCGCGTCGCCTTCGCGTACCCGCTCGCACGAAAGAACTCGAAAAGGCTCGACGAAGAACTCGAAAAGGCTCGGCGAGGCTCGAAAGGGCTCGGCAAGGCTCGACACAGGGGAGATCCGGCGCATGTCCATCATCGACACCGAAGCACCACTGCACACCGCCCACCGCGACAACCACACCCACCGTGACGTCAACGGCGGATGGCTGCGGCCGGCCGTGTTCGGTGCCATGGACGGACTCGTCTCCAACCTCGCCCTGATGACCGGTGTGGCGGGCGGTGCGGTGGCCCCGCAGACCATCGTCATCACCGGCCTGGCCGGGCTGGCCGCCGGCGCCTTCTCGATGGCCGCCGGCGAATACACCTCGGTCGCCTCGCAGCGCGAGCTCGTCCTCGCGGAACTCGACGTCGAGCGCCAGCAGTTGCGCAAGCACCCGGTCGACGAGATGGAGGAGCTGGCCGAGCTGTACGTATCGCGCGGTGTCGAGCCCGCCCTCGCCCGCGAGGTCGCGATGCAGCTCTCCCGCGACCCGGAGCAGGCGCTGGAGATACACGCCCGCGAGGAACTCGGCATCGACCCCGACGACCTGCCGTCGCCGCTGGTCGCCGCCGTCTCGTCGTTCGCCTCGTTCGCGCTGGGCGCCGTGTTGCCGCTGCTGCCCTACCTGCTCGGCGCGATCGCCCTGTGGCCGGCCGTGCTGCTGGCCCTGGTGGGTCTCTTCGCCTGCGGGGCGGTCGTCGCCCGGGTCACCGCCCGGTCCTGGTGGTTCAGCGGGGTGCGCCAGCTCGTCCTGGGTGGCGCGGCCGCCGGTGTGACGTACATCCTGGGAACCTGGATCGGCGGCGTCGTAGGCTGACCGGCGCAGGAGTGAGACACTATGCAGAGCACCGCATAAATTAATCATTACCTCGCGGTTTCGAGCACATCACCGCAGGGCATCACACCAGGGCTCCCCATGGCCGCCCGGCCGCGGGGAGCTTCAGGGCAATGAAGCCCTCGCCCTCGGGCGAACCCACGGGCAGTGCCCCCGGCAATGAAGCCGAGGGCGGTGAAGCCCGCCTCCCGGCTCCGGGACCTTACTTATCTGCCTGCGTCACGCCTCGCGTGGTGTCCGCATGCTGGAACGTGATATCCGCTTCGCGGGATCGAAGTCATCATGTAACCTGCACGAAATTTCGCAGAGGGCCAAAGTCGTCCCTCGGCACGCACCTTTGCCACGACGACGACGGGAGAGCCGATGCGTTCCGCATCCACGCACTCCGCGACCGGCCCCAGCACCATCGCCTGGTCGCCCATGGACGGTCGCCCCGCCCCCCAGGGCATGTACGACCCGCGCAACGAGCACGACGCCTGTGGCGTCGGCTTTGTGGCCAACCTCAGCGGCGAGGCCGGCCACGCACTGGTCGAGCAGGCGCTGACCGTACTGCGGAACCTCGAACACCGCGGCGCCACCGGATCCGAGCCGGATTCGGGCGACGGCGCCGGAATCCTCTCCCAGGTCCCCGACGCGTTCCTGCGCGCGGTGGCCGACTTCGATCTCCCCGAGGCCGGCGCCTACGCCGTCGGCATCGCCTTCCTCCCCGCCGACGGCTCCGCACAGGCCGTCGCCGTGGAGCGGATCGAGGCGATGGCGGCCGAGGAGAACCTGACGGTCCTCGGCTGGCGCGAGGTCCCGGTCACCCCGGACCTGCTCGGCAACGGCGCCCGCGCCACCATGCCCGCCTTCCGCCAGATCTTCGTGGCCGACGGCGACAGCACGGGCCTCGCGCTCGACCGCAAGGCCTTCGTGCTGCGCAAGCGCGCCGAGCGGGAGGCCGGGGTCTACTTCCCCTCGCTCTCCGCCCGCACCATCGTCTACAAGGGCATGCTGACCACCGGCCAGCTGGAGCCCTTCTTCCCGGACCTCTCCGACCGCCGCTTCGCGTCGGCGCTGGCCCTGGTCCACTCCCGGTTCTCGACCAACACCTTCCCGTCCTGGCCGCTCGCCCACCCGTACCGCTTCGTCGCGCACAACGGCGAGATCAACACGGTCAAGGGCAACCGGAACTGGATGAAGGCCCGCGAGTCCCAGCTGGCCTCGGACGTCTTCGGCGAGGACGCGCTGGAGCGCATCTTCCCCATCTGTACGCCCGACGCCTCCGACTCGGCCTCCTTCGACGAGGTCCTGGAGCTGCTCCACCTCGGCGGCCGGTCGCTGCCCCACAGCGTGCTGATGATGATCCCGGAGGCGTGGGAGAACCACACCTCCATGGACCCGGCGCTGCGCGCCTTCTACCAGTACCACTCCACGATGATGGAGCCCTGGGACGGCCCGGCCTGCGTCACCTTCACCGACGGCACCCAGGTCGGCGCGGTCCTCGACCGCAACGGTCTGCGCCCCGGCCGCTACTGGGTCACCGACGAGGGCCTGGTCGTCCTGTCCTCCGAGGTCGGCGTGCTCGACATCGACCCGGCGAAGGTGGTCCGCAAGGGCCGCCTCCAGCCCGGCAAGATGTTCCTCGTCGACACCGCCCAGCACCGCATCGTCGAGGACGACGAGATCAAGGCCGAGCTGGCCGCCGCCGCCCCGTACGCGGAGTGGCTGGAGACCGGCGAGATCGAGCTGACGGACCTGCCCGAGCGCGAGCACATCGTGCACACCCACGCCTCGGTCACCCGCCGCCAGCAGACCTTCGGCTACACCGAGGAAGAGCTGCGCGTCATCCTCGCGCCGATGGCCCGCACCGGCGGCGAACCGCTCGGCTCCATGGGCACGGACTCCCCGATCGCGGCCCTGTCCGAGCGCCCCCGGCTGCTCTTCGACTACTTCACGCAGCTGTTCGCGCAGGTCACCAACCCGCCGCTGGACGCCATCCGCGAAGAGCTCGTCACCTCGCTGCTGTCCTCGGTGGGCCCGCAGGGCAACCTGCTGGAGCCGACCGCCGCGTCCTGCCGCAGCGTGACCCTGCCCTTCCCGGTGATCGACAACGACGAGCTGGCCAAGCTCATCCACGTCAACGCCGACGGCGACATGCCGGGCATGAAGGCCGCCACCCTCTCGGGCCTCTACCGGGTCTCCGGCGGCGGCGAGGCGCTGTCCGCCCGGATCGAGGAGATCCGCGCCGAGGCCGACGCCGCCATCGAGAACGGCGCCCGCCTGATCGTCCTCTCGGACCGCCACTCGGACGCCGAGCACGCGCCGATCCCCTCGCTGCTGCTCACCTCCGCCGTGCACCACCACCTCATCGCCACCAAGCAGCGCACCCAGGTGGGCCTGCTGGTCGAGGCCGGTGACGTCCGCGAGGTCCACCACGTCGCGCTGCTGATCGGCTACGGCGCGGCCGCCGTCAACCCGTACCTCGCCATGGAGTCCGTCGAGGACCTGCTGCGCGCCGGTACCTTCCTGTCCGGCCTGGAGCCGGAGCAGGCCATCAAGAACCTGATCTACGCGCTCGGCAAGGGCGTCCTGAAGGTCATGTCCAAGATGGGCATCTCCACCGTCGCCTCCTACCGCGGCGCCCAGGTCTTCGAGGCCGTCGGCCTGAACGAGGAGTTCGTCGGCACGTACTTCAGCGGCACCGCCACCAAGATCGGCGGCGCCGGCCTCGACGTCATCGCCAAGGAGGTGGCCGCGCGCCACGCCAAGGCGTACCCGGCCACCGGCATCGCGGCCACGCACCGCGCGCTGGACATCGGCGGCGAGTACCAGTGGCGTCGCGAGGGCGAGCCGCACCTGTTCGACCCGGAGACGGTCTTCCGCCTCCAGCACGCCACCCGCAACCGGCGCTACGACATCTTCAAGCAGTACACGGAGCGGGTGAACGAGCAGTCCGAGCGGCTGATGACGCTGCGCGGCCTCTTCGGTTTCAAGAGCGACCGCCCGTCCATCCCCGTGGACGAGGTCGAGTCGGTCGCGGACATCGTCAAGCGCTTCTCCACCGGCGCGATGTCGTACGGCTCCATCTCCAAGGAGGCGCACGAGACGCTCGCCGTCGCCATGAACCAGCTGGGCGCCAAGTCCAACACCGGCGAGGGCGGCGAGGACCCGGACCGCCTGTACGACCCGGCGCGCCGCTCCGCAATCAAGCAGGTCGCCTCCGGCCGCTTCGGTGTCACCAGCGAATACCTGGTCAACGCGGACGACATCCAGATCAAGATGGCGCAGGGCGCCAAGCCCGGCGAGGGCGGCCAGCTGCCCGGCCACAAGGTGTACCCGTGGGTCGCCAAGACCCGGCACTCCACCCCGGGCGTCGGTCTGATCTCCCCGCCGCCGCACCACGACATCTACTCCATCGAGGACCTGGCTCAGCTGATCCACGACCTCAAGAACGCCAACCCGGCCGCACGCATCCACGTGAAGCTGGTCTCCGAGGTCGGTGTCGGCACCGTCGCCGCCGGTGTCTCCAAGGCCCACGCGGACGTCGTCCTCATCTCCGGCCACGACGGCGGTACGGGCGCCTCCCCGCTCACCTCGCTCAAGCACGCGGGCGGCCCCTGGGAGCTCGGCCTCGCCGAGACCCAGCAGACCCTGCTGCTCAACGGGCTGCGCGACCGCATCGTGGTCCAGACGGACGGCCAGCTCAAGACCGGCCGCGACGTGATCATCGCCGCGCTGCTCGGCGCCGAGGAGTTCGGTTTCGCGACCGCGCCGCTCGTCGTCTCCGGCTGCGTCATGATGCGCGTCTGCCACCTGGACACCTGCCCGGTCGGCATCGCCACGCAGAACCCGGTCCTGCGCGACCGGTTCTCCGGCAAGCCCGAATTCGTCGTCAACTTCTTCGAGTTCATCGCGGAGGAGGTGCGCGAGCTGCTCGCCGAACTGGGCTTCCGCTCGATCGAGGAGGCCGTCGGCCACGCCGAGCTGCTCGACACCAGCAAGGCCGTCACGCACTGGAAGGCGCAGGGCCTCGACCTGGAGCCGCTCTTCCACGTGCCCGAGCTGCCCGAGGGCGCGGTCCGCCACGCCCTGATCGAGCAGGACCACGGGCTGGAGAAGGCCCTCGACAACGAGCTGATCGAGCTCGCCGCCGAGGCCCTGGGCGCGGAGAGCGCCGAGCAGGCCCAGCCGGTCCGGGCCCAGGTCGCGATCCGGAACATCAACCGGACCGTCGGCACCATGCTCGGCCACGAGGTCACCAAGAAGTTCGGCGGTGCGGGCCTGCCCGACAACACCATCGACCTGACCTTCACCGGTTCCGCGGGCCAGTCCTTCGGCGCCTTCCTGCCGAAGGGCGTCACCCTGCGCCTGGAGGGCGACGCCAACGACTACGTCGGCAAGGGCCTGTCGGGCGGCCGGGTCGTGGTCCGCCCCGACCGCGGCGCCGACCACCTCGCCGAGTTCTCGACGATCGCCGGCAACACCATCGGCTACGGGGCCACCGGCGGCGAGATGTTCCTGCGCGGTCGTATCGGCGAACGCTTCTGCGTCCGCAACTCCGGCGCCCTGGTCGTCTCGGAGGGCGTGGGCGACCACGGCTGCGAGTACATGACCGGCGGCACCGCCGTCGTCCTCGGCGAGACGGGCCGCAACTTCGCGGCCGGCATGTCGGGCGGGGTCGCGTACGTCGTCGACCTCGACCCGCGCAACGTCAACTCCGGCAACACGGAGGCCGTGGAGGCCCTCTCGGACGCCGACAAGCAGTGGCTGCACGATGTGGTGCGCCGCCACGAGGAGGAGACCGGCTCGACCGTGGCCGCGAAGCTCCTGGCCGACTGGTCCGTGTCCGCGGACCGCTTCAGCAAGATCATCCCGACCACGTACAAGGCAGTGCTCGCCGCCAAGGACGCCGCTGAGCGGGCCGGACTCTCGGAGTCCGAGACCACTGAGAAGATGATGGAGGCGGCGACCCATGGCTGACCCGAAGGGCTTCCTCACCACCCCGCGCGAGACCGCCTGTACCCGTCCCGTCGCCGAACGCGTCAAGGACTGGAACGAGGTCTACGTCCCCGGCTCCCTGCTGCCGATCATCAGCAAGCAGGCCGGCCGCTGCATGGACTGCGGCATCCCGTTCTGCCACAACGGCTGCCCGCTCGGGAACCTGATCCCGGAGTGGAACGACTTCGCCTACCGCGAGGACTGGACGGCCGCCTCCGAGCGCCTGCACGCGACGAACAACTTCCCCGAGTTCACGGGCCGGCTCTGCCCCGCGCCCTGTGAGTCGGCGTGCGTGCTCGCCATCAACCAGCCGGCCGTCACCATCAAGAACGTCGAAGTCTCGATCATCGACAAGGCGTGGGACAACGGCGACGTCACCCCGCAGCCCCCGGAGCGCCTCTCCGGCAAGACCGTCGCCGTCATCGGCTCGGGCCCGGCCGGTCTGGCCGCCGCCCAGCAGCTGACGCGGGCCGGTCACACCGTGGCGGTGTACGAGCGCGCCGACCGCATCGGCGGCCTGCTGCGCTATGGCATCCCCGAGTTCAAGATGGAGAAGGTGCACATCAACCGCCGCATCGAGCAGATGCGCGCGGAGGGCACCAAGTTCCGCACGGGCGTGGAGATCGGCCGCGACATCGACGCCGCGAAGCTGCGCAGGCGCTACGACGCGGTCGTCATCGCGGCCGGGGCCACCGTCTCGCGCGACCTGCCGGTGCCCGGGCGCGAGCTCAAGGGAATCCACTTCGCGATGGAGTACCTGCCGCTCGCCAACAAGGTGCAGGAGGGCGACTTCGTGGCGCCGCCCATCACCGCCGAGGGCAAGCACGTGGTCGTCATCGGCGGCGGCGACACGGGCGCGGACTGCGTGGGCACCGCCCACCGCCAGGGCGCGCTGTCGGTCACCCAGCTGGAGATCATGCCGAGGCCGTCCGAGGACCGCCCCGCCGGGCAGCCCTGGCCGACGTTCCCCATGCTCTACAAGGTCACCTCCGCGCACGAGGAGGGCGGCGAGCGGATCTACTCCGTCTCCACCACCCACTTCGAGGGCGACGAGGACGGCAACGTCCAGGCGCTGCACCTGATCGAGGTGGAGTTCGTGGACGGCAAGCTGGTCCAGAAGGAGGGCACCGAGCGCGTCCTCCCGGCGCAGCTGGTCACCCTCGCGATGGGCTTCACCGGCACCGACCAGGCCAACGGCCTGGTGGACCAGTTCGGCCTGGAGCTGGACGCCCGGGGCAACGTGGCGCGGGACGCCTCGTACGCGACCAACGTGGACGGCGTCTTCGTCGCAGGCGACGCGGGCCGCGGCCAGTCGCTGATCGTGTGGGCCATCGCGGAGGGCCGCTCGGCCGCCCGCGGCGTGGACCGCTTCCTGACCGGCGCCAGCACCCTCCCGTACCCGGTCAAGCCGACGGACCGGTCCCTGACCGTGTAGTACCCCTCGCGGGGGAGACCCCTCATACGGTCCGTACAACGGTGTGCGGCACTCGACACAGCGCCCGCCATGTCCCCGACCAGGGATGGTGGGCGCTGTGGCGTGCGCGGGGGTTCAGAGCCGGAGCAGCACTCCGCGCCAGGTCCATCCCGCGCCCAGGACCGCCTTCTGCAAGGGGACCTTCAGCTCCCGCGAGTCGAAGGCGAAGTCCTCGACCATGCGACGCCGGCCGTCGGGGCCCCGCTCGATCGTCCACCGCTTCGACACCGTGGTCACCTGCCCGCGGCCGTACTCGGCCGACGCGGCCAGCCGGGGCGTGTCCCCGACCCAGGTGACCTCCAGCTGCTCGTCGAGCGCCCGCACCTCGTGCTTGTCGGGGTCCAGGCGCATCCGCGTCCTGAGGGTCCGGTCCAGCCTGGTCTCCAGGAAGAAGTCGCGCCAGGCCGGCTCCAGGACCCGCCACTCGGCCACCAGGTCCGCCTTCTCCGCCGGCCGGGCATTGCGTACCACGTACGGCTTGTCCGGGCCGTTGATCGCGAGCAGCGCCTCCCGCACCCGCGCGGCGGACAGCGGGGCGCTGTCGCCGTCCGGGTGCCGGGTACCGGTGAGCCGGTCCCACAGACCCATCGTCAGGCCCCCGTCCCCGTGTCCGGGCGCACCGTGCGCAGGAACCGTTGGAAGTCCGGCAGGACGTCGTCGTGCTGTGCGGCGGTGGCGGTCAGGATCGAGCGGACCAGCGCCCGCTTGTGCGGGTCCGTGACGTCCGTGAGCGCCATGTAGACCTGGGACTGGACGAGGTCGCGGCGCACGCCGGCGACGACGGCCGTCAGGGCCAGCCGCTGGGTCAGGCCCGGCGAGGCCGCGGAGCCGATCTCGTGGCGGGCGGCCACCGTCACGGACTCGGCGGCCCCGCGCACCCGCTCCACCGACGCGTCGGCCAGTTCCTCCAGCGTCGTCCCGTCCGGCAGGAAGTCGCCGTCGACGGTGATGTTGGCCGTGAACCCCTCATCCGGCCGCGGACACAGGGCGATGAAGGCCACCTCCGGCGCGCCGATCTCGTCCGGCGGCGCCGCCCGCCAGCCCTCCGGCAGGCCGCATTCGATCGGCACGGGCAGAGTCGTGGGCATCCGGGGCCTTCTTTCCGTCTGGACGGGAAACGTACATCAGTCGAACCAGCCGCCGACGGTGTGCTTGACCGACCCGGCGGTGTCCCCGATCGCGTCGGCCGCGTCACCGAAGGCGTCGCCGACCTTGCCGGGGTCGACCGTGAACTCGCCGGCCACGGCGCCGCCGAGGCCGAGGGCCAGCCCCGCCTTGCCGCCGATGTGCCACTTGCCGTCGTCGCCCTTGCCGAAGGTCACCTTGGCCTCCGCGCCCGCGCCGTACCAGCCCTCGGCCGTCGCACCGGCGCCGAGCCCCGCGACCTCGCCGCCTCCGGTGACGCCGGCCTTCCCGCCGGCGAAGGCCTTCGCGCCCGCGTTGAGGCCGTCCTTGCCCGCCCCGGCACTGACCGCGGCCTCGCCACCGGCGAATACCTCGGTGCGTTCGTAGCCGCCGACGTACCCGTACTCGGCCTTGCCGCCCACCAGCTCGCGGATCCCCGCGGACACCTCGGCCTTGCCGCTGAAGCCCGAGTTGGTGAACCCGTAGTTCGCGGTGGCCCGGGCGCCCCCGTAGACGTCGTAGACGTCGGAGAACTTGACCCCGCCCTTGGTCGCCTCCCCCGCCTGGCTCAGGTGGAAGAGGTCGGCGTAGACCTTGACCGAGCCTTCCTTGCCGTTCTTGACGCCGCTCACCTTGAAGCCCGCGTCGGGTCCGGTCATCTTGAGGCCGTCGTCGTGCGTCTTGACGTCGGAGTCGGAGGTCTGCGCCGCCTTCGCGGCCTTCACGGCCTTGTCGAGATCGCCCTGGGCGGCCGAGTTGAACCCGGCGAGCGACATGTCGGCGCCCTTGCCGAAGGCGTCCTTGTTGCTGTCCACCACGACGGCCTCAAGGGCCAGCTTGACGTTCTGGTCGAGCTCGGTGACGGCCTTGACCCGGTCGTCGACGTGCTGCTGCCACTTGGTGACGGCGGTGCGTATGGAGGTTTCGCCGTCGGGGTCGTGGTGGTAGGCGCTGCGCTCGGAAGGAGTGAGCTTGCCCCAGTCGAAGGCGACGTGGCCCTGCTCGGAGACCGTCATGCCGGCGGCTATCGCGTCGGCGCGCGCGCTGTCGAGCTTGGTCTTGAGGCTGGTGAACTGCTCGTGGGCGTCCCGCAGCAGGCCGCCGATCGCCTTGGCCTGGATCTGCGCGGCCGAGTACTCGTAGCGGGTTCCCGCGAAGCCCGACTGGGCGGAGCCGGCGCTGACACCGGACCAGCTGTCACCCATGGTGATCTTCTGTACGGTTTCGCCGTAGCGCTTCCCGACCTTGTTCAGCTCGCCCGCCGTCGCCTCCCACTTGCCCGCGGCCGTCGTCAGCAGGCCCAGGTCGGTGGTCATGACCTCGTAGTAGCTCGGCACCCGAACCCCTTACAGGTTGTTCAGCTTCGAGCGCGAAGCGGTGAACTGGTTGTGCGTGGCGATGTCGTTGCCCGTGAAGAGGCCGGAGGCGCCGCGCAGGGCGCCCTTCTCCGCGTCCAGCCGGGCCATCAGGTTCTTCACCTGTTGGTCCCAGGTGTCCGCCACCTTCTTCAGGCCGGCGGCGGTGTCCCATCCGTCGAAACCCTTGTGGGCGGCGTTGTGGGCTTCGTCGGCGTGCTCGGCGGCCGTCTTGGTGTTCGGCTGCAGCTCCGTCTCGATCGTGCCCGCCGCCTCCTTCTTCTGCGCGGGCGTCGAGGCGAAGTCGCCCGGACCCTTGCCCGGCGCGAACGGCCCGTACACGGGCGGCGACGAGGGGCCCGGACCCGACGGTTCCGGCGGCACGTGGTTCAGCCGCATGCCCACTTGGCCGTCCGGGGCGCCCGCGCCCGAACCCAGGTCCTGCTCGAAATCGCCCGCCATGTTTGAGCCTCCCCGTCGGCAATGGCCCGATCATATGCATGGCTCCTGTGAGCGGGCCAAGCCACCCCGAACGTCTTGGATTTGGCCGCTCGCGGCCTCAACTCCCCTTAACGCAGGGCTGTATGGCGCTCACGCGGAGGAACCGGGACGCGGCGGCGGGGCCGTCGGGTGACGGGGCCGAGCCGGGTCGCTCGTGCGGGTGACCGACGCCCGGGGGCCGCGCGGGCGGCGCCACGCGACGCCGTCGACCGGCCGGGCCGTACCGGGGGAGTGCGAAGGGACTCCGCCCTGCGCCGAGCGGCTCGCGCGGGTCGCCCGGCGGGTAGGCCGGACGGCCCAGCGCGCCCGCGCGACGGCGAAGTTCGGCCACACCGCGTCTGGTAACTGTGGGCCCATGCCGTCCCGAATGATGTTGGCCTCCCTGCTCGGTGCCGCCCTGCTCGCGCCCGCCCCGCCCGCCTCCGCCGACGGGCGGACCGTCGAGTACCACGGGCTGCGCCTCACCGTCCCCGCGCACTGGCGCGTCGTCGACCTCGACCGGAACCCCGACGCCTGCCTGCGCCTCGACCTGCCCACCCTGTACCTCGGGCACGCCGGCAGCCAGGGCGAGTGCAGCGGTCGCGCCGTGCGCGACCGCGCCGACACCCTGCACCTCGAACCCCTGGACGGCGCCCCGGAACGCGCCGACATCCCGACCGTCCGGGCCGACGGGGTGCGGGTACCGCCGGCGCCCTCCGGCGACAGCCGTGAGGTCCGCTACGTGCTCGGCGCCTCGGGGGTGATGGCCACCGTGTCCTACGGGGACAACCCCGACGCGGTACGGGAACTCCTGGCCCGGGCCCGTACGATCACCCCCGCCGCCACCGCTGCCCCGCCGGCCGCCCCCGCCACGCCCGCCCTCGCCCGCCGCCCCCTCACCGGCCAACCCGCCTTCTCCGGCACCGGTTTCGACGCCTGCACCGCTCCCACCCAGAGCGCCATGGACACCTGGCGGGCCGATTCCCCGTTCGGCGCGGTCGGCATCTACATCGGCGGTCGCGCCCGGGCCTGCGCCCAGCCGCGGCTGACCGCCGGCTGGGTGCGCCACCAGTCCGCGGCGGGCTGGCACCTGATGCCGATCTGGGTCGGCCCGCAGCCCTGGGACAGCTCCAGCACCGGCCTGTCCACCGACCCCTCCGACGCCAACGACGAGGGTGTCGAAGCCGCCGAGGGCGCGGTCGAGGCGGCCCGCTCGCTGGGCCTGGGCGCGGGCACGGTGCTCTACAACGACCTGGAGCACTACACGGACCGCGACACCTGGGACGCCCCCGTCGTCGCCTACCTCACCGCCTGGACGGCGCGGCTGCACGCGCTCGGCTACCGCTCGGCGGCCTACGCGCACGCCGCGTCCGGCGTCCCCGCGCTGAGCGCCCACTACCACCAGGCGCCGCAGGACATGCCGGACGTGCTGTGGGTGGCCCGCTGGAACCTCTCCGCCACGGTCACGGACGCCGACATGGGACTGCCCGCGGGAGGCACCCAGTGGCCCGGCCGCCGCCGCGCCCACCAGTTCCGCGGCGGCCACGACGCCACGTACGGGGACGTCACGATCAACATCGACCGCAGCCGGCTCGACATCGACCCGGCCGCCTTCCCCCCGCTGCGCCGAGGCCGGGACCTGATCCCGTTCACCTGAGGGGCGTCACCCCTCGCGCGGCGGCTCGTCGTCGTTGCCGCGGCGCCTGGTGCGCACCGGGTGGCCCGGGACCCAGGTGCGGATCACGAGGTCGGCGCCCTCGACCGTGACCCGGACGACCTCCGTCAGGTCGGCGTGGAACAGGTCGAAGGGGTGCGGGGTCTGCGTCTCCTCCGCGTACCGGTGCAGCTCCGGCGGGTCCACGAGTTCCAGCGCGCGCCCCGAGACCCGTACGTCCCCGCCGGGCATGGACTCTTCCTCGTCCGGCCCGGAGTGCAGGGCGAACCGCGGATCGCGGCGGAGGTCCTCGGCCTTCATCGATCCGGGCATCATCCCGAGCCACAGCTCACCGCCGCGGATGTCGACCCGCAGTCCGCTCAGGCGCGGGGCGCCGTCCCGGCGCAGGGTGCCCAGGACATGGTGGGGCCGCTGTGCGAAGCGGGCCCGGACGGCCCGCGCGAAATCGGGTTCCGCCGCCTCGAACGCTGCCCAGTTGTTCGTCGTCATACGTCCATCCAAGCGCGGCCCCCGGCGGGCGTCGCTCAGGCGCACCGCCGTGCCTCAGGTACCGCCCGCCGTGCCGCGCTCCGCGACCAGCGCCTCGATGTCGTCCAGCATCGCGGCGGCGAGGTCGCGTTCGCAGGCGTAGTACCGCTCGGCCCACTTGAGGGTCAGCGTGGGGTACGCCCATGCCTCCTCGCTCCCGGCCGCGGCCGCGTCCGCCTCCGCGCGACGGCGCATCCCCTCCGCGAACTCCCGGTGTCGGCCGAGCACTTCGCGCATCCGTTCCGGCTCCAGCAGGTGGCCCAGCCACAGCCGCAGCATCGGTCCGTGCTTGAGGACCGGCGGATCGACCGGCGCCTCGCGCGCCCATTCCCGTACGGCCTCCATACCGGCGTCGGTGATCCGGTACACCCGCTTGTCGCGGGCGCCGTCCTCCTGGCCGACCCGGCGTGAGGAGGCGTAGCCGGCCTCTTCCAGGCGCCTGAGTTCGCTGTAGACCTGGCTGAAGGAAGGGCTCCAGTAGAAGAAGCGCAACGAGCGGTCCGCCCACTTCTTCACGTCGTAGCCGGAGAGCTCCTCGCCGAAGGAGAGCAGTCCGAGCACCGCCCAACCGGTGGCGGGCAGCGCGCGCTTGTTCGTCTCGTCTGGCACGCAGCGCAGTCTATGGCCGGTGCCCGCCAAGGCCCTTCCGCCCTCCGGACATGCCTGCTAGAAGTATGCCTATTAGAAAGCTTCACCCGTCACCCGTCACCCGTCACACGAACGCCACGCGTTCGGCAGGAGGCTCCGTGATCACGCTGGACGGGAAGGTCGTCGTCATCACCGGCGCCGCACGCGGCCAAGGCGCCGCCGAGGCCCGGATGTGCGCCGAAGCCGGCGCCCGGGTCGTCGTCACCGACCTGCGCGAGGACGAGGGCCGGGCGGTCGCGGCCGAACTCGGCGACCAAGGGCGCTACGTGCGGCACGACGTGCGCGACCCCGACGGCTGGTCGGCGGTCGTCCGCGAGGCGGTCGCGGCCTACGGTACCGTCTCGGCGCTCGTCAACAACGCGGCGCTGTGGCGCACCGCGCACGTCGAGCACCAGCGCCTCGCCGACTTCGAGGAACTGCTGCGGGTCAACCTGCTCGGCCCGTTCCTCGGCATCCAGGCCGTGGCCCCGCTGCTGCGCGCCGCGGGAGGCGGTTCCATCGTCAACGTCTCCTCCACGGCGGGCCTGGTCGGGATACCCGGCCACGCGGCCTACGGCTCCACCAAGTTCGCCCTGCGCGGCCTGACCCGGTCGGCGGCGCTCGACCTGGCCGGCGACGGCATCCGGGTCAACTCCGTGCACCCGGGAGCCGTGGACACCCCGATGGTCGCGGAGGCGGTCGCCGGGCGCGACTGGTCACACGTGCCACTGGGGCGGATGGGGCGGCCGGAAGAGGTCGCGGAGCTCGTGCGCTTCCTCTGCTCGGACGCCTCGTCGTACGTGACCGGCACCGAGTTCGCGGTGGACGGCGGGATGACGGTCGGATGAGCGACGACGATCCCCTGTCCCCGGCCGCGCGGGCGCTGTGCGACGCGCTGACGGCCGGCTTTCCCGGCCCGGGCGACGTGGCGGCCCTGCGGGCGACGGCCGTCGGCGGCCGTTCCGCCGGCCCGCCGGTGGCCCGCGTCCACGACACGGACGCCGCGGGTGTCCCCGTACGGGTCTACGACCCGGCGCCGGGCTCGACCGGACGGCCGCTGGTCGTCTACTTCCACGGAGGCGGCTGGGTGATGTGCGGCCCGGACACCCACGACCCCGTCTGCCGGGCGCTGGCGGCGGGCTCCGGCGCGGTGGTGGTCTCCGCCGACTACCGGCTCGCCCCCGAACACCCCTGGCCGGCGGCGCCGGACGACGCGCTGACGGTGCTGCTGTGGGCCCGCGCGCAGGCCGGCCCGCTGGGCTGCGACCCGGACGGGGTGACGGTCGCGGGGGACTCCAGCGGCGGCAACCTGGCGGCGGTCACCGCGCTGCGGGCACCCGGACTGGTCGCCGGACAGCTACTGGTCTACCCGCCGTTGGACGCCACGATGCGGTCCCCGTCCGTCGACCGCTTCGCGCGGGGCTACTTCCACACCGCCGCGCACATGGCCTGGTACTGGGACCAGTACGGCGGCGACCCGTCCCACCCGCACGTCTCGCCGCTGTCGGCCGTCGACGTGTCCGGGCTGCCGCGCACGCTGATGATCCTCGCGGATTGCGACGTCCTGCGCGACGAGGGCCTGGCGTACGCGCGCCGGTTGGCGGCGGCCGGCGTCGACTGCACGGTGCAGCTGTACCCGGGCGTCTTCCACGGCTTCCTGGGCCTGCCGCTACCGGCGGGCTCCTCGGCCCTGGCGGCGGCCGCGGCGTGGCTCGCGCAGTAGGGGGGCGGGGCGGCCGGATTCGAAATGTCCCCGACCACGACCCTGTGGCCCCCCACCGGCCACGGCCGAGCCGGACCTGGGCCGTGCCGCCGACCGGCCGCGGCGGAACCGGACGAGGTCAACCGGTACGTCGTCGGACGCGTCGAGGTGGTGCGGGAGTTCCGCGGGACAATGGAGCGATGACGACCCCCCGCACCCGGGCCCGCTCCTTCGACGCCGTCGCCTCCCGGTATGCCGCGTACCGGCCCGGCTACCCCGACGCGCTGTTCGACGCCCTGGAGGAATCAGTCGGACGCCCGCTGGAGGGGGCGCGGGTGGCCGACGTCGGAGCGGGGACCGGGATCGCCTCCGGGCCGCTGAGCGCGCGCGGCGCCGACGTCGTCGCCGTCGAGCCCGGTGACGGCATGGCCGCCGAGTTCCGCCGCGCGCACCCCCGTATCCCGCTCGTCCGGGGCGACGGCAACCGGCTGCCCCTGGTCACCGGCGGGTTCGACATCCTCACCTACGCCCAGGCGTGGCACTGGACCGACCCGGCGCTCGCCGTCCCCGAGGCCCGCCGCGTGCTGCGCCCCGGCGGCGCGCTCGCGTTGTGGTGGAACGACACGGACCCCACCGTCCCCTGGGTCGCCGAGCAGGACGCGCGGATCGCCGCCCTCTTCGGGGCCGACGGCTCCGCCACCTTCCGCGCGCTGCCCCCCGGGCCGGCCTTCACCACCCGCCGGATCCGCTGGTCGCGCCGCATCCCCCTGGACTCCCACCTCGCCAACCACGCCACCCACTCGGCGTTCCTGATGCTCGGCGAGAGCGGCACCCGAGCCTTCATGGACGCCGAACGGGCCCGTCTGGCAGCCGTGTTCCCCGACGGCGTCGTCGAGGAGCGGTACGTGGTCGGGCTCAGCGTGGCCCTCCTCTGAGCGGCGCCCGCGCCTCCAGCACCACCGCACGGCACCGCGACGGCGTGCCCCACGCGTCCCGCAGCGGGCGCGCCTTGCGCAGCCACACCGAGAGGTCCAGCTCCTGCGTGTAGCCGATCGCGCCGTGGAGTCGCAGCGCGGTCATCGCCGCCGCGTACGCCGCCTCGCCCGCCGTGAGCTTCGCCGCCGCGACCTCGCCCGGGTCCAGGGACAACGCCCCCGCCCACAGCAGCGGCCGGGCGAACTCCAGGGCCAGCAGCGTGTCTGCCAGCCGGTGCTTGACCGCCTGGAAGGCGCCGATCGGCGTCCCGAACTGCGTGCGCTGCTTCACGTACTCCACCGTGCGCGACAGCAGCGCCTCGCCCACGCCCAGGCACTGGGCCGCCGTCAGCAGGCGCGCCCATTGCGCCGCGGCCCGCGCCGCCTCCACCACCTGGGGCCCGGCGGCCAACGGCTCGCCCCCCGAAAGGGCGGCCCGGAACAGCCGGCGCGCCGGGTCGCTGGACGGCAGCGCCTGCGCCGGCGCCGGGGTCAACGACAACCCACCCGCCTCGGACACATGGAACCGGTACGCCGCCGCGTCCGCGTCCACGGCGTACGGACCCCCGCCCGGCAAGGTCAGCGTGGCGAGCGCCTCACCCGCCAGCAGGCCCGGCAGGAAACGTTTCGCCAGGGCCTCGTCGCCCAGCCGGGACAGCAGCACCGCCACCGCCGCCGTCTCCACCGCCGGCCCCGGCATCCCCGACCGGCCCCACTCCACGAAACCGAGCGCCGCCTCCACCGCCAGCGGCCCCAGCCCGTCGTACGCCTCGTCGGCGGCGAGCGCGAACAACCCCGTGCCGGCGGCCCGGGCCCACACCGCCCGCCCGGGCCCGTGCTCGCCCGCGCCCCAGGCCCGGGCGGCGGCCGGCACCGGCGCCGCGCCGAACAGCGCGCGCAGCGAACGCGCGAAGTCGCGTTGCTCGTCGGTCGGCAGGAAACGCATCAGCGGCGGCCCTTCGGGAGGCCGAGCAGCCGCTCGGCGATGATGTCGCGCTGGATCTCGTTCGTACCCGCGTAGATCGGCCCGGCCAGGGAGAAGAGCCACGGCTCGGCCCACGGACCGTCCGCCCGCTCCGCGTCGGCGCCCAGCAGGTCCAGCGCCGTCTCGTGCAAGGCGATGTCGTACTCGGACCAGAACACCTTGTTCAGGCTGGAGCCGGCGCCGGACGTCTCGCCCGCCGCGTACCGGGCGGCGCCCGCCCAGGTGAACAGCTCGTACGCGCGCGCCCCGACCACCGCGTCCGCCACCCGGTCCCGCATCGCCGTGTCCGCGGGATCGCCGGCCGTCTCCCACAGCGACACCAGCCGGTCCGCCGCCGCCAGGAAGCGGCCGGGCGAGCGCAGGGTCAGCCCGCGTTCGTCGCCGGTCGTCGACATCGCGATCCGCCAGCCCTGACCCGGCTCGCCGATCACGTCCTCGTCCGGGACGAAGACCCGGTCCAGGAAGAGCTCGGCGAAGGCCGGCTTGCCGTCGAGCCGGCCGATGGGCCGCACCGTCACCCCGGGCGCCCGCAGGTCGAACATCAGGTAGGTCAGACCCTGGTGCGGTTTCGCCGCGTCCGGGTCGGAGCGGAAGATCCCGAACGCCCGGTCCGCGAACGCCGCCCGCGAGGACCACGTCTTCTGCCCGGACAGCAGCCAGCCGCCCTCCGTGCGCAGTGCCCGCGAGCCGAGCGAGGCCAGGTCGGAGCCCGCCTCCGGCTCCGACCACGCCTGCGCCCAGATCACCTCGCCGCCCGCCATGGGCGGCAGCACCCGGGCCCGCTGCTCCGCCGTGCCGTGGGCGAGGAGGGTGGGGGCGAGCAGACTGATGCCGTTCTGCGAGACGCGCCCCGGGGCGCCCGCGGCCCAGTACTCCTCCTCGAAGACCAGCCAGTGCTCCAGGTCCACGCCGCGCCCGCCGTACTCCTCGGGCCAGGACACCACCGACCAGCCGCCCGCGTGCAGCAGCGCCTCCCACGCGCGGTGTGCGGCGAAGCCCTCCTCCGTCTCCAGGGACGGCAGCGGTGAGGCGGGTACGTGGGCGGCGAGCCAGTCCCGGGCCTCGGCCCGGAAGGCCCGTGCCCCGGGCGTGTGCGTCAGCTCCATCAGGCGTCCGCCTCCTCGCTTCCCTAACAAGTGTTAGGTAGGTTAACGTACGGTCATGAGCAGCGTCGAGGAGTTCGCCCACCCGCCCCGGTACACCGCCGGGCACGGACTGCTGGAAGGCCGCGCCGCCGTCATCACCGCCGCAGCGGGCGCCGGCATCGGCGGGGCCACCGCCCGCCGCTTCCTGGAGGAAGGCGCCCGCGTCGTGATCGGCGATGCCCACGCCCGCCGGCTGAAGGAGACCGAGACCGCGCTCGCCGCCGAATTCGGGGCGGACCGGGTGACCTCCCTGCCCTGCGACGTCACCGACGAGGACCAGGTGCGCGCCCTGTTCGTACACGCCGAACACGCCCACGGCGGCCTCGACATCGTCGTCAACAACGCGGGCCTCGGCGGCACCGCCGACCTCGTCGACATGACCGACGAGCAGTGGGGGCGCGTCCTCGACGTCACGCTGAACGGCACCTTCCGCTGCACCCGCGCCGCCCTGCGCTCCCTCAAGGCGGCCCGCACCGGCGGCGTCGTCGTCAACAACGCCTCCGTCATCGGCTGGCGCGCCCAGCGCGGCCAGGCGCACTACGCCGCCGCCAAGGCCGGTGTCATGGCCCTCACCCGCTGCGCGGCGCTGGAGGCCGCGGAGTTCGGGGTGCGCGTCAACGCCGTCGCCCCCAGCCTGGCCATGCACCCGCACCTGGCGAAGGTCACCAGTGAGGAACTCCTCGCCGAACTCACCGCCCGCGAGGCGTTCGGCCGCCACGCCGAACCCTGGGAGGTCGCCAACGTCATCGTGTTCCTCGCCAGCGGCTACTCCTCCTACATGACGGGCGAGACCGTCTCCGTCAGCAGCCAGCACCCCTGACCGGCCCCGACCGGCAACCGACGACCGACAATGGGCGCGTGCCAACGAACAAGAAGAAAACCCAGGTGACCGCCTCACCCGAGCGGCGCCGCGAGCTCCTCGACACCGCCGCGGAGGTCTTCGCCGCACAGGGCTACAACGCCACCACCGTCCGCAAGATCGCCGACGCCGCCGGCATGCTCGCCGGCAGCCTCTACTACCACTTCGATTCCAAGGAATCGATGCTCGACGAGATCCTCTCGGCCTTCCTGAACGAACTGTGGGACGGGTACGACACCGTCCTCGCCGCCGGTCTCGGCCCCCGCGAGACCATCGAGGCCCTCGTCACCGAGTCCTTCCGCGAGATCGACCGGCACCGCGCCGCCGTCGCGATCTACCAGAAGGAGTCCCGGCACCTCTCCGCGCAGCCCCGCTTCCACTACCTGTCCGACTCCCAGCGCAAGTTCGAGCAGGCGTGGCTGGGGACGCTGGAGCGCGGGGTGGCCGACGGGGTCTTCCGGGCCGACCTGGACATCCGCCTGACCTACCGCTTCGTGCGCGACACGGTATGGGTCGCGGCCTCCTGGTACCGGCCCGGCGGACAGCACAGCCCCGAGGAGATCGCCCGCCAGTACCTGTCGATGGTGCTGGACGGGATCGCCCTGCGAACCTGACCCGACCCGGAGGAGTCCCGATGCCCGAGGCATACATAGTCGAAGCGGTACGCACCCCCGTGGGGCGGCGCGGAGGAGGACTCTCGGCCGTCCACCCCGCCGACCTCGGCGCGCACGTGCTTCGGGCGCTGATGGAACGGTCCGGCGTGGACCCGGCGGCGGTGGAGGACGTCGTCTTCGGCTGCCTCGACACCGTCGGCCCCCAGGCCGGCGACATCGCCCGGACGGCGTGGCTCGCGGCCGGCCTGCCCGAGGAGGTGCCCGGCGTCACCGTCGACCGACAGTGCGGCTCCTCCCAGCAGGCGGTGCACTTCGCGGCGCAGGCCGTGCTGTCCGGCACCCAGGACCTGGTCGTCGCCGGCGGCACCCAGAACATGTCGATGATCCCCATCGCCTTCGCCTCCCGGCAGGCGGCGGAGCCGCTCGGCCTCACCGAAGGCCCCTTCGCCGGCTCGGCGGGCTGGCGGGCCCGGTACGGGGACGCCCCGGTCAACCAGTTCCACGGCGCCGAGCTGATCGCCGTCAAGTGGGGCGTCTCGCGCCGCGACATGGAGGAGTTCGCCCTGCGCTCCCACCGGCGGGCCGTGCGGGCCGCCGACGAGGGCCGCTTCGACCGGGAGACCGTCGCGTACGGGGAAGTGAGCGCCGACGAGGGCCCGCGCCGGGACACCACCTTGGAGAAGATGGCGGCCCTGAAACCCGTCGTCGAGGGCGGCACCATCACCGCGGCCGTCTCCTCCCAGGTCTCCGACGGCGCCGCCGCGCTGCTCCTCGCCTCCGAGCGGGCGGTCGCCCGACACGGCCTGCGCCCCCGGGCCCGTATCCACCACCTGTCGGTACGCGGTGAAGACCCCATCCGCATGCTGTCGGCGCCCATCCCCGCGACCGCGTACGCGCTGAAGAAGACCGGCCTCCCACTGGACGACATCGACCTGGTGGAGATCAACGAGGCGTTCGCCCCCGTCGTCCTCGCCTGGCTCAAGGAGACGGGCGCCGACCCCGACCGGGTGAACGTCAACGGAGGCGCCATCGCGCTGGGCCACCCGCTGGGCGCCACCGGCGCGAAGCTCATGACCACCCTCCTGCACGAGCTGGAGCGCACGGGCGGCCGCTACGGCCTCCAGACCATGTGCGAGGGCGGCGGCCAGGCCAACGTGACGATCATCGAGCGGCTCTAACGGTGCAGGTCGGCGGCGGGGACGGAGATCACACCGCGCTCTTGACCGACCCCGGCAGCCGTGTGCTAGCTTTGGACGCGTTGCAGTTGTGGTACCCATGAAACTTATGTGCGCCTGACGGGAATGCTCCGACAGGCGCTTTTGTTTTTTACCGGGATCTCCGGATGGGGCCCTTGCCGCCTATTCAGGAGATTCAAAATGGCACTTGGCACCGTGAAGTGGTTCAACTCGGAAAAGGGCTTCGGCTTCATCGAGCAGGACGGTGGCGGCCCGGACGTCTTCGCCCACTACTCGAACATCGCCACCCAGGGCTTCCGTGAGCTTCAGGAGGGCCAGCGCGTGTCCTTCGACGTCACCCAGGGCCAGAAGGGCCCCCAGGCGGAGAACATCCTCCCCGCCAACTAAGTATTTCAGCATGCCGGGGTCCGCACCGCGAGGTGCGGGCCCCGGCTTGTCTGCTGTTTCGACCTTTGTTTTACCTGCCGGTTTCAGGAGGGCTTTCTCGCATGACCAGCTCCAGCTCCGCACGACCCAGCCGCCGTCCCGCCCGGGGCCGAGGAGCGGCCCAGGGACGTCCGAAGGCTGGCGCGGGACGGCAGAAGTCCGCCCCCGCCGCCAGGCCCCAAGAATTCACCATGCCCGAACCGCTGACGCCGGCCCTCCCGCCCGTCGCCGCGTTCGAGGACATGGACATGCCCGAGGCGCTGCTGAAGACCCTCGCCGCCCAGGGCGTCACCGAGCCCTTCCCGATCCAGGCCGCGACGCTGCCGAACTCCCTCGCCGGACGTGACCTCCTCGGCCGCGGCCGCACCGGCTCCGGCAAGACGCTCGCCTTCGGCCTGGCGCTGCTCGCCCGCACCGCCGGCCGCCGCGCGCAGCCGAAGTCGCCGCTCGCGCTGGTCCTCGTACCGACCCGCGAACTGGCGCAGCAGGTCACCGACGCGCTGGCCCCGTACGCCACCGCCGTCAACCTGCGCATCGCCACCGTCGTCGGCGGCATGTCGATCAACCGGCAGTCCGGCGCCCTGCGGCGCGGCTCCGAGGTGCTCGTCGCCACGCCGGGCCGGCTCAAGGACCTGATCGACCGCGGCGACGCGATCCTCGACGACGTCGCGATCACCGTCCTCGACGAGGCCGACCAGATGACCGACATGGGCTTCATGCCGCAGGTCACCGCGCTGCTCAAGCAGGTCCGCCCCGACGGCCAGACGATGCTGTTCTCCGCGACGCTGGACAAGAACATCGACAAACTCGTCAAGATGTTCCTGACCGACCCGGTCGGCCACTCCGTCGACCCGTCGGCCGGCGCCGTCACCACGATGGAACACCACGTCCTGTACGTCATGGACGAGACCGACAAGAAGGCCGTGGCCACGCGCATAGCCGCTCGCGACGGCCGGGTGATCATGTTCGTCGACACCAAGCGCGGCGTCGACCGCATGGTCAAGAAGCTCCTGGCGGACGGCGTCCGCGCCTCCGGTCTGCACGGCGGCCGCTCGCAGCCGCAGCGCAACCGCACCCTGGACTGGTTCAAGACGGGCGAGGTCACCGCGCTCGTCGCCACCAACGTGGCCGCGCGCGGCATCCACATCGACGACCTGGACCTCGTCGTCAACGTGGACCCGCCCACCGACCACAAGGACTACCTGCACCGCGGCGGCCGGACCGCCCGCGCCGGCGAGTCCGGCAGCGTCGTCACCCTGGTCCTGCCCGACCAGAAGCGCGACATGACCCGGCTGATGTCGGACGCCGGCATCTCCCCGCGCACCGCGCAGATCAAGTCCTCCGACGAGGAACTGTCCCGCCTGACCGGCGCCAAGACGCCGTCCGGCATCCCGGTGGTGCTGGAGGTGCCGCAGCCCCCGCAGCCCAAGGCGCGTTCCGGCTCGGGCCGCCGTTCGGGCGGACCGCGTACGGGCTCCGCCGCGGGCGCCGCCCCGGCCGCCGGTGCCGGCCGTGGTCGCCGTACCGGCGGCGGCAGCGCCGGCCAGGCCCCCGCGGCCGGGTCGGGCCAGGCCCGCCGCGGCCAGGCGACCGGTCAGGGCGCCGGCTCCGGCGAGCGCGGCCGGCGTACCGGCGGCTCCTCCTCCGGCGGCGCGGCGGCGGCTTCGGCCCGCAGCCGCGTCGGCGGACCGGGCCAGGCC